>JBHLON010000029.1:0-43352 GCA_048940445.1 Promethearchaeota archaeon
ATGTTATACTCTTTCAATATTGTTATTCTAACAATTCCTTTTATCAATCTTTCTCTCAGAGATACACTATTACTCTTAATTAATGTATATTATGGCTTTAGAGACTAAATTATCTTTTTTATTTTTAATTTTGGAGATTTTTAAAAGAGACATAATTATGTAAAATATTTTAAACAAAATTAAAAAAAAAATTCTTCAAAAATTTTTATTAATTTCCAATCTTTCAATATTTTAAATAAATTATGATGATTATAGGTGTAATCTACGTTAATAAAAAGGCTGAAAGGTAATTATCTATTAGAAATTAAGACTTTTTTGGCAGTTGGAATTACATTATACATAATATCTACTATATTGCATTATTTTGGACCAAACATAAGTTCCATAGCTTTTATAGAAGGATTATTATCAGGAATCTCTGTTGTATTTTCAATAATGGGTTTATTTCTTTTCGGAAAATTGAAAAGAAGCTCTTTTCATGCTTCTGAAAATGAAAAGCTAAGTTAAAAAGATTAAATTTTCACTTTTTTACATAGAATATTTTTTTAAATCTTAATCTTAATCTAATATAAAGAATTTTAATAAGATCTAAAGGAATCAAGTATGTATTTTCCAACTGAAGATGTTGTTATAAATGCTTTAAATCACGAAATTAGAAGAGAAATTTTGAGATTAGTAGAAGAGAAGCCTAAAACTTATACTAATTTATTAAATTACTTCTCAATAAGTTCAGGGAAATTAAATTATCACCTTAAATTGCTAACTGGATTTATTCAAAAAGATACGAAGGGATTTTATGAAGTATCAATACTCGGAAAAAGAGTTCTTGTACTATTAAATAACTTCCAAAATCAATTAACTGATGAGGATAAACCTCTTCTAAAAAGAGCTTACTTCTCACAAATTGGAGGGAAAAAATCTTTTCTTCACATTAGATTAGTGGGAGGGATTTACCTTAAAATAGTTATGCTTTGTAGCATTGTGGCGCTAATAATTATCAGTTCTATACTATATGCCTTAGAAGGTGTAAATATAATAATACTTTGGCCTTTATATTTGTTAATGATAATAGTTGTACCTATTGGTCTTGTATGGATTATAAAATCTTATAAACCTGCAAAAGAGTTTGCTAAACGTGTTGATTCATTATTAAATGATACAGAATAATGGATAAAAAAAATTATGTTCTTATAACCACAAAAAAGAATTCTAAAGTGTTTTAAAACTCAAATATAATTTTATTTTGTAAAAAATAATGATTACAATCTCTTTTGTTTTTCTCTTTTTGAATTAAAATCTTCCAAAGAATTATAACCTAATTTCCTAATCAGATATTCAAATCTTTCATTAGCTAAGTTAATTCCAATATTTTTTGCTTTTTTAAGGTCATTTAAATACAATTCAATTGAATTATCAGAATATGTCTCTAATTCGCAAGAGAGATATCTAGAAAAATAATCTGGTCTATAATTTGCTATTAAAGGGTATTGTAGAGAAAAATCTTTCATCCATTTTGATTCTATCAAAACAATTTCAGGGATAAGGAGGTTAAGCTTAAGTGGGGGGATTAAATCGCTCATTCGAGCATATTTTTCTGTCAGAAGATTCCTTCCTTTTCCTTTTGCCGTTTTTAGATCCTTGAAATATGATTTAAGAGTATTTATAGATAATACGCTATAATTCATCTCTCTCATTAGTTTAAAGATTTCTGGTTTTTCTTGACATAAAGAAGGCTTAAAAGTCCTTACATTTTCAAACATTCTAAGTTCTAGTTTTATTATCCTTTTTAATAACCTAGTTTTCGACACTTTTCTATTTTTTTAATAATTTAGTATTGACTCAGAAAATAACTCAAGATTTTGAAGAGAGAAAAGACTTAAAGTTGAAAAGTTTGAATAGAATAAAAAAATACCTAAAATTGATCGAGATTAAACACTTTCGAATAATTAAAATTTTTCGAATAATAATCTTTGTAAGAATTTTGTCGAAGCTTTAAGCTATTTCGTGTCAATGATACAAACAAAGATTTATTTATTAACGTATTTATTTCACGAAATTGATTGTTATATTAAGAAACTGAAGGATTCCATTTATTCGAGCTAAACATTGGATTTCGCCCTCTATTAAGCAATTGTGCTTAATTATTTCTAAACCTTATAAATTTTGCTCGAACTATGGATTTCTTTCACTTTTTTTATAAAAATTCAAAATAACTATAATAAAATAATGTATAAAATATAAAAATTAAATAATTTATCCAAATAAAGCTATTCAAATAAATGGTTTCAATAATGAAAAAAAGATGCAAAAAGTGTGGAATGATTAGAGCCATTAAGGATCTAGTAAAAACAGATAAGGAAAATTTTATCTGTTTTTCATGTTGGAATCAATATCTTAAAGAAAAAGGTCTGATCTAATTATTATTATATTTAATCAGATGATTAATGTAAATAATTAATCGTATGAAACTAAATAAGTATATTTGGTTAAATCAAATCTCTTGATTTTTATATCTTTTTTAAATCTATTACTTGGAATTAAAGGCATTTTAATAACTATCTTGTAATCATCTAAGTAAATATTGTTGTAGAAGCAATTTTCAAATTTGTCCCAATCAATATACTTACTAAAACTCATCTTATCTTTTTTTATAGTTGGCATTAGCGACATGGAACTCCTCACGAATATATTGGATTAAGCTTTATTACTTAACTAGATTGGTTTTATTGGAAAAGAATTTCGAAATTTAGTTTTGATAATTCAATTGTATTGATAAATGGCTCTTTCTAAATTTCGCAGATATTAATTTAAAACAATATATTAAAAAAAAAGACATATTTATAAGTTTCGACCATTTATAAGTGTCGACCAAAAGATGAAATAGTTAAAAAAAACTAAAGATCTTTATAAAAATCTTTAAAGGCTTTTATTTCCTTGTTAAACTCCTCGTGTTGTCCAATCTCTTTTTCAGAAAAATTAATTTCTGAAAATAGTTCATTTATAGGTAAATTCAGATTCTTTCTAACCTCCTTCTCAATTTTAGCAAATCTAATTTTAGACCGCAAAAATTTTAAAAGTTTAAACTTCACCTTGCTCAATTTTCTTTCCCATTCTTTAGCAAATTCTCCACTCTCAATGTCAGTAAGAACTTCTCTTTGTAATTGTCTAACATCTTTAGAAACTTTTCTAAATTTGATAGCTCGAGTTATAGATCCATACTGTGATGTCTGAGAATGAAAGTCCATTTGATTTATCAAACCAAATTCAGTCATTTTGTCAAAGGTATAACTCATTTCTCCAGAATAAATAAGTTCTATAAACACTGCTTCAGCGGGATATCCTGTTTCCACTAAAGTATTAACTGATCCCATTAAAATCTGGCCAAAACCGGGCCCAAAAGCTTGTTCTGTGAAAAGATCTAATACAGCTTCCTGTTTGAAAGTAACTTCGACTCCTGCTCTACTTAAAGCACCAATTCCTTTAGCTAAAGCTAATAATCTTTCTTTTGCTTCACCTGAGGCATCTTGATGAATTCCTATAAAGCTAAAAAAACCCTTTTTATTTAAAAAGCGTTCTCTAACCCCTATCCCTATCATTCTTGGAGCGATCAGCAAAACATCGATATCTTGAGGAGGTTGTATTAAACCAAAAGCAATATTATATCCACTTGCAAAAACTAAAGCCTGATTTCTTTTGAGATTAGGGCGAAGGTCTTTTTCAAAAACTTCTTTCATAATTTCATCTGGGATTAAAAAAATTAGAAAATCTGCTAGTTTAGCAGTTTCCGCAATTGTGTATGTATCAAAATCATCTTGTTCTGCTCTTTTCCTATAATTATCGTCTCTATTGCCAATAATTACTGATACTCCTAAATCTCTCATATTTAAAGCTTGTGATCTTCCTTGATTCCCATATCCAATCACACCAATTCTTTTTCCGTTTAGAATTGATAAATCCCCATCAGTTTCATGAAATATTTTTGACGTCATAATCTAAACAAATCTTCTTTTTAATAAAACTAATAACTCAACCATCTTAAAATCAACTAGTTTTTATTATAGATACATATATATTGAAATATGACTTGAAATAATTAAAATCATAATTTAAAACTACTTTCAAATTTTGACTATGTCTAATGGATTCTATGGTAAAATCTTATGGGTAGATTTATCAAACAATAAATTTGAAGATCGTATTCTTTCAGAAACCATTTTTCGCCAATATTTGGGAGGTTATGGTTTGGGTTGCAAAATTATTTATGAAAATATGAAATCTCGTATTGATCCTCTCAATGAAGAATCGATTATTGGTTTCTTTCCAGGATTACTCACCAGTACAGCAGCCCCTTTGACTGGAAGATATATGGTTGTAGGAAAATCTCCATTGACGGGAACTTGGGGTGATGCTAATAGTGGTGGAACATTCGGACCTGAAATTAAAAAATGTGGTTATGATGCTATTTTAATAAAAGGTAAAGCACAACAACCAGTCTACATTATAATTAAAGACCAAAGTAAGGAATTCATGGAAGCCTCTGATATCTGGGGCAAAGATTTTGTAAAAAGTGAAGAAATTCTGAAAAGTAAATATGGTAAATCGACAAAAGTTGCAGGTATCGGACAAGCAGGAGAAAAATTATCAAAAATTTCGGGGATAGCAAATGATAAGGGTCGAATCGCTGCTCGATCAGGTTTAGGGGCTATAATGGGTTCGAAAAATCTTAAAGCCCTCGCTTTAAAAGGAAATCACAGATTAAATTTCTTTGATAGAGAGAAATTTATGAATTTAGTAAAGAGGTACAATGAAACGGGAGAAAAAAAGCCCAATAAATTAATAAGGTATATTTTAAATAAGGCACCAAATCTGGCAAAATTAATGCGTCGTTTTAGAGTAAAGCTTTCTGGTCCAACAGGGATGGTGAGATATATGTTTCAGAATTACGGAACTAGCGTTGCAAATACTATTTCTGCTGAAACAGGAGATTCTCCTATTAAGAATTGGTCTGGAATAGGAATGTATGATTTTCCATTTTCTAAATCGAAAGAATTATCAGCTAATATTATTCATAACTATAAAATAAGAGATTATGGGTGTTATGGCTGTCCAATCCAATGCGGAGCAATATTGAAAATTCCTGAGTTGGAATTGGAGGAGACTCATTTGCCTGAATATGAAACTTGCTGTGCATTTGGAGCTTTATTACTGAATAATGATTTAATGTCAATCTTCGAACTTAATGATTTATGTAATCGCGCTGCAATTGATACCATATCAACAGGTGCAACAGTCGCCTTCGCTATTGAATGTTTTAAGAATGGTATTCTAAATTTGGAAGATACGGAAGGATTGGAATTAAAGTGGGGTGATTCCAAAACCATTATTGAATTAGTAAAAAGAATTATACATCGTGAGGGGATAGGAGATATTTTAGCTGATGGGTGTCGCATTGCTACCGAAAAAATTGGCAATAATAGCGAAAAGTATGCAATGGTTTCCCTAGGCTCTGAAATCGCTATGCATAACCCTAGAATATTTCCTTCATTAGCTTTTACTTATGCTTATGATCCCACTCCCGGTAGACATACAGCTGCAAGCGTAGATTTTGTAGATACGGGTACTATAGCTGCCTTTCAGAAAGGATTTGAATTACCAAAAGGATGGAAAAAGAATGAAATGAAATGGCAGAAAGCACAAAAATTAACTACATGTCTTCACCAAACGCTAAGCAGTGCAGGTTTATGTTTATTCTCAACACAATTCGGTCCTTATCCTCTTATTGATCTAATTAACTCACTAACGGGTTGGGATATGAATGTGGATGAAATTATCGAAATTGGCTGGCGAATTCAAACTTTGAGACAAGCATTTACCTTACGAGAAGGCATAAAAATTAGTGATAATGAATTACCAGGAAGAATTACTGGATATCCTCCTGATGAGAGAGGGCCAAACAAAAATATTTCAGTTGAATATAAAGATTTTTATAAGGGATATTGTCAAGAGATGGGCTGGAACCCAGAAAATGGAGTCCCTTTAAAAGAAACACTGAAAAATCTAGATCTAAATTTTGTTATTAGGGATTTATATTAAATTTTCAATTATTAAATTAAATTCAGAAAAGGAAAAAATTGAAAATGTCTAAAGAAAAACTATCACAAAAAAATAAAGAATTAGATTCGTATATCAAAACTAACATAATTAAAAATAGTAAAAGACTTAAAGGTAGATTCCCTCCTATTTTAGAGACGATAGAAGGAGTAAATCAAATATTAAAAGTTAAAGCAATTTATGAATTGAGCGAGGAATTAAAAGATACCTATCTAATTAAGGTTCAAAATTATCAGAATAAGCCAAAGGTTAGATATTTCTTAGTGATTACATTAGCATCACAAAGCTCTGATTTTTTGGTAATTTTAGCAAAAAACCACATAAAAGAATTTAAAGGTATCAAATTAATTCAATTCTCAATCTATCCTAAAAATTTCAGAATAAGCTTATTAGCTCTTAACGAAGTTAAAATTCAGGATGAATTTATGAGTTCATTAAAACATTTAAAAAATCTAAGAATGAATTTTAGAAAAAAACTACATAATCTAAAAAATCTAATTGAAAATCATTAAATTTTAACCAAAAATAATATAAATAAATTAATTAATTTTTCATAAAAAAATAGAAATATTAACAAAAAAGATAGTTATGTCATTTCGAGAAAATACCATTAAAATTATTGCAACTTTAGGCCCAGCTTCAGATTCAAAAGAAATGCTCAAGAAATTAATTGATAATGGAATCGATATCTTCAGATTGAATTTTTCTCATGGTACACACCAAGAAAAAAGGGAGGAAATAAAAAGAATCAGAGAAATTGATGATTATGTTGGAATTCTAGCTGATATACAAGGACCTAAGATTCGGGTTGGGCAATTCAAAAATAATCAAGCCTATAATTTAAATGTAGGTCAAGATGTGAAAGTATATGAGAAAGAAATTGAAGGTGGAGGAGATCAAACTCAATTTTCAATACCTTTAGTGGGGCTTATAAAAAGTTTCAAGAAAGGGGACTTCTTTTATGTGAATGATGGAATAATAAAAATAAAGGTAAAGAATAAAGAAAAAGATCATATTGTTGGCGAAGTAATCGCTGGAGGATTGATTAGCAACAATAAAGGTGTTAATATCCCTAGCGGAGAATTGACTACTAAAGTACCCACTGAAAAGGATATAAAAGATCTTGAATTTATTGCTCAATTAAATCCAGAGTATGTTGCGATATCATTTGTATCCAATGGAGATGATGTCCTTACTGTGAAGAAACTTCTTGAAAATTATGGCAATAGTGAAATCAAATTGGTATCAAAAATAGAACGACCTGTCGCCTTGGATAATTTTGAACAAATTTTAGAAGTTTCAGATGCCGTTATGGTTGCTCGTGGAGATTTAGGAGTAGAAATCTCTCCAGATCAAGTTCCAATCAAACAAAAAGAACTTATTTATAAATGTAATAAAGAAGGTAAACCAGTTATAGTAGCCACACAAATGTTAGAATCAATGGTTAATACACCTATCCCTACCAGGGCTGAGGCCAATGATATATTTAATGCTGTAATAGATGGAACTGATGCAGTTATGCTTTCTGCTGAGACGGCAGTAGGGAAATATCCAATAAATTCTGTTGAATATATGAATAAAATCGCCACAACAGCCAGTCAACATGCACCTTTAAGGTCTTCAGATAATTATGATTCAGATAGGTTAACACACACTCAAACACTTGGTCATGCCATTCATTCTTTAGCTAAGGAAATGGAACAATTAAACTTTCGAGGAAAAATCTTGGTAATAACACGAAAAGGTTTTGGAGCACGTATGATATCAAAATATCGCCCTCCATTACCTATAATTGCTATGACACCATTTAAACGAACCGCTCGCGAATTACATTTAGTTTGGGGGGTTCAACCTATTCATATTGAAAATATTGACTTTTTTAATCTGGATGCTGAGAGCCTTATAGAAGAATCTGTTAAGTTTGGTGTAGAAATTGGAATTCTAGATGAAAATGAACATGTTATCATTTTACTTGTTTCAAGAAAATTTCAAACTAGAGGGAATTTAGTAGGGCTTTATTATGTGGGAGAGATTCTTGGACCACATGAGGCTTAAAAATTCACTTTCTAATCTAGGCAATTATTTTTCAATAATTTAATCAAGCCCTAATAATAAACTATTAAAATAATTAAAAAAATTTAAATGTAAAAATATGAGTTTTTATCTAATAATAAAAAATTTTTAACTTTTACAAATTAAGGTAGATAAATATGGGAGAAGAATCTGAGCCAAAAGCTCCAAAAACCACATCCTCAGGATGGAAACACGCAAGTTGGGTATCAACAGTTGGTAAATTAGCTTGGATAATAGTACTTGTTAATGCAATTATTGGAATCACTTACTATTTAATAGTCTTAGTAGGTAATATCATATGGAATGCAACCCATCCTTTTTTCCCTGCGCCGTTATTTTTCCCTGTTTGGAGTATTGCATGGGGTGTAATTATTATAATCTTAGATATCATAATAATCAAACCAAAGTTTTCAAATAAATGTGCAGCAATGGATTGGGATGCGTTATATGGATGGGTGTTGAATTTGGGGAAACTTAGATTTCCTTGGATGCTTTTTTGGGGATTTTTTATTGAAATTTTTGGATTATGGGGCTGGGGTGGTGTATTAATCTTAATTCCTGCCTTTGTATTGTTGTTTGCTGGACCAGAAAAATATGAATGGTCCAAATAAGAGTTTAATCATTCAAATTTTTTTATTTTTTTATTCCTTCATGATTTTTTCGTAATCTTCCTTTGTCACAGCCCTAAAATTACTTGCCCCGCATTTTTCACAATACTCCCTTTGCAAATTGGAGATTTCATCACATTTATCACAAATATATGGATAAGTTTTTTTAAATTGTTTCCAGTTAAGTTTCATAACGATTCTCTCTTCTACTTAATAGACTTATATTAATCTTTAAAATTCTAATAAAGTACAACTTTATAAGTACATTGATCTTTTCAAGTAATATTATTGATATTATGAAATTTTATTAGAAGAAGTAGATCAATTTTTAAGATGAAATTACTGTTAACTTATTACTTCTGATATTTTTTTCCCTTTCCCGAAAATTAAATCTACTTTTTTTAATAGTTCAGGAATATCAATCTGCTGAGGACATTTTTCAAGGCATTCCCCACATTGAATACATACGCTTGCATTCCCAGTATTTTCTTCTTCTATTTCATCTGCATTATGCAAAATTCTGTTATAAAACCCAAGATATCTTCCTCTTTCGTTTTCTCCAAACCAGATAAAATCATTAAGAATCCGAAAGTTAAATGGAATATTAACAGAATTAGGACATGGAAGGCAATACTCACAATTTGTACAGGGAATCGTTATATATTGTTTAAAAGTCGCTCTCAAATTAGAAATGATATTCAATTCATCTTCTGTAAGTGTATTAATTCCTGAATTATCAGCACTTTCGAGATTTTCAGTTACCATATATTCAGCACTCATACCACTTAAAACAACTGATACCTCTGGTTGATTCCATAGAAATTGAAGTGCCCAATCGGCTAATTTTCTTTTAGGTTCAGCCTTGTTAAGGACATCTTCGACTTTAGGGAATAATTTAACAAGCTTTCCTCCTTGCAGGGGTTCCATTATTATAACTGCTATCCCTTTGTCAGCAGCATATTTTAAACCTTTTGTCCCTGCTTGGAACTTAATATCCATATAGTTGTATTGAATTTGAACGGCATCCCAATGGTAAAAATCTATGATCTTTTTAAACACTTCGAAATTATCATGAAATGAGAAGCCAATATGTTTAATCAGACCTTTTTCCCTAACATCCTCCATTTTACTTATTAAATCCTTCTCTTTAATAAGTTCGAAACGACTTTTATTTAAACCATGGAACAGATAAACGTCTAAATAGCTTGTTTGTAATTTCCTAAGTTGTTTATGAAGAAATACATCAAAATCATCCGTGTTCTCAATCAACCAAGTTGGTACTTTAGTCACTAATTTTACTTTTTCTCTATATCCGTCCTTTAAGGCTTTTCCTACAACTATCTCACTTTCACCTTCATGATATGGCCATGCTGTATCAATATAATTAATCCCATTATCAATTCCATAACGAATAATCTTAATCGATTCATGCTCATTAATTTTTGTTTTTATCTGATTTGACTCTTCATCCTTAATCTTCTCAGTGGGTAAACGCATACAACCAAACCCTAATGCTGATACCTGCCAATCAAATGATCCCATTCTTCGATATTTCATAATCTAATTCACAATTTCAATTTTCTATAATGATTATTAATAATACTGTTCTCGATAACTTTTAAGGCTAATTTTTTACATAAAAAACATATCAAAATAACCTTTCTGTTAGGTTATTACTCCAAATTCTCAATTTCCTTTATAAAGAAACTAAATTCTCAATATCATCTCAAATTCCATCGAAAGCAATTTTTAAGAAGTTAGTTACTACTAAATTTAGATAAATATGACTTACAAATTTTTTTAATATGAAAATTTTTTTATTGAGTTTATGAATTTTTTTAAACCAGCAGGAACTGCTTTTATTTTACTCTCACTCAAATGCAGTTCTTTTAAATTATGTAGAATTTGTATTGTAGAAGGAAGAGTTCTTATTTCATTAGTATATAGGTAAAGTTCTTCAAGATATTTCAAATTGCTTATGTTTTTGGGGATAATACTCAATATAGGAGAACGAGAATAGAGAAAAATTTTAACTACATGTCCATTCTCATCTAAAATGTAATAATTCGCTTCATGTAACAACATTTGCTTACTCTTCATAAGTCGAAGCAACTGTTCTGAGATTTTTATTAGTTTAAATCCAATAAGAATCTCAAATAATCCTAATGCAGATGCCTCTTGAGGTTCAACACCGGATCTTACGTATCTTTTTGATCGTTTCCCTTTTGCTAGTTCATATATAGAATCTGGTAATTCCTGAATATCGTTGTATAACAAATTTAGATTTTTAAGATTTACAAGTTGACCAATCCCTTCTGGTAAGAAATTAAGTGAATTCTGTTTCAAATTTAAGTACCTTAATTTCTTTAGATAGAGAAGTGAAGGGGGTAAATTCTTTAACTTATTACCGATCAAACTTAGATACTTTAACTTCTTTAAATACCGAATGTTTTTTGGTAGATTTTTTAAGTTACTATAATTCATAGTCAAATATTTCAATGATTTTAATCTCCAAATTGATTCTGGAATGATATTCAATTTGAGATTCGTTAAATTTAGTGAAACTACCTGATTTTCTTTAGTTCCAATAAAGTGAGAACGGTGCCGTGGGGTATGAAAAATATTGTGGAATTCATAAGTATAATTCCCATTGATATTAATCTTTTCGCTCGGAAGGACTAGGTACAAATTAATGAAAAATTCTGCTTCTTGGATAGTAACCTTGAATATTTCTGAAAATCTCTTTAATAACATTTCATTTAAATTATTAATATTTTCATTCTGATATTTATTAAACAATTGTATAATTGTTGCCATTACTAGATCTGAATTATTATTTTGTATAACCCACTTAATGACCTCTATTCCCTTTAATAAATAATTCTAAAAAATAACTTTTATCGATGCAGCCCTAATTATCGGATGTATGTCAGAGATTGCACAATTTTCGAGAAATTTAAAAATTTTCTCATTCTCCCCTAAGTTTCCTAATATCATAATACATTGTTCAGCAGTATATGGATCTATCTTTGAACTAGCACTTGAAATTAAAATGTCAATTAATGAATTCTTCTTTAAGGTTCCCTCGTTATACTCTTTTAAAAGTCTTTCGGGATTATTTTCTGAATTCACATTAATCATATAGAAGCTTATATATTTAAGTTTAACAATTTTCACTCAATTTAAAAAATCGACTTATAAGATAAACCCTTTTCTTTATTATTAAGATATATAATAAAATTATAAGAAACCTTAAGATTTTTAATTTGAAATCGAAACCTTTATTAATGTAAACTCATATATGTAAAGTAATGATTGACAATAAATAGTTTATTGACAAAAAAAAATTGAAAAAAAAATTTAGGACAAAAGATTATGGTATTTGAAGATTTTTATGATGATTTTTTCAAAACTCGCAGGTCATTAGAGGACCCTTATAGCAAAATAACAATATCGAAATCTGAATATAAACAGTTAAGAGAATTATCTGAAAAATACGATATGCTCCTTAAAAAGTTTAAAGAAGTTGAAGCAAAAAATACTGAACTGCATAAAATGCTTGAAGAAATGAAAGATCATGGCAGAAAGCTGAAAGAACTAGAAGAAAAGACTGAAAGATATTTGAATTCATTAGTTAGAGTACAAGCAGATTTTGAAAATTATAAAAAATCAAACCAACGTGAAAATGAAAGATATATGTTACAAGCGAAGGAGAAAATTTTGAGAAAAATGGCTAAGCATCATGAAGATTTACAAAGAGCATTAAAGATTTTAAAGACACTACAAAATAATGAGCATATTATAAAAGGGTTCGAGATGATTGTAAAGAACTTTGAGAGAATTCTTGCAGAAGAGGGTGTAAGATCGATGAATTGTGAAGGAGATAAATTTGATCCTTACAAACATGAAGCTCTTATGGTTGAAGAGCGTGAAGATCTTCCTGAAAATACGATAATTGAAGAGATTGATAAAGGTTATTATTTAAATAACGTAGTATTGAAACCCGCAGGGGTTAAAATATCTAAATTAAAATCTAATATAAAAAATTAAATAAAAAAATAGAAAGAGCGTGAAATTTATGGGAAAAATAATTGGTATCGATTTAGGAACTTCAAATTCAGCTGCTGCTGTATTGATAGCTGGAAAGCCTACAATAATTCCAAGTGCCGAAGGTAACACATTGGGTGGAAAAGCTTTTCCATCAGTGGTAGCATTTACGAAAGATGGACAGAGATTAGTTGGTGAACCAGCGCGAAGACAAGCCATATCAAATCCTGATAGAACGATTACTGCAATTAAGCGAAAAATGGGGACATCCTATAAAGTTACGATTGATAATAAGGATTATACTCCACAAGAAATATCGGCAATGATCTTACGAAAGATCAAAGAAGATGCAAGTGCCTATTTGGGTGAAGAAGTAACTGATGCAATAATAACTGTACCAGCCTATTTTAATGATAATCAAAGACAAGCTACCAAAGATGCGGGAAAGATCGCGGGATTAAACGTCCGACGTTTAATTAACGAACCAACTGCCGCAGCGGTAGCTTATGGGTTAGACAAGAAAGATGCTCGCTTGAAGATTGCAGTTTTAGATCTTGGTGGAGGTACCTTTGATGTTACTATAATGGAGATGGACAATCAAGTGTTCGAAGTTATTTCAACTGCTGGAGACACTCAACTTGGTGGTACTGATATGGATCGAATTTTGGTTGATTATATTGTCGATGATTTTAAAGCGAAAGAAGGAGTTGATTTAACAAAAGATTCTATGGCATTACAGAGAGTCAGAGAAGCTGCAGAGCAAGCAAAAATTGAATTATCAACATCAATTACAACTGATATAAACTTACCATATATTACAGCTACTGATACTGGTCCGAAACATCTTAATTTAACAATTACAAGAGCAAAGTTAGAACAGTTAATTGATCCAGTTTTAAAAAGGTTAGAGGCTCCAATTATTAAAGCCTTAAATGATGCAGATATAAAGAAAGGAGAAGTCGATAAAGTTATCTTAGTAGGCGGTCCTACGAGAATGCCTAGTGTTCAAGAGAAGTTTGAAAATTACTTGGGGATTAAACCAGAAAGAAGTATTGATCCTATGGAATGTGTCGCAATGGGTGCTGCAATACAAGGTGGAGTTTTAACTGGTGAAGTTGAAGATTTACTATTATTAGATGTAACTCCTTTGTCATTAGGCGTTGAAACTTTAGGGGGCGTTTTTACTAAGCTTATTGATAGAAATACAACAATTCCGACTCGAAAAGCTGAGATCTTTAGTACTGCAGCCGACAATCAACCTGCTGTTGAAATTCACGTATTACAAGGAGAAAGACCCAGAGCTGCTGATAATATCACTTTAGGTAAATTTCATTTGACTGGGATTCCCCCTGCGCCAAGAGGGATACCACAAATTGAAGTTACTTTTGATATAGATCAAAACGGTATTTTAAATGTTTCAGCCAAAGATAAGGGAACTGGGAAAAGTCAGAGTATAACGATTACGGCCTCGACTAAAATGTCTGAAGATGAGATTGAACAAAAGGTGAGAGAAGCTGAACGACATGCTGAAGAAGATAAAAAGTTCAAGGAATTAACCGAAGCGAAAAATCAAGCAGAAGCACTTATATATCAAACGGAAAAATTATTAGATGAAAATAAAGATGTAATTGGTGATCTAAAGACGAAAATTCTAGGAAAAATATCTGATTTAAGAAGTGCTATGGAGTCTGATGATGTTACAAGAATTAAGAAGTCAATAGAAGCCTTACAAAAATCATTACATGAGATCTCATCGCGTATATACGGTCAACAACAAGGTCCACAACAAGGTGCTTATCAAGGTACTCCTCCTGGAGGAATGGGAGGTGCAAATCAAGCTTCTAATTATGGAAACCATGGAAAATCTCAAGACGAAATTGAGGAAGAGCAATTCAGAAGAGCTACTGGTCAAGATGATGTAGTAGATGCAGATTATGAATAGTTCCTTTTTTTTTAATTTTTTTTTAATTTTTAATTCAAAATTGTAATGTTAATTATTATAAATATAGGGGTTTGAAAGATGGGTAAAGATTATTATAAAATTTTAGGAGTACCTAAAACAGCCACAAAAGAAGAAATAAAGAGAGCTTTTAGGAAGATGGCTCGTAAGTATCACCCAGATGTAAATCCAGATGAACCTAAATCTGGTGAGAAATTCAAAGAAGTAAATGAAGCTTATGGTATTTTAAGTGATGATAAAAAAAGGGAAATGTATGATAGGTTTGGAGTGGTAGAAGGAGATCCGTCTTCTTACCAACAATGGACTGAAGGATTTCCAAGAGGGGGAAGCGTCCATACAAGCCCTGATGGGAGAACAACTTACTACTATTCAACGTCAAGTAACCCTGGAGGTTTCGATTTTAATGAAATCTTTGGAAATAAAAGATCTTCTAGAGGAGGATTTGATTTTTTTAATGACTTAGGTGATATTTTTGATGTTTTTTCAAGAGGAGGCACTGGTAGTACAAGAGCTCGTTCACAATCATATAATTATCCAAGAGAAGGAGATGATTTACGATATGACATGGAGATTAACTTTATGGATGCTTTTCATGGTGGAAAAATGAAAATTCAGTATAAGGATCCAATATCTGGTGAAATAAGAAATCTTACAGTTAATGTCCCTAAAGGCATTAAAGATGACCAAAAATTAAGATTAAAAGGAAAAGGGATGCCTGGAGAAAATGGTGGTTCTGCTGGTGATCTCTATATTGCCGTACATATAAAGCCTCATTCCATTTTTGAGAGAAGGGAAGATGACCTCTATGTGGAACAAGAAATACCTTTTTCAGTTGCTGCGTTAGGAGGAAAAATTACTGTTCCAAGTATTAACAACACTTTAACTGTAACAGTTCCACCAGGAACTACTGATGGATCTACTTTAAGGTTAAAAAATCAAGGATTTTCCATAATAAATTCAGAGGAACGAGGTAATTTGTTAGTTAAAATAAAAATTAAGATTCCAGAAAAAGTAAATAAGACCCAAAAACAATTAATTGAAAAATTACAAGCAGTAGGATTATAGATAGGTGATATTCAAAAAAATGATGAAATTTGATAAATTTACGATAAAGGTTCAGGAGGCTCTTATGACTGCAAGATCATTAGCTCAAACTAATGATAATCAACAAATTGAGCCAGTTCATTTATTAATCTCACTATTAGAACAACCAGATGGGATCACTAATCCTTTATTTAATAAATTAGGAATTAATATTCCGCAATTATTGCACGATTTAAATACGCAACTAGAAAAAATACCTAAAGTTACAGGAACAGGTGCGACTGATGTTGTTATATCAACTATTTTAGGAAAGATTTTTGATAGTGCATGGAAAGAAGCTGAATCATTAAAGGATCAATATTTAAGTACGGAACATATTATTTTAGCTTTATGTAAAGAGCAATCTTCATCAATTTATCCTATTCTTAAGAAGAACGGGATTACACATGATCGAATTCTACAGGCATTGACATCTATAAGAGGTAGTCAAACTGTTACGGATCAAGATCCAGAAGGAAAATATCAAGCAATTGAAAAATATAGCAGAAATCTTACGGATTTAGCAAGGAGGAATAAAATTGATCCCGTTATTGGTCGTGACGATGAAATAAGGAGAGTTATGCATATTCTTTCAAGAAGAACAAAAAATAATCCAGTCTTGATAGGAGAAGCTGGAGTGGGAAAGACTGCAATTGTTGAAGGATTAGCTCAACGTATAGCAAATAATGATGTTCCAGAATCATTAAAAAATAAAGATATAATTGCAATGGATTTAGCTGCAATGGTTGCTGGTGCTAAATATCGTGGAGAGTTTGAAGATCGATTAAAGGCTTTTCTTAAAGAAGTTGAAAAAGGAGCTGGTAAATATGTGTTATTTATTGATGAATTACACACTTTAGTTGGAGCAGGCGCAGCTCAAGGAGCAATTGATGCTTCTAATATGTTAAAACCTGCATTAGCTAGAGGGGAATTAAGAGCAATTGGAGCAACAACTATTGATGAATACAGAAAGTATATAGAGAAGGATGCTGCATTAACACGTAGATTCCAAACCGTATTTGTAGATGAGCCATCAGTAGAAGACTCAATAGCAATTCTAAGAGGATTAAAAGAAAAGTATGAAATTCATCACGGTGTTAGAATAACGGATTCAGCAATTATAGCTGCTGTGACATTATCACATAGATATATAGCCGATCGTTTTTTACCAGATAAAGCTATTGATCTAATGGATGAAGCTGCTTCAAGATTAAGAATTGAGATCGATAGTATGCCAACTGAAATCGATGAAATTGAAAGAAAAATCATTCAATTGGAAATCCAGAAAGAAGCTTTAAAAAAAGAAAGCGATAAGTCAGTTAAAGAAAAGATGAAAAGATTAGATGAAGAACTGCATAATCTTCAAGAAGAAAGTGACCACCTAAAATTACAATGGAATAATGAGAAAAATATAATTTCAAAAATTACCGAAATAAAAAAAAAAATAGAAGAAACTAAAATTGAAGCTGAAAGAGCAGAAAAAAGAGGAGATCTAGGAAAAGCTGCTGAATTAACCTATGGTGTTTTGAATCAACTTAAAAAAGATTTAGAGAAATATAATGATGAATTAAGCGAAATTCAAAAAAATAAAACAATGTTAAAGCAAGAGGTAGATGAAGAAGATATCGCAAAAATAGTATCACAGTGGACAGGGATTCCTGTTTCAAGAATGTTAGAAGGAGAACGTGAAAAACTATTGAAAATGGAAGATAGGTTAAAGAAACGTGTAATAGGCCAAGATGAAGCTCTGCAGATAATTTCAAATGCTATAAGAAGAGCGAGAGCAGGTATACAAGATCCAAATCGACCAATAGGAACTTTTATCTTCATGGGTCCTACTGGTGTAGGAAAAACTGAAACGGCAAAAGCATTAGCGGAATTTCTTTTTGATGATGAAAACGCCATGATAAGAATTGATATGTCAGAATTTATGGAAAAACATAGCGTTGCAAGATTAATTGGAGCTCCACCTGGTTATGTAGGATATGACGAGGGTGGATATTTAACTGAAGCGATAAGAAGAAGACCGTATTCTGTAATTCTATTTGACGAAATTGAGAAAGCTCATCAAGATGTATTTAACATTTTACTCCAGATTATGGATGATGGGAGATTGACTGATGGTCATGGAAGGACTGTCGATTTCAAAAATACCATTATAATAATGACAAGTAATATCGGAAGTCAATATATACTCGAATCTAGGAAAGATAACAAACAAGAGAATAAAGAATTGATTTTGAATACCCTCAAGAATTACTTTAGACCTGAATTTTTAAATCGTGTGGATGAAATTGTCTTGTTTAACTTTTTAGAAGAAGAACAGATTAAACAGATCATTGATATACAAATAGATAATTTGAATAAAGTCCTTTCTGAACACAAAATACAGATTGAGTTAACAGATGCTGTAAAAGACTTGCTAGCTAAAAAAGGTTTTGACCCAGATTATGGAGCAAGACCCCTTAAAAGAGCTATCCAAAATTATATACAAAACCCTTTATCCCTCAAAATTTTAGAAGGAGATATCAATGATGAGGATTTAATTAAAGTTGATTTGAATAAACATGACGCTTTAATATTTGAAAAAGTAGGAAAAATTCAGAGGGGTTAATTGTTAAAAATTCAATTTTTTTATGTTTTAATACTTATTTTTATAAGATATTTAAAGTGATGTAAAAATGAATGTTGTTTATGCAAAAAAAATTGTTAATATCTGTCCCGAATGTAACGGTACTATTATTTCAATTCAAGAAACCGGTGATATTGTGTGCAATCAATGTGGGTTAGTAATTCAAGAAAAAAGTGTCGATTTTTCTCATAGTGGGAGAAGAGCTTATAGCACTGAAGAAAAATCTCAAAGAGAAAGAACTGGTACACCTATTTCTGGATTAGTACCAGATATAGGATTAACGACTACCATTGATAGAAAGAAAATCAGTAATCCTGATTTAAAAAGAGCAACCAAATGGGATACCAGAATGACATGGGAAAAACGCAATATGTTAATTGCAACCACAGAATTAAAAAGAATAGCAAACAACTTAAATTTACCTAGCCACGTAAAGGAAGAAGCAATGAAACTTTATAAAGAGGTGTTTAAGCGTAAATTACTCCGTGGAAGATCTATAAATTCCATGATTGCTGCTTGTCTATATTATTCTGTAAGAAAATATAGAGTCACTAGAACACTTCACGAAATACTAAAAGAAACAGCAGAAAAAGGGAAAGATGTTAGAAGATGTTATCGCGTTCTGATCCGGGAACTAAACTTAAAGGCCCCAAACACTAAACCAATAAATCTTATCCCTCGATATGTTACAGAATTGGGATTATCTTCAGAAATTGAAACTCTAGCTTCAAAAATAGTTAAATTATTTACTTCAAATTTTGCCATTAGCGGAAAAGATCCAAAAGGTATTGTAGGTGGAGCAATTTATATTAGCTGTAAATTGAAAGGGCTATCTTTTACCCAAAAACAAATAGCTGATTTAGTAGGTATTACTGAAGTAACACTACGTTCAAGATATAAAGAAATCACTCAAAAACTAAAAATAAAATTTGATTAGAAAAACTATTTTCTGGTCTTCATTTAAAGATAGGATCTAAGCCGTGGGAAAAGTGATAATGCATTATTCTGTTCTATCATAAATCGACTTTCTTCATCAAAATCCTGATTATCAGCAATCAATTGGATCATTTCCTTCACTACTATCTCATGGACAAATGGATAATCACTGCCAAAAAGGATATGAGAGATATCAACTAACTCCATAAGAGAGCGAAAAACACTTTTAGTAGCAGATAAAGCTGTGTCATAATAAAGATTTCGGAAAAACTTCCTCAATTTCTTATTACCAAATGAAATTCTCCACACAATATAAGGAGCAGTTCCTCCAGCGTGAGCAAAAATGAATTTAATATTTTGATATTTTTTAAAGATGTCATTATATAAGAGATTAGCAATTGCCCTAGTTGTATCAAATACAAATTCTAAAGTAGAAGCCGGAAAACTTAAATTAGGGAGTTTTTCGTCAGGAGGAGAATTAGGGTGGATAAAAACTACTGAGTTTCGTTTATTCAGTTCTGCAAAGAGATCGTTATATTCGGGGTCGCCAACATATTTACCATTAATGTTTGTAAGCATTCCTACCCCATCTAATTTTAATTTATCTAATGCATATTCTAATTCTTGTAGCGATGCTTCATAGTCAGGAATAGGTAAGACAGCAAATCCTCCAAAACGTTTTGGGTGCTTCCTTATTAAATCTGCCAAATAATTATTGCACAGCCGAGCTAAGTTCTTAGTGAAATCGATATCACCGAAAAAGATTCCTGGAGTAGATATTGAGGTTAGTGCTATTGCTATATTTTGGCGATCCATTAATTCGAGACTTTGTTCTGGATTCCAATTAGGGAAACTTGAACTACTAACTTTTGTGATATTAAATCTGGCAAGTGATGATAAATAGATAGGAGGAACAATATGATGGTGAATATCAATTCGATAAATTTCTTTTTTCATTATAAAAACATATTTAACTCTTCAACTTTTAAGCTTTTTTATACATACATAAGATGACTATCTTTAATCGTATAAAAAGTGACAAGTATGGTTTTGTTTAAAGAATTAGGTCTCTCTAATACTAAAAAAATGTTCGAAATAGCTTTAGAGAAAAAGTTTGCCATTCCTGGTTACAATGTCAGTAATCTAGAGCAAATCCAAGCGGTAACAATAGGTTGTTGTGAAACAAATTCCCCCGTAATATTTCAAATTAATCCTAGATCGCTTAAGTATGCAAATGCGACCATTCTTAGATATTTAGGGAAAGGAATTACTGAAATGGTAAAAGAGCTGGGTTATGAGATTCCAATTACACTACATTTAGACCATGGAACTTCTTTTGATTTATGTAAATCTTGCATAGAAAACGGATTTTCAAGTGTAATGATTGATGGTAGTCATTTAAATTATGAAGAAAATATCTCAATTACGAGACAGGTTGTAAATTTTGCTCGGGAAAGAGATGTAAGTGTTGAAGCTGAATTAGGCGTCGTAAGCAGACCAGATAGCAAACAAAAAAGAAATAACCCCCAATTCACTGATCCTCTGAAAGTCGAAGATTTTGTAAATAGGACAGAATGTGATTCCTTAGCTATAGCCATTGGAACTTTTCATGGGGCTTATAAGTTTAAAGTAAAAGACGAAAGCGAGATACCAGAGCTCAGATTTGACATTCTTCAAGAAATAAGGAAAATTCTGGGCAAATTCCCTATTGTACTCCATGGAGCCTCCTCTGTTTTAAAGCAATCAATTGATTTAATAAATACTTATGGTGGTGCAATTAAAAAAGCTTTTGGAGTCCCAGAATATCAGTTGAAAAAGGCAACTAAATATGGAGTATGCAAAATCAATATCGCTACTGATAGTCGTTTACTATTTACTAGTATGGTAAGAAAGCATTTATTTGAACATCCAGATCATTTTGATCCTAGACAATATCTGGGTCTAGCTCGACAAAAATTGATTGAGATGGTAAAGAGAAAAAATAAAGAAGTATTAGGTTCGAATGATCAAGCAAAATATATTATATAAACTATATTGCTAGCCTTTTCTATAGATGATTCCTGTACCCCCTCGTGGATATTGGAATTTAATCGCTCCAACCTCACATACATGGTAACAGGCAGCACATTCTAAACATTTTTCTTTATAATCGTCGGATATATAAATCATATTATCCTTTTTATACCATAGATTAACTAGACACACTTGAAGACATTTATCACATTTATTGCACTTATTCTTATCAATCGAGATGAAATCGCCTGTTCCTGGAATATGTTCCGTCAAATTTTCAATTAATATCTTCAAATATTTTCCCTCCTTAACTTTTTTTTCTTTGGAAGTAGATCCATAATTTTTGGGATTGCTGTCATCAACTTCTGTGGATCCATTATCTTGTCAAGATCGTCTTCAAAAATTTTCGCAACAAGGGGAAACACATACTTCATGATAAACGGTAAGGCTTGTGGCATATACGATTTAATATGAGCAGCAATTTGGCGAACTCGTTTTGCATGTGGTTGAGACCAATCATAAATTCCTCCCATAACTTCCATAAACATTGGTATAAACCAGCTCATCGTCTCCTTGGGGCTAAAAGGCATTGCTTTCCAAATATTATATAGTTCTTCTCCTGTTTCAAATTCCTCTCCGATACTGGTTCTTTTCCATAATTGATCAAATTTAGAGAGTTTAGTTTTTGAATAATCTTCTGAACTAATTGCATCAGCTGCAACTTCTGCTGCAATTTTCCCAGTTACCATAGCTGGATAAATTCCTTCAGCTTCAAGTGGACAAGGAAATCCTCCAGCATCTCCAACAAGTATAATATTATGGGAATGTGTATTATAAGGATATTTTAACCAAGGTAAAAGGTGGGATTGCAATTCTCTTGGTTTAGCTTCCAATATTTTTAATAACCTCTGATAATACTTTAATCCAATAACACGGTTTAAATAAAATAACGGGTTTTTATCCCATTTATCCAACCAATTTCCCAAACCTTGATGAAACCCATCATGAAAAAATACTTGATAAGATGCGGGAAATATTGCTGACCACCAAACAGCAAGTGCTTCATCTCCCATAATATCGTCAATTTTATTAGAAGGAGAACTGAAATCATATTGTGGTACTATTGTGATTTGTTCTAAAGCCCATTTTGTCCGTAAACCGCTCTTTCTAGCTACTATTGAGACAGCACCATCCGCTCCAATAACAATTGGAGAATTGTATTTTACTCCGTTCTCATCAATAACGCCACAAATCTTACCCTCTTCTTTTAAAAGATCAACAATCAACGTAGAAGTTTTTAATTCAGCACCTGCATTAGTAGCAAATTCTGCTAGCCAAGGATCAAACTCACTTCTATAACAATTCATTGTAATCCAACTTTTAGCGGGTTCATAAGATACGGATTCAGTAGGTCGCGTCATGATATAACCAGCTACTTCTCCATCATTATTGATGAAATAATTTCGAGCAGCAGCTCCAGCTCTTAGAGAGGGACATTTTTCAGGAGTTAGATCCTTCATCATCTCTGGAAACTCCTTCCACATACGTGGTCCTAACCCGCAACCGGAAGAATTTTTTTCGCCAGGTTTACGCCCCCTTTCAAAAAATATAACTTTGAACCCTTTTTCCGCAGCAATTTTTGCAGTCATAGAACCTCCAGGTCCAGCACCAACAATTATTATGTCAAAATTTTTCAATTTTTCACCCGATATTTTTTATATAAAGAAAGATGGATATTAACCCTATTTAAAGATAACTTAATTATGTTAATCAAAACATCTTTAAAGATTAAAAAATTGTAGATATTTACTATGCTAAAGGGGATATGATGGGATTGAATGACAAAAGTTTGCTTCAAAAATTAATAAATATCTGTGGATCAAAAAACATCAGTTATGATAAAGAGATTTTGGAAAAATATTCTAAGGATATGAGCTTTTTACAGGGAACAATTCCAAATTTAGTGGTTTGGCCATTCAAAACTGAACAAGTACAAAAAATTCTTGAATTAGCAAATAAAATGAAGTTTGCAGTTATTCCTATAAGTTCTAGTTCTAAACTTAGACATCATGGAGATACCATTCCAAGGAAAGAAAATAGTATCGTTATCGATTTATCTAAAATGAAAAAAATAATTTCTATTGATAAGAAAAATAGAGTTGTGATGATTGAACCCGGCGTTACATTTGAAGAACTGATCCCTAAATTGGAAAAAGAAGGATTAAAATTGTTATTGCCGCTGTATCCTAAAAATACAAAATCAGTACTTACAAGTGCACTTGAAAGAGAACCAATCACTATTCCCCGTTATCACTGGGATAGTTCAGATCCATTATTATGTACCGAAGTAGTTTTTGGAACAGGAGATCTATTTAGAACAGGTACAGCTGCAGGGCCAGGAACAATCAAACAGCAAAAAAAGTCAGGACAAGCATTCGTAAACCCTATGGGCCCTACTCAGTTTAGTCCATTTCGATTAATTCAAGGAGCACAAGGAAGTTTGGGAATTGTGACATGGGCTACTTTAAAGTTAGAATATTCTCCCACGATTCAGAAAACATATCATTTCCAATCGAAAAGCATTACAGAGTTATTAGAATTTCAATACGAATTGCTCAAATATCGATTATGTGACGAATTGTTCATTATAAATAATCTTAATTTAGCTTGTTTGGTAAAACAACGTCCTAATGAAATTAAACTTTTAGCTGAACATTTAGATAATTGGAATTTAATTTATGTCTTATCTGGGAGAGGTAGATTATCACATGATAAAATCTCCTACCTTGAAGATGATATTAACGATATCTTGAAAAAAAAAGAACATCTTATTTCAAAAAATGATGACTTAATTGAAGAACAGGCTCTCTTGAAAGTTTTAAGTCAAGCTGACTCAAATGCTTGGAGATTAAGATTAACCGGAGGGTATCAAGATATATTCTTTTTATCAAGTCTTGAAAGAATACCTATTTTAACTACTCTAGTTAAAGAACAACTCCCATTGGATTTAGGCGTGTATTTTCAGCCCATAAATCAAGGAACATCATACCACTGTGAATTTGATATCTATTATGATCCAAGCGATATTAAGTTATTAGATATTCTTAAAGACAAAATCTTAGAAGTTAGTAATCAATTAATAGAACAAGGCGCTTTTTTTAATAGACCATATGGGATATTAGCAAATAAAGTATATAGTCATCATAGCGAAGAGACTATTAATGCCTTAAAGAAAGTAAAGAACATTTTCGATCCAAATAATGTATTAAATCCGGGGGTATTATGTTATGACAATTGAGCATTTTAGTGAACAAGATTATCAACGGATGATAAAACGTTGTGTGCGTTGTTCAGTATGCAAATGGATACCCCAAGTGCAAATAAAAAGTCAAAAATATGCTTCAGGCTGTCCCGCAATTGATATATACAATTTTCACACTTATAGTGGGGGAGGGAAAATTATTCTAGCGCTTGCTTATGAGATGGGGCGTATTAAACCAACTAAAGATTTGCGTGATATAGTCTATAAATGCACAGAATGTGGGAGTTGCGATATTACTTGTAAGTATATGAATACTTTGGAACCACTGGAGATAATTATGAAACTAAGAGAGAAACTAGTGAAAATTGGTTGTGGACCTATGCCTGAACAAAAAGTATACATTAAAGCTGTGAAAGAACTTAATAATCCTTATAACGAACCACATGAACTAAGGTTGGATTGGTTACCTGATGATATTGAACTCGATCCAAATGCAAAAATACTATATTATGTTGGATGCACTTCTTCTTATAGGAGAAGAGAAATTGCGATAGCAACAGCTCGCATTATGAATAAAGCTGGTATAGCCTTTAACATTTTGAAAGATGAAATTTGTTGCGGAAGTCCTATATTACGAATTGGAGATGTAAATACATTTGAGGATATTCTCAATAAAAATCTTGATTTAATTGAATCTAAAGCGATAGATACAATCGTTTTCAGTTGCGCAGGGTGTTATGATACGTTTAAAGTAGATTATTCTTTACGTAGAGATTATAATCTCAAGATTTTGCATATAACAGAACTTTTTAATGAATTAATCGAATCTGGACAACTAAAACTAACTGTAAATGTTCCGCTTAAGGTAACCTATCATGATCCTTGTCATCTAGGTAGAAATGCTGAAAGATATGAGGAATGGGATGGTGATCAAGTTCAACTAATGCCATTAGTTTCTATAAATGTCCCCCCTAAACCTAAAAGGATGGGTGCTAAAGGTGTTTATGATGCCCCAAGAAATATTCTCCATAAGATCCCTGATTTAGAATTTGTTGAAATGGAGCGAATTCAGGAGTATTCTTATTGTTGCGGGGCTGGAGCAGGAGTAAAATCGGCTTTTCCTGACATGGCTCTCAAAACAGCAAAATTGAGGATTGAAGAGGCTGAAGATTCAGGTGCTAATATCTTAGTGTCAGTATGCCCATTTTGTTCAACAAATTTTCAAGATGCAATCCTAAATTATGATTCTAAATTAAAATACATCGATATTAGTGAATTAATTCTAATGGCAATGGGTATGGATACTGAAAAATTAAACCAATTAAAAATTAAGGAGATATAAAAAATGCTAGAACCAGAAATTCTAAAAGAGTTTCAGAGAGTAGTTGGTGTTGAAAATATTGATGATAGTGAAGTAATGACTAATGCTTATGCTTTTAATTGGTGTATAGAATTTGTAAATTATATGGAAGGCAAAGATCCTATTCCATTCTCTCCTGTACCCAAAGCAGTAATATTACCCTCTAGTACTCAAGAAGTTCGCCAAATTGTTCAACTTTGTAACAAATATAGAATACTATTCAAAGCCCAAAGTACTGGTCTTGGTCCGTGGAATCAACCTTCTACCAATAATTCAGTAATACTTGATTTGCGAAGAATGAATAAGATTGTAAAAATAGATATAAAAAATCTTTATGCTGTAATTGAACCGTATGTTAGTGGATCCCAACTCCAAGCAGAAGTAATGAAATTTGGGTTAAATATTCATATGCCGGGTGCTGGTCCAATGACCTCACCTCTTGCCAGCCACACTTCAATGGCAGGTCCAGGATTTACTTCTCCTCAGACTGGACATAGTGCTAGAAATGTTTTAGGTACTGAATGGGTTTTACCAACTGGAGAAATTCTAAGGTTAGGTTCAATTGGGTTAAAAAGCAACCCTGATTGGTTTTCAGGAGATGGTCCAGGTCCTAGTTTAAGAGGAATTATGAGAGGGTGGTTAGGAACAAAATCTGGTCTTGGAGTATTTACCAAGGTAGCAATAAAGCTTTTCCCATATCCGTGTAATTCGAAATTTATAGCACGAGGACATGCTCCCATGTATGATTTTGAAATACCAGAATTTATTAGGGCTTATGTTGTAGATTGCAAGAATTTTAGTAATCTAGAGAAAGTATATTTAAGGATTGAACAAGAAGAAATTGCGTTTATTTGCAGTCATATGTCTAATTTTGCTATAATGGCCATATTCTCTTATACTTTGGAAAGCCTAATTGATAAAATTGCATTTGGGGGTATGAAAAGGCCGCTATTAATTGTTATAGCAGCCCGAACTAACCGTGAATTTAGCTATAAGCAGAAAGTTATGGATCTCTTATTGGAAGAATTAAATTTACGAAATATTATTGGAACTAAATATAATCCCCCTCCTATATTTTATGCTGAATGTCTCCGTGCTAATCTTGGGTATCATGGTTTTATAGCTACAGGAGGTTTTCAATCAGCAAAAGGTCAATGTGATGCTGCAGCACTATGTCTTCAAACTGAAAAGAAAAATATTCCCGTAAAGCAAAAATATATTAAGAGAGAAGTGATTGCAAACGATTTTGGGGAAGGTGCATGGATGACGTCATATGAATCAGGCCATTTTTTCCATATGGAAGTACCTACATTTTATGATCAGACAAATTTAGAAAGTGTTAAAGGAATGGCAGAATATATGGAAGTAAGCAATCAAGTTGACTTACTTAAACATTTGGGAGTTCCATTTTTTATAGAAGGGGATAAACTACATGATGAGTGGGGTCCATATCTGATGAATCATAATAAATGGCTACGAAAAATAAAAGAAAATTTTGATCCAAATGGTGTTTCTGATTCTGGATTTTATATTTCAGGAAACAAAAACGGTGAACAAAATAATAATGACTTTTAATAAACAAAGAGGTTTTGCAGGACTTTTGGCTAATATAATGATGCCATTAAATGATAACCCTAAATTTAAAGATAAATTTAAAAATACGAATCGCAAAGTCCTTATAAATCCTACAAATTTAAACTATGCTGCGTTATTAATAATTGATAATAGTAAATTACAGATTGAAAGCATTCCAAATAAACCAAAATCTAATTTAAACAGGAATTCGATAGGATGGGATGCTTATATTTCAATGGATACACAACTTTTTCTGAGTCTTGCAATGAAAAGATTAACAATGCTAAAACTCTCATTGAAGATAATTTCAGGTAAAATAAAGATTAAAGGTATTCTTAAACTACTTAGTATGTTAAAATTAATTAAAATTTTGACTGAATAAATACAATCAAAAGTTTATTTTAGCTTTAAATATTTTTTCTAATAAATTAAATTTTAAATGAGTCCTATGACAGAAAAGATTAAAGAGGTTTGGTTAGGTCCTGGAAAAAAAGATGGGTACATTCGTGATTTTAAGCCAGAAAATGATGGACTTCATATTGATATGAAAAAGAGGGGAAATTTTGAATGGTGGTATTTTGATGCACGTTTAGATAACGGATATATGGTTGTGGGGTTTTTTCGTGCTAAACACGAGCGTACAGGAAAAACTGGAGTAGAGATTACGATTTATAACCCCAATGGAGACAAAATACAGAAAATCTATAATTATAAACGCTCAGACTTTAAAGCTTCAAAAGAAGATGCAAATGTAAAGATAGGAAATAATTTTATTAAAGTTGATTATTCAAGCCAGAAATTACCTATTTATGAAATCTTTTTAGATGAAAATGATTTCGGGATACGTTTACTTTATAAACCAAAAGTAAGAGGATGGATGCCTGGAGAAGGCTTTACTGAATTTGGCACATTAGGGGAATTTGGATGGTCTGTAGCAATCCCCAAGGCGGAGGTTGAGGGGAAAATCAAGGTTAATGGTGAAGAAATTGCTGTAAAAGGCATTGGTTATCATGATCATAATTGGCTGACATTTAATTTGGTTCGAGTTGTACAGTATTGGTATTGGGGTCGAATATACTCAGAAAATTTCACTATAATTTACGCCTATATTAAATGCAACAAAAAAATGGATGATTATCCCATAAATATATTAATGGTTACTAAAAGTGAAGAAATTATTTTAAGTACGGGCGAATTCGAATTAATAGAAGAGAATTTTCAATACAGTGAAAAAGCAGGTAATAAATACCCACAATATTTAATGTTTAAATTATCAGAACAGCAGAAGATTTCTCTTGAGGTCCAAAAAGTAATTGATGCAAATAACTTATTGTTCGAATTAAATCCATTTGTTAGATTCCTTGCTAAAAATTTACTAAGAATTAAACCAGGCTATTTCAGATTAAATTCAAAATATCTTATCGATTTCTTTTATGATGGCAAAACATTTAAGGAAGTGGGAGATACTTTACATGAAATGGTTATAGTGAAATAATACTCTGATTGATTTCTATTTTTCTGCTTTCTTTTCTAAGGCTTTTTTTGGAAAAAGTCGTTTTTTTAATTTAACAAGAGATTTATCTTCATTATATTCTAATACATCAATATTTGCTAATTCATGCACTGCTCTTAGCACCATTGCACCAGAAATTCCTGTAGTATTTTTAATCTCATCACGCGTCATTTCCTCTTTATCACCATGGAGAGTCAATAATATTCGGTAATGAGGCTGACCCTGCCATATTTCTTGTATTAAGAGCATAGTGATGGACAATAACGCCTTAATTCTTTCGAAGTTATATTCAGACTCTTCTTGATCTTGAGCTATTTTCATAAATTTTTTCAATTCAATTTTTAAATTTTTATATTCATCTAATAATCGTAATTGTTCACCAGTTAATTCCCCAATTTTTTGCTCCTTTTCCTCTTTTTCAAACTCTAACTTGTTCTTTTCTATTTCTAATTCTCTTTTTTCTTGTTCTAAAGCTTTTTTTTCAGCTTCTAGCATTTTTGTAGCTTCTTCAAGTTGACTCTTTTCACCTTCTAAAAGATCTTTATCTTGGCTTAATTTTGTTTTATCTCTCTCTAAAACCATTAACTCATTCTTTGCAGTCTCTAATACGTTGATAAATTGCTCAAAATTATCTTCTACAGATTTAAGCGTTCCTTCAATTACCTCTAATGTATTTTTTTCTGACATTGGATCACAAATTTTTTTTTTCAATTAATTTTAATATATTCATTCTCTTAAAAAATGTTTTTAGTTACTGATGAAGGTAGGATGTCAAATCAAAAAGAGAGATTAATTCTTGGGGTTTCAATTCAAATATTTATAATGGGGTTAGTATCTCTTTTTACGGATATTTCAAGTGAAATGATTCAAAGCATTCTGCCAGTATTCATTTTGGACATAGGAGGGACAGCTTTAGCCCTTGGTTTAATTTCAGGAGTCACTGAAGCTATAGCAAACATTTTAAAAGGAATATCGGGTTGGTTAAGTGATAAATTTAATAAAAGAAAACCATTTGTTGTTGCAGGTTACACGTTATCCAATATATCAAAACCATTTATTGCATTCAGTCCATCCTGGGAATATGTTCTAGGCTTAAAAGCAGCTGATCGTTTTGGAAAAGGATTAAGGACTTCTGCAAGAGACGCATTAATTTCATATTATGCTACAGAAAGGGGAAAAGCATTCGGTTTGCATAGGGCAATGGATACATTAGGTGCCGCAATAGGTTCACTCTTAGCGTTTATCTTTTTATTTATAGCATGGACTTTACCTCAGATTATATTATTCTCTATTATTCCGGGGTTCTTTGCAATTGGTCTAATCTTTATTGTAAAAGATATAGATCCAAACGAAATAGATAAAAAATTAGGTTTTAAGGAAGAAAATCTTGAAGTTGATAGGAAACTAGGAAAAAATTTTATTAAATTGATTATTATACTAGGCGTTATTGAGTTTGCTAGTTTAAACATAGCCTTTCTTCAAATAAGAGCCTTAAATTTTATTCCAGCGATATTTTTGGTTCCAGTTTTATATTTAGTGAGTAATGTTATTTATGCGTTATTTTCTCCTTTAACTGGAACTTTATCAGATAAAATTGGACGTAAACCAGTGATTATCTTAGGATTATCTATTTTATTAGTCAGTTGTATTATTTTAGCATTCCCTGTTGAAATATCTCTATATTCTATTCTGTTAATATTTATAATCTTTATCATGTATGGATTCTATATGGCCTCGGTAGATCCCATTTCGAGGGCATATATAGCTGATTTAACCGGAAAAAGAAAACGTGGACGTGCCTATGGATATTACTATCTCTCAGTAGGACTTATATCTTTGGTTGAATCTTTTATTTTTGGATTAATTTATGATTATTCGATAACATGGGCGTTTATTTATGTCTCGATTTTATTATTTATCTGTATTGTTGTCTTTGCGATGACAGATTTTACAAAAATTATAAAGAAATAATTTGTACAATTAACCTTTCTTATATTTCTTTTGACCATAATTCAGCTAAATTGATTATAGTTTCAGTAGCTTTTTGTAACGATAATGTAGGGATATATTCTTTTCTGGAGTGAAAGAGTTCCCCACCTGTGAACATATTCGGTGTTGGAATTCCTTTAGCACTAAGTAAAGATCCATCAGTACCTCCTCTAGTGGAATGAACTTTCACTTCTAATCCCGCTAACTCTATTGCTTTTTTAGCTAAACTAATTGCTCTCTGTTCTTTCTCCACATATCTTAACATGTTTTCATATTGATGTGTAAAATTTAATTCTATATTTAAACCAGGATATCGGATTTCATATAAGCTTTTTAAGGTTTTGAGATAACTTTTACGCCTTTCATTTCCTTCTAACTCATAATCTCTTAACAATAATCTTGCTGAAGCTTCCTCTGCATTTCCCGTTAATTGAGTAATATGAAAAAAACCTTCTCTTCCTTCAGTATGTTCTGGTGATTCTGATTCTGGCAATTCTGAAAGTAATCGAGAAGCTATATGGATAGCGTTAACCATTTTATCTTTAGCATGTCCAGTATGAACATTTAATCCTTTAAAGTTAATAATTGCCAACCATGCATCAAAACACTCATATTCCAATTGACCTATTTCACCCCCATCAATGGTATAACAAATCTTAGGTAATCTTTTCTCATCAACTTTGAGAATTGCCTGCTTTCCAGTCTCCTCATCTGGTGAAAAGCATATTGTGATTGGACCGTGTTTTAATTCTGGGAATTTGATCCAAGCTGCACAAGCTGCCATAATTTCAGCAATACCTGCTTTATCATCAGCCCCTAAAAGAGTGTCTCCTTCAGATGTAATTATATCAAGACCGATATAGTTTGTTAAATTATCTGAATCGCGCATAGATATGCTTAGACTTTTTGCTAATTTTATTTCCCCTCCTTTATAGTTTCTATGGATAACAGGCTTTACATCCTTGCCACTTACAGCAGAGGAAGTATCTAAATGTGCTAACAAACCAAAAGGAGGTGCTTTTTCAATCCCCTTACTAGGCGGAACATTGGCATATACAAATCCATTTTTATCCTGAAAGACATCTTTTAACCCTAGTTGTTTTAATTCTTCTAATAATATTTTACCTAATTCAAATTGATTAACTGTTGATGGAAAAGAAGCAGAGCTTATATCTGAGGTAGTCCAAACTTTAACATACCTTAAGAACCTTTCTAGCACATCATTTAGTAAAAAATCCCGAACTACTTCGGATTCTAACATAATAATTAATTTTTAGTTTTTAATTATAAGAAATCTTTATCTTCCTTTAAATTTAGGTTCTCGTTTTTTAAGGAAAGATTTCATTCCTTCTCCAAAATCATGAGTTCTTATATTTTTTAGATATAATTCAAATTCGTATTGTAATGAAGGAAATAATTCATTGTACTGTGAAAAGTTTAACATAGATTTATTATATCCAATACATGTTGTTGGCATTTCAGCCATTTTTCTGATGAATTCTGTTGTTTTTGCTTTAAACTCTGATACAGGATATACTTTATTTACTAAACCAATCTCTAAAGCCTCTTGGGCATCAAGTAATCTTCCAGTTAGAATAATATCAGTGGCACGACTAAATCCTACTATCCTTGGTAAAAGCCAACTTGCGCCACTCATTACACAAATCGCCCTTGAAGCACGATAGTCTCCGATCTTCAAATTATTTGCGACTAATCGAAAATCACAAGAGAGAGATAATTCAAATCCAGCCCCTATACAGTAACCTTGAATTAATGCAATTACAGGTTTTCTAATCTCACGAATGAGTCTTATAACTTTATGATGAGGCATTCTAGATCCATCCTCTAAAGGCTTAAAACGAACACCATCAGGCCCCATATTTTTTAAAACATCACCGGAGCTAAAAGCTGATTCAGAACCTTCTATTACTAAAATGCGAATGTTTCTATCTCTTCTCTTTGATTCTATAATATCTACAATTTCCATTAATAATGGATAATTTAAAGCATTCATGCAATTTGGGCGATTTAAACTAATAGTGCCTATTCCATCTTCTTCATTATATTGTATGAATTCAAAATTTTTCGCACAAATTTTGATCCTCTCAAAATACTGTAGGTTTTTAATATTTTAATCTACAATTTATTAATAGATTATGTTCAAACATTATAAATAGATATTTAAAATCTAAATCAATCAAAAAAAAGAAAAGGATTACCATATTTCGAATTTCTGATCCAACTTTAATCCGAACACAGTAAAATAAGGTATCATTAAATCCCATAAACTAGTTTCAGCATTTAAAAAGATAACTACAATGATGACTGCTGTCCATCCAGTTATATTGCTCATCCCTAAAAAATCAAGATTAACATATGCAAAGGAATCAGAAAATAATGTTAAAAATAATAGTACATTAAAAAACAACATTACCACTATTCTTAATAAAACGCCTAAAACACTGGTTATAATGAAATTTGAAGCACTCTTAAGTTTCTGACTATTTCTAATGCCCTCTTCAGTTTTATATAACCTTAATAGAATGATAGGAATAATAATTAAAGAAAGTGTTGCAAAAAGTTTCATTAATGGACCTATTGGAGCAAAAGGATCAAAAGGCATTAAACCTAATGTTCCTATTGCGCAACATAATAATCCTGCTTTTGTTCCAAATATAAAGAAACACATAACCCACACAATTGATACTGGGTCAAAGTATGCGATTCCCCAACCCGGAACACGTGGAATTATTGGTGCTAAGATTGCTGATAAAACTATGGATATTCCGCTAAAGTAAGCAGCTCCACTAATTTCTAAATTAATACGAGAGCTCCTTGACATCTTAGTTTCTTTTTCTGCATCAGAAAGACCGAATTCCATTATTTTAGCCCCACACGTCTCGCAATGAGTTTTATTCATATCCTTTATTTCATTTCCACAATTAGGGCAATGTGTTAATGGATGCTTAAGTTTGCCTATTTTTTTCTCTTTTAATTCTGTCATTTTAAAACATAACTTTTAGGTTTTTATAATACCTCTAAATCAACTCAAATATAAAAGTTTTATTTATGGTAATGTTTAGTGAAATCAGCTGAGATCAAATCCAAAGGAACAATATAGACAACCGATCTAAAAGATCTCTCTCTTAAAGAACTATTCTTCAAACTAGGTTAATAAATTAGATTAAAATGGCATTAATCTTTTAAGAAGGACAAGATTTGATCTACCCAATTTTGAGTTATTATCTAACTCTGATTGAATACCTTTCGTAGAACCTTTTCTTCTTTCTTTTTTGTATACATTCCTAATAATATTAAAAATATAGAAAGAAATAGCCAAATAATCCAAAAACTAAGACTTAATGTATACCAATAGGGATTAAAAATACGTCTAAAAATAGTTGATAAAATTAACCCCGAAATCGCAATACCAGAGCAGATAATACCACAAATACAATCAAAATAGATTTGAATTCTAAGGCGCTTTAATTCGTCTGCCATATTTATTATAGCTACAAATTTTCAAAATTAAGTTACTATAAATATTAAAGTTCAGCTTTATAAATTTCATCTTTGTTTTAATAACTTCTTTTCTTTAGCGTCTAATCCGAACCAATCACTTATTTCTTTTAAATGCTTTCTCGAACTTCCACATAGCAATCTCAAAAAGGGAAGAAAATTCTGAATTATTTCTATTTTAGAGATAGAATATTTTTCTTTTACTTTTTCAGTAAACAATTGTTCAGTTGCGCTTAAAGAAAAAAAAGAGGATGAACTATATCTGGGAAATTGAACTCTTTGAAATCCCGTTTTAGAGGATTTATCTGATTTAGACAAAGCAACTCCTCCAGCAAAAAGATCATAAAAGTAAGGCAAAAGAGACCAGTATTGATTTTTCCTTATTCTGCCAAAGATTTCATCTGCTATTGAGAGGTTCTCATAGGCATCAACAATTTCTTTTTTATTAATAATAAAATTAGGAAGATTTTCATTGACCCACTTATATAGAAAATTGTAATCAACATCAGATTTATCAGTTAAAATGCGAGCTTCTCTAAGTGTACTAATCTTTTGAAATAGATCTCTAATTAAAGTAAAAATTTCTTCATAACTATCTCTACTTAGTTTCAATATTAAATCTTTATAATCTTTATCCATAGATCCGTGACTTAGTGCTTCAAGATCATTAATCACGCCTCTAAGGTCTCCGTTATTTTTATTTATTATCAATGTTAAATCCTCTTCGCTCAATTCGATTATTTTTTCCTCTTTAAGAATTCTTTTTGCTACCCTTAATATCTCCTTGGTTGAGAGAGGATTAACCTCATATCTTTTAATTTTATTATAAAGTGATTGTAAATTTTGTTTATATTCATTAGAACACAATATTATAGGAAATTGAGTTTCTTGGATCAGATTTAGAATTGTCGGTACCGCTCCTCTATCAGAAACACCATAAATACCATCCACCTCATCAATTAGTATTATCTTACGTTTATTATCTGTGATGTAATCCATTATACCTCTTGATTTTACTGTTTCTTTTAATTTAGCTTCTAATTTTGCTTTGGTACGAGTATCAGATGCATTAGTCTCGATCACCTCCATATTCAAATCATTTGCTAGTGCGTATACTATTGAAGTTTTTCCTATGCCTGGAGGGCCTTCTAGAAGAACCGCTGCTTTCTCAGGAGGTATTTTAATTTCATCTTTTTGTTCTTTCTCTAGATGCATTCGATTAAATTGCCTAATTTTTCTATTCTCAATGTTGATTCTTTCCATCTCCTTAAAAAATTCATTGATAAAAGCCTCTAATTCTTCGTTAAGTTTTATTCTATGACCTTTAATCTTAGCTATTGGTAATGCCATAACTTTGATTGACGATGGACGGTATTTCTCTACCCATGGGAGATTTTTTACTTTTCTTGGCATTATCTCACCTATATGAATTCAGAGAAATAACAAATTTTTGCTATTAGATTAGAAATTTGAATATCCATATCTAATCCGTCTACTGCTCTAAAATCCGCTCTTGAAATTAAATCTATTAATTTACATTTACTAAATGTGCTAATTGGTAATTGTAGAGATTCATCCATTAAAAACTTAAAAATTTCATGAGCTGAATACCTATAACTAGTCTGAATTTTACGAAATAGTTCTCTTGCTTTTGAAAAATCCCCTCTAAAGCATAACAATAATAATTTTTTCACTAGATCTTTTTGCGAGCTAAGTAAATTACTGTAAAGCTTGTTTATATCAATAATTTTGGATTTTATACTACTTAATTGTAATAAATCTATTGCATTAGCAATTTTACCTTCTGTAAGTTTATAAAGCAATTTAATTGTATCATCTTCAATCTTTAATAATTCTTTTACTGAAATCTCTAAAATTAACTTTTTAAATGATTTATAATCTGCTGGAGAAATTATAAATATTTGACAACGACTAATGATGGGATCTATGATATTTGAAATTTTATTAGTTATTAATATCATACGACAATTAGTTCCATAACTTTCCATTAATCTTCGAAATCCTTGTTGATTTGTTCCTAAAGATTCAAAATTCTTAATTACTAAAATTTTAAATGGGGATTCTCCCAATACTTTTAATTCAATAAAGGGTTTTATTTTCACTTGTAAAAATGCTGGGGTAGCAATTTTTTTTCCCGCTATACTTCCTATTTTACTTGTCGAAATATAAGCTTCAGATCGAGCTTCTTTTAATTCATCACTGGTTAAAGGAACATTAGCATAAACAATTCTAAAATTTGCATCGAAGAAATCACCCAAAAATAATTTTGAGAATAATGTGGCAAGTGTAGTTTTTCCTATACCTTCTGGTCCAGAGAGCAGAAGATGAGGAAAATTTTTTGACGTAACAAAATTATTTAGTCTTTCCTTTATTAATCCTCTTCCACAAATTTCTTTTAATGTTCGAGGTAAATATTTAATACGCCAAATTGGAGATTCTGAGCTCATTTATTACACCAATAGATATTAAGCGCTAATATTTTTTATAATTTCAGCCAATAAAGATGTTAATTGTATCTTCACATCTGCGCTTTGGCTTAATCGATAATCAATAGATCCTATGTAGGACATAATAAAGCTCAAGTTTTTAGGGTTAATTTTAAGTTGGGGAAGGATTTCTGAAATTTGTTTAATTAAATTTCTACTATCGAGATTACTGACCATGTTAATAATTTCTCTAACACTACTTATGTCCTTTTCATCAATTTTGCTGATCAATTTTTTTAACGTATTCTCATCTAAAAAACCAGATATTCTTAATATCTCATTTGTCTCTAAATTGTCTGTGAGTTGCAATGCTACAGACATTTGCAGCGTGTTAATTGCTTTTCTAAGGTCTCCACCAGATATAAAAAATAAAGTTTTATAAAAAAGTTCTTGTTTATTTGGAATTATCTCGATTTCTTCACGTTCAATGATGTATTTCAGTCTTTCAATTACTTTTTTTTCTGGAAGAGATACAAACCTAAATACGGCACATCTAGAAATAATAGGATCGATAATTCTGTTGATATAATTGCACAATAATATAAATTTAACGTTATTAGATGACAACTCAATAATCCTTCTAAGAGCTTGTTGAACTTGTCCCGGAATATTATCAGCTTCGTCTAAAATTATAAACTTCAGAGAAGTGTCATCAATAATCATTTTCTGATTTACAAACTCCTTAATAACATTTCTAACATAATCCATCCTTACAGTATCCGAAGCATTTAGTTCAAGAACATTTCTATAATAACTTTCTTTCTTAATCATTTCTTTTGCTATAATTAAAGCTGTACTTGTTTTACCAGTACCTGCTGGTCCTGTAAAAATTAAATGGGGCATATCACCTGATTTTACAAATTCCTTTAAATTATTTATAGCGACATTTTGACTAATTAAATCCTTAAATGATTTTGGACGATATTTTTCAACCCAAGGAGTTTCTAAATCAGTCATTTACTTAATTATTTTACTTTAATCTTCAAATTTTTCTTTTGATAAATCTAATTCTAATACTTCATACACTTTTTTAAAATGCATCTTAGCATAGAGTTGAGCTGCGAGTTTTGCTTGTTCTTTGATATTTACCTTTATTTTTTCCACTTTAATTTTACGCAAATGTTCAATAGCCTTTTTTATAAGTAATTCTCCAATTCCTTTACCCCGATACTCCTCCTTAAGAAATACTTGTTTAATATATCCTTCAGAAGTTCCAAAAGGATCAATACGTAATTCAGCAATAACCATTCCTACCACTTTATCATCTTTATCTTCATCCACAGCAATAAGTATACCGTGTCTTTGCAATTTATCATATATTCTTCGAGAAATCCCCCAATCGAATCTTTTTGGGTCAAATTCTTGTCCTAAACCCTCTACAAGTTGCTTAGTTAGCTCTCTTAATGCGTTAATTTGCTCAGGAGTCGCAAGGTCTATCTTAATTGACATTTTTCTCTACTTATATGTTTATTAATTACAATATTGTATTCAGTATATACCTATTTAAAAAAGTATAGGTTAAAAAAATAATTAATAATTACTAAGATTAAAACATTTTTTTAAATAAAATAGATTAAAGGATTCTTTTCTAAACGGAATTTCTCTAAGTGTAAAATTTATATATATAAAATAATATTCTTTTTATATAATTCTTTTGAAAAGATGGTAGAAATGGAAGAAAATGGTAAAAACTGTTCTCAGTGTGGTGGTAGTAACTTTCGGCTAGTACATGATGAATGGATGGCCCGCACTTTCAGGTTTGTCGAAAAAGGGCAACTAAAGATGTGTGATAAGTGTGGTGCGAAATACTTAGTCTGCCAGAAATGCGGATCCCTATTTACACGCGTACATCCTGCTTTAGAGGCATGGGAGGTTAATCAAAAATGCCCTGTTTGCGGATATGAAGATCCTGAAGTTAAAGCATGGGACGGAGTATCCGCTCGTTAATTTATTTTTATCTCTCTTTAATTGCAGTTAATTCATAATTATATTTTAAACCATGAAATGAAGTAGAAAAAAACAGTTATCTTGAAGTTTACTATTACATTTCAAGCTTTTTAGTTGATTTAGATTTAAATTTGGGATTTACTTTTTCAATTTCTCCAATTAATTGAAAAACTTTATCATCATTCAAGGCTTCACCGAATTTAATTAACATTTCTTTGGATCCTACAAATAAACCTTTTCTTTTCATTGGATTGCCGTCTTCTTTAAGCGGATTAACTTCAATAAATAATAATGAAGGTCTTGTTTTAGTCGCAGGCACTTTTACAACAAACACACCAGGCACCGGTGTTTCCATTTTTGCCCAATCCGCGCCTTTTTCTAGATGTTCCTTTAATTGAGCTTGAATACTTGACATATTTATTCTCTTTTAGTCTGGAATTTACTTTTCTTTTAATTTAATTTTTATGTTACGTGTAACATATAGCGTTACCTATATATACTTTTCTAAATTAATCTAAAAGATAATTATTTCTCTATGATTATTATAAGAATTATCTATAATCATTAGCTAAATTTAAAAATGTACAGTGTAAAATAATGACATTCTTTTTGTCGGATTTCTTAGGGTTGATTTCCATTGAAAGGTTTATATATGTGCGTGATAATAATATGTTACGTCAATAATATGATATATATGTAAATATACAAAATAAAATGAAGTTACATGAAATTAATCTCAGTAAATTTACCAGAATCGTATTTAAAGGTATTAGAAATTTTTGTGTCCGAAGGTAAGTTTCCCAATCGATCAGAAGCAATACGAGTGGGAATTCGGGACCTGATAAAAACAGAATATCTTATTGAGGAAACTGTGAAAAAGAGTCTCACTCCATCAATGGTTCAAACAGATGTTGAACACCAAATACAAGAATTAATATAATTTTCTTTATTTTTTTTTTAAAATTAATATAGGTTGGGAAACTTATTTCTTTCCGAGTAATTTATTTACTCTTTTTTTTCGCTCTGCTCTCCGTGCTGCAATCTTATCTCTTAATGTTCCTTTATCATCCAAAGGTTTTTTAAATTCTACCTCTTCTTCTGGTTCTATTTTAATCCCCAGATTCTTCTTGTAAGAATTAATTTTTTCTTGTATTATCGGAATATATTTTTTACCAATAATTGTGTTTCTCAAATTGAATTTTGCCTCGTTAAATTCAGAAATTGCTTTCATAAATTGATTTTCTGATAAGGATCTCTGTGCTCTGTCTAAGGCTTGATAGGCTATATTAAATTTATCTATATTTTCATTATTTTCAATATCATCAATCGTAATTATTGGAATTTGACTTGCATTCTCTATTACGTCAATTTGCTTAAGTAATTGTTTAATCTGTTTTTCTTGGCCAATTTTCCCTAATTTTCTAATTACCTTTTTAAGCTTTAGGATTCCTTCGTTATATTTTAGATCTTTTATAGTATTATTCGCTTCTTCTAATCTCTGTTGTATCACTAATTCTCTTTGCTTGCGTTTCTCTTCTTTTCTAACTTTTTCACGTTCTTTACTTTGTTCATCCGCTTCTCGAAGTAAAACCTCAATCTTTTTGTCTTCTTCTTTCTTTCTCTTCTGCATTTCCTTTATCTTTTCAACTTGTTTCATTTCCTTTTTAAGAATAAACAATAAATCATTATTAATACGGCTAACCTCATGAACCCAACCAATTTTTTCGAATAAATCTCTTCCCATAATATACTTTTCATAAGCTTGTTCAAATTTTTTTAAATTTTTTAATTCGGTTCCATCTTCCAATAATTTATATGCTTGTGCTGAGACTTTTTTTTCATATTCTTGTTTTTCTTGAATTACTAATAGCTCTTGCTTCCTTTTTTCTTCTTGCGATTCTTTAAGATCCTTAGCTTTAGCGATCTGTTCTTCCAATTCAACTTTTAGCTTCGATTCTTCCTCCTGTTTTACTTTTAGTAACCGTTTTTCTGTCTCCATGGCCTCTTGTTTCTTTTTAATTATTTCAATAGATTCATTTATTATGCGGATTCCTTCTGGCCAATTAATTTCATTAAAAATTTTTTCGCTGTTTCTATAAAATCTTACCGCTTTATCAAAATTATTTTGTTTTAATTCTTTCTTAGCAAGATCCATGAAATTGAAAGCTTGTTCTTTCTTTGCTTCATATTCTAAACTCTGTCGTTTTTTTAGTTCAATTGCTTGTGCCTTTTGTTTTAAAAGCTCCGCTTCTGCTTCCCTTGCTAGTTTTGCTTCCACTATTCTTCTCTCTTCTAGCTCTTTTTCTTTCTCTAACTTTTCAACTTCTAGCTCTCTAACTTTTTTATCGGATTCTAATTTATCTTTATAATAATTAATAGAATTAACTAGTTGATTTGCTTCCTCATTCCATCCAATTTTTTCAAAACTATTCTTAGCCTGTTCATACAATCTAATCACTTCAAGATAGGGAGAAGGAGCATTAAAAATGCTATCTTTTTTTTGAATCTCATATTCTTGAGCCAATCTCTCGGCTCTATTGATTAAATTGAATGTTCGATCAGAATCTTGACTTTGTTTTTTCTTTATCTTTTCAAAAGCGATAATTTTTTGTTCTCGAGCGAATGGTTTATATTCAGGTATATATTTAGCTCTTGCCTCTTCTATTTTAGCTTTCTCTAACTTCTCTTTTTCAATTTCTCTTAAATTGTCATCTCTTGCTTTTTTTTCTTTGTAAAAATTAATTGTATTAAGTATACGATTGCTTTCTTCTGCCCATCCTATCTCTTTGAATATTTTTCTAGCCTTTTCATAATTGGAAATTGCTTTTTCATAGGGGCTTTTATAAATCAGAAGATCTTTTTTCAAACTCAGTTCATAACTTTTTACTTCATTCTCAGTATCGTTTATAAGATTCATCGCTTCATCTAATAATTTCTTATTTTGTTTATCCTTTTCTTCAATTTCGGGCATTTTTTGAGTCTGCATTCTATCACTTTTCTTTAGACTTTCTTTAAATTCTTGCTGCTCTATCTCTTTCTTAGTTTCGATCTCACGTAATTTATTGTCTCGTTCTAATTTTTCTTGATAAAGAATAATTTGATTAGTATAAATCTTAGCCTCTTCTGTCCAACCTCTAATATAGACTTTTTCTCTTATACTTTTGTAAATTTCTATTATCTTGGGATAGGGACATTCCTTTTCGAACTCACCACGTTTGATGGTAATTTCGTACTCACGCGCCATCTTCTCAGCGATATCCAATAATTGATCAATTTCTGTTTCGAATGCTTGTTCTTCTTGTTCAAATTTTCTTCTAGTCTCAACTTCTTTAACCTTTTGGTTGTCTAAATCTGAAATTGGTTCTTCTTTTCCCCTTTTCTTCATTTTTCTGAATTCTTCCTGCTTTCTAGCTTTATTAGCCTCCATTTCCCGTAATTTGTTATCTTTTTCTAATAATTCTGAATATTTTTTAATTTGATTCGAATAAACACTTGCTTCTTTTTCTAATCCTTCTTTTAATGCCAATTTCTTCGCTTCTTCATATATTGTTATTACCTCGGGGTACACACAATTTTCCAACAAATCGCCCTTCTTAATTGCTTTTTTCATTTCTCTATCATATTCTCGTGCTAACTTTTCAGCACTATCAATCATGTTATCTATTTTTACCCTGAAAATTTCTTCTTCTTGTTCCATTAACCTTTGTTGTTCTAAGGCTTGTAATCGCTCGCGTTCTGACTCTGAAATGTCTCTGGTTTGTGCTTTTTGCAATTCTTCGTAATCTTTTTGCTTTTCACGTTTTTGAGCTTCTATTAATCGCAATTTACCATCTTTTTCTAATAAATCAAGATAACGAGCTATTTGATTAGAGTATATAATTACTTGATCTTGCCACCCCTTTTCAGCGACTAATCTCCTCACTTCTTCATATATAGCTATCACTTCGGGATATATACATTTTTCCAATAAATCGCCCCTCTTAATTGCTTTTTTCATTTCTCTATCATATTCTCGTGCTAACTTTTCAGCACTATCAATCATTTGATCTATTTTTCTCCTGAAAGTTTCTTCTTCTTGTTCCACTAATCTTTGTTGTTCTAAGGCTTGTAATCGCTCTCTTTCTGACTCTGAAATTTCTCTGGTTTGTGCTTTTTGCAATTCTTCATATTCTTTTTGCTTTTCACGTTTCTGAGCTTCTATTTGCCGTAATTTTTCA
>JBHLON010000004.1:0-125909 GCA_048940445.1 Promethearchaeota archaeon
ACGTCCCATTGTATAATAAAACTCCTTAATAGTTCCTCCAAGGGATTCAGTTAAATTTTTTGCTGCTTCAAAACGTTTTGGAGATTCCTTAATATTAGTGATACCTTCTTGAGTAAAGTTACCTAGGACTATAAAAAGCGCCATTATCTCACCTCAAATATTTATTTAATGTGCAAAATATGCTATGTTTAAGGTATATTTAAATGTAACTTATAGTTTTTTCGCAGAAATAAATTGAATTTGAAAAAATGGGAGGAGCTTTTCATTTTAAAGTTTTGGTACTACAAAATCGATTTAAGAATATTTTGCTTTTTCAAAGGAATTTTCATTGAAATCAGACGCTGTATTTACCTTTCCATCCAATTTTCAAAGAAAATTGGGACAAAATTTAAAAAGGCTCGAACCGTGCGTCTCCTAAAAAGGAGGAAAATATGTATAAGTGAAATTATAAGTTATTTGCTATATTAAATATTTACAGAATTATCTGGTGGTGGAGTGTTGTATGTCTTCTATAGTTTGGTGGCCTAGATTAGAAGCTTCCACTAGTATTATAAAAGATCTAAATTGTATGGAGCTTTTAGAAAGCTAAAATACTTTTAGTTTTTTATTAAATTTTATCTGAATTATCTTAATTCTTCCATGTTTCTTTCTTTTAATTAACCCAAAATCTTCTAACTTCTTTAAATGACATGAAACGGTCTGTCGTAAATATTAAATACTTCTTGAAGATCTTTTGAGGTTATAGGAAGTTCTCGCTCTTCATTAGCTTAAAATACTTCAACCAATTCCAAGTATCATTTTGCAATGATTACACACAATTATTTGGATGAGTGCCTTACGCCATTTTTCTCTCTTCTTTATAGTGTGTCCACGTACGGGAACATCAAGTGTTAACGTAAATAAATCTTCGGAGTTCCCACCTACCAAGAATCCCTCTCCCCTTGTGTTTTCTTCGGTTATAAACTTACCTTGTATTTTTATCTCTTTCTTACAGTATGGGCACAATATATGCTCTGGATATTCCGTTATAATTACAAATCACCTCTTTGTGCTATCATAGAAATGTTAAATACGTAATAGACATATTTATATTTTGATATTTTAGAAATCTTGCATTTCCTATTTATGTGATCATAACATCTGTAAAATATAATAATCAATACCTTTCCATTCCAATTTCATTTGAAATTAGGAAAAAATATATATATACTATTGATCATAATGATCATAATGATCATATTGATCATAATTAGATCAGTAATAGGTGTTTAAAATGAGGGATGAAAAAAAAGAGAAATTTATTAAAGTCATGGTATCCGAAAAATTATACAAAAAAATAGATAGATATTCACACTTACAACTACAAACTAAGTCTGAATTTATTAGATCTGCAGTAAGGAGAAGGATTGCTGAAATTGATAAGTCAATCTATCCTAACAAAACAGATCCACCGTTTAAAAAGAACGGTGATCTTAGACGCGATGTCCTGAAAGAACTAAAAACTTCGCAATCCGCTCACGAGAAAGGAGCATTTCTAAAGAAACCAAGTGAGCAAGAACTCAAAGAACGAGAATTTTTGCTTCAAAAACGGAAGAGGGAATTAGAAGAGGAATTAAATAATATAGAAAATGCATTAACAAAGCAATAATCAATTTTATTTATCAGATATTTATACTGAACCTTGAACTCGTCTTTCAAGTACTACACACTCGCGTTGTTAAGAAAATGAAATAACAAATAATTTACTAAACCTAATCTTTATCATTCTTTTCTATTTCGTTTTTTAAAGGAATTTTCATTGAAATTAGACTCTGAATTTACCTTTCCAACCCAATGTTAAAGGGATTTAATATTGTAATTTATGAAAAATATAAGAAGAAGAGACCGTGGATTGATCTTTCAATCAAGGTAAATGTGAAACAAAATTAGGAAAGTTTCGGAACACTACTCCCCTAAAGCTGTATAGCAGGGAATTAATAAGGTCCTAAGATATTTAATAACGCGTGACAGTGAGGGCATGAAAACGCGTAAAATCTCGATAATTTTAACTTAAATTTTTCTTTTATCACAGTATTAGACTCGTTTTCTAGAAATGAAATCTCTTTCTTACAAAATCCACAAATAAGAATGTAATTTCACCTTCATTGTAATTTTTTTATACAAAGAAATATATCATACTATTTAAGTGAGTAGTATTTCAGTAATTTATCTTTCAATAATTATTCTACCAAATTTTCATTGAAATCAGACTCTGAATTTACATTTTGTGTAAAACTAATATTAAAGAAAAAATAAAAACTCTATTCAATATCCATAAGAAACTTTTATCAAATTTGTAAACTTTAAATTCTTAAATAATTGTTTGGATAATTTTAATCATAAGGAACAGATATTTAATAAAATTTGATGAGTCAAAAATGTTTCATAATATTCCAGAAGTAATAAAGGAGAGAATGAACTACTTGGAAGAATTAGATTCGCAAGATCGCCTGGATGGGACCCTGAGAATGGCGAGACTTCGGCAAATCCCTCCTGAAACAGGTAGATTTATTTCAATTTTGGCAGCTATGGCTCCAGAAGGTGTATTTTTAGAAATTGGAACCAGTGCAGGATATTCTGCACTATGGATATCATTAGCATGTTTAATTCTTGGAAGAAAGCTAGTAACCTTTGAGATTTTGGAAGAAAAAGCTAAGTTAGCCCGAGAAACCTTTGAAGCAACGAATTTAGGGGATATAATCGAATTGATTGAAGGTAATGCACTTAATTATATTGTTAATTATGAAAACATCTCATTTTGCTTTTTAGATGCTGAGAAAGAAATTTATGGAGAGTGTTATGATCTTTTAGTACCAAATATGGTTAAGGGTGGTATTTTAGTTGCTGATAATGCAATTAACCATTATGAGACTTTGAAACCAATGTTAGATAAAGCATTAGCTGATAAGCGAGTAGATGCTTTAATTGTACCTATCGGAAAGGGAGAATTGGTTTGTAGGAAAATTTAATTTTGGTTTTAAATTCATTTAAATCTTTTAGATTTCATTTTTTAGAGGGGTACCACAATAGCTACAAATTAGAGCATCAGGATCAAGTTTATTACCGCACACACTACAGAAATAAGGTTTTCCCTTATTATCTTTCTCAATTAATGGAGAATTTATACTTTTTAAGAACTGATCTTTTTTGGAATTAAGTTCGCTCATCTTCTTGGGCTTTCTAACAAATTGGAGGTACCCAAATATAATACCCCCTATTATTATTAAAGCTAGCAGAAAGATTATAGGAAAGTAGGTAGCGGGGTAAGTATAAGCTTTACGAGGTAGTGAAAAGGTAAAGATAAAAAATGAGATTATTAGGACGCTGAGAGCAATAATACCACCTATTGAATTGATTTTTGACTTTTTAATTTGTGTGTCATAGTAGCATATAGGACAATACTCATACCTTTTTGTGTAAGCATACCCACTACCACCATGCACAGTCTGGTGATAAACCATCTTACATTCAAGGCATATTAGTTTAGAGCACTTCTCACATTTAGAATTAGCCTCTCGCTCTGGATGGTAGAAACACTTTAGACTCATATTAGATCATTCCTAAAATATTGGAATTAACCATCTAAAAAGAAGAATAAGATAAACTATTTAACTCTTCTTTTTTGAAAATTATTGATAGGTTAATCCAAAAGCTTATCATCGCTATATATTGTAATATATTCTACTTTTTTTCTAGTATTTAAGCCTGACTTTAAATACATATTTTTTAATTAATTTACGGATGAGTTTACTATCAAAATTAATTGAAAATTCTCAAAACTTTGATTGGGGTGTTGATTGGATTATAGAGCTCCTTTCAATTATGTTTATGTTTCTTAAATATATTCTATCTTTTATTTTAATCATCTTGGGTGTGTTAGTCTTATTCCGATTTAAAAAAAACTATGCTAAGTATGGTTTTAATGGATATGAAACCAATGGGGAACAGAAAATAGTAGTAAAGTTTTCCCATGTAATTTTGGGAACGTTTTATATCATTTTTGGAATTGGAATATTATCAACTCTTCTCACGTATTTATTAATTTGGGTGCTTGATCCTATTCCAGATAGATATATTTTTATTTATATTAATTCACTTGGTATTTTTAATTCATGGAATACAAACGGCATTATTAACATCAGCAGTTTAACATCAATTGAGAGATTAATTTTCTATGCCATTGCTTTAGGGTCATTTTTTTCATTATTAGAGATATTAGTTAGTATATGGTTAATTGTAAGCTATAACAGGTTCTATATTAAGGCTGCAATTACCAACTTAATCATTGGTTTCTCTATTGGCATTTTAACAGGGTTTACAACCTGCCTTCCTCTTCTGTTATAGGGATGTTCATCATCATTTTTTTATAGAAATTTCGATCTTAATTTTTATTAGGCTAAATATTAAAATTGATTCGGGATGAGAGATTATTATGAAATATATTGATTTAAGTATTCCAATAATTAATCCCGAGGAATTGATATTTGATCCGCCATTAACACAACCTCATATCGAATATAGAAATCATGACCGAGGCGCTGAAGAAATGGGATTTGTTTTTCCTAAATTAAAACCGGAAGAACATTTACCTGATGGGAAAGGTTGGGCTACAGAAACTCTTACTTTAGGAACTCACTCTGGAACGCACATGGATGCCCCATGGCATTATGCTCCTATTCAAGATAGAGAAATTTTACAGAAAAAAGCTCTAACAATTGATGAATTTCCATTAGAATGGGGGATTGGTAATCTAATAATGCTGGATTGCACCGATTATGAAGAGGGATATGTGATGAATCCTGAAGATATTGATCATAAGTTAGAAGCTATCGGACATCAGTTAGGGGAAGGTGATATTGTATGTATACATACGAATGCTCCAAAGCATTATGGGACAAAGGAGTATATTACTCATGGGGTTGGAGTCGGAAAAAAGGCAACATTACATATTATTAGGCAGGGCGTTCACGTTGTTGGTATAGATGCATGGTCGTGGGATGCTCCATTTACTATCACAGCAGTTAAATGGAAAAAATCAATAAAAGAAAAAACACCTAATAAATCCTTGATTTGGGAAGGGCATTTTGCAGGTATTGATAGAGGGTATTTCCAAATGGAAAAAATGATAAATTTGGATAAAGTTCCAGCTATTGGGGCTACCATTTACTGTTTTCCCATTAAAATTGCCAGGGCGAGTGCTGGTTGGGTAAGAGCAGTAGCTACGATACCAGAATAATAACAAAAAAAAAGATGTAATAAAGTATTTTATTATTCTTGAAAGATTTCCTCAACCATAGAATGATCTTCTTTAAAGTGTACCAAAGCTCCGCTCCAATCTTCTAAAATTGTCTGATATTTTGATTCAAATTTCTCAACAAATGCTTTTAATCTAGTACGAACTTCTGCGGTTTGCTTTCCTTTAATAAATAATACCCCAAAGATTCGTTTTCCATATTCAATTAATATCGTAATATCTCCATGATCAATTGTTTTCAATAGGTCTTGTGATTTGGTAGCCTCCTTGATAAACGAAGTAATAGCAGAAATCATCCCTGAAATTAATCCAGGATCATGAAAAACTTCTTTAACAAAGCTATAGTCAAATATACCTCTCCCATCATCATAGATTATGTAGAGTCCTTGTTTTTCAACTCTTTCGAAAATGTAGCTGAACTCAGGTTTTAAGATATCCACATAATTATTATTAAAAAGATATTTTAAGGTAAAGTAAAACCTTTGTTTCTCTTTTTCTTCAAATGGAATTATTTCATTCAAAAGTTTATCTTCTCCAAGAGAATTAAGTATATTTTGCACTTCTTCCCTTTCTGAATTTATAGTTTCTTGCGTGATATCTTCATTCTTTGTTATTAGATATTGTATTTCTCCTCTCTTATAATCATCAATAGTAATATAGTCAGAAATTGAAGAGAAAACTAGTTTCTCCAAATGTTTTTCATCTAGTTTTAAGTTCTTTGTTTTAAATTCTTTTCGAAGGTAATGAATGATTAAGCCCCAAACAATTATATTAAAAATATATCGAGTAAATATGTAAGGAACTGCTAAAATTCCCAATACAGGTCCGAGATTCGCCTCTAAACCCGCCGTTCTTAAAGTAAAGAACAAGAATCCAAAGATATCGGTATAACTCGTTTGTCCTGTTATCCAATATGTATCAGGTTCAAAATTTATTAGTGCATTTGGACTTCCAGGGAGAACAAAAAACAAAATTGAAAGTCCTATAATAATAGGCATAAAACTTAAGACTGCTGTAAAAATACTGCGTATATATTTCAAACTGTAGACCATAAAGAATACAGCTATGAGAAGAGAAGCTACAATCAATGTGATAAAAGAAAATATATTCATCAGATCAAATCCAAGAGAATAACCTAAACTATGAGTTGGTGAATTGAAGTTAGCAGAATTCCATATATCTGAAGCGTTAGGAAAGATGAAAGTATAGAGATTACCGAATAGTAGATAATTAATAACAAAATATATAAAAAATGCCAAGCAGGCAAATACAATACCGTAATACCAATTTTTAGTATCAAATGTTTTGCTTTCTTGTTTCCTTTTTTTCCACCAGTTTATTATTTTAATAAAGATTAGAATTGAGATAGGCTCAAAGATTTTTAAAAATAAAATGAATATAATTGAAGCCATTATAAAGTAAGCAAAGAAATAAAAAATAACTAGAATAGATACAACCGATCCAGCTTGAATACCTTCAACGACAAATAGTATTATTGATAATATAGATATTGGAGCACCCACAGTATAGAGACTCTTATAGGTTTGAGTCCTTATAGATTCTCCAAAATATCTCCCTTTCAATGCAATTTGAGAACTAAATAGCAATTCAATACTAAATATAAAAGTAGCAAGATACACAAATAGTATTTCTAGAAACCACCCAAGGGCGGTTTCACCATTAGTTAGAGAAACTGTTTCTAGATTTGTTATTCTGAGAATTAGTTGAAGGAGAAATAGAGAAATTGGAAGTAAAACGATAAGTAGTTTTAAAATTTCTTTTTCTCTACTCCAATTACCCTTAATGAGTTCATTTCTTATTTGCTTAAAAGGACTTTCTTCTAAATGATAAGTTAATCCAGAAAGAGATTCCTTAATAGATGATTTCTCTTTCCGTAATCTATTCCAAACCAATATGATCGAAATGAAAGGTGCCACAATGAATATGAAAGGAAGGGTAACTAGAGGGTAAGAAGCAAATAATGAGAGGAGTGAGATAAAATGAGTAATTATGTAACTAACTCCCAAAGTCGTGTTTCCTTCTTCTCCAGATCCAAGTGTAAGCTCTATTGGAGCTTGTCCTAATTGAAATATTATAGGTAATACCCAATAAACTATATAAAATACAATTATTCCAAGCAAAATCCGCCCATATAACTTTCCTATTACTCTTTTTTTAATAAAGAAATAGGGAATAATAATTACAATAATGGGAATAATATTAAATAAGATAGTTGAGACAATTTCGATGACAGCCATATTTGATACTCAGGTTTTTATAATTAAAATTATATTACTTTTAAATTAATTTAAGCAATTTCAAATATATTATTCTAGGTATTTTTTAAAACGTACAAATCAATATGATGAATATGAAGAAAAAATTAGGGTTAATTATTGATGACGATTTTACATTAAAGCATGTTCCATTATATCCAAAACCAAGTTTCATTTCTTTTGAAACTCCATTAAGAATTAAATGTGTTATTGACTATTTAAATAAGAAGGGGATTTTTCAAGATGAGAAGATTGTTAAGATAGAACCAAAAATTATAGATGAAGGTATTCTCTCATTCGCTCATAGTCAATATCACATTGATGCTGTTAAGCGCCTTTCGAAAATGGGTGGTGGTTTGATTGATGAAGAGGTATTTATCACTCAAGATACCTTTGAATTAGCTAAGAAAGCAGTTGGAGGAACAATTCAAGCACTTAAGAATGTTATTGAAAATAAAGTAAATCATACATTTGCTCTTATAAGACCTCCAGGACATCATGCGTTCAGAGAAAAGTCTACTGGATTATGCATTTTTAATAATATTGCCACCTCCATTTTGTATCTAAGAAATGTCTTAAATTATAAAAAGAAAATTGCGATAGTAGATATTGATAACCACTTTGGGGATGGTTTGGCTCATTATTTTTATGAGGATCCAAGCGTACTTTACTTTTCAATTCATGAATATGATTTCTCGCAAGCTGACTTGGGATTTATTGATGAACTTGGGTATGGAGAAGGTATGGGTAAAAATGTCAATTTCCCCGTGCCTGAGGGATTAATAAATGAAGACTTCTATTTATGTTTCGATTTAATCGAATTATTATTAAATGAGTTCAAGCCAGACATCATTATTGTAGCAGCAGGGTTTGATATGTACTTTGCTGATCCTATTGGTAACTGCTTTTTAACTAGTGAGGCATATTATAAATTTGCTGAATTTATTCTGCAGATTTCTGAAAAAGTTTGTGATGGTAGAATTGCATTTATATTAGAAGGGGGATATAGTTTAATCGGTTTACCGCATTGTATTTATGCTACATTAAATGCATTATTAAAGAATGATTTTGAACTTGTTGATTTTGAAAGTTCTGATCTTTTTATAGAATCTAAAAAGGAGCAAATTTTGAAAATTAAAAATATGTTAAACCAATTGTTGGCTAATCATTGGAATAACTTCTCTCTCTGAGTATAAAGAAATAGTTAAAATTTATAATACTAAATGTCTCTATGTGGTCTATGGGTTTTATATATTAGGTAAATTGCCAAGAATAGTAGAATCTTACTAGAAACCCCAAGAACCAGAAAAAAAAGGCTTAATATGCTTAATATAATAGCCACCGTAGAGCTAGGAAAGCCATAGACTGCTTGTAGCGTATATCCTAAATAAGGATAATTAATTGCAATAATAATTACATTTGACACTATAGAAATTATTGATGAAATCATTAGATATAATCCATATTTATATGAGTTTTTCTTGTAAATGAAGATAGCAAAAATGAGTATCGCAATATCAAAACTCAGAAATATTATGAGGGGTCCATATGTAGAAAACAAACTTATAAAAGGTATCTGTAATATCACGTTTATGCCCTCCTTTTTTAAGGAAATTAATTCTGTTAATTTAAGTATAGGTATTCAAAATAATATAAAAAGATTAAGAATAATATTAAACCAAATTTTGAAGTTTTAATGCATATGATTGTACTGCAAATAGGGCATCCCGTGGTCCTACTTGTGGGTTTATATAACAAATTAACGCACCAGTACCTCCAACTGGAACAGGAGCAATTATTATATGTCCTTTACCTGTAATATTAGTACCAATTTTACGTTCTTCTGTATTTTCCACAATCATATACTTAAGACCTTGGATTGAAATGCTAGACATTCCTTTTTGACCCAATTCTAATTTAGTTTGCAGTAATTCGTTAATAGTTCCAAGATCATGAGATATATCCCAATTTTCTGTTTGAGTAATTAAGCTTCCAGATTGATTTATGACTGCAATGCCAAAAACATTCTGTTCTTCGTTTAGAAGATCATTTATTATTGATTGTATTTCAGATGACATTTTTTCCCAAAACTTTTATTGTCATTTTATTATATAACTGTACAAACAATTCATATAAAAAATTAATTTTTACAGATCGGTGAAGTAATTGGCATTTAGATTATTCAAAAAAGCAATTTTAATGGTGTTACGTGAAAAAAGACAATTTATTGTTTTTTGTTTGATGTATACAATTTTAATCTTCTGGACGAGCTTTTCGGTTGAATTAATAATTAGTGAAGGTTTAGGAATTGCTTCTGTATCTTTTTTCATAGCGTTAGGAGTTGGAATATTTTTATCACTCCTCTATGCTTGGATTATCGTTAGAAGGAACTCCAAGACCATTGCAACCCTGAAATGCATTGGTTGGACAAATAGAGATATTAATTCCCTTGTTTCTGGATTTATTTTATTTACTACAATTCTTGGTTTTATTTTAGTTATTGAAGTCTTATTTCATTATGTAGCAATAGTTGGGTATTGGGAAGCGTGGGTAGCAGAAGTATATGGGAGTTCATATAATATTGCAAATTTACCATTAGTTAGTTTACTACCAGTTGTAGTTACGTTCATTATATTTTTGTTCTTTCAAATAATTGCTATTTTATTGGCAAATAGAAAAGTTTTGAAAGTACGACCTATAGTAGCATTAAAAAGGGTGGGTGAATAAAGAGGTGATAAAAGATTCCAGTAGATAAGGATACCATGATTGAAGCCATTGATGTAAATAAAGAATATCGCAGAGCAGGAGCTATTATTCGTGCATTAGCAGATATTAATTTAACGATTAAATCAGGAGAATTTGTGATCGTGCAAGGTCCAACTGGTTGCGGAAAATCAACCCTGTTAAACGTGATTTCTGGTTTGGATCTCCCAGATAGTGGGAGAATTATCTTTGATGGAGAAAACATCGCTCGTGCGACTGAGGATAGACTAAGTAAAATAAGAAGACAAAAAATTGGATTTGTATTTCAAGATTTTAACTTAGTTCCTACTCTAACAGCTATAGAAAATGTTATGGCTCTTTTATGGCCAACGGTCCTCCGTGAAAAAGAGATAGAAAATCGAGCAATAGCTGCTTTAAGAGATGTAAATCTGCTTGAAAGAAAAGATCATTACCCCGTACAAATGTCAGGCGGTGAGAAGCAACGGTGTGGTTTAGCGAGAGCTATCGTCCATCGCCCAAGAGTAATACTTGCAGATGAGCCAACAGGTAATCTTGACCCACAAAGCGAAAAAGATGTAATGGACTTATTAAAACAAATAAATAAAGATATGGAGACAACCGTCATAGTTGTTACACATCGTGGGTCGTTAGCATCATATGCAAATAAAGTAATTCAGATGGAAAAGGGCGCAATATTAAACATTAAGTAAATTTTATTTTTTCAATTTTTATGAAATTAGTAATAATTTAGCATTATCTAAATCCAAAATATTAATAGCATTAATTTAGATATTTCAGTTAATAAAAATTGGACTAGAACAAAATTATAAATATAAAAATCAAGTTTGATTTAGTAAGAGAATATCAAATATATTCAAATTAACTTTAATACATCTAATTGAGGACATTAATATGGGATTTGGTCGAGTTGTATGGAGTGGAATCGTGGGCATGATTTTGTTAGCTCTCTTTTCTTGGGTTTCTTTTAGTTTATTAGATTTAACGAGCAGTATTACAGGGGGATTAATTGATGACTTAAACGTTGCGCTTTCCTCATTAGGTACACTTTTACCCGGGGGGGGCTTTTTATCGATTTTATTGAGTATGTTTTTAGGGCTTATAATGATATTACTCTTCCCAATACATTGGTGCCTTTATTATCGCCCAGATGATGTTTTATTACTAGTTTCAGTGATTCTTCCGTGGATTTTAGCTTGTACTGTAGCTAGTGCACTTTCTGCTAAAACTCCTAAAAAAGCAATTCACACCAGTTTAGCTATTGGGATAGGGTTTATTATTGTAACTTTTGTAATTTACTTTCTAATACCTTTAATTCTCGGGCGTATTGCTGGAATAGGGTCATTAGTTGTAAGTGTAATAGATGGATTGTCAGAAGGATTAACGGATTTGCCTTTTCTCCTAGCTTCTTTTACAGCAATTCTAGAAGGATGTTTAGTTGGGACTGTTTTTGGAGCATTTATAGGTAGTTTAAGATACAAACCCGCAGGAGGGAAAAAGAAAGTAAAGAAGAAGGAGAAGAAAGTTGAAGTTTCAAATGAGCCTACATTGGATAGCGCAGCTATTTGTAGCAATTGCGGAGCAAAAATACCACCCGGAGTTGATTTTTGCACAAATTGTGGAGCTAAAGTAAATTGATAAATTATTTAATTAAAAATTTTTTTCCCCATTATTTGTTATTAGGAAAATATGAAAATTCAAATTGCTTACTCTAAAAAAGACATTTTAAATTAGTAGATCATTATATATATCATAATAAATTCATAGTAAGGTTAAGAGATGTCAAAACAAGTTAAAGGGGTTATAGTTTCCCGTTTAATTGTACTCTTGGCAATTATTCTAGTTCCTTTGAGTATCTTTTTTATTTATGCTTTAGTAGATTTTAGTTTATGGTATACTGGAGACCCGATTTTTACCTTCTGGATGGTAAAGTTAGTATGTCCATTAGTTTTTAGTATTTCTTGGTTATTTTTCTTGATATTATTTGCTAATCGATTTGCTAATACTATGGATTCATTTGATGACATCATTAGTGTTGTCCCATCAAGATTAAAATTTTTCTACGGAATTAATGCGATTTACATTTTATTTATCTTTGCGTTTCCCTTGATTACCCCTGTAATTTCAATTTTGAGTTTTGCTTCTTTTGCTTGGCGTTTGACTACATTCAGAAAAGAAAGTTGGGAGGAAAATACTAAAATATCTTTTTTTACAAAATTCATGATAGTTTTTGCAGCATTAATTCCACTTTTCTGCACTATCAGCATAGTTCCCCAATATCTAGATTTACCATTATTCTTATGGAATAAGATTTGGTGGCCAAATATTGATTATATTTTTATGATTTCTTATTCATTATTCACTGCTTTAGCTATTGGATCTTTAATAATCTTATTTTCAAATAAAGGTGTAAGTGAATATGAGCAAATTTTTGTCGATACAACAGAAAAGAAGAAATATTGGAATGTAAGAATTTTAGAAGTTATCCTCTTTGTATTCTTTTTTTGGTTAGATTATAGTAATTTTTCAATCATCCAAATGTTTTATATTGCCGGTTTTGTTATAATCATATTCATATCTATTGTGAATTATATTCGTGGAAAATCTAAATATAAAGGCTTTAAGAGCCATATGTTTGGATATTTCGTAGCTGCAGTCTTTATTGCCTCAAATTTTGTCTTTACAGCTGATGCTGAATTTTCGTTGTTTATAAGAACTGCAAGTCTACTTGTGTCCGCAATATTGTATATAAGCGTCTTGTTATATACTTTTTACCGTATTGAAGATTAAGTACCAAACAAAAATAGAGCAAAAATAATTTATACTCTTAAATTGGTTTGACTTATTTGGTTAAGTAAGCTTCTTTACTACTATCATTGTTTCAAAACTGCTGTCTTCGATATCTTTCTAATTCCATGTTAAATAGGCTAACTTTTTATAAAAAAAATAGTAAATTTGCCAAGAAATAATCAAAAAGGTTTCAAATTTTTAATTTTCTATTCAATTAGAATATAAATTATTAAAAATCAAAAATTTAATTATTATTTTAAGAATCAATTTATCTATTAAAATTACTAATGTGTGAGAAGATGAAAAAAATAAATGGAAAAGCCTTAATGGTTATTACATTGTTTCTCGCATCAGTAGTCGCAACACCTGTCATGGTTACTGGATCCACTAATACTTTTGATGATGGGATTAATTATAAGCAAGATGGAGAAAGTTTAATTCGAGAATTTCAAAAAGGTTTTGGTTCATTATTTGGGGGTATGGGTTACGGGGGACAGTTAATAGGTACTGTTTTTCAATTAATGTTATTACAAGTCTTTACTGATTTTGAAAGTACTGAGATACTTCCCGGTGTTTATGCTATAAGTGCATCATTAGAGGACTCTATAAATGGGACAAGACCTGCAGCTGGAACAGAATATTATATGGTACCCTTCTCCTATTATTTAAGTGCTTCTGATATTGCAAATAATGCTTCTAAATTTGGTTATGCTTATTGTGAAGTCACGAAAACGGGATTATATGATTTAAATTACACCGTAGGAGTTGGAATAACATTAATAATTTGGGATCATGATGGCTCATTTATTAATGCCCTTACAAAAGTACTAAATTTTTTCCGTACTCTCTCTACATATGAAGGAAGCTCTGCAGCAATACCTGAGGATTTAATTAAAGAAGGTGTGGAATTAATAACATGGTTTTTAATCCATATTAATGACATATTTACTGGAGATGAACTATTTATTCTTAACCCAATTACATGGCAAAAATTAGAAATAACTCCGCACTCAGGTTTTAGTATTACAAAAACTATGAAAATCACAGGTTCGGATTGGAGTATTGATCCTTTAGATCAGGAGATAGATAATCTTACTTTGGGTAGTGATGGGGTTAATGGATCTGCTGTGTTAGATGATTGGAATGCTATCGCTAAAGCAAGAAAAGATAGTTATATGGAATGGTTATTAACTGAAACTGATAATATCGAGCTTGTTAAGACCGTTTACACTTCTTTTACATTTGATGTTATTCAATTATGGATTAAAAATTTTGAAATTCATATTAATGTTGCTGAAGCCTTAAACTTACTAAGCAATAATGATTCTGGTCCAATTAATCCTGCAAGTATCTTTCAAGGATTGGATATTGAATTTTATTTATTCACTCATCATTTAGCTGGGGCTTTCTTATACGACGATATCATTCCTGATGGAAAAGTTACAGTAGGTGATTATGTCAGAGTGAACAAAACTAACGGCGATCCAGTTTTGGTGGATGGTGAAGAAGTTTTTGTACCTCATACGAATGAAATTACACATCGGATAATGCTCGGTTCAGTCGGTAGCTTTACTTTTGAAAAACCACATATTACAGGTACAAATAAATTCTCTTGGGGATTAACTTTGAATCAGGCGCAAATTCGACCAGTTCCAATTGGAGTTGATTTAGCTTCATATTTAGGAGCTCAACCAGAAAACCTTGCTTATATACACTTTGGATTTACATTTGAACCTAAAGAGATTGAATTACCCACATCTGGTGGAGGTAAGGTTCCTGTTTTATATGGGGCTCTAAAAGTGGATCAATTATTTGCTCCTTGGAATAATAACAGTTCACCATATGCAAATAATATTATAGATAATCTAGATCTTGCAATTTTATATGTATCGAGTGTTTTACATTTCCACTTGACAGTTGACACTCTTAGTGGTGAAGGAAATGAAATTTTAGATCCTTCACAGGATTATCAAGATGTACAACATAAGTTAACCATTGGAAATTATCTTGGAGAAGATATTGTTGGGAAGCTTGATTTTGTAGATATTGCAGGACCTTATTATGAATATGGTTCAGAAAGTTCAAGACTTCAAGCCAATTCAACCACAGCAATTTTACCCTTAGCTCTTTTTAAAGCTGAAGTAAATGCGCATGAAACTTATGTGGGTAATCCTGGAGAAATAGAAACGTTTGCTGCTGATATTCGTCTAAATATTTCCTATAATGTTATGCTTTATGCTGTTTGTTTCCCTGAATTTGAGGATGGTACTGGAATATGGAATGATCCTACATTCTCCGTATATATGATTTTTGAGGCACAAGGATTTTGGGCAATAATTCTGTTAGTTGCAGGTGTTGGATTAGTTGGTGTAGCTACGATTTTAATCAAAAGGCGTAAAGACGCCCGTTTTTAAATTAACTTCAATTCTTTTTTTTATTATTTTTATTTTTGATTAGTTTTTTACCTATACCTAATGCAAAATCATTAATTCGCCAAAAAAGATTGAGGAAAAATTCCTTAATTAGATTTATGATCAAATCAAATTGAGGAGATACCGAAAGTAATAATAGGATGATGCATTAACACAATTACATTTTAACAAAAATGAGTGAGGAAAATGCCAATTAAAAAGGATGATAAATATCAAGTTGATGAAAGTAAATTATGGTTTAAAAAATGGTGGCCAATCAATGTTCCCAAAAATGTTACCTTTGAAGAACAGACACTTAGCCAGTTTTTAGAGGAGCAAGTTAAAAAATATGGAGATAATAATTTTATTTGGTTTTTAGAAACATGGGTGACGTATAAAGAGTTTCATAATTATGTGGAAAGATTTGCTACCGCATTACATAATCTCGGAGTAAAGAAAGGTGATGTTGTTGCCATACTTATGGGAAATTGCATTCAATATGCTGTTACATATTTCGCAACTGTGAGAATTGGAGCTATAGCGACAGGAGTAAATCCAACTTATAAGCCATTAGAAATTTTACACCAATTAATATTAACCAATGCGAAAGTATTAATTACATATGATGCCTTTTTTGATGAAACAAGTAAGTCTCGCATAAAGAACAATTTACCTTATATTGGTGATATCTTAGATAAGTCAAATTTAGAAATATTCATATATACGAATCTTGCTGACTTAGCACATGGTCTTGGTTTTAAAAGGGGATTAGGTAAAATGTTAGGAATGATTCCTAAAGGAAAAGTAAAAGTAACTGGAGCGCACAAGTTTATGGATTTGCTTAAGACCGAACCTAATGTCCCACAAGTTGATATTGACGTAAAACTACATCCAGCAACCTATATTATGACTGGAGGAACAACAGGATTACCTAAAGCTGCTGTATTGACTCATTTTAATTGTGTTTCTAATGCAAAACAATGTATGTACTGGTTAGGTGGTGAAAAACCAGGAATTGGAAATGTAGGAGTTCTTCCATTTTTTCACAGTTTTGGTCATACAGTTATCATGAATACAACAATAGCATTTGGAGGATGGATTATGTTGTTCCCAACTCCGCCTCCCACTGAAGAATTATTAGAACATATAGAAAAACTCCCTGCACCAGAAGGTTTAATATATGCTGGGGCTGAGATCTTATTCAAAAGAATTGCTGATTTTCCACATTTAGAGAAATTTCCTAATCTCATGGGAAAATTAAAGTTAAGTATATCTGGAGCTGGTCCTTTACATGCTCCGGTGAGAGATTCTTTTGAAAAGAGTACTGGTGGTAGAATTGTCGAAGGATATGGACTTTCAGAAGCCAGTCCTGTTGTAAGTGCTGGAAATTTATTTGGAAAAAGTCCTATTGGCACAATTGGTATGCCATTTAGTGGTACGGAATGGGGTATTTGGCCAACAGAAGATTTCAATGAAGGTCCCATTTGTTTAGGAAATCCAAATGAAACAACATTTGGAGAGGAACATACTGGTGAGATTTGTGTTCATGGTCCTCAAGTTATGTTAGAATATTTTAATCAGCCCGAAGAAACTGCTGATACAGTTAAAGAATATAATGGCAAATTATGGTTATTAACTGGCGATATTGGTTTTATGAATCCAGATGGGACTATCGAAATTCGAGATCGTAAAAAGCAACTAATTAAAGTAGCAGGTCATTCAGTATTTCCAAAGGAAGTTGAATCTATTTTGATGAAAAATGAAGCTGTTTCTGAAGCTGCTGTTTCAGGATTGCCTGATCCTGCTGGTAAAGTTGGAGAAATTGCAAAAGCTTGGGTAGAAATTAAACCAGAATATATCGGAAAAATAACTGAAGAAGAATTAAAAGCATGGGCTGAAGAGAATATGACCCATTGGAAAGTTCCAGCAATTATTGAGTTTATAAAGGAGGTACCTAAGGACGTACTTGGCAAAGTTCAACGCAGGATTTTACAGATCAACGATCCCATATATAAAGATAAGTTTGGAGAACCTAAATAAAATTTTAATATCTCTATTTTTTCTATTTTCATTTATTTATTAGTTGTATAAAATTTTTGCTTTTTAGTCTAAAATTTTTGTAAGAGACATCAATTAGATTAAAGAAGTTAAAAGTTCTATTTTATTAGAATATTAATTATTAAATGTTTACATTTTTTCTATAATGGTATACAAAAAATCTATTTTAATTTAAACTATACGAGGATCTTCAAATATTACTGAACTAAATATTTTTATCTTAGATAAAGTAATTCAAGAGTTTGCTCCTGAGCTTGCTGAGCTCTACAATATCAGAGAAGATGAATCAGAAGAACAGCAAGTAAAAACAGGGCGTCTTCATGAAAATAGAATTTTAGGAATTCTATTAAAATTTTATCTTGATGGAAAGAAAAAAGTGACCACACGAGAAGTAGAACTAGAATACCAAAAATATTTTAAAGAAATCGCCAGATCGACTATCTCTACCTATCTTAATATGTTAAAGAAAGAATCTACTTTATGTAAAGAGAGGGATGGGAGATTAGTATATTATAAATTCTATGAAGAGCCTCCAGTCAATATCAACCCTTTTTGGTTTACTAGACTCTTTTGCGTAGATCCGGTTTACTTTTTTAGAGCAATCTACTTTTCGAGTATTTATTCAATAGCAGAAAAAATAGTCCAAGAATATATAAGTAATGGAAACTTTAAGGAAGTTTTAATTAATTTCAAGTACATACTCGGTCTAATAGTACTTTGCATCCTTAAGAATAAGGTTAATAAATGTGTTTTATGTCAATTTGGAAAACATGAAAAGTATGATGAATTAAATGAAACCTTAGCTATTGCATTAAAAGATAGAACTGATGTATTACCTGATGAATTAATTATAAATCTGAGAGAAAACTATTCAGAGATTCCTCTTTTTGGCGGAATCAATTTCAGCATCACTGAGAAAGAAATTGATATGATAAAACAGTTAGTTAATTACGCGAATATATATAAGAAGGATCTAGATTTTCAATTTATGGTATTAAACAGGAGAATCGAAACAAGAACTCTAGAAAGTACTCATATTGAAAGCACTGAATTAGATTCAAAAGAAGAAAAACAATTAATCAATTAAAAACTCTTATATATGAGAATTATCTAACATACTTTTTGTCAATGCCTCAAATGTTTCTTCAACATTTTCTCCGGTTTTACTTGAACATTCGATAAATCCATCAACACCTCTTGATCTAGCAATTTTAATACCTTCTTCTGAAGAAACTTCACGATTTGAACTGAGATCTGCTTTGCCTCCGACAACAATAATGGGGAATTCATCCTCTGCTTTAATTTCTTTTCTTATGACTGTTAACCAATCATCTATATGTGCTATTGATGAGTAATTTGTGATATCATACATGAATAAGCCCCCTTTAGCACCTCTTACGTATGTAGGAAGTAAAAATCTAAATCGTTCTTCTCCACCAAAATCCCAGATTTGTAACTTAACTTTTTTAGTATCAATTTCGAGGCTTTTTACCTCAAAATCGACCCCGATTGTCATCTTAGAATCAGAAACAAACAGATTTGTTAGAAATCTTTGAGTTAGGGTGGTTTTCCCGCAACCAGCATCGCCAAAAATTACAATCTTAAAAGTAGCATCGTACATTTTTTCTTTTTACCTTTACAAGTTGTATTACTAGCTCTTTTTTATACTCTTTTTGAAATTTGAATATATTTTATGAGATTTTTAATTCGATTTCTATTATAAATAATTTTATTCACATATATAAATCTTTAAATAGTCAATTAAAAAAATATGCTATACTCTTAAAAATTTATTAAAAGTTTCCATTAAAAAAATTATCGGATTTGAAAATTATTTAATGGGTGAAAAATTATTTTTTATCTCGTCATATCTAAAACAATCAATAATGTGATCATTCACCAAGCCAACAGCTTGCATGAAAGCATATATTATGGTTGAACCTATAAACTTGAATCCTCTTTTTTTTAAATCTTTACTTATTTTGTCTGATAATTCTGTGCGGGAAGGAAGCTCATCTAATGATTGCCATGTGTTAAGTATAGGAATATTATTAGCAAAACCCCATAAATAATTATCAAAGGATCCAAATTCCTCCTGTATCTTTATAAAGGCTTTAGAATTAGTAATAACTGCTTGAATTTTTAACCGATTTCTAATAATACCTTTATTTTGAAGAAGTTTCTCTAATTTACCTTCATTATATTCGGAAATCTTATTATAATTAAAATTATCAAAAGCGTTTCTAAAATTTTCTCGTTTTTTAAGAATAGTACTCCAACTTAATCCTGCCTGCATTCCTTCTAAGGTCAAGAACTCAAACAGTACGATGTCATCATGCTGAGGGACTCCCCATTCATTATCATGATATTTTGTCATTAAGACATCATTATAAACCCATTTACATCTTCTTACCATAAGTATCTCGAAAATTCCTTTCTTTAAATTATTAATATATTTTAATTAATAGAAAATAAATATATATTTACCTTGAATATCGATCATTATGAATTATTGTCTAGATTTTGGGTCAAAAGTAAAGTCTTTTTGGAAAGTTTGTGCGAAATGTGGTCATTACTTACCTAGAGAAGGAAGATTTATAACTACACATAAGAAACCCGAAATTCAAATTAAAAAGGTAGAAACTGCGATCTCAACAGATAACTATCCTAATTTTAAGCCAAAAAAGACTTATGGTCCTTTTGCTTTAATATTTGGAATGATAGGACTTTTCTTATCACTTGTAATCATAATTATTAGAATTAAGCAAATAATTTTAATTTCTACTGGATTACTCATTAATAATTTTTTTATAATTTTCATAGGATTATTAGCGGTTATTTTTGGTATTGTTGGAATTTTCAAAGATGATTCACAAGATATGGCGATAGTAGGATTGGTTTTTGGAACATTTATCTTTGTATTATTCTTTTTTAGGGTTGGATTGTATATTAGATCCTAAATCTTCATTTATCCACCACTTCCACCCTGCGATTTTTCTTTATTAAAAAAATTTATAAGATTTTTTGATATATTTATCAATTTTTGAATAATATTTTAATTCAGAAGTACAATTGATTTTATGATTAATTGCTTTTATTATACACTAACTTAGAATTGTTTTGAATATTAGAGGGCAAGTACTTGGAGAGTGTTTTTCTTTTTTTTATATAGTTTAATCTTTAGGATAAAAAATATAAATTAATGTTGAATATTGTGATTGATGAATTATTGTCCAAATTGTGGAACTAAAGTAGAGTCTTTTTGGAATGTATGTGCTAATTGTGGGTATCGTTTATCAAAAGAAGTGAGTTCAACTATTATTGAGAAAAAGCCTCAAAAAGAAGAGATACAAATTGCTACTACTAAAGAAAGTTATAATTATTTTAAACCCCAAAAAAAACAGGGGCCTTATGCATTAACCTTCGGAATCATTGGTTTTGGTTTATCAATTGTAACTCTAATTCTTAGAATTAATCCTATATTGACTTTTATTGCTATTTCCTTAGTGATCAATAATTTATTTATATTTGTGATGGGGATTACAGCTGTTATTTTCGGTTTCATTGGAATTTTCAAAGATGATTCAAAAGGAATGGCAATAGCAGGATTGAATTTAGGTGCTGGAATTTTTATATTATTTTATATTAGATTTGTAATCTATCTCAGATACTCTATTATTCCCATCTAACCGCCGTATATATAATATAATAGCTTGTAAGGCCGTTTTAACTTATAATCTCAATTTTACTGCTTTTTATGAAAATTAAATAATTTTTAGAAAAGAAATATAAATGTACTTTTTCTAGTGATACATATGAATTACTGCCCGAATTGTGGCACTAAAGTAGAGTCCTTTTGGAATGTTTGTGCTAACTGTGGTTATCATATATCAGAAAGAAGCATCCCTACCCTCATTCAAAAGGAACAAGAAAAGCAGTTTACACAAGTAAGGACAGCAACTCCTAAACCAGTTAAAACTTTAGCTTCAAAACCACCTGAAGGCTATTTTGAACCCGAAAGAACATACGGAACTGTTGCTTTAGTCGCAGGAATTGTTGGTTTGGGCCTAACCTTTTTAATTATATTCCTACGAATCATTGGGACTTTTACATTACCATTACTCACATTTAATAATGTGATGATAATAATTTTAGCTATTTTGGCAATTATTACAGGCATAATTGGAATTATTAAAGATAATCCAAAGGTAATGGGCATTATTGGTCTAATCCTGGGAGTTACTGGACTAATAGTATTATTTATAAGAGCAGTGTTTTTTATAGTAAACTTATTTATCCCATTACCACTGTAAGCTTTAAATTAATACTGAATTTTATCAATAATCTTTTTCAATAATTAATTTGTTATACTTATTTTTATATTATTTAAATTGATTTTAAATTATATTTAGGATTCAATTTTTATTTTATAAGCAAAATAAATTATTGATTTAAGATGAAAAAAAAAACAGAAATCCCGTATGAGATAGATGAGAAAGTTTATAACCGTTTCGAAGAAAAGTATCACATGATTTATCGACGTCTATGGGATAAAACTTTGACAACATATCGTAAAATGTTTGAAGAAAACATAGAAAAACACATAAATTCAAAGAGAGAAGGATACTCTAGAATTGATTTTGCTACGGTAGCTGCTGGATGGACCGTATATGAAAGATTTCCCTTTGCTTTTACATGGCAAAAAAATAATGATTACGATATAGGTTATGGTCTAAATTGGATTAGAAAAAGATATGAAATTACAAATCCTCAAGATTTTTCTTTAATTCTAAAAAAAGTAGCAAAATTTTACGGAGCTTCTTTGGTTGGTATTACAGAAGTTAACGAGAAATGGATATACAAATCTGGGTTTTTAAGGTCTGGTATGACTAGTGAAGCTGATTCAAAGAAAGAACTTAGAGAAGGAAAATTATGCGATAATATATTAGACAATCTTATCAGCTTACCCAAAGGAATAAGTAGAGTTATCGTTATGGCTATTGAAATGGATCATGATGCAATATCAACAGCACCAGCTCAACCTGCTGCTGCAGCATCAGCTATAGCCTATTCGAAAATGGCTTTTGTAATTTCTTGTCTTGGTGAATTCATTAGAAATTTAGGGTATCGAGCAATTCAATGCGGCAATGATACTGCTATAAGTATTCCAATAGCGATCGATGCAGGACTTGGAGCTATTGGAAGGAATGGATTATTAATTACTCCTGAGTATGGATCTCGTGTAAGAATTTGTAAAGTATTTACAGATATCCCTCTTGCTATTGATAAACCTAATTTAGAATTCATAAAGAAAGTAAATGATTTTTGTACTAAATGCTATAAGTGTGCCGATATATGTGAAACTAAAGCTATTTCAAGAGAGAAAGAACCATCTTTTAAACCACCTACTATATCTAATAATCCAGGAGTTAAGAAATATTATGTAGATGTTGAAAAGTGTTTCGAATTTTGGATTGAAAATTCAAGTGATTGTGGAAATTGCATTGCTATTTGTCCATTTTCTAAATTGAAAACCCTTCTTTCCGCTACTGATTTTTGGAGAAGCTTCTAGTTTAGCAGATTTAGATTTCATAATAATTAAAATGTGAATTACATAAATTTTTGAATTGCTTTAAATATAATTACTAAAGCAGATAAAATTTTCATGTAAACAATATTTCTGAAAATGAAAGCTATTGATAAAGCAACAATTGCGGAATTTCTACATGACTATATAACACGACTTACAATTGACGAAATTACATCTCTTATTGAAATACCACCTCCCGAAATCGAGTATACCTATGCCTTTCCTTGTTTCAAACTAACTAAATGGGAAAAAGCAAAGAATCCCAATATAATTGCTACTGAATTGAAAAAAAAAATTAAACTTCCGAAATTTTTGGAACAGATTGAAGCAAAAGGACCATACTTAAATATGCAAGTTAGTAGAAGTTACATTCTCAATGAGATTTTTAGTTTAAAAGAAGATTTTGGGAGAATAAGATTAAAATTGGGACACGAAAAGAAAAAAATCCTAAAAATTGTAATTGAATATCCCTCTCCAAATACTAATAAGCCATTGCACTTTGGACATGTAAGAAATATGTTATTGGGGCAGTCTATTTCTAATTTACTTAAGTACAAAGGACATCAAGTATTCCAAGTTAATTTATATAACAATCGGGGCATTCATATTTGTAAAAGTATGTTAGCATATAAGAAATGGGGGAGAGGCAAAAAGCCTGATAAAAAAAGCGATCATTTTGTAGGAGATTTTTATGTACTATATAATGAAAAAGAAAAAGACCAAAATGAATTAGAAAAAGAAGCTTATGAATTATTGAAGCTATGGGAAGCTGGTGATAAATCAACGGTTATGTTGTGGAATAAGATGAATCAGTGGGCTTTAGATGGTTTTAATGTAACATATAAAAAGTTAGGAATCTCGTTTGATAAAGTTTATTTTGAATCTGATCTGTATTTGAAAGGTAAAGAAATCATCAATGACGGACTAAGAAAAGGTATTTTTGAAAAACTCGACGATGGAGCCATTATTGCTAGATTAGGGGATTATAATCTTGAAGACAAAGTGTTAATACGTCGCAATGGCACAGCAATTTACATAACTCAAGATATATATTTGGCTTATAAAAAGAAGGAAGATTTCAATTATGATAAATCTATATATGTGGTTGCGGATGAACAAATACAACATTTTAAATGGTTGTTTGCAATTCTAGATAAACTAGGATTTAAGGGAGATAATTTTCATTTGTCTTATGGAATGGTAGATCTACCCAGTGGAAAAATGAAAAGTAGGGAAGGAACGATTGTTGATGCTGATGATGTCATTAAGGAAGTGGAAGAACTTGCTTTTAAAGAAGTAGAAAAAAGATATCATGATATTTCATTATTTGAAAAAAAGCAGAGAGCTGAAATTATTGGTTTAGCAGCTTTAAAATTTTATATCTTAAAGTATAATCCAACAAAAGGATTTGTCTTTAATCCCGAAGAGAGTATTTCTTTTGAAGGTGAGACCGGACCATATATTCAATATTGTTATGCACGAATCTCTTCGATAATTAATAAATCTAATCTTAAGATTGGATCAGATATCAATTGGGATTTATTAAACCATAAAAATGAGTTAGCTTTAATCAAATGGTTAACTTATCTTCCCGAGAATATTAACGATTCAGAAGCAACATATGATATTCATTTGATTGCACAATATTTACTCACACTATGCCAATATTTTAATTCATTTTATACCTCATGCCAAGTAATTTCTGATGATAAGGAATTGGAATATGCTAGATTATTTTTAATACATTGTGTACAAATAGTAATAAAGATTGGATTAAACATTTTAGGAATTGAAACTTTAGAACAAATGTAATTGTAAATAAAGAAGAGGGTAATCAAATTTAATGACGTTCTTCGATTTTGGGCAAGTTATTGATTTTGAAAGTAAGTTTGTGATATTTGGTATTCCATGGGATTATTTAACCTCAATAAAGGCACCTAACTCTGCTATCGCACCTCGAAAAATACGTGAAGTTACTAAGAATTTAGCTTTAACTACAGAGATGGGTTATGAAATCCCAGAGTTAGATGCTGTCGATTTAGGGAATGTCAAAATAGATACTCCTAAAGTTGATAAAAATCTTAAAGAAATCCAGAAATTTGTTAAACAAATTTTCTCCCAAAAAAATGAGATTATTCCTGTAATGATTGGAGGAGATCATTTCTGTTCATTTCCTGTAATAAAAGCAATTGGAGAACATTTTAAGAAAAAGGAGGAATTAGGTTATTTGATATTTGATGCTCATCTTGATTTCTATGAACAATGGGATAAAGGAGTATATTCACATGCTACCACTTCTCACAGAATTTATGATTTAGATTTCGTAAACAAAAATAATATCTTAATTGCTGGGACTAGAGATATTGACATTCCTGAAAAACAGAATGCTGATCAGGAAAATATAACATTTCTAAATGCATTTAAATTACAGGATTATGGGTTAAATTCATATATCGAAGAAATTATTGATTTCTTTAAAAGGTCAAAAATCAAATACCTTTATATATCAATTGATATTGACGTTTTAGATCCTTCAATTGCTCCTGCTACAGGCTATGCAATTCCTGGAGGATTATCATATCGAGAATTGTGGAAAACTCTCAGAGAAATAACAAGAGAATTTAAAGTAATCGGCTTTGATTTAGTGGAAGTAGCTCCAAATTTAGATCTTCCAAATAATTTAACTAGTAATTTAGCTGCTAAATTAATTATAGAACTTATTTCATTTATTTCGAATAATATATACTTTTAATTATATGTCGTTTGAAAATTTTAAAGATTTTTTGAAGAAGGTAAATCAATTTAATATAAGAGAAACAGATGATATATTAAAACTTATAGAAGCATTCGCAGAAACAGGTTTTAATGCTAAAAGATTAGCTAGAGCGTGCCATATTTATAAAGAGATGGTTGATGATAGGGATTGCACAAAATTCTTTGGATTAGCAGGAGCTTTAGTCCCTGTTGGTATGCAGGGAGTAGTTCATGATTTTTTAGAAGATGGATTTATCGATATTCTTGTTACTACTGGAGCTAATCTGACTCATGATCTTGCAGAATCTCTAGGATTCCATCATCTACAAAGCGAAATGAATTTAAAAAATTTCGATGATGCTAAGCTTTATGAAAATAAATTAAATCGAATTTATGATGTCTTTTTGCCGAATAATGTTTATGAAGGAATTGAGGAATTCATATCTAGTTTGGAGATTCCTGATAATAGTATGCCTGTGAGTGATTTCTTGCAGTTTTTAGGAGAACAGTTACCTGACAATCCAAATTCAATATTAAAGTTGTGTGCAGAAAAGCGGATTCCCATTTTTTGTCCAGCTTTCACTGATTCGGGATTAGCATTGCAATTGGGATTTCATAACCGCAATTTAAATCTAAATCATTTCAAAGATATGTTAAAAATGGTAGATTTAGCATGGGATTCCAAACATGCAGGGGTTTGTATTGTTGGAGGAGGTGTTCCAAAAAATTTTATTTTCCAATCACTTCAGTTTTGTCCCACATCAGCAATTTATGCGATACAAATTACAATGGACCGCCCAGAGACTGGTGGATTAAGCGGAGCAACATTGGAAGAGGCTATATCATGGGGTAAAGTTAATGAAAAAGCAAAATATTCTACAATTGTATCAGATGCAACTATTGTATTACCTTTAATATTGCTTTATCTGAAAAAAGCTTTAAATTTAAAATAATTTGAGAAATAGTTTTTTAATAAAAAAGTCCTTTTAACTTTTGATCGATATTTTTAGTATCTGAACCAAAAGTATAATCAAGGACATCCTTAAAATATTTAAATTGAGTAACTTCAGACAGATTTTTTCCTTCATTAGATTTTTTAAATTCATTAGCAACGCTAAATAATAGAGGTTGAATTACCTTGTGGATATATTTTTCAATCTTTTTTTCTTTATCTATGATTGCATAAGAGATTAATGGCTCAGGTTCGCTGCTATCTTCTGAGCGAATCACACTATTTGTAAATGCAATTACAAATTTCTTTCCTTCAAAGTATTCTATTGAATTATATGTAAAAGCCGTATCTGCGAAATTTAAAAGTGCTGTTAATAAACCACTTCTTAAATCCGTATCAATTCTTCCAAAAGTTGATTTATGATAACTTTTTTTAACTAACGTAAATCCTCTGAATAATAAACCAACTTCACGAATTACCATTTTTAGATATTGGTTCTGTATTAAATATTATGTAACTTAAAAGTTTAAAAAGTAATTTCATTCTAGTTTATTTAAAAAAACCTAATCTAATAAACTCTTTGATTAACCATTATCTTATGATAAAATTTTCTTTGTTTAGAGCTAATTATTTCCCTTGAAATAAAAAAAAAGAATTAATATATAGACAACATTTTACAGAATTATGATTACAAAAAATCAAATCAAACTATGTGCTGAAAATATCGCTAGAAGCATTAATATAAAGAAAGAGGGCGAATGCGTATTTATAAGGGGTGGACTTTATTCTCATGAATTATTAGAAGAAATTGGCTTATCTGTTTTAAGGCAAGGAGCAACTCCTTTCATTTCATATACGAGTGATTACTATTCAGAACAACTCTATCAAGATGATTTAATTAAAACAGAAACTTTAGAGAAAAAAGGTTTACATTACATCAAAATGATTGAAAATATTGATGCATATATAGTAATTGAACCATTAGCAGATCTTTCTATAAAAAATAGGGCTCCACGGGAAAAGGTAGATGCCGTACAAAAAGCCAATTTACCTATTAGAAATATTTTATATGGTTTCAAAAAGGAATATGCTCCAGGTAAAAAATGGTGTTATGCTGCCTGGCCATCTAAGGAAGCTGCTAAGTTTTTTAATATTGATTATGATCTATATGAAAAATTTATTGTTGGAGGAATAAGCATTCCTTTAAATGAAATGACTAAAATGACTCAAAATTTAGGACACTTTTTTGAAAATGCGAGAAAAGCCTACGTTTCTGATGATTATGGAACTGATTTTTGGGTCTCAATTGAAGATAGAGTTAGGATTCTTGATGATGGGATTCTTTCTGATGAACAGATTGCGTTGGGTGATTTAGGGGGAAATTTACCAGCAGGAGAGGTGTTTTTTCCTCCTCATGAAACACAAGGGGAAGGTACAATTTTTTGTCCTCTAACTAAAGACAGAATTAGCGATAAAATATTAAAAAATGTTAAACTTTCATTCAAAAAAGGAAGATTATTGATTGATAAAGTCACTGCTGATACTAACCTGGAAGATTTAATTAACTCATTTAAAAAATGTGAAGAATTAGATAAGCAAAATGAAGTTCCAGAACTAAGAACTTATAATGTGGCTGAACTCGGAATAGGGTGTAACCCAGAAATTACAAAAGCTATAGGATATATTCTTACTGATGAAAAGATAATTGGGAGTGTTCATCTGGCTTTTGGATTTAATATCTCTTTTGGAGGAACTTCCGCATCGCAGATGCATTGGGATTTTGTAACTTACCCAAAAGCAAATATTACAGTTGAATATAAAGATGGAAAGAAAAAACAAATAATGGTAGAAGGAAAACTAATTGAAGAATAGCATTACTTAAACTTTTATTAAATTTTCTTACAATGAAATGTTTTCTAAATATTCCAAAACCTTTTCTAGAACTAATTCTTTGAAATGAATTCTGTCTGTATGAAAATTATACTTCTCTATTTTTATTTCTTCTCTTGTAGAATACCCTATATAGACCAACCCAACAGGTTTATCTTGAGTTCCTCCTGTTGGTCCAGCAATTCCAGTAATTCCTATTCCAATATCAACATTTGATAAAACTCTAACATTATGAGCTAATTGTTGTGCCACCGTCTCAGAAACTGCCCCAAATTCTTCAATGCTTTTAGGATTCACTTTTAATAACTCTATTTTTGATTTATTACTATAGCAAACAATCCCTCTCTCAAAAACGTTTGAAGCTCCAGAAACATTAGTAAGCATATGGGAAATATATCCTCCCGTACATGATTCTGCTATAGCAATTAAAATTGTTTTCTTAGTAAACTTTTTGATGAGAGTTATTATTCTTTTTAAGGTACTCATTTTTCTACAAATAAAGTAGATTATTTTAATATACTTTAAAGATTAAAAGAACTTAATGTTAATATAAACTCAATATAAATATAATTATTAATATTAATAATTAAGGTTGTAAAGAATAATTTTTAAAAAAAATAGAATACGCGGAATAACTATGGAGTGATTAAATGAACGACAGAGAAGAAAGGAAAGATTTTGTATTTAAGATCACGGTAATTGGAGATGGAGCTGTTGGTAAGACATCTTTGATCAAGAAATACACTCAAGGATCATTTCAAAAACAATATATTAAAACTTTAGGGGCTCAATTTTCGAAATACGATGAAAAAGTAGAGGGTAATACGGTAAAGCTCTTTTTCTGGGATATTGCAGGTCAAGCAGAATTCAGCTTTATGAGACCTACATTCTATAAAGGAAGTAAAGCAGCAATAATCGTATTTTCACACGCTCCAGGGGAAGAAGAGAGTTTTAATAATATAATTGAATGGCATGAAGATATTAAGAAATATTGTGGAAATATCCCAATAATATTATTTGGGAATAAAATTGATCTCATTAATTTAGAAGAATTAGATGAGAATAAAGCAGAAAAACTTGTTGAAGATCGTAAATTTATGGGATATTTTAGAACAAGTGCTAAAACAGGAACAGGTGTATATGAAGCTTTTCAAGCCATCATAAGGAAGTTATATCTTAAATTTAAAGACAAATAATTATTTCCGGTCATAATACCGCATTGATTATTTATGATTGATGCATTTAAAGAAGGTTATCCAAAAATCTTGCTATTCTCATCAGCTCATTGTGCGCCTTGTAAACCAATAGAAGAAATGCTAAAGAGGATAAATATTTCAATGTTTGGAAAGAAATTATATATAAATAAAATAGATGTCGAAAAAAATTACAAATTGACAAAAGACTACAAAATCACCTCCTTACCTACGATTATCATTGCAGATCGCCGGCTTTCAGTAAATATTCAAGAAGAAGATATAATTGATGCCATTTTATATGGATTTATTTCTTCAGTTAAAATATAAAAATTCTTAAAAAATATAAATATAAAAGATAAAAAAAGGAGAATATAATATGGATCGCCAATTACTCTCAAAAATTTTAACCCAGATGAGAGATCATTTAAAAAGAGGGAAAGAAATTGGTGATATGAAAGTAGGAGCTCTACTTGCTCTCGGTCACCAATTAGAAGCTATTTTTTATTATTTAGGTCATGAATTAGGGACCACTCTAAAAGTAAATCAAGTTGAAGATGTTTCAAAAATACCTATTCTTTTAAAAGAGACGATTGTAGAATATAATATAGGTAAAGTTGAAATCTCAGAAAGCTCAGATGAGATAGTACAGCTTAAGTTAAAGGATCACTCATCTATTAAGGATTTAGTTGGTAAAAATATTAGAACAGAGGGAAGTTTTTGTTCTTTTGAAGCAGGAATGTTAGCGGGTATAGTTGAAAGAATGAGTAATGTTCATTGTTTTGCTCAAGAAATTAATTGCAGTTTACAAACAGGTAAAGATTATTGTGAATTTATGATTGTCTTTCAAAAAGATTAAATTAAAAGAGTCTTCGAAAAAAAATAGAAGTATATTAGATTTATATAAAGGTTATATCTTGATAATCTGTATCCGTTAATTCCTTTTTAGCTACTCCTAATTCTCGAACTTGCTGATTGAGTTTCATAACTGCGTCTCGAACTATCTCTTTCTTTTTTGCTCCCGTGCAGACAATTCTTCCGGTAGAAAAAATTAAAAATACTGTTTTTGGATCCTGCATTCGATAAATTAAACCTGGGAAAACTTCTGGTTCATACATAGCATATTCCATAACAATAGCTGCCATGTTTAAATCTATATTTGTATGTAAATCACCACTAGCAACAATATTTTGAATTGTTATTTCAGGATTGGCTAATTTAATTCCTGCTTTTCGAATATTTTTTACTACTTTATCTACAACACGCTCTGCCTCTGAAGCCTTACGCAGTCCAGTTACAACCATTTTTCCTGTTGAAAATATTAGAATCGTTGCTCGTGGTTTTTCTATTCTCATCACTAATCCTGGAAATCGTTCCGGATTATATTCTACCTCAGCATGTTTCCGAGCAATTTGGTTAAGATCTATTTTTTCTGTTATCTCTACTGTAACTGTAGCAACAACATTTTCTATTTTATAATCTAGATCGCTTTCATAATCAAATTCTTCTTCGTCTTCATAATCTTCTTCTTCCTCATCTTCTAGATTGTCATAATCGTTTTCTTCTTCTGGCATACTACATCATAAAGATAAATGTGATTTATTAAAAAGTGAACAAATTAAATTAGGTAAAAATCGAACTTTTTATATAATTTTATTTAAATAAATTATCATTTATAAAGGCATTTATAAATAACTCATTTAACCTAAAATATTTTATTATATAAAATAGATAAAATAAGATTCTTCTTCGGAAATTGCTTATCTGCCGAGACTTTTATTTAATATTCGCTTTGTGATTTCATTAAAAGCTTCTTCTACATTTGAGCCTGTTTTAGCTGATGTTGAAATAAAAATCATATTATTTTTTTTAGCAAATTCATTACCAACAGAATCTGTTACCTTAATTTTATCCTCTAAATCGTTCTTGTTTCCTATTAAAATAAGGGGTTCATTTCCTCTAGCTTGCTTGAAATCTTGTATCCAATCGCTAAGTTTTTCGAATGTTTTCTTCTTTGTACAATCATATATCACTAAGGCTCCGTTTGCTCCTTCTAAATACAGCTTTCGTAGACTTTTAAAGCTTTCTTGTCCTCCAAGATCCCAGATTTGAGCTGAGACCTCACCAAATTCTTCAAGTTTCATATCTTTTTTCAATAAGTTAACACCTAAAGTACTTTTATAGTTCTCTCTGAATTTATTTTCTATAAATCTGTATACCAAAGACGTTTTTCCAACATTTGCTTCGCCAAGTAAAACTATTTTAATGATATAATGACCTTGTGAATTCACCTCTATTTTACCTCCTAAAACTTATTCTTAGTTCATTTTGATCTAACATTAATTCTAGATACTTTCATAGTAACGTTTATCCTTATTAATAATTTTCTTCTTAGTTAATTACTAAATTAATCTGAAGAAATTGTTTTAAAATCAGATATTTTTTGTATCAACTTTATTGCAGATTGCATTAATTGAAGTAATATATTCGTTGTATAGGCCTTTTAACATATTACAAGATCTAGCTTTATGAAACGCAAACAGAAACAATTGATTCAAACTGTAATGGTGATTTGAATCATAAATATCTTTCTTTAAACCAAATAATTCACTATTTTGGTCTAAAAAATTACAGAGGATATACCTATTTTCATTTGTTAAGTTTAAATCATTTAAAAGACCAAAGATTTTTAGGATGAGAGGTCCTTGAAATTTAATATTTTTCGTATTTAACATATGAAAAAGCTCAAAAAATTTGTTTTTCTTAAGTACGAACGACATAAATAATTAAATTAAGAAAATGCTTATGTTCCATAATAATATCCAGATATTATGATTTAGTAAGAATATTCAAAACCTTTATATTTATTTTCAGGTTCTCCAAATTCAAATTCTACTTGTTTCACATAAGCGTATTTTGGCCCTACTTTTGAGAATTCTAATAAATCGTATAACTTTGCTTCAGGGCCCTCAGCTTCTATATAAACGCTTCCATCAGGCATGTTTTTAACAAAACCAGTTAACCCTAATTTTCTTGCTAACTTTCGTGTAGTATAACGAAAAAAAACTCCTTGAACTTGCCCGTAGACTTTTATATTAATTTTTTTCATATAAAAATAAAATCTAAAAAATATTTAATTTTTAACTAGACGTTTCATAATCATAATATAATCATCAAGATCTTCTTTAGTAATCTTTGGATGAATATCTAAAGCAAATATTTCTTTAGTTATTCTTTCCACATTTGGTAAATTAATTTTAGTATAATCAATTACTTTTCCATAAAATGGACAAGACCAAGGACAACCTTTTGGGTAAGCAATTTTATTTTGAAAAAGTTTGGTTTCATAGAGCGGTTTTGGATAAAGGACTTTACTTTTTGGAAATTTTTCAATAAATTGTTTTTTGTTTAATCCGATAATTTCAGGATTTATACGCCCAATCCAATAATTGAAAGCAGGTTTACAATAGTCGGGAACATAAGGAGGGCTTATTCCTTTTAAATCACGTATACCTTCCGATAGGTATTGGGCATTTATATTGCGTATATCAATGAATTTGTTTATTTTTTTTAACTGAACCTTACCAATAGCACCTTGAATTTCAGTCATCCTATAATTATAACCAAGTCGGTTGTATACATACCATGATGGTTCACCATGATGCCTTAATAGTCGACATTGTTCTGCAATATTATCATCATTAGTTGTAATCATCCCCCCTTCGCCAGTAGTAATGTTTTTAGATGGATAAAAGCTAAAGCATCCAATATCACCAATTGAACCAACTTTTGCATTATAACATTTTGTACCAATAGATTGAGCTGCATCCTCAATAATGAATAAATTATTTTGCTCTGCAATTTCCTTTAAAGCATGCATATCAGCACTTATTCCGGCTAAATGAACTGGAATTATTGCTTTTGTATTAGGTGTAATCTTTTCTTTTACAGATTCGGGATCTAAGGTATAACTCTTATCATCTATATCTGCAAAAATGGGGATTGCATTGTTGTGTAAGATTGAGCTCGCCGTAGATATAAAAGTGAATGGAGGTACAATTATTTCATCTCCAGGTCCAATATTTAGAGCTGCTATTGCAATGTGCAAAGCTGCTGTACCAGAATTAACCCCAATTGCATGCTTAACACCAATATAATTTGCAAACTCCTTTTCAAAATTTTTAACGGCTTCACCGTGAAGTAAGGTCAGCATCTGGGACTTCATGACTTTAATTACTTCTTTTTGTTCTTCTTCCGTAAGATTCATAGCAATATAAAACTTAATTTAAATTGAAATTGTTGAAGATAAAAATAGTTTGTTTCTTAAGAATCTGATTATTCTATACGAATACTTTAAAATATTAAATAATAAGTTTCATTGGACGTATTATATCCAATTATATTATTTTTAATTAAAGTCTCAATTACAGTAGTTAACCATCTTTTACTGGTTTTTATAGAAGTTAATAGCTGTTTAAAGCTTAATTCATCATTAATAGTCAGTAAAAATTGAATCTTACTTTTTACTTGTAAATGATTTGAATTAGCAATTTTTTCAAATTTCTTTCTCAGATCATATTCTTTTGTTTTTAGATTTGCAACTTCATTACTAAGCTTTCCAATAACCTCATCTCGAGTCCTGAAAACATTTAATACTTTTTCTAAAAACATACGTTCTAGATGTTCTTTTAATTCTTCTTCTGTTATTTCTAATTCCAAAGTTTTCTTGAAATCATCTAAAATTACAATATAATCTTGACTCTCATCATACTTATCCAATACCAATACCAAGATGATATCTTTTTGTTCATTGTAATAAGAAATAGAATTCCAATTTTTTTCTTCAATAGTTATATGAGATTCTACAAAATTGTGAGAGATCTGAATTTGTTGCACTACATTATCTGGGATTAACATATCGTCTGGATATTTCATATAAATAACACCTCCAGCAATTTCATCCCATTTTATCAAAAATATCCCTAAAGGAATAGAACCTCACCAAACCAAACTTAATTCTTACTTTAAAATTATAAAAATAGATCTTAATAAATTTAATTTGAAAATCTTAATTTATCCTACGGAGATGATATAAAATTTATTGAAAAATCTTGACTTAAAAAATAAATAGCAAGAAAGTTACTTTATAAATAGTGAATTTGAATTGGCTATTTTTTACGTTTACATATTAGAAACAATTTCTAAAAAGAATCGGAGAAGATTTTATACGGGATACACCAATAATTTAAAAAGAAGATTAAATGAGCATAATAAAGGCACAGGAGCTAAATTTTGTCGTGGAAAAAAGGTAATTAGACTTAAATATTTTGAATCATTCACAGAAAGAAAGGAAGCTATGAGAAGGGAATTGGAAATTAAATCTCTTCCAAGAAAGGAAAAAATAGAACTGATAAAAAACTTCAATCATATTGAAAATTAATTTGATCAATCGAAATTTTTTAATAATATTAGTAGGTTTACCAGCATCTGGTAAAAGTACAATTGCTACAATATTAAAGCATATAATAGAAAAAAGGTATGAGAATGTTAATGTAGAAATAATAGACACAGATCAGATTAGATATTCGATAAATCCTAATAAATTTAACTATAAAAAAGAACAACTAGTTAGAAAAAAAAGTTTAAATAAGGTTAAAAATGAGTTAAAGAGAGGTTCAATTGTAATTAGTGATGATTTAAACTACTATACTAGTATGCGTCATGATCTGAAACAAATTGCTGAAAACTATAAAAAAAAGTATTTTATTATTCATATCGCAACTCCCTTGGAAAAATGCATTGAATGGAATAAAAATCGAGGATTTTTTATTCCACAAGAAGTCATTTTTAATATTAGTAAAAAATTTGATCACTTTGATAATTACAATTGGGATAGCCCCCTTATTTCAATAGATCCATCTAAATCAATGAATTTGAAAGGGGAGTTAGATAAATTAGTCATTCTTATAGAAGAGAAATTAGCAATCGAAACTACTAGAAAAGATCCGAAAAGAAACCGAATCTTAAAACAAAGAAACCATGAGAAATTAGATAAAATTACACGAGATTTAGTTAGAAAAATTAGTCAAAATGATGAGTACCATCCTTTAATGAAAAAAGTCTCTAAATTAAGAAAAGAGTTTATCAGAAAAAATATTGATAATTTAATTGATAAGACTCAAATTAAAGAGGAATTTTTAAAATTCTTAAATAAAAGCCTAAATTTTGAATGTTCTTAATTATTATTATAAATAATAATAAAAAAGAAAATAAGTTTTCATATATTATAGATACTTAAAACAGACTAAGATTATTAAAATGGGATTAAAAAACATCGCGAAGAAAGAAGCAAAATTAAGAATCGAAGAACTTGAAAAGAGCCGTAGTGGTCGATCTTTAGCTTATATAGATCAAAATGTTCTTGAGGAATTAGGCTTAACTACAGGGAATATTATTGAGATTAAAGGAAAAAAAAGGACTGCTGGTATTGTTGTATCGAGCATTAATGATAGAGGAAAGGGGATTATCAGATTAGATGGACTTCAAAGACTAAATGCAGGAGCTACAATTGGTGAATTTGTAAATATTAAAATAGCTCGTGTAGTCCCTGCTGAAGAAATTGAATTAACTCCTACTAAAGCTAACATTGATCTTATAAAACAAGCAGACGCCATAAAAGCAAAGTTAATTGATAAACCGGTTGTTATAGGGGATATTGTTGATGTGTTAGGAGCTGTATATCAAAAAAGTGATCCAAGTAATCCTATGAATGAAATCATGAGCATGCTAGTAAAGACCCAAAGAAAGCGCCCCACTTTAGGTTTACTAAGATTGATCGTTGAAAATACAGTTCCTTCTGATAAAATAGTAAAGATCACTCGGGATACAGCTATTAAAGTTAATAAAAGAGTAGCTGTTTTGAATGTATCGGGAGGAGTGGTAACTTATGATGATGTTGGAGGTCTAAGCGATGAAATTCAACGAATACGAGAAATGGTCGAATTACCTTTAAAACATCCTGAATTATTCCATAGACTAAATATTGACCCTCCTAAAGGAGTGTTGTTTTATGGACCTTCTGGATCGGGTAAAACTTTGATGGCAAAAGCAGTTTCACAAGAGTCTAATGCTCATTTTATTACAATAAACGGTCCTGAAATTATGAGTAAATTTTATGGGGCTAGTGAAGGTAGACTTAGAGATATTTTTCGAGAAGCTGAAGAAAATTCTCCCTCAATAATTTTTATTGACGAAATTGATTCAATTGCACCAAAGAGAGTAGAAACATCCGGTGAAGTTGAAAGACGTGTAGTTTCACAACTACTTTCATTGATGGATGGACTAAGAGGACGCGGTGAGATTATTTGCATAGGTGCTACTAACAGAATTAATGCTCTTGATGAGGCTTTAAGAAGACCTGGAAGATTTGATCGTGAAATTGAATTTGGAGTTCCAAATATGAAGGGTAGAAAGGAGATTTTTCAAATTCACACTAGAGGGATGCCACTTGAAGATGATGTAGATTTGGATAATTATGCTGAAATATCTTATGGATTTGTAGGTGCTGATATCATGGCAGTATGTCGAGAAGCAGCAATGTTTGCTTTAAGAAAAATATTACCAAAAATAAACCTTGATGAACCTATCCCAAGCAAAATTATTCAAGAACTAAAAATTAAAAATGATGATTTCATGCAAGCAATAAATATGATTGAACCTTCAGCTATGAGAGAAGTTATGGTAGAAATTCCTAATGTAACATGGGATGATATTGGTGGACTAGATGATGTTAAACAAGAGTTAAAGGAAGCTGTAGAATGGCCTTTGAAGTACCCAAAATTGTTTGAAAGAGCAGGAATTCGTCCTTTAAATGGGATTCTCATATTTGGACCCCCAGGGTGCGGAAAGACGCTCCTAGCAAAAGCGATTGCAACTGAAAGTAAATCAAATTTCATATCTATTAAAGGTCCTGAGATTTTCTCAAAATGGGTTGGGGAAAGTGAAAAAGCTGTCAGAGATATCTTTCGGAAAGCTCGTCAAGCTGCGCCTTCCATTATATATTTTGATGAAATTGATGCAATCTCCTCGGGTAGAGGTGAATTTGCGGGAACACAAGTTTATGCGTCTATCGTCAATCAAATATTAGTTGAAATGGATGGTATTGAAAATCGTCAAGGAATTGTTACAATTGCTAGCACAAATCGTCCAGATATTGTTGATCCTGCATTTTTAAGACCGGGTAGATTTGACCGGTTAATATATGTGCAAGCTCCAGATTTTGTATCAAGAATAAAAATCTTAGAGGTACATTCTAAAAATATGCCTTTAGCTGATGATGTATCTTTAAAACATGTTGCTCAAATTACAGAAGGTTATAGTGGTGCTGACTTAGAAAATTTATGTCGTGAAGCAGGAATGGAAGCAATTAGAGAAAAAATGGAAAAATTTGAAAAGATATATAATAAACATTTTGATTTTGCGTTGAGTAAGATAAAATCCACTCTTCCTGCTGAAATTGTACAACGATATGAATCAATGGCAAAAGAAATTACTGAATCCCGCAATATAAAAGAGACAGTTGATTTCTACAAATAAAACTTATTTATTTTTTTCTTATGTCTTAATATTATTTAATTAAAATTTTAAATTAAATAAGATCAAATAAGAAAATTAAATTTGAAGTGGATTATCTATAACTAATTTTACGCGATAAAAAATGAAATCTACCCATAACAAAGAACTTACTAATATATTAAGAAACTTAGTCCAAATTCCAACAGAAAATCCACCGGGGATCACAAAAGAGATTGTGGATTATCTAATTTCTGAGGTATTTCGAGAAGAAGATGGCTTTAGGAATGAAATTATTACTCATAAAAAAAATAATTTTACTCTCCATAATTTAATAACTAAAGTCGGATTTGGAAACAAAAAAATCATATTATCAGGGCATTTTGATGTAGTTCCTGCAGGAGATTCATCTAATTGGAAGTATGATCCTTTTTCAGCAGAAATAAAAAACAATAAACTATATGGAAGAGGATCATCAGATATGAAAGGTGGATTAACAATGTTGATTGGGGTTATGAAAAACTTAAAAGAAAACATTACACTTTTACAGAAGTACAGTATTATTTTTGCAGGTACTGCAGACGAAGAGGACGGAATGACTGGAGCGGCAACATTATACAAACATAGATTGCTGGATAATGCTGAGCTATTAATTATCGCTGAACCAACCGATATGAACATCGGGATTGCAGAAAAAGGGTTATTATGGATTAGATTAAAAATATATGGAAAAGCAGCTCATGGAGCAATGCCTGAAAAGGGTATTAATTCTATTCTAGCAGTATCAAACCTTATTCCAAAACTATATACTTTACTAGATAAAGAAAGTAATGAAATCTTGGGCTCATCTACCTTAAATGTTGGGAAAATAATTGGAGGGACGCTTATTAATGTAGTACCAGAAAAAACAGAATTAGAACTTGATTTTAGATTAATTCCCGAACAAGATCCCGATAAACTGATTAAAAGGATAAAAAATCTTAATATTGAACTTTGTAATTTTAGTTTTGATATACTTAAAAAATTACCAGCTCTTCAATGTAAGACAAATCATCCATTCATACAAACTCTTTGCAAAATAAGTGGTAGAAACCCAGTGGGTTTGCCTTATGCTACTGATGCTGCTCAGTTACTCACTCAGAATAATAAAATTCCTTTTGTTATTTTTGGCCCTGGGAATCCACAGGTTGTGCATTCTATAGATGAATATATAGAACTAGATTCAGTATTTAAATCAACAGAATTACTTACAGAATCAATTTTACAAACCTATTCTTAAATTTTTCATAATGTATTTATAAAATTTTCAATCCTATTCATTGCTTCTTTAAGTTTATTTATCTCTGTTGCATATGATATTCTGATTCTATAATCAGAATATGATCCAAAAGTATTTCCTGGTACTACCGCAACTCCTTGTTTTTGCATCAGTTCTTGAGAAAAGTTAGATCCTGTCATACTGAAGTTTTCCACTGAAGGCATAAGATAAAAAGCTCCTTTTGGTTTTATTACATTAAATCCAAGCTCTCGTAGTCTACTAAATACTAGTAATCGTCTTTGATCAAAACTTTTTAAAATGTCAACAAAAAAGTTATTATTCATTTTTAATGCTTCAATAAAACCATATTGGGCAGCATGATTTGCTCCAGCAGCAGTATATTGATGAACCTTTTCCATCATATCAATGATTTTTTTACTCGCCACAGCATAACCCAATCTAAAACCTGTAGCTGAAAATAATTTTGACATAGCATTAGTTGTTATCGTTCGTTCAAACATTCCATCCAAAGAAGCAAAACTAATATGTTTCGCTCCATCATATAAATAATTTTCATATACTTCATCAGTAATTAAGTATAAATTATTTTCTTTTACAATAGTAGCAATTTGGCTAACTTCTCGAGGTGTTAACACATATCCAGTTGGATTATTTGGAGAATTAATCAAGATAGCTTTTGTATTCTTTGTAATTGATTTTGTTATTTTTTCTAAATTAGGGCTAAAATCATTATTCCTTTCAACTTCTATAGTCTTTATACCAGAAAAGACTCCCAAGTAGAAATAAGAGATAAAATTTGGGGATGAGATAATAAGTTCATCACCTGGATTAAAAATAGATGTAAATGCTAGATTCAGAGCTTGCGATCCACCATTCGTAACAATAATGTTTTCATCCCAATTACATTTAATATTATTAAATTTTCTAACTTTATTTTGTATTAATTGTAACAATTCAGGTACACCCTTAGTTGGCGCATAATATGTAATTTTTTTTTTAAGAGCTTTAATAGTACCTTCAATTGCAGGATCTGGAGTGCTAAAGTCAGGTTGTCCTATACCTAAGCTAATAATATTGGGGTGTCCTGCAGCTAAATCCATTAATTCTCGTATTTGAGATTTAGGGGTTTTAGCAACATTATAGGATAATTCTTTCATAATTTACTAACTCTTCATTTATATTTAAAACATTTGATTTTAAAATCAATCAATTATAAATGAAAAAAATGTCAAAAATAAGAAAAAACTAAACTTTCTCACCATAATTTCTTAAAATTTGAAAGACCAAGTTTTTAAATGCTTTCTCAACATTCTCCCCATATTTAGCACTTGTTTCAATAAAATCACTTGCTTGTATTTGTTCAGCTAATTCTTTTCCCTTTTCTTTAGTTACAGCTCTTTGTGCTTCTAAATCAATCTTATTGCCTATTAATACATATGCACCTTCTTTTTTAACATACTTCTTGAAATCTTTTAGCCATTTTGTTTCTACATTTTCAAAGGTTTGATATCGCGTGATATCATAGACAACTAAAGCCCCAACACATCCCTGAAAATACATTGAGCGAATTACATTATACTTTTCCTGGCCAGCTAGATCCCACATGATTAAGCGAATTTGAGCATTAATTTCACTCAAATCTACATCTTTACGGACAATATTTGCTCCTAAAGTTGGCTTATAATCTTCTTGAAAAGATCCTTCAACGAACTGGTTTATTAAAGATGTCTTACCTACTGCTGCATCTCCTAATATTGTGATCTTAAATACGTATTCTCGTTCTTCGTTGGTCATTGATGATTAAAAATATTGGATAGTAGGATGTAACAATATTTTGATTTTTGATCTATTTAATTGTTTTCCTTTTTTATCTTAAAGCTTTCTTTTTATCTTCAATTTTAAAATGAATGAATTATGTCGAGGGTCATTCACATTCTCTTCTTCTCCATAATAAACTACATCATGATTCGATGATAATGTCTTTTCAACTGAATGTACAATGAAACCTTTAAATAAATCGCAACTCACTCCAATTTCAGAACAGAATATACATTTGTCTACCCGAACAACGATTTGATCGTCAGAAATTTCAACTATTTCAACGTTCCAATCAGTTTGGATATATTCATTAATTTCTTTAATGATATCCTCAAAACTCTTCCCATAGGGAAAAAGATAAAAGCAAAATTTACGCCCAATTTCAAACAAAAGCTTTGTAGAATCAAATAATAAACAATTCTGAGCTGTAATTATTTTTTTGAAAGAAAAAAAGTCAATAGTTCCATCGGGGTCTACATCTCTCATATCTTTTAATTCTAACATTCCTGCCTCTCTCAAAATAGATTTCATACCATCATAATCGAGATTATCAAGATATGATTGTAAAAGAGCTGTAACTACTCTATTTCTAACTTTGCCCCTATATTCCCCAATTAACTCGGAATTGTTTGACATAAATCGGTGTATATTGACTTTGTTTAGATGAATTAATAGTAATCATCTGATTACTATACTACTTCACAGTTTAATTTCCAATCCTAAAATAAATACGCTTATAATTTTAGAAAATTCAATGCTTATAAGTTTTGTTTTTGTGAAATATTTCCTAACTTAAAAGATAATTCATTTGAATTCTTTTTAAAAATTGGACTAATAATGTTTTTAATATTGCCCTACCTCTCATAAATTAATATAATAAATAATTCTCGAAGAAAATTATAACAAGTCATGATTATAGGTGTAAAAAATTGTCTCATGATAGGTACTATACGAAGGAAAAGTATGAAAGTACTTATGGATCATTTTTCTGTGGTGCTGCGTTTTTAATTGTTGCTATTGTGTCTTTGGTTTTATTGACTCTTAAAAATGATTTCATAGGATTATCTGGGTGGGGGTACTGGATGTTTATTCCTGCATTCTTTATCTTATTTTTTGGTGGATTTCAACAACTCTATACAAATATGAAATTTAAGAGAGCTGTGAAAAATGCACTCTTAGATCGAGGCCAAGATACAGTTAAGCTTGAAGATCTTGCTCTTGAAGTAGGCATTAAACCCAATGATGTATTAAGAGTTCTAGTAGATCTAAGATCAAGTGGACACATAAATTATAAGTTCAATTCACAGACTGGAGAAATCATTTTGGGAGAAAAAGTTCAATATGCTCCGGCTGAAAGTTATGTAGCCCCACCAAAAAATCTTCATGAGCCATTATCAACAGAAGACAGAAATTTTTGTGTCTATTGTGGACATAAACTTAGAGAAGGAGCTAACTTCTGCGAAAATTGTGGCTCTAGCATTAAATAATCTAAGTAAATATTATTTCTTTTTTATTTTTTTTAGCACCTTAGAAATACATTAAGAAAATCAATAGGTTAAAAATTTATTATCTTAATAGAAAAAAGGAAAAAACAATTAAAATAGATTAATCTTTCACGGTTTCTAAAAGTTCCTCTATTTCAGACTGGATAACTTCTGGCTTTTTAGCTTCTTCCCCTTGAATTGCTAATGCACGCTCTAAACGTTCCCGATGCAATGTATTCATTGCACAAAAGGGAACCTCTAATACCTTACTATTATCCTCTGGATCAATTACTCCATAGTGAACAAGACATCTACACACTCTATCTAAATCGAAATTATATGAATCTTGAAAATGCATCGAGGAGATTAGTAGGTTCTTCTCGTGGAAGAACATCCCAGCCGATTGTAGGTTAGGGAATGCAATTAAGCGAGAAAATGCTATTAATGTTTTGCTATCCATAATCTTTGTAGGATTACGCACGTATCTCATTGCCCCAGCAAAATAGTAAGCTTTCATTAATTGTCGATAACCTAGATTAGTCATATCGTCAACAAATTTACCTATTGTAGTTGCAACGCTGCCAAATTGTTCTAGATTGATCCCCTTAAGAAGTCCAGTAGGTTTTGGAATTTCTTGTTTCATAGCCATGTCATATACTTTATTTGACCAGCTGATAAGTCCTTCTGCATCGAAGTAATTTTCAATGGGTTCATATTCACCGTTTTTGTTTACCACGACGATGGTGGCAAATCCACAATCGGCATGGCTAGTTGGGCTCCATTCAGGCACGTCATCAAACCATGCCAATAATCTGGTCATTTTGGCAGTGGTAGCTAATGGATAGAAATTATGTATAGCGTTATTGGTATGTTCATTTAGCGCTATTTTCAAATCCGAGGTTGTATAGCGTATATCCATTAAATCCTCAAAACTTATACGTCCACATAGAGATACTGGCTGATAGATTACTCCTGAAATGACATCATTGTTATCTCTAGCAAAATCCATAATTTTACCAACTTCTTTATCATTTACACCTTTAGCTATAACTGGAACAAGCATTACACCATAAAAACCGAGTTTACGGGCATTCTCAATAACTCTTTGTTTTAAAGGCCAGAGATTTACACCTCTTATTTTTTTCCATACTTCAGGGTTATCGGTTGCATCAAATTGTAAATATACAGCATCCATTCCAGCATCTTTACATTTTTTCATAAATTCAATTGATTTAGCAAATCTAACTCCATTAGTAGTCACCATAACTTCGATAAACCCTAACTCTTTACCTTTTCGAATGATTTCGGGTAAATCATCTCTAACAGTTGGTTCACCACCGGAGATTTGTAATAATACTGCTGGTGTGGGTTTCATAGATCGAAAATGTTCCATAATTCGAACAATTTCATCGTAAGTTGGTTGGACAACATATCCCTTTGCGCTGGCATTAGCAAAACAAATTGGACATGCCAAATTACATCTATTTGTTATATCAATTAGACATATATTGGGAGCACTTTTATGATTTTCACAAAGTCCACAATCATAAGGGCAACCTTGAGTACATTCTTTTATTCCTGAAGATACATATTCAGGTTTTGTTGTATGATTCACTGTTGAGCCAATATCATCAGTAAACGTTTGTTGCCATTTATAATCTTCTGGATCTATGCTAAGCTTATCTTTAAATTCACCGTGTTCTTTACATTTTTTTCTCATCATTACCCAGTTTTTGCTGTCATCAACGTAAATTTCTGCAGGAATCGGCTGTAGGCATTCTGGACAGATACTTGTAGTGCGTCTTATAATTTCTTCTGTCATATTAATCAAATCTTAAATTACATCGTTAAAGAAAATTACGATTTTTTTATATAAAAAATTATTTAATTAAAAGGTTAGTTAACTTTTCTATAAAAATTTTTTATGCTAGATAATACTTGGAATAGTATTATTATTGTAGAATCTCAAATATTTTAATTTATTTAAAAATAAATTTATTTTAATAAAATCAGCTATTAGTAATTTATGATTTATCTAGTATTTCTCGAATTAGACTCTTTAAGCCAACTTTCTGGAGTTTTCGGAATAATCAGTCTATTTGTAACATTTTTCTACGGAATCTTAGTCTTGATTAAAGCATATCAATTAAAATACAAAATACTTTATTATTTTTTCTTTGCAATAATTTTTACGATGTCTCCTTGGTATCCTAGCGGATTTGGTTACATTTATTGGCTGATAACTCATGAAGTTATTCCTTATCCAGTTTATGTATTATTAGGGACATTAGGAGTACCGATTGCTTTATTTGCTTGGTTTCAGATTTATATTCCTGCATTACATCCTAAGCTTAAATATCCCTTACTAATAGGCACAGCAATATTATCACTATTATATTACGCGTATGTTTTCTTCTTTTTATTTCTTGCTCCAGGTGCTCCGGTTGATCCATTCATAGGAATAAAGCAGAGTGCCATAGACATTGAATACAGGGGATTCGCTTTAATCTTCTTAGCTTTTTCACTATTAGTAAGTACTATTACTGGTAATGATTTTTCCATCCAGTCATTAAGAAGTGAAGAGAAGGAAATTAAATGGAAAGGACGTTTTCTGATAGTTTCATTTAATTTTTTTGCAATTGGTGCTATTGGAGATGGATTCCTAGAACTTAATCCCTTTACTTTGATATTTTTTAGAGTTTTTATGCTATTATCAAGCACTTTTTATTATATAGGGTTTATTCTACCAAAATGGATGAAAAAATTATTGAAATTAGTTTAAATTAAAATTTTTTTTTTTTTTGGTAATCAATACAAACTCAGTTTATAAAAGGGAGACTCCTGCCACCAAGACCTAAAAGCAAGGTCAAAAACAAAATAGGGGGAGGAGGGCGAAATCAGAGTGTGTTTTCACACACTACCAAAAGACAAAAATCCAGGGTGGTAGCAGGAGTCATAACTTATACTTTTTTTTATTCCCTATTTTGATTTTGGTTTGTATTTACTATGCTTTTTAAATTTTTATCTTCTTTATGAATTAATATTGGATACAATTGTATTTTTAATTTTTATCTTATGCATTATATAATTGCGGATATATTTAAAATAATTGTTGATACGTCATAAATTTTATACATAAAAGAGAATTTTTGTTAGTTTCTTAAGTCTTGCATCTCTTATTTTATACGATTTCAAAGAATTTGCAAAAATGATGAACTTAAAATCAAAATTACATTCATAAAGAATAATAAAATGAAATTAATATAAACTTATTATGACTTTAAATCACTCATCTGAAAAAAAACAATCACATTTTAAATTATATCTATTTTCAGTTATATTTTCCATAATAGGTTTCATAGTTTCATGGTTTAATATGCTATTAATATTAGAAAGCTCCAAATACATTGAGGTTCTTGCCTACTTATCAATAATACTTACAACCATGATTCCAGGAGTAATAATTGCTTTAAAAAAAAGATATTGGGGATATTCTTATCTTTCGGGATTTTCTATTGCTGGAATTCCTTTTATGATATTGATAGATTTATTTATCGGGGCGTATACGTGTATTACTACTATTTTTATATTTGCTATTTTATGGTTAATATTTTGGAAAGCTTGGCGTTCTCTTGATTCAATAAAGATAGAAGAATAAAGAAAAATAAATCATTTATTTGGAATGTATTGGTATATCTTCTATAGTAACATCGTTGACTCTTTTTATCTCAAAAAACTTGTTCTTAATTGTTTCTATGTTAATATTCCCCGATTCGAGAGAATCTCCTATCAAATATGTTTCATAAAAGCATTTTTCTAACTCATAGCAGATTCCAGTCGTATGTAATATATCTTTACTTAAATTTAGTTTATTTAAAACTTCCGAAATCCCCTTCACTATTTCTGGGGAGAATTCTTCTAATTTAATTAGTATTTTTTTTATTACATTTGTATTTATAGGGAAGCAACTTACTTTTATAACATCTTCTCTTGAAATAAATATTAATAAATAGTATGGTGATTCCGTAATTTCATCTTTTACTTCATCGGGGAAAATGGTGGAATTTAAATCTTCTTTTGTTATTATCAAGCCTATAGAAATTTTATTTTTATTTTTACTCTCAGCATTATAAGAAACCATAAGTATCAAAAACTCCAAAGAAAATTCAAATATATGTCTATTAATAAAACTTGTTTGTTTTTAATATTTATTTTTTTTTTATTTTTTTTTTATGATAAGTATTGAGAAAATTAAAGTTAGGTTAGTTTTTGTATAAGGAAAAAAATGTGTTTAAAGATGTTACAATGATAACATATGTATTTTAAATTATTAGTTAAAGTTTCTTAATTATGTCATTTTGATTATTAAAAAGATACTTCTAAATTATGTCCTTTAATTCTAATGATAATTCTGAGAAAGATAATTTTGGTTTTAAGATCAGAAAAATAAACCAAAGTGATTGCTATTTTCATGCAATTTACTTTTTAGATAATATAACAGGATCTTTACTTATAAGCAAGCAATATTCGGAGAATACAAAAACCTCATCTAACGGAGATTTAATTAGTGGTTTCTTAAATGCTCTAAATTTGTTTATAAAAGAAATAAGGCCAGGCGAAACAGATGAGGAAATTCAAGAAATTAATTTTAGAGAAACAAGAATTTTATATGAGCGATTAGGGCGTCTTTCTGTAATCGCAATAACCAAAAAGTTAAATTTGAAATTTGAAAGACATTTGTTGCATTATATTATAAATGACTTTTATAGTCGATATGAAAGTTCAATTAATCATTTTAATGGTATAATTGAACCTTCCATTTTAAATTATGAAAAGAAACTAGAAATGCTTAATTATTACAATTCTCACTTTGAACTATAATTCAAACAATAAGATTTTAGATTTCATCTTTCTTCTTTTTCTCCTCGATTTCTTTTACCTTATCTTCTATCTTTTCACTTATACCTTGGATATCAGGTTTAATTTGCATTCTTTTGGTATCTTCTTCTCGCTGTTTTTCCCGTATAAATGCTTTTTCGCTAATAGATTTCTCAATAGCCTGCCCTGCCTGCTCTAAATCTGGTTTAATCCTTTTTAATTCTTCTCTGGTTTCTCGTTGTTTATCTAATCTAAATGCTTTCTCATCAACAGATTGACTTATAGCCTCTCCTGTTTTCTCTATATCTGGTTTAAGTGTTTTCATTTTTTGCGTTGCTTCGCGCTGTAGATCAATCCGAAAGGCTTTTTCACCAACACTTTTCTCAATAGCTTCTCCGACTTTTCTAAAATTAGGCTTTAATTCCAATCGTTTAGTATCTTCCTCTCGCTGTTTTTCCCGTATAAATGCTTTTTCGCTAATAGATTTCTCAATAGCCTGCCCTGCCTGCTCTAAATCTGGTTTAATCCTTTTTAATTCTTCTCTGGTTTCTCGTTGTTTATCTAATCTAAATGCTTTCTCATCAACAGATTGACTTATAGCCTCTCCTGTTTTCTCTATATCTGGTTTAAGTGTTTTCATTTTTTGCGTTGCTTCGCGCTGTAGATCAATCCGAAAGGCTTTTTCACCAACACTTTTCTCAATAGCTTCTCCTACTTTTCTAAAATTAGGTCTTAATTCCATTCGTTTAGTATCTTCCTCTCGCTGTTTTTCCCGTATAAATGCTTTTTCGCTTATAGATTTCTCAATAGCTTGTTCTATTTGTTCTTTATTAGGTTTTACTCCAAGCCTATGTGCATCAATTTCTTTTTTTTTTTCGATTAAGAAAGCCTTTTGATCAACTGATTTACTTATTGCTTCAGTGGTCTTTTCTAAATCTGGCTTAATCTTTAATCTTAGAGCATCACTTTCTTTTTTCTTTTCGATCATGAATACTTTTTGATTAACAGATTTACTTATTGCTTCTCCAGTACTTTTAATATCCGGTCTAAGTTCTAATCTCTTCTTATCCTGTTCCCGTCGTTTTTCTCTTATAAAGCTTTTTTCTGAAATTAAATTTGAAATCAATTTTTGACTTTCTTCAAAGGCTTTTTTTCTCTGTTCTTCAAATTTTCTGAGATATTCTTCTCTCTCTTCTTTTTCTTTCTTATAAAGTTCATCGACGATCTTCTTTTGCTTTTCGATCTCTTCAGGTGTTAAAGGTTTTTCATTTTCTTCCAATTATCTCACTCCATAAAAAATAAAATACCTCTTGATGAATATAAAATCAAACTTTGTATTTATTAATTTATTTATCGAAGAAATAATAGTTTGGATTTTTAGGTAAATGTTTCGCTTAAATAATAAAAATTGAAACAAAATTAAAGGTTTTTCGTCATAATATTCTTCTACCTTATTGGTATCGACTCAAATGATTCATCAGACACAGAATCCGTTAAACTAATCATTGTGAGCTTCATTGTAAGCATTTCCATGACATCCATCAATAATTTTCGATAATATTTAGATTGTTTATCAATACTATTTTGAGAAATGATCTCATCAAATTTTCTTTTTAATACAAGTCTCAGAGTTTCTTGATTATCTAAATCTAAAACCTGAGTTTGAAACCAGTGATCTATTTCACTTTTTATTTGAAGAGCAAGTTTGTCATCTTGGTTATAGGCAACTTCAACTGCTTCTAGATACTGCATATTTTCAAGATATTCTTTATCTTGATACATTGGTTTTAATAGGAGCCCTAAGTTAATTATTAAAGGCTGTATCTGAAGTTTATCTAAAGAATCTGATAAAAGTTTTAATACTTGTCGTTTTTGAGTAAGTTTTGCATAATGGATATATTCTTGAATGAAGTTTAATATGGTGTTCTTTATTAATAATTCTTGAAAATCATCTACTGATTCAAATTTCATTTCAATTGTTTTTTCGATACAACTATATACAGAACTCATAAAAGGTGTTAGATTTTTAAACATAGAAAAATAATAAATAAACTGAGTAATTCTCGCCAAAATCTCTTCCTTAAAGCTATCAGACTCAATAAGTGAATCTATTTTTTTTTTAAGTAAAAATGAATCATCAGGAATAGACAAGAAAGTTTTAATGAAAGAATATTTAGATTGAAACTTCATTAATTAATGTTATTACACCATAATATTAATAAAGGTTTATTTTATTAGACAAAAAAGTCAAAGAAAAAATTAAACATACTATCATTTTATAACGGAATTAGAGCAGTACTTCCATTTTTTTGAGCTTTATTAATTAGAGTCATAAGTTCCTCACTTGAAATAGGAACAAGGTCAAATACGTTCATCCCAGATAGTTTAAGTTCCGCTCTGAGAGTCTCTGCAAGATTATTACAATCTCCAGAAAAGAAAACTTTTCTCTTTCCAAATGCCTCTCTTAATTTATTACCTACTTCATCAATAGCACAATATCCTGCTACAAGTCCTTTAGTATAACCTTCAGCTTTTAAGTTATCTATCAAATTCGTATCATGACCTTTACCCATTACTATAAACCAGCCTCCTCTAAATTTATTGGGGTAATCGTAAGCTAAAAATTGTAATGTAATTAATGGGTTGTTCTGACACCCCTCTATGCATAATAATTCCTTTCCTTTAACGATCTTAATATTGTTAGGAAATTGTTGTAATAAGTTCCATTGATATTTCTCTTGGTATTTATTCAAACTTTGTCCAATAATTTCGATTTTATTCAGATCACCTTCCCCTAAATTTCGCTCATAAGCAATTTTTAAATGAGGGACTTCATCGATCGTTAAACCGAAAATTTTTGCTCCCACCACATCTACTGATAAAGTATCTCTCCCTCCAATTAAGATATTAAAAGGGATGACTTGTTTATCCACCCAAGCAGTGATAGGATAATGGCCATAAATAATCCCTTCTGTACCATCAATGATCGTGATATCTGGTCTAATTAATTCATATATATCTATGAGTTTAGAATGTAAATTGTAATTATGGTCCTTTCCCCGATCAGCATGTTGAGGAAAACCCCATTGATTTTTAATTCCCAAAGTGACCCTTGTCATAGAATGAGTTTTTAATTTAGGAAGGTTAATATAAGTAACTTTTTCTCTATTTTTTATGATATAAACTACTGTCATTGGTAATCTGAACTTTTTTAGATTATAGCCTTTAACATCTACTTTTGTAGAAGGTTTTCCTTTAAACTCAAAATACGTGGATTCTTCCTCATCTAAATATTTGATTTCTACTCCGTTGTCTTCACAAACTTGTTTATAACCATTAATTGCAAAAACAACCCTAGTCATGTTTGCTTGCGTTGAGTTTTCCATAACATAAATTTCAGCATCTTTTTGTTTAAGATATTTTATAACTGCCTTAAGAACTAGCGGAGATGTATATGAGTGCTTTTTAAAATCAATTCCATTCACTTTTATATAGACTTTTTTCGAACTTTTTAATATCGATCCCGATTTTTCAAGTTCAGTGAACATTTGATTTACAGTTGTCTCTATGCCACTTCTTGTTGAATAAATAAATACCTTAGACATCATTTTTCAATAAAATAAATAAGTTTGCGATTATTTTTTATTTTCATTACAACTATTTTTAGTTTTTTTAGATAAAAACATTATTTTTTATAATAAAAAAACTTATATCGATTGTTGATATATATCAATAAGTGAGATATGCTAATATTAGAAAATATCCTTAATAGGGCAAATTGATATGGCAGAAAAAATTGCTGAAGAATTAGAGAATGCAATGAAAAAAGGATTTATTAGCGCTCTTATTTTATTAGTCCTTGAAAAAAGTCCTTCTTATGGTTATAAAATTGGAAAAGAGATTGAAACACGTACGTTAGGTATCTGGGAACCACCCTCATCTACAATGTATACTGTTCTTAAAAATATGTTAGAAAAAGGCTTAATTCAATTTACTGAAGAACAGAAAGAAGGGCGAATCCGAAAAGTATATCAAATCACAAAAAAAGGAAAAAATGTATTAAAAATGATACTTAATAAGCAGAGAGTCATAGAAGATTCTTTAAAAACTCTAAAAACTGCGATGTTGGATGAAGAAAAAAGCTTAGTTTCTGAAAAATTCCATAAATTTAATCCTATAAATCTAATATTAGCAAAATTGGATGAAAAATCTAATGATGAAAAATTAGAGTTCCTTGAACTTCAAAAACTCAGGATCTCACATGATATAAAGAGATTAAATAAACAGAAAGAGAGAATTGAAGAATTAATTTTACAATTAAATAGTAGAAATAAATAATAATGTGAAAAGAGATTTTAAATGAATGAAAATATTGTTGAAGTAAAGAATCTTACCAAAATATATGATCAAGGAAACATTTTAGCTGTTGATGGTATAACATTCAATATCCAGAAGGGAGAAATTTTTGCTCTCTTAGGACCAAATGGAGCAGGAAAAACTACCACAATTTCAATTTTATCGACATTATTAAATCCCACAGAAGGAGAAGCTTTAATAAACTCATATGATGTTAAAAAACATCCTGAGAAAGTAAGGAAGAGTATAGGAGTTGTATTTCAAGAACCTTCTTTAGATAATGAAATGAAAGGAAAAGAGAATTTAGAACTCCATGCCATCTTATATGGGATGCCAAAATCAGAAAGAAAAGAAAAAATTAACGAAGTCCTCAAATTAGTTGATTTACAAGATAAATCAAATACATTTGTGAAAAACTATTCCGGCGGAATGAAAAGGAGGCTAGAAATAGCTCGGGGATTGCTACATAGACCTAAAATGTTATTTCTAGACGAGCCGACTTTAGGATTAGACCCTCAAACCAGAAGGAAAATATGGGGTAAAATAAGAGAATTGAATGAGGATTTAGGAATAACTATTTTAATAACAACCCATTATATGGAAGAAGCTGATGAATTAGCAGATCGGATTTGTATCATGGATCATGGAAAAATTATTGCTTTAGATACGTCAGAGAATCTTAAGAAACAAATTTCTGGAGATATAATTGAAATAAAATTTGAAAATGTTGATGATAGAATGAAAATTGTGGATTTGATTTCTCAAGTTAGAAAACTACCAAGCATTAAAAACGTCTCATTTGGACGTTCGGCAGGTGATAGTGAATTTCCGATGGATTTGAATCTTCCAAAAAATATGCCCAACATTAATCCTGAAATGATTAAAGCTCAAATGAGAGAGATGATGTCCGACCCAAAAAAGATCATTACAGCCATAAAGCGATTCCCTATGGCATCACAAATGATCCTAAATGCTCCTTTCAACGTAAAAAAGAGGATTGCTGACCTTTTTACCGACGAACTTCTCGAACAAATTCCAGATGAGATTAGACAAGTGTTAGTTAAAATCAAAAAAGGAGAAGTCTTAGAGCAAAAAAGTGATTCTGAACCAGAAATATCAATCTCATGCGAACATGGAGGTGCTTGTCTTTCAGAAGTCATTAGAAAGGTTGATGATAGTAGTCTCATCATAAAAACGGTAAATGTTCATGAGCCAAAATTAGAAGATGTGTTTTTACATTTTGTTGGAGCAGAGATAAGAGAAGAATCCTCCAATCTTACCAAGACTATAAAAAGTCGTATACAAATGAGGCAATTAACGAGGTGATTAAAGTATCTGATTTAAATATTATTGAAAGTAAATTGAATCTTGAAGCTGTATGGATATTAGCCAGAAGAGAAGTTTATGAATTTTGGAGAAATAAAACTAGATTGATTTCCTCATTAGTGCAAGGGGTACTTTTTTTATTTGTTTTTAGTGCTGCGCTAACAACAACAAGTTCAACTATTGTAATAAATGGGATAAATGTTGATCCAAGAGCTTATGCTGCTTCAGGAATCTCTGCTATAGTTATCCTATTTACTGGAATTTTTGGTGGCATGGGGGTTATGAGAGATAAAATGTTTGGTTTTATGAAGGAGTTAATTGTTGCCCCGGTAAGCAGAAGAACATTAATGCTAGGAAAAACTTTAGGAGTTGCTTTACAAACACTAACCCAAGTATTTATCATTGTTATATTAGGTTTAATTTTTGGTTATTATGGTTATGACTTTAGTATAATCTGGAAAATTCTGTTGATTCTTCCTGTTGCTTTATTAGCAAGTGTTGGTATTGTGGGTATGGGACTAACAATCAGTACACGAATGAGAGACTTCCAATCTTTTGGATTAATTCAAACATTTATTGTCATGCCTATGTTTTTAATATCAGGAGCTTTTTACACTTTAAGTGGACCCATTGGATTAGTTTCCATGTTTAATCCATTTACTTACAGCGTGGATCTTTTCAGGGTAGTATTAGTAGGGGCTTCATTCTTCCCCATCTGGCTTGATCTTTTGGTTGTAATAGCATTTGGAACTGTACTCATTTTATTAGGAGCACGATCTTTTAGCACGATGGAAGTAAGTTAAAAAGAAAGAGATGATTATATAATTTTTTATCTAACTATTATAACAAGTACGTTTATAAGGGTAATTAAGGTTTTAAAACAACAATAATAAAGCAAAGACCTTGGGGTGACTTGAAAAAAATGAATTCACTGCAAATGATCGTGAAGTATTGGCTAAAAAGTAAAGGGATTTTTGCTAAAGCTATTATCCTGCAAATTATATCTACGATACTTCAACTTATGATACCGATCTTTATTGGACAACTTGTAGGTCGCTTAGATCCTGACGCACCAAACCCTATGAGTGTGAGTGAATTATTTTTTAACTATTTTATGATAATTATCCTTGGTTTAGCAGTATTTCTCATCTTTCGCTATTCACGTATTTTAGGAGCACGAGTTTCAACGAATGCCTTATATTATGTAAGGAAAGATATACACAATGCGATAAACCGCCAATCATTTGCTTATTTTGACCAAATGGAAGCAGGAAATCTAGTAGCGCGGGCTACATCAGATGTAGAACAGACAAATATGATCTTTGGCTTTGGATTGGCGGTAGGAGTCCAAGGGATTATCCAACTATTCGGAGTACTGATTGCTGTATCAGTTCTTAAAACCCAAATGATGTGGATTTTCGCAATCCTTATCCCCTCATCACTCTTAATCTCGTTAATTATTACGCATAAACTCCGTCCAATTTATTATGAAAGTCGGGAAGCTTTTGGAGAACTCACCAATACAATTCGAGAAAACATTGTAGGATCACAAGTTGTTCGGATGTTTAGTATGCAAGATAAAGAGTTTCAGAAGTTCAATATAAATAACAAAAGATTTTATAAGGCTAGCGTACGCTCGGTGAAAATTAATTCACTTTATATGCCAATCAACTTTGTACTGATGGGATTGATGATCGTTCTTACTTTATTTGTTGGGGGAAACTTAGTGGTACAAGGCATTATGTCTCTCTCAACACTCATCACGTTTCAATCCTATATTGGTCTAACTACGTTTCCTCTTGTCATTCTAGGGCAAATAATGATCATGTATGTCCAAGCGGATGCTGCCTTACGTCGAGTGCGAGAAGTGATTGAATCCGCTCCAGAAATCATAGAAAAGGCGAATCCTATTAGTGGGAAATATATCAAAGGAAATATTGAATTTAATCACGTTTCATTTGGATATACTCCAAGTAACCGGGTACTCAAAAATTTAACATTTAAAGTACCCGCAGGACGAAAAATTGCTATTTTAGGGACTACTGGTTCAGGAAAGTCAACTATTATTAATCTTATTCCCAGATTTTATGATGTGAGTAATGGTTCCATCAAGATTGATAATGTAGATGTTAGAGACTACAATATCGCTGAGTTACGTTCAAATATAGCCATTGTGTCACAGGACACATTTCTATTCAACAAAACTATTAAAGAAAATGTAACTTATGGTAAAGAAGAAGCAACAATGGACGAAGTGATCGCTGCTGCACGTAGTGCAAATATTCATGATTTCATAACTGGATTACCAGACGGATATCAAACTTTTGTGGGAGAACGTGGTACGCGGCTTTCTGGAGGTCAGAAGCAACGTCTAAGTATTGCTCGTGCTATCATTATTAAACCAAAAATCTTAATCTTTGATGATTCTACTAGTTCTGTCGATGTTGAAACTGAGTATAAAATCCAACAAGCACTCGAACAAATTATGAAGAATACAACAACGTTCATTATAACACAAAGGATCTCTACTATTCGGAATGCAGATGAAATTCTTGTATTGGATAAAGGTCGTATTGTAGGATATGGTACTCATGATACCTTGATCCAAGATAATGTCCTCTACCGGCAGATATTTGAGACTCTCTATCGCAAGCAAAAAGAACTTATCGAAAAATCAGTAATAACCAAAGAGGAGGTTCATGGATGAAAAAGAAAGGCATTCAAGAGAAATTAGAACAATCTGAACAGGAGATCAACCCAGAAGAAGCAAGAAAATTAGAAGAAATAGACAAAGAAAGACAGCTGCGACCAATAGGTCCTACAGTTGGTCGTCATCGTGGTCCTATGATGTTTATGGATGATAAAGCTAAACTTGAACATAAACGACGTGTTTTATGGAGATGGATTTTCTCTTATCTTTTTCGACATAAAAAGTCGTTTATTTTCTATGCTATTTTAATTGCAGTGGGAACTATAATAAATATAGTCACACCACTGTTGACAAGGAGTCTAATTGACGCTGGAATAATTCCGAGAAATTCTCAGGTGATATTAAACATTACTCTCCTTTACATATCTCTTTTGATAATCATGGCTTCAGGAAATTATATTGGTTCTTATGGTTTGGGAAAAATTGGTCAAACAGTAGTTTTTTCGATGCGTAATGATGTTTTCGAACAACTCCAGAGGATGTCTATGTCCTATTTTGATAAACATCCTTCAGGTGATTTGATCTCACGTGCTACTAACGATATTGATCAGATAAATCTACTAGTAGGAGGACAATTGGTTCAGATTATAACGAGTATAATCAGTCTTGGATTAAGTGTCACATTTATGTTTATACTAAATCCTTTCCTTGCACTATTTGGATTAATTGCTTTCCCTGTCTTTTTTATAATGTCTAGATGGTTCCGGAATCGTGTTATTGGTGCTTTCAAAGAAACTAGAAAAAAAATTAGTAAGGTTACTTCTTCAATTGAAGAAAATATCACAGGAGCAAAAACTGTAAAAGCATTCGGACAGGAAAAGAAAGCAAGGAGTGAATTTGATCAAGCGAATATGGAGAATGCCGAAGCTTCATTTCGAGCACGGCGAATATTTGCAACTTTCTTCCCATTCATAACTTTTTTATCTTCAATCATAACAGCAAGTGTCCTCACAATCGGAGGATATGTCAGTTTAATAAATTTTGCACCTTTTGGAATAGCCATTACTGTTGGGGTACTAGCTGCATTTATACAATATATGTCAAACTTCTTCCAACCTTTTATGACACTTACCCAAATTCAGCAGGTTATTGAAAGCGCAATGGCCGCTGCGGATCGAATCTATGCTGTCTTAGATGAAGAGGTTGATCTTCCTGATCCAAAATATCCTGTAACAATTGAAATTCCTAAAGGAATGATCGAATTTGAGGATGTGAGTTTTGGCTATAAATTCAATGAAACACAAAAAGTAAAAGCTGTCTCTACTAAAAAAGCGTTTAAAATTCCAAACCCTAAAGGACTATCGGTTAAGTCTAAAAATGAAGCTCCACAAAAAATAGATACCACATCTATTTCGGATAGGGGTAAAAAGTCTGAATTAGACAACGTACCTCCGTTCTTACAAAGGATGTTAAAAAATCCCGAGGCAATTAATAGAATGCTTCGGGAGTTGGAAAAAGCACTTAAAGGTCAAGTGAATATATCAAGCAGTAGTGGTAGCGGAAGTGGAATGGGTGGTGAAACTGGTGGGATGATGGGTGGCAGAGGAGGAATGGGAGGTAGAATGAATCCAAGGCAACTTCTTCGAATGTTAGCCATATTACCTCTTCCTGAAGTAACTACTAAAAACTTTCCCGAAATAATAAAGAAAGCAATTGAAGAAGAACGAACCCTTATGGAACACGAGGCAATGATAGGTTTTGTTTTAAAAAATGTAAAGCTCAAAATCGATGAGGGTAAAACTATAGCTATAGTTGGCAGGACTGGTGCTGGTAAAACGACATTTATCAAATTAACGTGTCGGTTTTATGATGTTACTGATGGAAAGGTGTTGATCGATGGTGTGGATGTAAAAAGATTGGGTAAAAAAGATCTTCGCAATTTAATTGGTCTTGTTCCCCAAGATTCATTTCTATTTACTGGTACTATCAGAGACAACCTATTGTATGGATATGATAATCTTACTCCTGAAATGAAAGAAAAATTAGAAGCTAAAATGATTGAAATCTCAAAATTCTTAGGTCTCCACAATTTCATTGAAGCACTACCAAAAAAGTATGATACCAAATTAAAAGAAAATGCATCTAATATCTCCATTGGGCAGCGTCAACTCATCGCCTTTGCTCGTGCTTTGATCCAAAATCCCAAGATACTAATTCTTGACGAGGCAACTTCTTCTGTAGATCCCTATACTGAGTCATTAATTCAAGACGCCCTGGATCGAGCTAGAGAGGGAAGAACAACTATAATAATTGCTCACCGTTTATCTACAATCAAAAATGCGGACTGGATTGTTGTGCTTGATCAGGATAAGAAAGGTATTGTAGAGCAAGGTACCCATGAACAACTGATAGTAAAGGAGAATGGGGTATATAAACACCTTCTAGACATGCAATATAAAGATATAGAAGTAGAAAATATTGAATCTTAATTTTAAGTTATTGAATTCCGAATTTAAATATTGATAGAGTTAATTTTAAAATTAGATAAAATTATTTTGTCTCCTTTTATTTAACATATTTAAGTATAATTTTGGGGATACAATATTCCTTATTACGATTATTTAACAAAAAAGATATATTATAAAGTAAATGGCCCAGAAACCTATAAAGCAGTAGTATTCATCCATGGCTCTGGTGGAAACTCGGATATTTGGAAAGAACAACTCAATATCGATATTAACTACAAATTAATTGCATTAGATTTACCATCACACTGCAAATCTGATGAATTTGAAGAACTTAATTTAGGTTTATATAGTGCGATTGTTGAACAATTAATCGAAGTGTTAAAGCTACGAGAAATAATTTTAGTTGGGCATTCATTAGGGGGAGCTATCGCTCAAAATTTATTCTTTAGGAGTCCTGAAAAGCTTTTGGGTTTGATTTTAATTGGTACAGGAGCGCGATTAAGAGTAAGTTCTAATATTCTTGATACATTAAAATATAATTACAATAAGTACTTAGAAACATTATTTGTCGGAGCTTTTTCTCAATTGACCAATCATGAGTTAATTAAGAAAGCAATGAAAGAAGCATCCAAAGTTAGTAATAAAGTTACCTATGATGATTTTTCTATCTGTGATAAGTTCGATTTATTAGATAAGATACATTTGATTACAATTCCTTGCTTAATCATTGTTGGAAATGAAGATAAATTGACACCTGTTAAATATTCTGAATATTTTAATAAAAAAATAAAAAAGTCAGAACTGCACATTATTAAAAATGCGGGGCATATGGTGATGATTGAACAACCAAAAGAAGTAAATACAGCAATAGAAAATTTTATTAAAAAATATTTTTAATTATATTTTTCTAATCAAACTTAATAGCATATTATAAATATATTAACATCTCTATACTCAATAGAACTTCTTAATAAAATAAAGAAAAAAATTTACTTAATTTTGTTATGCGTGAATATACTTATGGACCATTCCCTTCCAGACGATTGGGATTATCACTTGGGATTGACGTATTACCTAAGCAAAAAATTTGCACTTTTAATTGTGTTTATTGTGAAATTGGTCCAACAATTGAGTTAGTCGCACCTGAATTTAGATTCAGATCACCTCCTAATCATAGATTTAGAAAAGAGTTAAAAGATATTTGTAAACATTTTCCGCATTTAGATTCAATAACTTTTGGATATAATGGCGAACCCACATTGAATGACAATTTATTAGACTTTTATAAGATCACTACAGAAGTTAGAGCAGAGATGAAATGGGATATAAATCAACCAAATCTAACTATTTTTACAAACTCAAGCACTATATACTCACAAGAGATTCGTGATAGATTATTGAAATTTGATTTTATTGTAGCTAAATTAGATGCAGCATTACAATCTGATTTTAAGAGAACCAACCAGCCCCATCAGGATTTGAGAATTGATAATATTATAAATTCTCTTATTCAATTAAAAAGAAGTATGAAAAAATCTAAATTAGCTATTCAATGTTTAATTTACAATTCTTATAGGAAAGATTTTAAATCAAATGATCATAATGCAAATATAAAAAAATTAGCCTTAGCTATAAAAAAAATAAATCCTGATATTGTTCAAATCTATTCTATTGCGCGAATTCCAGCACAATATTTTGTATATTCAATTGATGACGAGAGAAAAAAGGAAATTGTAGGAAGTTTTAAAGAAATTGTAAATAATGAACAAATAAAAATAGAATATTATTAAATTTATTAAAAAATTATATTTTGTTAACTTATTTTGGTGATTAATGTGGTTAAATATATTATAGGAGTTGATATTGGAGGCACATTAATTAGAATAGCAATATGTTCCACGGAGCTAGATGAAAAAAGTATTAAAATGAAAACTGTAAAAACTCCAAAGGAACATGAGTACTCAATTGTTAACTCAATTATTATTTTGATTACAGAACTCTTAGTTGAAAATGATATTACTAATGAAGATGTTATTGGTATTGGTCTTGCTTCAGCAGGACCTTTAGATATGAAAAAAGGGGAAGTTTTCAATAATGCGAATTTAGGATTTAAAGTTATTCCATTAAAGCAACCACTAGAAGATCGTTTTCCAGGAATTCCAATTTATTTGATGAATGACTGTAATTCTGCGGTTCTTGGTGTTCACTTTTTTGAAGCTGAAGAATTTGAGAAAGAGGACCTAGCTTATATTACCATGTCTACTGGAATCGGAGGTGGAATGATATGTAATGGCCATTTATTAATTGGTAAAGATGGAAATGCTGCAGAAATAGGTCATGCGATAGTTGAACCACATAGTGATCATCAATGTAATTGTGGAGCTTATGGGTGCTGGGAAACTTTTAGCTCAGGCACAGGTATAAAAAATCGAGCTTTAGAAGCATTAGAAACCACTAGTTTAAACTCAAAAATATTAATGTTTATGGTAGATAATGACTCATCTCGCATAACAACAAAGGAAATTTTTCAAGCTGCTAAAGGAGCTGATAAATTTTCTAAAAGTATTATTGAAATGAGCACATATTATAATAAGATTGGAATTGGCTTAGTTAATAATTTTTATGATTGTTCTTCAATTTATTTTGGAGGTTCTCTGTTGAAAGATCAAGAGTTAATTATTCCACCACTAGTTGAGCAATTTAAGAGAGATCCAATCCAATTTACGATAAATCATCCTCCTAATATTAAAGTAACAAAATATTTAGATGATATTGGTGTGAGGGGAGCTCTGGTTTTAGTAAAGTACAAGATAGAAGGAAATCCAGTAATTGCTTAAAGATTGATAGTTCTGAAAAAAAATGGAAAAACATAATCTTATTTTTACTTTTAGCGGAATTCGGGGAATCGTTAAAAAGGATTTTAGTTACAAACTGGCTAAAAAAATAGGTGTAGCATTTGGATTATTCCTTCACGCAACTGATAAAAGAGTAATTATAGGTAGAGATTCTCGACCAAGCGGAGAAGAAATTGAGAAAGGTATTATTGAGGGATTAATATCAGTAGGATATAATATCATTAAGGTGGGTATTTGTCCCTCACCCGTAATTATCCATGCTAAGAAAAATCTAAGAGTTCCTGCGGGTATAATAATAACAGGATCTCATAATCCACAAGAATGGAATGGCCTAAAACTGCTATCGGGTCATTCTTTTTTAAGTAATATAGAATTAGAACAAATAAGTAAAAATATAAATCAAAATGATTTAGTTGATCCAAAAATCAATTTTGAAAACCTACAAAATAATATCGTCGAATTAAATCCTATTCCTGATTATATTACACAGTTGTATGAAAATATAGATTATAATAAAGTTAAGGATAATAATAATTTACGAGTAGTGGTTGATACTGGAGCAGGTGCAGGTAAATATGTCACTCCTCAGATTCTTGAAGGGCTAGGGTGTAAAGTGAAAATTATAAATAACGAGTTTCTGATTAACCAAGTTTTTCCAAGAGAGATTGAACCTATAGCACAAAATCTCCGTGATTTAATAATGGAAGTATGGCAAGGAAAATATGACATTGGTTTTGCACACGACTCTGATGCCGATAGATTAGCATTAATAGGAGACACTGGTATTTGTTATCCCGAAGATGTAGGATTAGCTATAATAGCAGATTATTATCTAAAAAATTTCAGTCTTCAATATGAGAAAGCGATATTTGTTACTAACTTAGCATCCTCACTTATGTTTGAAGTTTTAGCCAAGAAGTATAATGTTCAAATAATAAGGACTCCAATAGGAGAAAAATTTCTAATGGAAGAGATTAATAAAATAAGACAAAACAACGAAAATTGTTTAATTTTAGGAGGAGAGGGTTCTTGTGGAGGTATAATGTTGCCAAGTTTCAATAATACCCGAGACGGAATTTTTGCAGCAGCTAAAATTGTTGAGATTTTAGTTTTAACTCAGCAAAGAATATCAACATTAGTTTCTCAGCTTCCAAAATATTTTTCATATAGGAGAAGTATCGCAATTAAAAATGGTGATGTATCCAAAATAATTAATGGTATTAAAAACGAATTAAGTGATGAGGGCGAAAAAGTTATCAAGGTCAATAATGATTTAAGATTTGGTGAAGGAATTGAGTGGTTTGTATTAATTCATCCCTCTAATACTGAACCTATAATTAGGGTTATTAGTGAAGCAAAGACTGATTCTGCAGCCAGAATGTATTGTGAAGTTACAGCAGAATTAGTAAAATTAGTAATAGCAAGTTTAATCTAAATTTTTTATTAGAGATTTTCCTTCCCATTTATTTCCCATTCTTTTTTAACACTGGAGTCAATATAACAGTAAATTTATAAATTATTATATAATAATTAAATATATTAAAATTTTAGTTGATTTTTCCATGGTAATAAAAGTAAGAATAAGGATGTGGATTAAAGAGATACAAAATATAGTCCATAGTCCGCGTGTTTATTCGATTACAGCCATGATCACCAATTTATTAGGGTTTATAATCTCCATTCCTATTAAATTACGCTTTTAATATAATCAACAATCTTAGACTCTTACTCTTTTGATTTTTATCTTTCTCACTAACAAGTTTTCTTAGAATTCTCTACTAATTCTTTTTTTCGCAAATTCTCCTAGATTATGCCATTAAAATTTCAAAATCAATGAAATTTTTGATATTTTAAAGTCCAAATTATAGTTATAAATAGTATTGGTGGAAAAAATGTCAGTATTAAAAAGGCTGTTAAAAAAACAGCTCCAGTGGCCTCAAAAAGAGGAATTCAGGTTAAATCAATCTAATTTAGGTCAATGGAAGTTGAATATATGGAAGTCTTATTCATTTCATTTTTTTATGGGGTTTCACTTCATTTCAGGAGTACTATTGCCTTTTTTCATGACTTGGGGAAAATTAACTTTCATAGAAGTTATGTTCCTTGAAAGTTATTTTACAATGATGATTTTGGTTTTTGAGATACCCTGTGGTGCTATAGCAGATTATTTGAGTAGAAAACTTTCTTTGACAATGGGAGCAATTTTTTCAGCCTTGGCAGCATTAATTTATGGATGTTATCCACACATAGTTATTTTTGGCGTTGGTGAAACTTTATGGGCTTTAGGAGCTGCTTTAATGTCAGGTTCTGATCAAGCTTTTATCTATGATACTCTAAAAAAATTAGGGCAGGAAAATAAAATATCAAATGTAATGGCTAGAAATAAAAGTTCTATGCTATTAGGTATTACAATTTCAGCACCTATAGGTTCAATTATAGCTTCTTCATTATCAATTAATTTAGTGATGACATTTATGGCTATACCATTCTTTATGGCAACATTAATATCAATGACTATGAAAGAACCGTTTTACGAAAATATTAAGAAGAAATCTAAGAGTTATTTGAGTATAGTAAAAGATGGATTACTAGAACTTAAGAATAACAAAATTCTAAGATTATTAGCTCTAGAAATGGTTATAACCGAATCTATGGTATTCTTCTTAATATGGACCTATCAAATATATCTTAAAGCTTTAGACGTTCAAATTCTATACTATGGGTTTATAAGCGCTTCTATGACAATAATACAAGTAATTTTCACTAATCTAATTCCTACTCTTGAAAATAAAATCAATAATAAACGGAGACTTTTGCGATTATTCACAATTATACCCGGAATTGGGTTTATAAGTATAGCATTAATTTCCTTTGCTCCAGTTAGCATCTTATTAATTCTTTTGATAGTAGGATTTGGGTTTTCACGTAGTATTATTTTTATAAAAGGTATAAATAAACAAATTGAAACAGAAAACAGAGCAACAGTTATAAGTGCTATTAGTATGATTGCAAGCCTTCTAAGAACTATTTTATATCCTCTTATAGGATATATTATAACTTGGAATTTAAGTTTTGGCTTGATTCTTCTTGGAAGCGTAATAATATTAGCTGCTATACTTTCACGAATTAAGAGTGAAGATTTATAGTATAAAAAATTTTTTTTTACTTATTTAATTCATCTAATATTACTTTAGCTAACTTCTTTCCCACAATCTTTGATAGTTCTTCAAAGGTTGCTTTTCTGATATCTTCAACTGATCCAAAAAATTTTAATAATTTATTTCTAGTTGAAGGTCCAACCCCTTTAATATCGTCTAAAATTGATCTCTTTATACTCTTTTTTCTTTGCTTTTTATGTAATCTTATAGCAAAACGATGAGCCTCATCTCGTACTTGTTGAAATAGTTTTAAAGCTAATGACTCGCTAGGAAGAAGAATTGGGTTCCTTTTATTAGGAATGTAAACTTCTTCTAGCCTTTTTGCTAATCCTAAGATTGGAATTTCTTCAATTCCTAATTCTTTTAAAACTATTTGGCCTGCGTTTAATTGCCCCTTTCCACCATCAACAAGAATTAAATCCGGTAATTCTAAATTTCGCTCTAATAGCATATTATACCTTCGTTTCATAACTTCCTTCATCATTGCTACATCATCAGGTGTGGATTTACTCTTAATATTGTAATGACGGTAAAACCTTTTATAAGGTCTTCCATTCAAAAAGTAAACCATGGATCCTGTTGCATTAGTTCCTTGTATATTTGAAATATCAAACCCTTCGATAATTCTAGGGGCTTCAGATAAACCCAAAACTTCTTTGACTTCACTAAGAGCTGAATCTATTAAATTTTGATCTTTATTTTTTATCTCTTCCATTTGAATTTCTTGTTGAACTAACACTTTAGCATTTTTTTCTGCTATTCTCATTAACCCATATTCTTGTTCAAAAGGGAGTCTAATCTGAATGTTTTTCTTGTAATCTCTAAGTAGTGCTATGAATATTTCAATAGCTTTGTATTGTTCTGGTATCACAATAATGTCTGGTAAATTTTTTATGGTATCTTGGTAAAACTGCTCCATTATTAAAGGGAATATATCTTCCTTTTCAAAAATCTTATCTTTTAAGTTAAAATTGAAAGAACTTTTATTTGTTATCTTTCCATCACGTATGTGAATTATAATCATAGCAAAATAATTTTGATTTTCATCATTATGATACCCAATAATATCTTTATTTTCCTTATTATTAAGGAGAACGCTCTGATCAGTTGTGGAGTTTTCTATTGCTTGTAATTTATCTCTCCAAAAAGCTGCATTTTCAAAGTTTAACTTTTGAGAAGCTTTATTCATTTTACTTTTAATTTGCCTTTGGAGATCATCAGTTTCTCCTTTAAGGAATAATTCAATATTTTTTATATTCTCTAAATATAGTTCCTTGGTAATAGCGTTTATACATGGGCCTGGACATAATTTAATTTGGTAGTATAAACACGGTCGTTCTCTTATTTTTACTTTTTTTTTGCAAGAACAATAAGGAAATAATTTTCTTAAATCGCGTAAAATCCTAATTATTTCTTTTTTGTCAGTATAAGGCCCTAAAAATAGATTTTTTTGGGAATATTTTTCGGGACCTCTTATTACTCTAATTCTAGGGTATTCCTCAGAATAAAAAATCGCTACCCAGGGATAAGATTTTGAATCCCGCATGATGACATTATATCTGGGTTGAAATTTCTTGATCTGAATATTTTCAAGAATATATGCCTCCTTTTCATTCTCAGTTACAATATATTCAATTGAATTTACTTTTTGGATTAAATCTTTGATCTTTTCTTGGTAATAGGGGTCATTGTAAGTTGATTTTGAAAAATATTGATTAACTCTTTTTCGAAGATTAGCAGCTTTACCAATATAGAGAGGTGTTTTATCTTTATTAGTGAATATGTAAATTCCCGGTTCATTAGGTAAACTTTTTCTTTGAAGTTCTAAATCTTTCATGAAATTAGTCATATATTTTTCTGTTACTTTCTGAATTCACGATAATTCACTTAACCTAAAAAGTTACTGATTCAGTATAAATAGTTATAGGGACTAAAAGTTATTTACTATTATGAATTATAGCTAACTATAAATTATACCAATTAAAATATTTTTATCAGATGAAAAAGACAAGTTTATAAAAATGGTAAAAATTAGATTATGCCCAAAATGTAAAAAACCGAAACTTAAGAATGCTACTAACGTTTCAGGTTGGTTAGCACCTGATATGTACGAATGTACTAATTGTAAATATATTGGATATTTCTATTTGGAAGTTGATTCGGATGATTATGAATCTGAAGATGAAGAAGAAAAAAAATCAATCTAATTTTTTATCTTATATTATTATAAAACGTTTGTTTTATCTTCATTTGAAAAATCAAGGTCATAGAAATGAAAGAATTATTAAAAGATGCCGCAAAAATTAAATCCTTAGAAATACAAGGGGCATTGAATGTTGCAGTGAGTGCTATTAGCTTCCTGCATAATTATGCTTATAGAATTGGGAGAGATCTTAGCATAGATGAGCTAGTTGATAAGCTTCAAGAGGCTAAAGATATTTTATTAGAAACCAGAGCTACAGAACCAGCTATGAGCAATGGTCTTAATTATCTTATGAATAAAATAGAAAAGGAGAAAAAATCACTTTCAATGAATAAATTATTAGAATTAATCTCTCATTGCAAAGATGAATATAAAATGATGCTCCAAACAGCAAAAATGAAAATAGCAGAAATTGGCGCAAGAAGATTTCCAGATATAGAAACTGATGAAAACTTTATTGTTATGACACATTGTCATTCGTCTGTTGTAACCGCCATTCTTATAGAAGCAAAGAGACAAGGAAAGGAATTTAAAGTTATAAATACTGAAACTCAACCAAGGTTGCAAGGAAGAAAAACAGCTAAAGAACTTTTGGATGCTGGAATTGATGTTATTCACGTTGTGGATAGTGCAATGCGATGGGCAGTCAATCATTTTGAGGTTGATCTAATTTTAATTGGAGCAGATAGTATTACTAGTGAAGGTACAGTATTAAACAAAATTGGTTCACGATTATTAGCTCTTGTAGCCCACGAAGAACATGTCCCTTTTTATGTCGCATCACCCCTATTAAAGTATAACCCACAAACATCGTTTGGCATATTGGAGAAAATAGAGATGCGTGATCCAGAGGAAATTTGGGAAAATGCTCCTAAAGGCCTTACTATAATAAATCCAGCATTTGAAACTGTAAGTAGGAGATACATTGACGGTTTACTAACAGAGGCTGGTTTATTTGCTTCAAGTCATGTTCATTATTATTTTACTCAATTATATCCAGAATTAATATGAAGTGAATTAAATGAAATATGAGGATTTTTTGGATCTAGAATATATTCCTAATGATGATGATCTTATATGTCTATTTAAAATTAAGCCCGCAATAGGATTCAAACTAGAAAAAGCGGCTATTAGGGTCGCTGCAGAAAGTAGTAACGGAACATGGACCACTCTAAAGATTCCAGATCATATCACTCAATTAAGCGCTAAAGTTTATCATATAAACGGAGATTATGTTAAAATTGCGTATCCAAATGATTTATTTGAAGAGGGAAATATGCCTCAAATCTTAAGTTCTATAGCAGGGAATGTATTTGGGATGAAGGCATTAGAAGGACTAAGACTTGTTGATGTAAAATGGCCACTAAACATCTTAAAATCCTTTAAAGGGCCTCAATTTGGTATTAATGGAATAAGAAAAATTTTAGATATTGATAAACGTCCTATAACGGCAACGGTTCCAAAACCTAAAGTTGGCTATTATGCTGAAGAACACGCTCAACAGGGGTATGACATTTGGCTAGGTGGCGTAGATCTTCTTAAGGATGATGAAAATTTATCTAATCAGAAGTTTAATAAATTTAAAGAAAGACTTGAATTATGCATGAAAATGAGAGATAAGGCTGAAAATGAAACCGGAGAACGTAAAAGTTATTTAATAAATATAACTGCTGAAGTAGAAGAAATGAAGAAACGTGCTCAATTAACAAAGGATTATGGGAATGAATATGTAATGGTGGATATTTTTACTACGGGATGGGCATCTATACAAACAATTAGGAATGTTTGCGATGAGTTAGAATTAGCAATACATGCTCATCGAGCCTTTCATGCCGCATTTGATCGTAATCCGGATCATGGTATCTCTATGAAAGTTCTTGCTGAAATTGCTAGAATGCAAGGTGTTGATCAACTCCATATTGGAGGACTGGGAAAGTTGGCAGGAGGAAGAACAGAGGTCAAAGATAACTATATAAAATGCTATTCCGAATTTAATAAAGATGGATTTGAAATGCTTGAACAAAATTGGTATGGGATAAAACCCGTGTTTGGAGTTTGCTCTGGAGGTTTACATCCTGGGATAATGCATAGATTGATGGAACTTTTGTCAACTGATATCGTTGTACAAGCAGGAGGAGGTGTCTTAGGTCATCCAGGAGGTACTGAAAATGGTGCAAAGGCATTAAGACAATCTATTGATGCATATATGAAAGGATTCACCCTAGATGATTATGCTAAAAGTCATCCAGAGTTAGCAGAAGCACTAAAACTTTGGAGTAATAAAACCCCTATTTAATTAGAATTATAACCCTTTATCCATGAGTGAATTTTTAATCCTAGTTTATTAAAAAGAAAAAAATTTTATATTTTCATATATTCTTCTATTAAGTGATTAAACCATGAGTAAAACTGAAACTAAACAAATAATTATAGATGTAAAAGAGTTAATTTTAGCTCCAAAAGTTGGTAAAGAACAAAATGCAGAAGATTTACTACGATTTATGGTCGAACAATTACCCCAAATTGAAATTAATCGTAATGGAAATAATCTTGAAGTTAAAATGCCTAAACAGATGTCCAAAAGGGTTGTAAGATTAAGAATCAAGAAATTCCTACATCAAAAAAATCTTTTTAATGAATTTAGACCTATTTTATATAAGAGCCATGAATTAGAAGGATATATCATAAAAAAGAGAAAAATGTTGGAATTATCCTATTATTAATTGAAGATAATTTTTATTAAATTGAAATTTCTATTTTAAATGTGAATTTAGAAGAAATTAAAATTAGATCTATTAATGATATAACTACTTGTATAAATTTAGCAAGTTCCTTAGAAATAGGAGGATGGCCAAAACCTGGAAATGTTCATAGGACAAAAAATTTCAATAAGACTCGATATGAACATTTTCTTTCTGGAATTGCCGCTATACAACCAATTTTTCGACGATTCTGTATTAGAATAGTTAATAAAACTAATGACAACGTTCAAAATTATTCTTTTGTGGAATTAGGCAAATTTTTTAAAGTTGCAGTTAAAGCAATGATGAAATGGCAATCTGGTGGCAATATCTTACTTGGTCATATTCTCATTTTAGCACCTCTCAGTGCAGCAGTTTGTATTTGTAAAAAACTTAATAAATTTTCATTAAAAGATTTTAAAACTATCCTTCAAAACATTATAAGAGATTCAACAGTTAAAGATACTGTAAATCTTTATCAAGCTATAAAATTATGTCGCCCTGGAGGATTAGGTAAAATTGCAAAATATGATCTTACTGAAAATAATTCTATTAGCGAAATTCAAAAAGATAATATAACTTTAAAAGAAATTTTTCAATTATCAAGAGATTATGACTTAATCAGTTCTGAGTATACAACAGGATTTCAAATAATTTTAAATGAGGGGCTCCCGTATTTCATGGAGCATTTTAATAAACATAATGATATAAATGTTGCTATAGTAAACACTTATTTAAATTTTCTTAGTAATCATCCGGACACGTTAATAATTAGAAAATCTGGCAGAGGTGCGGCATACTTTGTCTCTCAGGCAGCCTCTAAAGTAGTTCATCAGGGGGGAATTTCCACAAAGAAAGGATTGCGCTTAGCTATAAAACTTGATAATAAACTTCATAAAGCTAAAGGAAAATTGAATCCTGGTACAACTGCAGATCTTATTGCGGGTGTGATATTCTCTGCTTTGATATTTGGTTTAAAGTTTTAGAAAAAGGAAAAATTTTTGATTAAAGGATAATAAATTAAAACTGAGACAATAATTATTTTAACAATTATTTAGCTGGTAGCTTTTATGGAATTTTGTGATGAGTGCGGTAGCATAATGCTACCTTCGGTAGTTGATGGAATAAAAGTTTTTAAATGTAAGTGTGGCGCAATAAAACCATTTTCAGAGGAAAAATCTGAATCCTATAAGGTTAACACTAAAATCACACATCCTATTCGAGAAGAAGTTACAAACCTAGCAGAAGTAATGGATTGGAAGGAAAAAAATCTTAGAAGTTCTATAAAGAATTTCAAATGCTCACGTTGTGGTTATACAAAAGCACATCTAGAAACAAGGCAAACACGGAGAGCAGATGAGGGTATGACTCATTTTATCACTTGTCTTAAGTGTGGCAAAATGAAAAAAATTGGTAGTTAAGCTTTAATTTAATAATTTGTCCAAAATCTCTTTTTCTTCTACTTCTTTATTAAAGTTAACTTGAATCACTTTATTGATACTCCTTAGACCAGACTTGAATTGAATTTGTTCAGCATTTATTTTAAGGTGCCTTTTTAGTAATTGAATTAACTCTTTATTTGCTTTATTTTGAATAGGTTTGGATTTTAAACTAATTCTAATAAAGTCAAAATCGTTATCTATTTTAATTTCTTGAGCCTTTGAATTAGGTTTTACCTTAATTCTTAGGATAAAAATGTTATTTAATTTTTTCTCAATTATTTTCATATCGAAAAGTCTATTTTATTCAAGAAAATGGTCAATATCATGTTTTAATCTGTTAAATGAAGGTATGGATAGACGAATACCCCCTGCTAGTTTATGACCCCCTCCATTCCCCCCTAATTCATCTTTTATTTTTTTTATCACTTTATTTACACCAGATTGTTGATTAAGTTCTAGAAAATTTCTTGAACATCTTATACTGAGTTTAATCATTTGAGTCTTTTTTTCCAAACCTCCTAAAAATAGTATTTTTTTAGGGTTAATTAATTCATTAACCATAGTAAAGCTAGCAGTATCTGACCAATTACTAGGGGGGATAAGCCCATTACCTGCATTAATAAATACAGCTCTTTCTGTTTCATATCTACTAATTTCATTAGAAACCAATTTTAAATCTCTAGTTATATTATGGATATAATCATTATAGAGTGTTTTGGCATAGCGAGTAATAGAATTTTGTTGGATTATTGATAAAGCAGCACTTATGTTCTTAAAGGATAAAATATTTAATAATAGAGCATGTTCAAATACAAACTGTAACAAACCCTCTTTTTGAGGTAATATTGCATAACTTCCTTGGTACAAGTTAGTAGCTTGCTGGATTCTTTCCATTTCTGATAAATTTATTTCATTAACTTTCTTATTTGGATTTATTTGCAATTTGCTTAAGAAAGAATTAATAGTTGAGTCACTCTCACCCCCTAGATTTTTTACAAAAGGTAGAATGCTATTTTTTAATCCATTTTTGATAGAATTATGCATTCCTCCAAAAAGGATAAGTCCTTTTTTATCTTCTATTAATTCTTCATCAACTAATTCTTGATATATTTCTTTATTAAACGATTTTAATCTATCCATTGATTTCAAGGAATCTCCTGCTATTCCAATAACCGTTAACCAAGCTTGCCTTGTAATAGCAGGGATTATTAGCTTCGAAAACATATAAGTTAAAGTTGCACCCGCAATATGGTCAAGACCGTCATATCCATAAAGAGTTGGATTTACAAAAATTAAATTTTCAGGAAAATCATTAAAGTTTGTATCATTTTCAACTTCATGGTGATCTAATATAAAAAAATGCTCTTTTCGTTTTACTATAATAGGAATTAATTCCGTCAAAGTGGAGCCAATGTCAGTAAAAATTAAAGCAGTCTTCTCATTTTGTCTTTTAGGCAAAATTCCTTCCAAATAAGTTGCCCATGAAGAAGATCGATTATATATGAAATAATCATAATTTAAACCTAATCTGTGAAGCAGATTTTGGATAATTAGTAGACAACTAATTCCATCAGCATCGTTATGAGAAATGGCAATTATATTGTTATAAAGATTCTTAGAATTATCATTGAATACGTTAGCAGCATTCTCAAGAGTATCTAAAAATTTTATTCGATCCAGTTTCTGTTTCATTTATATCATATTTCAATTGTAGAGTAATTTAATTAACCAAAATTCTATACAAAATCACAAATAAAAATATCTTTCTAATATCATTTAATAGATATTTAATATTTTCTTTTAAAGAGATTTTAAATAAAATTAAAATAAATTCAATAAATATAAATATTCCTATAATATCAGAACAGAAGAAGCAATTGAACTAAAATTTAAAAGTTAAGGAAAAATTATTTAATTTTAAATAATTTTCACTCTAAAATAATCCTTATATTTAAGAATGCTGAAAAAAAAAGCTCAAATTGTTACAGTTGTATTGTTTATTTTGAGCATTTGTGTAATATCAATTTATCAGACTTATCCTAATCCACAAGTTGGTTTTCTAGATAAAAATACTGATGTAAAATCTCAAATATTCTCTAAAGAAGATTATTCACCTATTATTAAAGAAGAGAAACAAGCATTAGGAAATATAAGTGTAATAAGCCTCAATTTTAATCAAAAAGGTTTTTTTAATAACTCCAAAAAGTACCCCAATCTTGATGATGATTTAACTTCTGGAGCTCTCAATATGTCCTTTCTTGGGATTAATTTTATTGAAACGAAGAATCCAGCTCAAGTTGACAATCTGGATAAAGAGATTCAAGATTCAAATCGTATTACGGTTATATTAAACGAATCCATTAATGTGGTTTATGATATCTCTATTCCCAATGCAGAAGGATACTTAGTCTATGGCTCTAGATTGTTTCCCTGCAAATTGAAACAATTATGGTTAACAAATGAATCCATGAGTACTCAAGAGGTTCCTAATAAAGATTATTCCACGGATTCATTTAATTTCTTGGTTTTTGATTATCTTCAATATTTTGGCACCACTCGTAATAATTTCACAATGCACCTTATATGGGAATACAATTTAACGGTTAGAGATTGGGTATTATATCAAGACTCAGAAGATATGATCTTAGTTAAATATCAACAACAAGAAATCAAATCCTTATTCTATTACAATTTCAGCATTCTTGGTCAAAAACTTACGAACCTCACAGTTAAGAAAAGTTCTGATAACCTTGATGTTAAATTGAAGTTAAACCTCCCAGACAAAGATGATCTCTATGGACACACTCTAAAAGTCGGTCCTGATAATATTAACAATTTTTTAAATACAGATAATTCAATCAATATATCAACCGTAGCAGATCGAAAGCTAGTAAGTCTAACATTTAATGCTAACTATACTATTGAATTTATTAACTCCGTTGAAAATACATGGGCAATAGACCGATTAGTAAAAGATACTAATATACGGGAACGAATATATTTCCCTTCCTTAATTGGTGGACCAAAACATATCCTGTTAAAATATCTCATGATTCATGAAGATACAATTACCGTGGATCAAGTAGTCTCAAATTCCTCTTTATTTTCAAGAGAAGTTCAATATTTTGATCTTAATGTATCAAATGTAATGGAAGATTTTCAAAAAAGTTTAATATTTACACAAGATGCTGTAAAGAAACTTGGATTAAAGATAATACTTCCTTATCTCATTTTAGGAGAAACTGATCCTGTAATAATAAGATATGATGCTTCCAACGATCTAATTATTAGAATTACAGATAATATTAATATGCCTTTAGTGGGAGTTAACATTGAATTATATTATTACCAAAAAAGTTATGGTACATATATATCTAATGATTTAAATCAGAAGATTTCACCCCAATTTACAGATGAAAATGGAGAGATAATAATTAGAAATGTTCCTAATGGTAATTATATTGTTAGAATATATGACTCTTCGAGACTTATAAAAGAGGCTACTGTAAGTGCTAATAATGAAATTAATGTGGTTAGAACTGATGAAATCCATTTTCCATTAATTATTTTAATATTTCTTTTAATCAGTGGTATATTTGTATTATTAGGTTTGATTTCTTATATTCAACAAAAAAAACGTCGAAATCTTAAATGATTGTTATTTTTATTGATAATCTAGAGAATTTCATTGAATTTTTAAAAAATAGGATAATGGATGAGATTTTCTTTGAATTTAAACAGAATAATAGTCAATCAGATTTAAGTAGTGAAGTGAAAATTGATATAATCCTTCATTTTTTGGCTAAAATTGATGGTAGTTTAATGTTATATGAGACAAAATTAATATTAAATAAACCAATTAGTTCCAATATTGATGAAGAGGTTTTGAATTCATTAAGGTCTATTTTTAATCAAGTAGATCCTTCGATAACGCTTGTTAAAGGGAAAATTAGAGAAATTTTTCTATCCTATTCTTCTTAAAAAGGTTCATGAATTAGTATTTACTAATTCTCCATAACCTATCAATCTATATCTTCGATTTATTATCCTTGAAATTGCAAAGACAAAATCTTTAGGAACACAAATTGGAGGATTCAATTGTAAGATATAAGAATTTTTTAGAATTTTAGTTATTGTTCCACCTGTTTTCTCAGTACCGACGACAAGTAGGAGCTTTTCGTTATGTTTAAGCTCGGTAACTTTGATTTGCATTTCTGAACCTATAACTCTCTCAAGTAAATGGACTTTAAGCTCGACTTCTGAAATTACATCCGGCAATGTACCAGGTATTCCGACTAAATGCCCTATTAGTGAATCTCCTTTAGTTAATGCTGGATCCAGCTTTGTTCCTAAACCAATTAATCCTCCAGGCTTAGCTTCATTTAAAAGATTCATTCCCTGACTTATACTGACTATTTTAGACTTAATAGGAGAATAACTGTTTTTAATTTTTATACCGGGTCGAATCTCGATCTCATCACCGACATTTACCTTTCCTTTTAATACTGATCCTCCAATAACTCCACCCCTTAATTTTTCTATATCTGTCCCTGGCTTGTTAATATCAAAAGATCGGGCTATTAGAAACTCAAAGTCCTCATCTTTGCTTAATGTTGGAGTTGGAATTACTTCTTCAAATGCCTTAACTACTAAATCAATATTAGAGCCAAATACAGCTGAGACAGGTAAGATCGGGGCATTTTCAATAGGTGTTCCATTAAGGAATTTTTTAATTTGTTTATAGTTTTCTAATGCTTTTTCTTTAGATACCGCATCAATTTTATTCTGAATTACAATTACATTTTCTATTCCAGCAATATTCAAAGCAGCAAGATGTTCTCGAGTCTGAGGTTGAGGACATGACTCATCAGCTGCTACTAATAAACAGGCTCCATTCATTAGGGAAGCTCCACTGAGCATTGTAGCCATCAATATTTCGTGTCCAGGAGCATCAACAAATGAGATATTTCTTTTGAATTCTAAGTTTCCTTCGCATTTATTACAACTATAAGCAGGTTGTCCTTCCTTATGATTTTTTTCTGCCATATAGGACGTTAGGTACTCATCACATTCAGGACAATATAAAATTGTTGCATTAGAATAGCCCAATTTTATAGATATTCCTCTCTCCTTTTCCTCAGAATGTCTATCTGTCCAATCTCCAGTAAGGGATTTTACTAATGTTGTTTTCCCGTGATCTACATGTCCAACTAAGCCGACATTGCATTCTGCTTGTTGTTTCATTAACTTTACTAACTCTTTTGCTTTTTCGCGGGAATATTTTTTAGAAGGCTTTTTTTCTACTTTCGATTCAGTCTCTAAGGGCACTTCTTCCTTTAATGTTTCAAGTTTTTCTTTCTCCTTAGAATCTAGTAATTCTTTTGCATTAGAAATGTATTTAATTGCTGTAGATTCTCCTACTCCTTTTATTTTGATTTTTATTAGATCTTCAGGCCTACATGAAGCTAATTTTTCAACTGAGTCTATACCTGCTGCTTTCATACGTTCAGCAGTAGTTTTTCCTATTCCTGAAATATCTTCTAAATGCAGCGTCATTCCAAATTAACTATGAGTTCTTCTAATTATAGTATCTAAGAATTTATATGTTGTATTTTATAATAAATTAATTGTTAAATATAAGATTTTTAGAAAAATATCTTGTTATAGGGTTGTTATTGTTTTAATTGCACCACTTTTCTTTTCAAGCTCATAATATGAGATTTGTAAGAGACTATCAACATAAAAAGTAGATATTTTGCCACATGTTTCATTATTATGATGAATATATACAGGAGCAGGATATTGAGAACAATCTATATCTTCTTTTTCAATTTTAAATATAATTTTTTGATTACAATGAGGGCAAATATAGAATCGAATCATTTTATATTTTAATACCAGTCTTATTTTTAATTATTAATAATATTAGAAAATATATTATTTACTTTAAAAATAAATAAATATCGAATTGATTTTACTATAATAATCTAAGATGAAGTATTTTAATTTAAAGAAAAACATAAAATTAGTAGGTATAATTTTAATTCTATTAATTCCCATTTCATTTAGGTTTAGAAACAATTATACTGATAAAAATATAATTTATCCAAACTTAAACCTTTTAAACTCATCCAATAACGTACCTAATATAGATCTCTCTAAATTGCCTGGAATTGATTATGAATCTTGGTATAAACCTAAGATTGAAATGTTGGTTATTACTCCCCCTAATGAAGACTTTATCAACGCAGTCTCTCCATTAGTGGAATGGAAGAATAGTAAAGGTCTAAAAACCATAATATTAAGTAATTATTCTGAATATCCTGGAAGAGATGATGCAGAACGAATCAGAAATATGATAAAATATTACTATGAACATGAAAATGTTAAATGGGTTCTTCTAGCAGGTGATGCGAAGAATAATTTAATTCCCATAAGATATGTCTATAACCCCGATGTAATTGTAGTTGGAGGTGGAGAAAGTGAATACTTAAACTGGGATGATTACTATAAACCTACTGACTTCTATTATGCTGATTTAACTGGGTCATGGGATGATGATAACGATAATAATTTTGGAGAATCTGCAAAGTACAATCAGAATGGAATAGATGAAATTAGTTGGACTCCAGAAGTCTATGTGGGGCGTTTTCCTGCAAATACCGCTACTGAACTCGCAATAATGGTTAATAAGAGTTTAGAATATGAATCCAATCCGTATATTGGAAATTGGATGAATTCCATGCTATTAGCGGGTGGAATATCTGAGTACACTCCAGATGAAGATGAGGCGAGGCTAACCGAATATATTTGGACAAATTATGTATTATCTGAAATGAATTTTACAAATCTATATAAGACTACTTCAAGTTTTACACCAACCACTCCCCCATATCCTAATAATCAAACAGAATTAAACACTTCCAATTTTGATGCTTTATTTGACAAGGGTTATTCTACAGTCATGTTTGCAGGGCATGGAGATCCGACGAAATTTACCAGTTTACCCTCTTATTTTATAGTATATAGTAATAATGATGCTACATCAAGCGAAAATATAGGTAAACCTTCATTGGTTTATGCTGATGCATGTACAACCTCTTCTTATGATAAAAATGATAATAGTATAGGAGAGGTTTTAATAAAAAGAGAAGATGGGGGAGCAATCGGTTATATAGGAGGTCTTAGAGTCACTTGGTATGTGAATAATGATACTAATTTAGAATATCTAAATCGTGGTAATGCAAAACTATTTTGGAAGACATTCTTTAATGAGAAATATTTTCAACAAGGAAAAGCACTATATGAATCTAAATTAGCGTATATGAATTCAGATATATTTGTAAATGGTTCTTCGTCTATGTATTTTGAATGGCATCGAAAAAATATATTAAGTTACTGTTTATTAGGAGATCCGGAATTAGATGTTTATACAAATAGACCAAAAGAAGCGAGTAACATATTTAATTCATCTTATAGTGAAGGCCATTATATCTCATTAATTGTAAAAGATGTGAATAATAAGTCAGTACCATATGCAAGCGTAAATTTAAGAACTCTTGATGGCAAATATAGAACATTCTATGCAGATAAATATGGATTGGTAAATATTAGATTGCCTCCTCAAGCAAATGAGGTTTATAATATAACAATCACAGGTCATAATCTTATCCCTACTTCCTTCACCTTTTCAACACATCCAGATAATTCTATACCAGAAATCCGTCACATTGATTGGCTTCCAAAATCACCGTCTCTTTTAGATAATATTTGCTTTAATATAACAACTTATGATAATAGTTCTGGAGTTGAAAGTGTTTTTTTACTGTTATCTAAAAATAACTTTGAGGATTATACATATTATAAAATTGATAACGATAATATCCAAGATATCATAAATTTTGAATATGAACTTAATAAACTTGATCCCGGGGAATATCGTTTTGCGATTGTAGCAAGAAATTATGCAAATAATTCTGAAATTTTATATCGTGAAAATTTTCAATTTACCATCCCGAAACCTTTAATGGATTACGTACTTATAATAACACTTTTATTAATAATTAGTCTTGTTGGAGTTTCATTTTTTGTGATATTTAAAGGAAACCAAAAGCAGAAAGAAACATTAAGATAGTTCCCATAGATGTATTGCCCAATTCTACTGGAAAATACTATGCTTTCAACTTTAACTTTTAAATTTAATGGTTTATAATGAAAAAATTTAATTAGTAGCTTTTATTAAATGTATTAACTTAAAACCATATAAGCAAGGTATTTTGAGAAAAAATAGCCAAGCTTATAAAATGGTCTTAAAGGATTTTTTAACCACAAAAATCCTATACATTTCGTAATGCGCTGGAAGTTAAACTGTTTTGCGTTGAAATTAGTACTGCAATTGAGATTTGTGGGAACTTTCTAACTGTGGCTTAGGCTACGGTCATGGTAAAACAGGAAAATACCTGGTCCCATCTGAACCCAGAAGCGCTAAAATTTTTGTGGTTAAAAGACTATTTCATAATATCTCTACTTCTAATCAAGGGAAGAATAATTTTTTTAAATGTTCTTTAATAAAATATTATATTATCGAATTATTCTTTTACTGAAAGGTGTGTTATGCCGAAAAATTTAACAGTAATTTTAAAATCAATTGGAAGGAAATGGTTTTTCATTCTAGTTATCATTATCATTATAGTTGCTGTATTCGATCTTCAATTAGGTATCTGGATAACAGTAATTACATTGATCTTATATGGACTTTCATATATTCCGAATTTGTTATTTAGTAATAAACTTAAAAGATTTCTTAAGAACCAGAACACTATAGATGATAAGATGATTTCAAGACAATTAAAAAGGAAGTATGAAGAAATACAGAAAAGGTTGTTTAAATTATCCCAAAATCAAAAAAAGGAAAGTTGGTTAATAGTATTTCTAAACAAGCAATACATATTTTACAATGGAAAAATAATTGAGACATTTAAAGAACTTTATGAAAAAGGATTTGGAGAAAAAGAGATTTTAGAGGAACTTCAAAAAATTAACGTTAATACTCGTGCGGAAATTAAAGCGATAGAAGAAACTCTCATTAAAAATGATAGATTAAACGAGAGAATTGTTTCAGTTAAAGAATTTAGAGATAAAAAGAAATTTGGTTGACATTTTTAATCTAATTTTTTAGTTTTTAGATTTCTTAGTATCAGAACGGCCAATTCTGTTCTACCATCAAGATTTTGAGCGGCACTACTGGAGGTGCACCAGGCAAAAAAGTTATCTCCGGTAACATCTTTTAAATTTAGTTCCCTCTCGTGAATTTTACTATCAATGAAAGTTTTTTCAGCAATACACATTTTGCATTTATTTTTTAGATCCATCAGAGCTTCATAGCATTTCTTTCCAACTGTTTTTGACCCAAATTTACTTTTTGCCACATTATTGCACCAAACAATATTAAAACCTTTATCGATTAAACATATCGGATCTGTTAATGAAGTAATTATCCCCGCTAATAATTGATTACTATTTTTTAGCGTTTCTTCAGCCCATTTACGTTCCAATGCACCTCCAATAATTTCAGAGGATGTTTTAAGTAAAGAAAAGTCTTCTTTATTCCAAATTTTCATTTTTTCCATATTATCAAATCCTATAAATCCATATAATTCCCCCTTAATGGTTACAGGAAAAGCTAAAAAAGACTTAATTTGTAAACTCTCTAACTTTTCCTTCGTCGACAAAGCATCATCAGTAAGGATAGAAGTATCAGGGATATAAACAAAACCTTGTTCTCTGCATTGAGAAAGACACCAAGGATATTGTTCAATATGTATAACTATTGAATCTAAATGTTTAGGTTCGGTATTTTCAATACACCACTGTTGAGTAAAAAATTCTAATGAATTTTCTTCATTAAACAATAGGAGATAAGCACGGTTTGCTTCTAACAATCTTCCCATTTCTATTAATGATAAATTAATAGTCATATCGATATCAACATTCCCTATAAGTCTAGAAGAGATGGTCGATAAGAAGGATTCAATTTCTAATTTTCTTTTGATTGTCTCATCAAATTTCTTTTGTTCAGTAATGTCATTAATAATTGATTGTAGCAATTTTTTTTTCCCTAATTTAAGAATTGATAAATTAGATAGAATCCATGCATCTTCACCATTTTTTTTTGTAATTTTAAGCTCAAGCGGCTCTAAAAATTCACCATCTAATGTATTTTTATACCTTGATTTGAGAATAGAGAGAAATTTTTTCCCGTACATTGTTAATTGCAAATAATTTTTCCCAATCAGATCTTGTTTCTCATATCCAAATAATCTAGTAGTTGAGATATTACAGTCTAAGATTTTGCCCTTTAAATCGATTAAAATAATTCCATATGGTGATTTTTGGAAGAGATGTCTGAATTTTTCTTCTGATCTTTTGAGTTCCTTCTCGATCCTTTTTCGATTAGTTATATCTTCTGTATGAACTACAACTAAATCAGGAGCTACAAAATAGTATCTAATAGATAAATATAGTCTCTTATTAGTACTTTTCATTGTATACTTTAACTCTTTTACACTTCCCTTCTGTTCTGTTATACATTTTTGGAACTCTTTTAAAAGCTCAGGTTTATTCTCATAAAAGAATGAAGCTTTCTCACCTAAGAAGTTTTTTATTTTACCATTAGTGGCTTTTTCGGCAGCTATATTGTATTCGATAAGGATAAACTCATCTCCTACTTTCTGCCAGACATAGGTAGGAATAGGGAGGTTATTAAAAAAGTCTTCTATTTTTATTTCTGTTGCAAAAAGTTTGCTTTCAATAGATTCCATTTAAAATCTTATTTAGGTTATTCAGTTTTTTTATAATTTTAATGAATTAGAATTATGTAGCATTTAATTTAATTTTATATGCACTTATTTATTACTAGCTTTGGATATTTAAGAATTTCTAATTTGAATTTTTTAGTATAAAAAAAATGGTTGAATCTCAATATTATAAGGAAAAAAAAGTCAAAATTAGATATCAAGATCTCCAAATGTGTAGTGTTTTCTTATCGGTTTCTTAACATTCCATACACATTTTAAACCTTTTGGAAATTGGACTAAATCTCCTTTTTTAAACTCAATTTTTTCTCCTGTTGATGAATCTGTGACCTCAACTTCCCCATCTAATATATAGCAGGTTTCCGTATCTTTATATGACCAATCAAAAACACTTTTTTCTTTTTCCCAGATCTCCCAAGATTTGACTTTTAGATTGTTTAATTCTTCTTCTGTTGGTTTCTTTTTTTTCATATATATCACCTTGACATTTATTTATACTATTAGTATGAAACTTATATATCAAAATCTTTATATTTTACTTTTTTACTTAAATTTTGAATTTTAATTTATATGTAAACAAATCCAAAAAATAAAAAATAAAAATTTTTATCTAATATCTAATATCAAATATCTAACAAAATAAGTATTAAACTTTAAATCAATAAAAAAGTAAATAGTCATTGAAGAATTAAATTTCAAATTGTAAAAGGAGTAAGATATAAGATTCTTTAAATTAAAATACCACCCAAATTAAAAAAGTAAGCAAAACATAATAATACTTCATATAAAATATGTGAATAGGTTAAATAGTCGTGCCTAAAAAATTTATACTTAAGATTCTGACAGCTGGAGAAGGAGGTGTAGGGAAGACAACTCTTTTACATCGTTATGTTGAAGGAAAGTTTTCAGCTGAAACTAAAATGACGATCGGAGTGGAATTCTTCCTTAAGGAAATTGAAATCAATGGCCAACATTGTACACTTCAACTTTGGGATTTTGGAGGCCAAGAACGCTTTCGATTTTTATTAGAAAGTTATGTATTAGGAGCAAAAGGAGCGTTGCTCATGTTCGATTTAACTCGCCCGATCACTCTCGAAAATTTAGAACAATGGGTTAATATTTGTCGAAAAGGGAATCCAGAGCTTCCAATCTTATTTTTAGGTACAAAAAATGATTTAGAGGATGAAATTATGGTCAACGATGAATATGCATTGAATTTTAAGATTGACTTTAACTTATTTGACTATTTACGAATTTCGAGCAAGTCAGGAGAAAATGTGAGGTTAGCTTTCGATTTATTAACAAAAAGAATATTACAAAAACAAATTTTTTAACTCTAATTTATAAAATGTTTAAAAATGCTGTAGTCATAGATTCTAACTTCATTTTACTTCCATTTCAATTTAAAATTGATTATTTCAATGAAATAAATTTGATGTTGGAAGGTAAAACTTGTTTTATTATTTATAAACAAATATTAGATGAATTGGAAGCAAAAAGTAGGCGTCATTTAAAAACTACTAAATTTCAACTTGAATTAAATTCAAGTTTAAGATATATTGATTCAAATCAAGAGAGATTTAATATTAAAATTATAAATAAAGTAAAATCTGAATTTGTAACAACAGATGCATTTTTGATCAAGCAATGTATTGATTTGAAAGAAAAAGAATGGCGTGTTTTTTTAGCTACAAATGATTCTAAGTTACGTAAGGAAGTAAATAGATTAGGAATTAGCACCATTTTCTTAAGACAAAAAAAGTACTTAACTTTTGACTAAATAAAGAAAAAATTTATTACCTTTTGATATTTCAAATATATACAATTAACAATCTGTAGGAATGCTTAGGAATGTCCAAACCTAAAGTTTTTAAAATAATTATCGCCGGAGATGGAGGAGTTGGGAAAACAACTCTGCTTCACAGATATATTGAGGGCAAATTTATTGAAAATTTGCGAATGACTATTGGTGTAGAATTTTTTTTAAAAACATTAGAGATTGACGGCCTTGATATCACTTTACAAATATGGGATTTTGGGGGTCAACAAAGATTCCGTTTTCTTCTTAAAAATTATGCTAGGGGAGCAAAAGGATCGCTTTTATTATTTGATCCTACTCGCCCTATTACATTGAAGAGAGTCGGAGAATGGGTAGAAATATGCAGATCTGAAGATCCTAATTTGCCAATCTTATTTATTGGTTCGAAATCGGATTTAGAGGAATCAATAATTCTTTCTGATGAGTTTTTTGCTAATTTTAGGCAAACATATAACTTTTTTGACTATTTGAGAATATCTAGCAAAACTGGAGAAAATGTAGATTTAGCATTTAGATTATTAACAAAAAAGATAATTCACCATGTGAAGCTATATTGATTCAAATGCGAGATTTAACAATTTTATAGATATCTTCTTTGCTTAACATCACAGGGTTATTTTTTAATCCAGTTATACTCACTATTTTCTCAATATCCTTTACTTTTATGCCAAAATTTCCTAATCTCTGAATATCAAGGTCGTTGATCCATCTTTCTAAATTTTTAATTAGTATTGAACAATAGCTATCAATTTGAGTCAGATTAATCGATTTTTTACCATTAAGTAAGGCTCCAATACTAGCATATTTTTGTAATGCTTCTGTACCAGAGGAGCCCACGTTTTTTAAATTCATAATATTAAATTTAGTACTTTCAGCTAAAAGAGTTCCACATACTATTCCATGAGGAACTCGGAAAAGGCCCCCAATAGATGATGCTAATCCATGTATTATTCCCAATCCTGCATTTGCTAGACAAATTCCTGATATCAATGATCCATATGCCATTTTTGATCTCAGATTCAAATCAGAAGGACTTGTTGTAGAAACGGGTATTATAGAATCTTTCATATATTCCATACCATTATAAGCCAGAGAATCCGTTATCGGATTTGATTTATTCGAAGTATAAGCTTCTAGGAGTTGTGTAAAAGTATCTAACCCGCATGCAGCTGTAATTGATTTAGGACATGAAATTGTTAGTTCGGGGTCTATTATAGCATAATCGGGAATAAAATTATCATGACGAAGTGATTTTTTAAAACCCTTAGGTCCTACCTCACTAAGAACAGCATTTTTTGTCGCTTCACTCCCTGTACCAGCAGTTGTTGGAATTGCGATATAAGGAATTTTTATGCCATCATGTTTTTTTGTCCCAACACCCTCTAAATAGTCTTCGACTGAATCCATTTTTAATAGCATTGCTGATATAGCCTTTCCAGCATCCATAACACTCCCTCCTCCTATTCCAACAATTAGATCGATCTTTTCATTCCTATATTGATCTACAAAACTATTAATTTGGTGTGGTGATGGTTCCCCAGAAATAGACACAATAAAGTAATTGAGTGAATATTTATCGGATTCTTCTGTGATTTTTATCCATTTTTTTGACTTTTTAAGCGAGCTTTCTCCTATAACATATAAAAGATTCTTACCATACTGAGGAACAATATCAAAGATCTGATTAATCATTCCAGGTCCAAATCTAATTTGTGGAATTGTAGAAAAATTAAAACTTAGAATCATAATTCTATCTCTTTTTCGTTTTATGGGAAGATTTTTTTTTATATTATAATCAAAATCAATATACAATCATTAAACTTTTTATAATAAGATTTTTAACTTAATTTAAATAAATTGCAATAAAAAAAGAAAGTCCATAAGGAATTTAAAATGAAAAAAGTCCATGAAAATGATTTTGAATATAGAAAAGGAGATAGCGGTGTAAAATATTTGATGCGAGGTCCAAGCATCGATTGGGGATTAATCTTACTCAACCCAGGTGAAAAGATGGGAGATAAAGCTCATGGTCACAACATCATAGATGAAACATTTTACTTTATCGAAGGTGATGGTATCATGATAATTGATGATAAAGAATATAAAGCTCCCCAAGGTAGTGTGTACCTTTGTGAACCAAAAGAAATGCATAATATCAGAAATGATTCTAATCAACCTATTAAAATTGTATTTATCAAAGGAGAATACGAACCAGATGATAAGATTGAATAATCTAGAATCACTATAGGTAATTAGTATGGCAAAAAAAAGTAAGAAAAAAAAAAAAGGTAAAGGAGGAAGCAATGTACCTCCAGTAATTACTCGAGTTAAATTTCCTAGTAAAGAATTAGGGGAAATGTTTGGAAGAGTAGTCGAAATATACGGAAATGATCGTATGGGAGTATTCTGCGAAGATGGAAAGCATAGAATTGGTAGAATTCGAGGTAAAATAAAGAAGAGAGTATGGATACGTAAAGGTGACCTTGTGATCGTGAATCCGTGGGATTGGGAAACAGAAACGAATGATGAATCTGGCAAGTGCGAGATAACTTGGAGATATACAAATGCAGAAATAGGATGGCTGGAACGTAAAAACAGGATACCTGAAATTTTGGATGTCAATAATATCCCCCTATAAACTAAATGATTTCATGGAAATTTAAATTGTAAAATATATTGTTGAGATTAAAAGCAAAATTTTAAAATTTAGAAATCCCTTATTATCTTAGACTTTTTTTTCCAAGTTTTTTATTAAAAATTAAAATAATGGAGAATTCAAATAAGGATTAAGTGAGAAATTTGGTAGATCAAGAAAATAGAGTAAAGGAGGATGAAGAACGAGATACTGATGTAAACAATGCGAGTTTACCAAGTGATCTAATAGATGAGGATGTTTCTACCACTTTATTTGCAGTCAGAACCACGATTAATCAAGAAAGTAATATCTTAAAGCAAATCTTTTATAGGTTTAAAATTTTAGATGTCGTTCCGGATATAAGAGCTATGTTAATTAGTCCTTTATTACCAGGCTATATCTTCTTCGAGGCTCCTCAAAAGAGAGCTGTGCAGCTTGCTGTGCAAGGCATCCCTCATATTAAAGGTAGAATTGTTCAAAATATAAAATTGAAGGAGCTAAAGCATGTATTACTTCCAAGGAGTGTAACAGAATATTTAGAGGAAGGAGATACTGTTGAAATTATTAGTGGCGTTTTTGAAGGGGCACGAGCAATTGTGATGCGTATGCCTCATGATACTTCAAGTAGCGAAGAAGTGGTTGTTAGATTATTACAAGAAGAGACTCCTATTACAATAAAAATTCATGGAGATTATTTAAAATTAGTAGAAAAGAAAGCTCCTGAAAAGAAAGAGATACCAAGAGTAAAAGTTACCCAAGCAGAAATTTCAACAGATCTAGAAAAATCAATTACTTTTGATGATGAATATGGAGAAGCTGAAGAAGAGTATGCTGTTCGTGAAGCTCAAGATAGAATTGAAGAATATGAAGAAGAAGAGGAAGAGGAGTTCGAAGAAGACGATGAATGGGCTAAATTTGATGGATTTTAAGATTCAAATAATCATTACATTTATTCTTATTTTTTAATACAGAATTTGACTTCTTCTATTTATTCAAATTAAGATTATCAATAAATCTGAATTTCTTCTTAAACAATTATTTTCATATTTAAAAGAATTTTTATAGAAGGATTTTCATAAATGATGTAGAAAGGTATTTTTTAGGAAGAAATTATTTTTTGATGACAATGATTAAGAATATCTTCATAATGAAATCGTCTGGAGAATTGATCTTTTATAAAACATATGAGGATATTTTCAATATTAAGCTTACTAGTAGCTTTTTAAGTGCAATTTTTTCTTTCGTTCAACAAACTCTAAGAACAAAAGAGCTGTCAGAAATTGAAGTCGGGCCATTTAGATTTATTTTCGAAGTAGAGAAGGCTAATTCTAGTGAACTGATGTTTGCCTTATTTAGTGATCGTACAGATAATTTAGTTGAATTACGAAATCAACTTAAAGAGATTAAAACTCAATTTTTAGAAAAATTTGATCTGAATCTAATCACAGAAAACTTTGATGGAGAAATTTCTAAATATCAAGGGTTTGAGGAAAATATTCATGATATTATGGAAAGAAGTAAAAGACTAATATCTGAAGAAGTACAGAGAGATTTAGTCGATGTATTCCAAGAGTTACATACTTTCTCTTCCTTTGTAATCTCATCTGCCTTGCTGACTCAAACTGGAAGAGTTATTCTCTCGTATTTAGATACAAATGTTTTATCTGAAATCATCCGACTTCTAGAAAGTCGATTTATTATAGGTAATTCCAGAATACACGAGTTGATATCCCTCGAAGATTATGGAATCCTATCCTTAGTAGGAATAGGCAATTTTATTTCAATTATTCAATTTAAAAAAAATTGCCCATTTGAGTCGGCTCTTATAATCTCTAAGAAATTTTCGGCGAGATTAAAAAAGCTTATAACATAATTACATAATTTTTTGAGCTAAACCTTATTAGATTTGTTATTAGTAAATGATCAAGATCATTAAAAATACAAATTTATGATTAAAATTAATAAACAATTTATCTAGAAATACAATTAGATTTGTTTAATTATTACTAAATTATAGCAATTTCTTGTAAAATTCCCAAAATGGACATTTTAAGTTTATATTAGAAAATGAAATTTCAACAAAATTAAAAAGTCAAATCTTATTTTTCTAATCATAATACTATCCCTATAAAATATTAAAAAATTAAAGAGGAGTTAAAAAGTGGAAGAGAAAAAAACCAAATTTATGAGCCAAGCTATTAATGATGAGATTTTAGATAAATTAAGCTTAAAAAATAGATATCAGTTCCTCAATACAGCCCTCATGACTGCATTGGAACCAGAACAACTTAGTTTTCTTAAAAAAACTGAAAAATTTTGTATGAAATTTGAAAAAAAGCATAATGTCACTCATAGAACTGATGAGGATGTCTACCAATGGATTCCAGAATTCGGAAAAGAAGGTTTAATCTCCAGAGTACATCCATTTGACGAGATTGACCTAAGTTATCCTGAAAATGGAATGGCTATAGAATTATTACGGTGCTTAGCACTTAACTTCTTTGATCCTCAATTCAGTATGGCAGGTGGGGCAACCGTATTAGCTATAAATCCAGTTTATTATCATCATGAAAATATCCCCATCAGATTGGAAGTTCTAAAAAAATTTGTGACTGGAGAATCTCCAGGTGCAATCTTAATTACCGAACCGGAACGTGGTTCTGATGCAGTTCACATGCTTTCATTATGCGAGGAACAACCTGATGGTAGCTTCATTTTAAATGGAGAAAAAATATATAATACTAATGCACCGAAAGCGGGCTACGTTGTAGCTTATGCTACTGCAGAAAAGAATAATGGGAATACCATGGCGCAATTCCTTATCGATACTTCCTTAGATGGATGGGTTTGTGAACGAGTTTTTATTCCTTGGGTTCCACGAGTTTTCCTTGGACATGAATTTTTTAGAGACTTACATATCCCTAAAGAATTTGTGTTAGGAGGAATTGGAAAAGGCCGTGAACATCTCTTTGAAGGCTTAGTGCCCGAAAGAGTTGGTATCGCATTAGACTCTACATCCCAGTGTTGGAATGCGATTGCTCATGCCGCAATTTATGTTAACAATAGAAAACAATTCGACCAAGAAATCCTAAAGTTCCAAGGTGTTGGTTTTCTTTTAACCGATCTATGGGCAAGATTAACTAATGTCACCCTTGGGTTGTTACGCTTTGCTGAAAAGTATGATGAGAAAGTAGAAAAGTTTGGCGGTGAACTGCCAAAGAATCTTGCCCAAGCGATGGTCGCATCTGCTTCGATGTTTAAATATCATTGTACGTCACTCTCAATGCAAATTTGTTATGAGGCTGCAAACCTTATGGGTGGAGCCGGGTTATCTGATAATACATTAATGCATGATCTTCTTAACATCTCTAGGATTCAGGAGATTGTTGGAGGAAGCAGACAAATACAACAGTACATCATGTCAATGGCTATGAGGACATTATACAAGATGACTGGCATATAGTCCGAACTTTTTAATATTTTCTTTTTTCTATTTTGTTATTATTGAAGACTCAGAAACTTTATCCAAATTCAGGTCTTTATTATCGTTTTAATTTGCTAATTTATATTTTTCTCATTATTTTAATTAGATATCATCCACATAAAAATTTATTAATATTAGTTTATACCATTTATTCAAATTTAAAACAAATGTCTTGATTAATCATGGCAAGAGGAAAGGAATATGAATATGATATCTTAAAAAGCCCTACTTTTTCTTATATAGAAGTTCATTTAAATCAAGGGCAGCAAATACAATGTGAAGGTGGAACAATGATTTATTTCGATCCTACTTTAACAATTTCCACCAAGAAGGCTTCCAAAGGATTTTTAAAATCACTAAAACGTGTTTTAGCTGGTGAAACATTTTTTATGAACACATTTGAGGCTAATGAAGCGGGGAATCTAGGATTAGCCCCTGCCTTTCCTGGGGATTTAATGCATCTTTCCCTAGAAAAGAATAATAGTTGGATACTTTTTAGCGGTTGCTTCATTGCTAGCTCTATGCATTTTGAAACAGAGACAAGTTATCTTGGTTTAAAAAGAGCCATTTTTGGTGGAGAAAGAGCCTTTTATTTAAAAGTAGATGCTTTAAACGGACCTGGAGATTTATTTGTTGGTGCTATGGGAGCATTTATTGAGACACATTTAGATAACAATCAACTTTTTAATTGTGATAATGGGCATTTAGTAGCGATGGAATCAACTGTCACTTTTGATATTAAAAAAGTAGGGGGTTTAAAGTCAACATTTCTTTCAGGAGAAGGTTTAATAACCCAATTAAAAGGTCCCGGACGAGTTATAATGCAATCAAGAAATCCTCGTGAGTTTGCATTATGGTTGTACAATTTTATGCCTAAACCACGAAGCACTTCTTAAGAGAATCAGTTGAGTGATGACTTGCTAACATTTTTGGAGAGATATTATTATGTTAAAAAATCAGTTATACCTCTCATTTAAAATATTAATACTTTATTTTTTTCTTATTAACAGTCTGTATTAATAGCGTTCCATTAAATTATGAAACTAATTAGTTGTTCTGGTAGCTAATTGGAAAAAGATCTTTAATAAAAGAAGTATATGAAGCCGATGAAGAGACAATTCATCACTATTTTTTGAAAGAGAATCCATTGTACAACAATTGTAAAAAATGATGAAAATTATTGATCGTGAATTTGGGCCAACAAGGCGAGAGCTTATATTATACTTTAAGCATTATCCAGTGTGTCCATAGTCAGTCCTGTGCCCCCTACAAAAAGGGGGGTTTCACCTTAAAATGTTGCACAAATCGAAATCATTTAAATAGTACTGGATAAAAATTAGAGAAAATGTTGCATTATTTTTAGAAAATGTGCAACAATTCTAATTCGATTATTTTCTGATTGATATCAACCTGGAAAAGATAAGAAATTTAAGATTCGTTTATTAATCATATAAATCATTCAAAGTACAAGATACTCCTACCAGACAATCTTTAAAACTTTAAATTGAATTTATGATAAATGATCATTATACCTTTAACCCGAAACTAATTAAAAATAAAAAATATAGGTGAAAGATATGGGAAGAGCATTTGGAATTGTGGCTTTAATTTTTGGTATTATTAGTATCCCGTTTGAGATATTCGCTGCTTGGGTAGATGTTTTCGGTGGAGTTTTTGGAATGCTTCAGATCGCAAATCTTATAATCATTCTAGGATGGGTATTCATAGTTGTTGCCATCCTCTTTGGAATTATTGGTGCTATCGGAGATAGACCTAAAGGATTAGCAATAGCAGGACTGATTTTGGGAATTATAGGATTAATTATAAGATTTAGTTTTAGGTTTCTATTTATTACGATGCTAAGTATAGTTCCTTAGCAAATCTAAATCATTATTTTTTTATTAAAAATAAAGGGAAAAAAAAAGGCAGAAATAAAAAAGTTTTAAAAATTTCAGCCTAAATTTAGCCTACGGACATTTTAAAAAGCGTTCTCAGTGAAAGAGACATAATATACAATTGGATCTGCCTCGAGCCACCCACTATCTCTTGAATTCTGGATATGTTCAAATAATCGTGCATTAAAGTATTATCACATAGGCCAGCTCCTCCCATTATGTTAGCACATTCATAACAAACTTTTCTAGATAGTTTAGCAGCGTGATATTTCATTTGTGATGCTCCAGCGACCATAGCTTGAGAGATATTTTTTGGGATTTCTCCGCCAAATTTTTCGAATTTCTCATCATATGCCTCACAAAATTTGAGGAGTCCAATCGTCAAATTAGTAGTTTGGGCCCATAGATCTGCCAATAGAAAGCCTACACCTTGGAACTTCAGGATCTCTTGATCAAATTGTTTTCTAAGGTTTGCATAAATAACAGCATGAGCTAATGCTCCCCAACATTCACTCATACTCATAATCGCGATAGAAATTCTTTCCGGCACAAGTCCTTCAAAAAGGTGTTCACGACCTTTTCCCACTGGGCCTAGGATATATTCTTTAGGGACTCTAAGGTTTGTAAAAGTTTCTTTTCCAAGATAGAGTTTAGGGACCCATGGAATGTTAACCCGTTCAATTTTAAGGCCGTTCCAATTAGTATTAACTAGAAACTGGGCCATTGTATTTCCATTATTGGCTTCAGCTGCTGCATAGGCTACAACCCATTTAGATCGGGGCGCGTTGGTATTATATATTTTCTGACCCATTAAAAGGAAACTGCCATCATCCTGTTCAGTACAGGTAGTTAATTGATGAACAGCATCAGAACCACGTTCCGGTTCGGTGATGAGAATGGCTCCTGGGCTTTTCCCTGTGACTAGTTCTTTTAGTGCATCTAGTCTTTCGGGCACATGGTCATGATGTTCATATACAGGATTTATAGCCAATACAGTTGCTCCGCCACCCATGGCAAACTGAGGATCAAACATATCAATAGCAATATTCCTCATAAAATCGGGAGCTAATCCCCATTCATCATAATGCACATCACACACGTCAAAGTTATGCTGTCGTGTAATATATCCTTTTTCTCCAAATTCGGGAACCCATTCATAGATATCCTCATCAGATCCGTGAATTATGTTGTTCTTTTTTTCGAACCTTAAGCAGAAGCGTTCAACTTCCCGTAAAAAGTTAAATTCTTTAGGGGATAGAATAGAAGTGAGATTATTATTCAAGAAGGCATAGCGGTTTTTCAAGCTCAATTTATCTAAAATTTCATCATTTATAGCTTGAGTTTTAAATTTTCTTTTTTCGCTCATTTTTAAATCATCTTTTTTTAATTTGATTTATAGGTAGAAGATACGTATAATGAGAAGAATATAATGTAATTTTTTAAGTTTTTTTCATGCGTATATTTATCAAACATTAAATGATATTTTACATTTGAGTACTATATGAAGCTCTTAATTACTGGAAGTGAAGGATTTATAGGATCTGCTCTTAAAGGTGTGTTAGAAAAAAATGATATCGAAAGTATATCTTATGATATAAGAGGCAATCCAAAAGATGATGTAAAAGATTTACATAACTTAAAGGCAAAGATGAGAGATGTAAATGGTGTTATTCATCTAGCAGCAGTAAGTAGAGTCAAATTAGCCCAAGAAAATCCATTAGAATGTATTCAAACTAATATTGGAGGCACAATTAACGTTCTAGAAGCAGCTAGGCATGGAACAAATAACCATCCATGGGTTATTTTTGGTTCATCAAGAGAGGTATACGGAGAATCACCAATTTTGCCTGTTACAGAGGAATCTCCCCGTAATAGTATTAATATTTATGGAGTTTCGAAAGTTACGGGGGAAGACATGTGTAAGATTTATTCAAGTCATTATGGAGTAAAGGCACGAGTATTAAGGTTTTCAAATGTATATACTGGGCTTAAAGATCATTTAGATAGAGTAATTCCAAAGTTTATCATTCAAGCACTTAATGATGAGGATTTAATCATTAATGGCTCTGGTAATGAGCAATTTGATTTTACCTATATCGAAGATACAGTTAGAGGAGTTTATTTGTGTATTCAGGAGGTATTGAAAAGTAACATTCCATTTGATCATTATAATATTTCAAGTGGTATTCCGATTTCTTTAAGAGGGTTAGCGGATTTGATCATAGAAAAGACAAAAAGTAATTCAAATATTAAATTTGTTAAAGCGAGATCATATGATGTTGGCAGATTCTATGCTATGCCCATAAAGGCTGAAAAGAAACTTGGGTTTAAAACGAGTATCTCTTTAGATAATGGCATTGATCTAGCAATCAAAGAGTTAAAGAGATTATAAATAAAATAAAAGAAGAATAATTAAAATTTATTAGAAAAAAGTATTATTTAATCCTCGTCCTCTTCATCTTCGCCCATTAGTTCTTCAATTTTGTCTTCTAGTTCTTCAATTTTATCATCAAGGTCAGAAATCTTTTTATAAGTTTCGCAAGTTTCGCATCCATCATCTTTTTCGCATTGAGGGAGTGTATCGCATATTTCTTCAAGTTTGTCTCTTTCTTCTAATAACTTTTCAACTTGATCTTCAAGTTCTTCAATACTCATGGTTTACACCTTCAAATGTATTAATATTGAATAATTCATAATTTAAGTTCTTTTCCATTTTAGAAATTTGTTAAGTGTATAGATACTTATTTTCTAGAAATTTTATTAAAAAAAGATTGAATGAATAAATAAAAATAATTAGGTTGGTAATTTTTCCATTTTCTTTTGAATTTGTTTATTCAAAGTGTTAATATCTTTATCCAATTTTGTTAATTCTGTTGAAATCTTTTCGAATCTATTTTCTTGAAGATCTAACTTTTTAATATATCGTTCTTTTAAGGAGATGGATTGAGAATCTTTTCCTAAGACAGAAATATTTTCTCGAAGTCTTGCTTGTTCATTTGTCATTAAGTCTCTTTCTTTGTTTAGTTTTTCTCTTTTACTTTTAAGGTCATTTAGCTTTTCTATATCTTCAGCTATTTCTTTTAATTGAGTTTCCAGAGCAACATCAATAAACTTCTTTTTCACATAAAATCCGATTCGTTTTAAAAAATCCTCTTTTGACCAATTCCATAAATAATTACTACTATAATTTTCTCTTTGTTCTTTTAGAGAGAATCTAATTGCATTCTTAGGTTTTAGAGAAAGCTTAAATCGCCAATAATTTGGAGTCTCTTCAGGTTCAACAGGTTTTTCGATAAATTTGAAATCAGGAGTTTTAGGATGATCCAAATATAGTTCTTTTTCTTCATCTATCTTATTATTAATTTTGTATGTAGTGGTTATATTAGTAAAATAATGTTCATAAGAATATCCACTTCCAAATGTAACTCTATGTACACTAAGATTTTCTGACTTTTGTTCATGCATTATGATTATGGCCTGCTCGATTGCATAATTTAAGAGTCTTGTATCATCTTTATTAAGAAATGGAATAATTGCTTCTCCAGCAAGGTTATCATCATATATAATTGTTGCAGGTCCTCTCTCCAAAGTTAAATTAGTATTATTGGTTATTTCTATACAAGCATTAGGATTTTTTTCATGTTCGTTTTTGTTATATAATAGTACTCTCTTTGCCTTAATTGATTCTGTTAAGATAGGTACTAAGGCAGATTGTTTTCTCTTAATTGAAATTGGTTTTGCTATGTTATACTCAAATAATTCTCCTAAGTCTTTAGTTTGAATTTGAGTCTGCGTTTTGATTTTATCCATAAGTGTTTCATCAGATAGCTCACTTCCGGTATAACCAAAACCTCCGCGTCGTTTTGCCATTGGTGCAGGTGCTCCAGCAACAGCCATTTTTGCTGCTCGTTTGAGACTTCTAGTAGCTAAAGGTTCTTCCGCCATAGCATAATCTTTAAATCTTTCTTTTTCTAAACCTTCTTCAATTTCTGTGGGTTTTGCACTTAATACTTTAGGCGGTCTAATTACAGGTCTCTCAATAAATATAGGTCGATAAAATTCGTATTTAAAAGAGATGGGCATTCCTGCAACAAGACTCAATTCTATTGCTTCCCAATCTTGATTAGTGGTATTTTCAATCAAGCTCCACCCAGATAATAAACATTTGTTCTCTAATGCTTGTTCTTTACTCATAATAAGGCGATATGATGTTTTCCAGATAGGACTTTCCCGAATATATGATACAAACACATTCCTTTCAATATCATCATCGCCTCCTGATTCACAATTAATGATAATTTTTTTGGCATCTTTCTTTTTACCAGATATAACGGTTTCCAAGAAAAAGTTAAGATCTTTCTTTATATCTTCGTTTAAAATATTTAGTGATTTAATCTCATCAAAACCTATTTTGGTGACAACTTCCTCATCCTGTAATAGTACAAGTTTCTTCTCAAATATTTTCTCGTCTTTAACTACTTTCTCTATTGTTTCAATTCCCATTATAGTACCTGAAATCTTCTTAGCACCGCCAATAGTTAAATCAACATTTGCCCCTTTTATTTGTGTAACAAGTGAGCTAAATGAATCTGTATCTGGAATGTCTAGCATTATTGATTTTAGTAATTGTGAAGTATCCAACGCTGCATCGTAAGATATGGAACTAATATACCCTTTTTTGCTAGTATCTAATACAAAGAGGGATTTTAAGATATCATCCATCTCATCAATTTTAAACTCAAGCTCAAATGTATCAGTACCTTTTACAACACCCTCAAGAATATAATAGGAAACTCCATGTTTAAAAATAATGACTTTCTTTACTTTTAGTTTAACCATAGGATTATTAAAGCTTCCTATTAATTTAAATGTTGATTAGTAAAATAGAATCCTCTAACTTAGGAAAAATAGAAGAAAAGATTAGAGGTTTTCTTGAAGTATTTCGAGTATATCTTCTTCAATAGTTGATCCATCTTTCGGATTTTCGATAATAACACCTAAAAAATTATCCTTTTTATTAAAGAAATAGATTGTAGGGATCGCTTTTAAGTTAAATTTAGGACTTACTGCTTCTTTAGGGGACCGTTTTTTATGCCAAATTGGTTCACCAGGCTTATGGAATGCGTTTTTCATAATTCCATATAAAATTTTAAATGTTATTTCTTTATTATCTAGCATCTTAATAATTTTGATTAGTCTTGGGATATTTCTGTTACAATCAGGACACCACTCAGCTCCTAAGGCAAGGATTTTTAATCCTTCCTCTTTTATCTCTAACAACTTATTGATTTCATCAAGGATGTTTAATTTTGGTTCATAAGTTTTGTAATTAATTGCTATTTTCTCTTTATTGGTATTTAGATATTCATCTGGAGAAATTGTTGGTGATACAAGATCAGTCCATTTTAATTGATTTTTAGATGCCATAATACAAATATAAAGAACCATAATTAAAAAAAATTCTTTTAATGAACAATCTGTCATGTGGATTTATAGATTTTAAACGTAATTAAGATAAATAAGATATTAATTAATAAGTAACAATTGAAAGTAATTTTTTGATAAAGTTGTGATAGTATGACACTAAAAGGATTTAGGGGAAAATTATTGAATGTAAATTTGTCTACCTCAAAAATTTTTATAGAACCTTTAAATGAAGATATCGCTAAAAACTTTTTAGGAGGAGCTGGATATGCTTGTCGTTATTTATATAATAAAATAAAAAACTCAACTGATCCACTTTCACCTAACAATATAATAATGATAATGAATGGTCCATTAAATGGAACTTTTGCACCAAATACAGGAAGATGGGTTGTTTGCTCAAGATCACCATATACAGGAATTTGGGGTGAATCAAATTGTGGGAGTTGGTTTGGAGCAGAAGTTAAAAAAGCTGGTTATGATGGGATAATAATTTCAGGCAGTTCACAAAAACCCGTTTATCTTAAAGTAAATGATGATGAGGTAGAACTCAAAGATGCTGAGGAATTATGGGGAAAAGGCACGTACCAAACAACTATTCGTTTAAAGGAATTAATTGGAGATATAAAATCACATGTAGCATGCATAGGACCTGCAGGAGAAAATTTAGTTAAATATGCAAATATCATTTCAGAAGAGAGAGCAGCGGGTCGAACTGGTATGGGTACAATTTTTGGGTCTAAAAAGTTAAAGGGAATAGTTGTAAAGGGGAGTAAAACTAAATTAGAAGTTGATAATCCTGAAAAACTTAGAGAGATAATAAATATAACGAGGGATACTGTGAAATCATCATTTGCTACACAAGTTTTGAGAGATTTAGGGACATCTGGTGCCATGGATATGTATAATGTAACTGGAGAATTACCAATTAAGTATTTTACAATTCCGCAATGGGATGAAGCCTACAATATCTCTGGAGCAACAATGGCAGAAAAAATTTTAGTGAAGAATAGGTTTTGCCACTCATGTGTTATAGGTTGCGGAAGAAGGATTGCAGTAAAAAATGGTATTTATAAAACTGATGAAATTGAAGGCCCGGAATATGAGACTCTAGTTAGTTTCGGCTCTTTATATTTGAATGATAACTTAGAATGGATTACCCATATAAATAGAAAATGTTTTGACTATGGAATCGATACGATAAGCTCTGGGAGCATAATCTCTTGTTTAACTCATCATTTCAAGAAAGGAAAAATCAAAAACAGTGATTTAGATGGATTGACCCCTGACTGGGGAAATGTCGAAGTTGCTGAAAATTTATTGGAAAAAATTGTTTATAGAGAAGGTATTGGTGATTTGTTAGCTGAAGGATCTATTGCTATAGCCAAAAGATTTAGTATCTCTCCAGATGAGATTGCTACTGTCGATGGAATGGAAGTGACTTACCATGATCTTCGCTCTAATTATGGTATGGCAATTGCATATGGAATGGGTTTAAAAGGGCCATCTCATAATCTCTTGGATGCTTATTATGTTTTAGTTGGTGTTCCATTCGAAGAAATTGGAATTAAAATAATAGATAAATATTCTAATAATGAAGACATGGCTGAATTTTGTTCTTTACTCATGGATTATAGAGCCTTATATAGTTCGATAATTATGTGTTCTTTCTGTAACCCACTTCCATCTCAAATTGCCCAACTAATTGAATACGCCACAGGGTTGAAATTTGGGTTAAATGAAGTAAAAATATATGGAGAGCGAATTGCAAACCTTAAACGTTTATTTAACATCAAAATGGGTTTAACTGCTTCTGATGATAGACTTCCTAAAATTTTAACAAATCCTTTCACTGATGGGGAGTCTGCTGGTAAAAGCCCAAATTTTGAAAAGTTAAAATCACTATTCTATAAATTTAGACAATGGGATCCCACTACAGGTGAACCAAGTCTTAAAAAATTAAGAGAATTAGGTTTAGCGAAATTATAAAAATATAATGATTAAAAATTTTAAATTTTGTTTTAACTATTATTAATTAAAAGATACTTTAAATTCTAAACTAAGAATTGTATTAATACTTTTAAGAACAGTTTTGTTGAGAAATTATGAGTCGAATAATGAAACTAATTTATTTGTTTGGTCCTTTCATTAGATTAGGTAACTTAGTCAGAAGGACATTATCTAACTATATTAACCATTTTCATACTTCAAAGCCATCAAATAATACCTTTGAACTTGGCTTATGGAATAATGATGCTCTTGTACAAACAAAATATGGTTTGATATCTGGTTTAAAAGGTAAAAATTTTTGGTGTTGGAAGGGAATCCCCTATGCAACCCCTCCAATAGGTCCACTCCGTTGGAAGGCCCCACTTGATCCTATTCCTTGGAGCAAAACGCGTAAAACACGAAGATTTGGAAACTCAGCTGCACAATATATGCCAATATTAGGGCCAATTGGGTCAGAGGATTGTCTTTACCTCAATATTTGGCGTCCTAAAACTCCAGATATAAAATTACCGGTTTATCTATATGTCCACGGAGGAGGAAACTCAATTGGTTCATCAGCGGAAGTTGAGTATCATGGTAATGTAGTAGTTGAGAAATCTAACTTAGTGTACGTTTCAGTGAATTACCGTCTTGGAGCAATGGGTTGGTTCAAACATCCTGCAGTGACAGATAATGGTTCTCCTGAAGATAAAAGTGGTAATTTCGGTACTCTTGATCTGATAAAGGCTTTAGAATGGGTAAGAGATAATGTTGAAGCGTTTGGTGGTGATCCTGGAAATGTAACAATCGCAGGTGAATCTGGTGGTGCCTTTAATGTCTTCTCACTCCTTATCTCCCCTACAGCAAAAGGATCCTTCCATCGTGCTATCGCAGAAAGTGGATTATCTTTAATTTGGAATACTGAAACTGCGGAGACTCAAAGTACTAGCCTTCTTATGAATCTTCTAACCAAAGACCACAAAATTAAGGATCAAAAAAAGATTGAGCAAATTATCAGTAAAATGTCAGAAAAAGAGATTAATAATTATTTTCGCTCAAAATCTGCGTTTGAAATCATAAAAAGTATTCCCACTAGGGATTTTGGAATGTCAGAATGGATGACTATTTTCACTGATGGTATTGTAATACCTAAAGAAGGATATTCTGTATTTTCAATTGGAGATTGGGCAAATAAGGTACCGTTAATCATTGGTTGTAACAAAGACGAAATGAAGCTTTTTGGTAGCTTTAGGAAATATCCAAAAAAAAATACAAGACATTATGACTTGATTTGGGGTTATCGTTCATTGCTTTGGCGCGTAAGTGGTCTTGATTCTTTAGTAAGTCAAATGACTACAAATGCAAATATACCCATTTATGCTTACCGTTTTGATTGGGGAAGCCTGAATAATGAAGGTATGAGCGTTCTCCCGAAAGATAAGGGGAGAAACCTAGGTGCTCACCATGCTGCTGAGATTCCTTTCTTCTTAGGGATGGGTATGGGTAGTTTATCTGTGGTTACAGGAAAAACTCATACTCAGCATAATCATCCTGGTCGGGAAAAGCTAACAGACTTATGTATGAAGTATCTTGCCAATTTCGCACGAACAGGAAATCCAAACGGAGAGAGCTTACCTTATTGGCCATCTTGGGAGAGTGGTGAAGGAAAAGATAAAATTCTCGTTCTCGACGCAAATATTAAAGATTTAAGGCTTTCTTATTTAAAGGATATGATTTCTGTTAAAAGTATTCTTGATCTCATCAAATTTGAGCTAAAGGAGCCTGAACTAGGAACTATACTATCACTTCTTAATGACACTATACCCTTTGGAATGAATATGTCTGAAAAATGAATAAAATTTTCAGTATTTTAATTATTTTTTTTACTTTTTCTTTTTCTTGATTTTCTGATATGGCTTTTTTTATATATGAAATGAACAACGAATCCAATTCCCACGAGACTTACAAGTAAAACAATAGAAAGTATTAATACCCAAAAGAAGTAAGAAATATAACTATATGCTAAGCTAGGTATTTTATATGTGTGACTTCCTTTCTCTAATTCATTATGGAGATCAAAAACTACTTCGTGGTTGAAATCTCGCTGAATATAAAGATAAATTGTTTGGGTTTTTAAATCAAAAATGTTAGAATATACGGTACCAATGTAATCTTCCGTTTCTGGAAGAGATACAGCATTTAATATTGGGATTAAATCTTGTCGATTAATCTCTCCTTCAACCGAGAGTTCTTCAAGGCGGTTTGTAACTAGTTCGTATCTCTCACATGGATACCATCCTTGGGAATGATCTACAGGATTAAAATTCGTAGAGACAAGATAATCCCCCGTCTTGTTAGTAAATGCGATTCCATGATCAGGAGTTGGACTGACAATAACAGCATTTCCTGTTCTATCAGCCCAATGAATTTGATTTCCCCACCATCCCCCCATATTATGAGTTTGATACCATTCAATTACTTCTGAAACAGAACCACATTCTCTTAAAGTAATTTCCCAACACGAAATAGAACTCATTATAGGTCCAAGCGATGGTGAATAGTTTACAAAACTAGCGGGGAGGATTCCATTAGCATCAAAACAAAGTCCTTCAGTATTAATTCCTCCGATTGCGAGTCCATCTATATCATCACCACCTGGTTCATTCCCATTAAAACCTAAAAACGCACAACCGTACATTTCCCCATTTGTTGCAGGAGAAAACCGTATTTCAGTATATCTCCGATTTCCGCTCTCATCTTCACTATTTCCAAAAAAAACATTGTTCTCGTCTGAAATTGTAAAGATTGTACAATTCATAGGCATTACATTCTCATCAGCTTCAACATTAGTAAGATAAGCACTATTAACTATTATTATTCCTGTTGAGACAAATATTATGAGTATAAGAATTTGAACTTTGATGGGTAAATAACATTTTATTTTTTGCATATATTAAAATTATAAGAAGAGTTGATTATAAAAAAATACTAAATCAATATAATACTCATACTAAAATGCAAGATAATGAAAAGGTATATCGAGATTTACAAAAACATCTCGATAAGATGCCTATTGGTTTCCCTTCAACCGAAGATGGATCTGATATAAAGGTATTGAGAGCTTTTTTTACACCACAAGAAGCAGAACTTGCCACATTTCTAGATTTTACTCCCTTACCTCTAAAAGATATTTATTCTAAGACTGTAAAGAGAGGCATGTCATTTAAGGAAACTCAAGAGAAATTGGATGCTATGGTAGAAAAAAAGCTAATATCTAAGGAGGTGAATCCTAAAACTAATCAAATTTCATATGAAAATTTACCTTATGCAATAGGATTTTTTGAAACTCATGTTAATCGCTTATCTAAAGAAATGGCACAAGCAAGCGAAGACTATGGAGTACGGTTTATAAGAGAGTTTTTAGGAGAAGACACCGGTATTCCACAAATGCGCACAATTCCTATTAGTACGGCAATTTCTCATGAGAATATTATTATGGATTATGATAACGCACGAAAGATTCTTGAGAATGTAGAAGGCCCTTATGCAATAGCACCATGTGTATGTGTTCAATCCAAAGAGTTAATTGGAATTAAGTGTAAGCATGATTGGCTCGAACGGTGTATGGTGAATAGCCAAGAATATATTGATAGTGGTAATGCAAGGGAAATCACTAAAAATGAAGCTTTTAAAATATTAGAAAAAGCAGAAGAAATGGGCTTCGTGATTCAACCAGGAAATTCCAAAAGTGCAAGCGGATTCTGCATATGCTGTGGATGTTGTTGTGGCATTCTCTCCCATGCTAAAAAGCTTGAAAACCCAGCTAGATTATTTAGTTCTAACTTTTTTGCTGAAGTTGATGAGCAACAATGCACTGGATGTGGTACATGCGCACATCTATGTCCAATGGAAGCAATAAACACAAATGATATTTCATCGATTAACAAAGAACGGTGTATTGGATGTGGTGTTTGTGTGTCCAAATGCCCATCTAAAGCAATTAATCTTAAAAATAAAAAACAAACCATCGTTCCACCTGAAACATCTGCAGATCTAATAATAAAAATTGCAAATAAGAAAAAAAAGATTTAAGATTAAAATTTATATAGTTTTATATTTCTTTTTAAGTGCTACAATTGATACAATAGCTGATACAATGGCTAAAATTGAAATGATGATGATTACATTATAACCAGGAATAAGCGCTGGATCAACCGTGAGTGTATAAGTAACTGTGGTATCTTCCTGATCAGGATCCTCATTTGAAAATACGAAATAAAATGGTGGAACATTGTTTTCTTCCGACGTATCACAAACTGGCTGTCCTTGTACTGACCAAGAACCGGAATCACTAACATGATCTTCGGAGACTATTGTACTCCAACCATGAGAAATATAACAACTCTCTGAATAACTATGTAATGTAATATTCACGTTTGGATTTGATCCTGAAAATGACCAATCGACTCTTAATTTTGGGTAGATTAGAACAGCTTCTTCTTCATTATATCCGAGAGTTTTACCGCCTGAAACTACTGAACATGTACCGTATGGAATAGCTAGGAGAAAAAAAAATCCTATGAAAAATAAAATGAAATAAATAAATGGTTTTTTTAGCATTTTTTCATTCCTTTTTATTAATTTTAATTTTTATGGAAATTAAATCCACATTTAAATATGTAACTTAATAATATTTAAATCAATAAGGACCGAATTTAGAACTATTTAATAACAAAAAAAATATCAATCTTTTTGAAAAATATAAGATCCCCAATTCATTTCTATAAGATCGTTATCCAAATATCCTTTCCTAACAAAATTAAAGGAAAATTGATTTAGTATATGTTTTAATTGCTTGAGAGTGAAGAGATATATTACGGTTTCAATTTTTTCTTGTTTAATTATGTGTCTATTTAGCTTTTGCCCTTCTCCTTCCTGAATAATTAATTCTAAAAATCCCTTATTTTTTATTAGTTGAGATAATGTCTCAAATAATTTAGGTAACTTTTCATAGGATATGTGTATTATTGATCCACTTGAAAAAACACCATCAAATAAACCTATACTTTGATCAAGCTCAAAATAATCCTTTAATAAGAAAATACAATTAGGATTTCTTGCTCGAGCGATTTTTATTGATTCTGGACTAAAATCTACTCCTACCACCTCAACACCTAAAGACTGTATCCTCATTGTCTCATGTCCTGGACCACATCCTAAATCCAAGATTCTTGGTTTAACCTTAAAATTAGATAAAAAATCTTTAATTGTTGGCATTAGAATTTCATTTGGATACCACTTTTCTGCTGTTTCTTCAGCTACTAAATCGTAAAATCTTCTTATTTGATCCATTTAGTCACCCATACTATTAAATTTTGAAATATCATTGTCTACTATTGTTTATTTAAGACTATTAAATTATAATTTCATATACATTTTTATAATTTTTATGGGTATATCTCTGCTTTAAAGTAATTCTACCCTAAATTTTCATTGAACTCGGGAAAAAGTTAGCTACTCTGATTAAGAATAGATTTTATCGGGTAAGTTTTATTATATGTAATATAATATCATGATAAATTTCTGTTCAATAACTTTATTACGCTTTTTACACCCATTGTAGAAATATAGGAACCTAATTTAGGTCCTCGGTTATTATTTAGTAGTATTTGATATAATAATTTAAAAAAGTCTCTGGGCTTTATATGATTGGTTTTAGCAGTTTCAAAAATTGCCGTTTGGATAGATTCAGCATCTGTCATATTTTCAATTCTTTCAATTAACATTTTTATAGCCACTTTTTGCTTATTAGATAATTTGATATTTTTTTCTTCTAAAGATTTGAAATCATCAACCCAATTTGATGTAAAAATAATTCTATCTGCAATTTTGTCTAGAGCCGTATTCTCTTTTAAATAACCATATAATCGTAACCTTGATTCAATGAATTCTTCTCGAGCATTATTAGGCGCAACCGAAATAAGATTTACTAAAATATTATATGGGACATGAATTGAAGGTTGTTCAGGTGGCTTCAGATGCCAACAATATTCAAATAGCCCCAATAAACTTCTTTTGCGAGAGGGGTTCTTTTCTTTGATTCTACCAAAGTATATATCTTCTAAATCATCTAATTCAGTCATATAAACCGGTATATCAGCTACTGATAAAGTTCTAGTTCCTATCATCCGCTTATATGTTAAAAGAGCTAATGATTGGGATGAACCATACCTAAACCAATCTTGTGGAGTAAAAACATTCCCTTTTGATTTTGAGATTTTTGTTCCTCCCTTATCTAAAAACATTTCATACCTGGCATGAGCAGGTGGTTCATAATTGAAAATTTCACTACAAATTCTATCATTACATTTTACTGATTCTAAGATATCTTTACCATATGCTTCAAAATCTATTTGCAATAAATCCCACCTTGCTGCAAATTCAACCTTCCAAGTTAATTTTCCTTCACCCTTGGAAATATCTGACCAGCCATGATAATTACATCCTTCAAGAATTTTTCCTCTAATTTTTTCACCTTCACAGATATATTCGACTTTTCCTTTTTTTACATCAAAATTTATGGCTTTAGTGGTATATATTTTACCACATCGCTGACATATTGCGTGGTAAGGGAGTAAATCAAGATATTTTTCTGAACCAGTAGTTTGTTTTATAATTTCACCTGCTAGATTTGCGTTAGCCAAGAGTTTAATAACTTTAGGTGCCATTTTACCGGAATTATATAACTCATGTGCAGATACAGGAGTAAATTCCATTCCTGCTTTTTTTAGGGCATCAATAAGCAATAATGACATATGCTGTCCATAACTATCATGACAACCCCATAAATCAGGAATTATTGAGACAGGTTTTCCAAGATGTTCCTTTAATTTCGATGGTGTTCCGACTGGAACCTTTCGTAAACCATCCATATCATCAGCAAATGCTATAAATTCTGATTCTCTTCCTAGGTCTTCTAATGCTAATTTAAAAGCATAGGCTCTTGAAGCATCAGCAAAAGAACCAATATGTGGAAATCCTGAGGCACCTAATCCGCTTTCAGTCCGAATGATCGATGGATGATTCCCTTTTAGACTATCTTTCCTATCTAAAACTTTGAGTGCTAATTTATCAATCCAAGTTCCTCGTCCAATTACTTCACTACTATCTTCCCCAATATTAAAATTCTCTGCCAATTATAAATCAACAATAAAATTTGATTCTATAGAAAATACCTACAATAAATCAATCACTTTTATGCTATAATCCTTACTTTAAAGATTTTATTAAATTGAAATTTTCAAAATAATTTAGATTTACTTTAACCCTTAATTTCTTTAATAGTACCATTAGTAGCCATCGTAAATTTAACCTTTTAAGGTTTACAAGAAATATTTCGCATTTATCCAGAATATTCTACTTTAAAATCTAATAAATTTTAAATAATCATTATTCATAATAAATTTTGAATTCCAATTTTATAATAATAAATTAAAAATGAAATTGATGTTGTGATAAAATTATGCCTCGTGCTGAAAGAAAAATAGAAATTAATGCACCTCCAGAAAGAGTTTATAGTATTTTGGAAGATTCATTAAGTTACCATATATGGAACATTGTCGTAAATGAAATCAAGGAAATCGGACCAGATAAATATTTTTCAAAAACTAATATTGGAGATGTTACATCAACTATTAAGGAACGTGTACCAAATAAAAAGATCTCATCTACTCAGGAAGGAAGTCCAATGACTGCCTATGGGAATATTTTAGAGCCAAAAGGTGATGGAACTGGAGTTACTTTATGGGCAGAATTTGAAAAAGAAGAGAATGAAAAAATGCTCTTGAAAGCAGGTGAAATTTATTTAGAGAGTTTAAAAAGATATGCAGAATATCTTGAAGAAGGTGGAGATCCAAGTAAGTACGATAAAAAAAAGAAATAAAAATCAAAACAATCAGGTTAAATAGTAGAAAAAAATAAAGAAATCTTTCAATCTTATCCTAACTTCTTATTTTATTTTTTTCGTAAATTTACTTTATAATCTTGTTTATTAAGGTATATTACATTGAAATCAGATGCTGTATTTTCCTTCTAAGACATATTTAGGAGCATTTTCAAAAGAAAAAGAGCCCCTTTTTTATCAAGAGGTTCATTGTTATTGCCGCACTTAGGACTCATTATACACATTGGGCATCCATTTGTACTTTTACAAGAACAAGATTCAACTAATTTATAGCTTACCTCTAATAATTGTTCAATATTTTTAAATAGCAATTCTGATATACCAATACCTCCTTTATAGGCATCATATATATAGATTACAGGTTGTTGTTTAATAGGATCAAAATCTATTGAAACCCCTCCCAAATCCCATCTTGAGATTTGCGCCAATGCTGGGGAAATTGCTATTATAGCATGTTCAACAGCATGAATAGTTCCACCGAGATCAAATCCTTTTAATTCTAGCTTTTTTTGATACTCAAATGGGATAGTGAACCAAAATGCTTGACTTTCAAACTCTACTACTGGAATGTTATCTAAGGGATGTCGTGAGAGAATTTCTTGAGTTAGAGTATCAATTACTTTATAAGAATAATATTCATGCTCAACTTTTACATCACCAAAAAAAGCATCTATTCTTTTCTCAGATCCTAAATTAGATTCTAATAATACTTTAAGTGGAGTAATTTCTGTATGTTTTAAAGATTGAGTGTAGTATTCCACATCAGTTCTCTTAAGAAAGACAATCCTCTCATTTAAGTCCAATTCTTCAACTACATAAGTTTCTGCTTCATAAAGATATACTGCTCCTGGATGTAGGTCTCTGAATACATAACTCTCATCTTCAACAGTTAATAGTTCCTCATGTCCATTAGTTCTTAATATGACTTTATAACTTTTTGAAGTCAAATCATTTAACCCAAATTGTTCATTTGGGAAGAATCCTCCTCTCCAGTAATACTTATCCCCTCTTTTCATTAGAAGATTTTCTGATATCAATTCTTTAATAGAGTTTTGAAAAATCTCCATGTTTTTAATACCAAAAGCATTATATTCATCCTGTTTCACAGGAATTTCTTTAGAAGCACAGCAGAGATGATTTTTAAGAATATATTTATTATTGAGTGTTATTAATACATCTTCTTGAATAGGTCCAAATAATTTGTCAGGATTATGGATATAAAATAAGTCAAGAGGATTTTGCATAGGGATTAAAGTGGAAATAGATAAATCTGAGCCCCTTCCCGAACGACCAATTTGTTGTCTGAAACTAGAGATTGTACCCGGAAATCCAGAGCTAATAGTAGCTTCCAATGATCCAATATCTATACCTAATTCTAAAGCATTAGTGGAACTAATTCCTAAAATTTCCTTTTTTTTAAACCTTGTCTCTATTTCTCTTCTCTTTTTTTTACTTATCCCGGCTCGATAGCTCTGAATTTTATCCTTCAAGTGTGGGAGGGCTTTTCTTGTCCAAATAGCTTGTAATTCAGCCATTTTTCTAGATAACGTGAAATTCAAGGTTTGAATTCCACCTTTATAGGTTAGATGGGCAATAAATAAATTTTTAGTTTCTTGATGAGCAGAATTGTATCTATTTGATACACTATCATAGGGTAGGTCCCATAGTATTACTTTTTTGGGACCAGAAGGAGAATCATCCTTATCAACAACAACAAATTCTTCACCGATTAATTTTTCACAGAACTCTTTTGCATTGTGAATTGTGGCACTCGATAATATCCAAACTGGTTTTACGTTAAAACTGTCAAGAATTCTCTTTAATCGTCTAATTAATAACGCAAAATTAGATCCGAATATCCCTCGATAAATATGGATCTCATCCAGAATAATATACTTTAAGTTTATACACACTCTTCTCCAATTTTGTTTAAACCAAGGTAAATAGTAATGAAGTCCATAAGGATTTGTAATTAAAATGTTTGCATTTGCTAGTACCTTCCTTTTTTCATTTGATTCAACATCCCCATCATAAACTCCGACTCTTTGCTGTTTAATATTTGTATCTTCCAAAAATTTTATTAAAATACGATATTGGTCTCTGGCTAATGCCTTTGTTGGGAAGACGTAAATCGCTGTAGTTTTTTCGTTATTTAATATCGCATCAAGAACCGATAAATTATAACATAAAGATTTTCCCGAAGCTGTGGAGGTCACAATAACAGTGTTTTTCCCTTGTCTGATATAATTTATAGCTTCTGCTTGATGATGCCATAATTTTATATTATTTATACTTGACAACCAACGTTCTAGTCTCTTGTTTAATGGTTTGTTTAATTTTTCATATCGAGATTTTAGTTCGGGAATATGTTCTATATGACAGATTTGATTAGAATAAAAGTCTTTTGATTTGATGAAAGTGATAAAGTCGTCAAAATCAAACATAATAACAATTTCAATAATGTACTATAAAAATTAAAAATTTCAAAGAGAGATGATTTATTCATTTCTGAAAAAGATAGGAATAAAGGTACTAAAATATAAATATCAAAACCCTTTAATGAGATTAAACGAATTTTATATAAAAAATTTAAATTTTATCTTAAATTATGTCTGATTCTGAGTGGCACTACCTAGATTTCCAAGAGTTTATTAATAAATTTAATAAAAAGATCGTAATTGATTCAGCACCAACCATATTATATTCAAAAAAAGATAAAGAACCCGAAGCCTATAATGCCTTAATTGCTTTTTTCTTTATTGCTGGATTTATACTCATCTATATCTCATTATCTATAATCTTCATTGACTTCTATTTTAATCTGATATTACTTTTAGTGATAACGGTAATTGCAATACTTGCTGCAGTAATATTATTGATAATTTATATACGATCAAATGTTAGGATTAGACCAATTGAGTGTTGGATAGAAATATATGAAATTCCAATCGGAGTGTCCGAAACCCATTATTGTTTTTCTTATTATCCTGTTTTTTCTGGCAAATCTCATCCAAATAAAGCTAAAAATCTTATATATAAACTTTATCAAGAATATCTACTTGGGAGTAAAATTGATATCACACAAATTGAAATTTATTTGAAAAAAGAGCAAGAACACCCCAATAAATTAAAAATTGTAGGTTACTTTTTCCAGTACGGAGAAGGAAAGCCTTTTAAAAGTGAAAACATTGATAGAAATTCTTGGAAATTTTTTCTATATAATAAAAATCTTAATAATAATTTTCTAGCTATCGCAAACTGGGATCACCAATTCGAATGGAAGAATGATTTAGAACTTGATTATGACAAATTACACGAGTATGCTCCTTGGGTAATAATGGCTTGGAATGAGACTAACTTAAAGCCTTTAACAGAACATTACAAGCGAAATTTAAATTGGGATTTAAGACAGATTGAATCACTGCCTAAATTAAAACCTTGGTTAGGCAATTTTGAAACTCAAACCTTTGAAAGCTTTAAATCTTATAAAGATCTTCAATTTATAAATGAAGCTATAGAAAGTGTAATCGGTTCTGATAAACAAATAAGTAGATTAAGAGATTTAAAAGATTATTTGCCAAGGATAAAATCTTTTTTTAGAGATTTAAAGCGTTAATAATTTTTCTTCTTAAAACTGTTCATTATAAATCAAGTTAAGAACTTTTTATTTCCCAAAAGATTCAGAAAAATTCATAAACATTATAGTTCTTATAATTCTTATAATTATAGATTAAAGAATAAATGCTTTAAAGATGAAAAGTAATAATGGAAATATTACAAGCGACTGACAATTTAGAAATCGAAACTAATAAGATCTTTTATGATAAAAAAACTGAAGTATTATCTATCTACATTTATGATTTTGTCTTCATTGGAAATTACAAAAAGTCAACGAGATTAAGCAAAGTATTAGATGATTTACATAATTCATTTGGAGATATTTCACGATTGTCTCGTGAAAATATCTTTATCGTGGACTTTGTTACTCACAGCCCAATAAAAGAAAACACGAAATTGAAGAATCTAAAATTAATGTCAAAAAGAGAAATTGAGAAAAAGAAGGAAAAGCCTTTAAAAGAGAAAAAACTAGCACCCCTCGAAGATAAAGAAAGAAAGAAAGCGAAAAGAGCAGCTGAGATTAAATCAGAGGTAAAAGAGGAGATAGTGGAAAAGTCTGAGGATGTTGAATTTAATTTTGAAAATGAAGAAATATTATCTGAAGAATTAGAAGAAGAAGCCTATTTTGGTGAATCTAGACGTATGCGGGAACCAGAACCTAAGCCTTCTATGGCTCCAGCTGCTCCTAAAGCTGTTCCGCCACCACCTCCCGGAGCAGGAGCTGCTCCTGCGAGAGCTTTAATGGATGATGAGGAGGCCGTAGCAGGTTTAATTGCTGAGCCTCCTAAACCAACTGTATATGAAATCAATATGGGACTCCAGTATTATTCTGTAATGATGGAACAAATGAGTTATTTGTTTTATGTTTACTTTTCTCATAAAGAATTGAAAATTGTAGATGAGGAGGGTAAAACTATATTTGAAACGACTATTAGGATTGAGACTCTCAAAAAAGAACCTCCTATACTAAATTTGAGGGTGGAAGGCGAAGGTTTTGAAGTACACCCCTTTTATGGGCGTGTTGAAGTAAAGAAAGATGCCGTGAATCCTCCAGTCATGATCTTTTCGATCTTACCAATTAAAAACAAAAACAAAACAAAAAAGGAAAAAAAAGAAGGAGAACGCCGATTTTTACATGTATATATTGATTATGAAGAAAAAACGATCAATCACACAATCCTCTCAATAATCGTACAACCTAAACATTTTCACTTAGATATAGGACCTATACATCTAAATGTAAGTAAAAAGGTAGCAGTTACAATTTCATTTTTGTCCATAATCGTGGCAGTTGCTTCTTTAATTTTCACTATTTTTTCTGTTGATACTTCTTCCACATTTGTAGATGTGGTTACAAACTTTGCTCCAGGATTAGGATCTATAGTTTTTATTGCAATTTTTTTAATTACACTCTTCAAGGAAGGTATCTATCCTCTTAAAGAAAAAATCAGTTATTTTCTGAATTTCGATAGAACTGGGATGTTAATAAAATAACTTAAAATTTTTATTTTTTAATTTAAAAAAATTAAGGATTAGCTATTTATTCATTTTAGAATTAATTTTGTTAATCAAAACTTAATTAAGAGGATAAGAATGAAAAAATTTGAAAAAGGTATTGAAAAGCTTTTTTTCAAGGGAAAAGAATCTAAATGGAGCAAATGGCTCAGTTACATGATTATAGATGTTGTTTTAATGTTAGTAATATTTTATCTTCTTTTAAATACCATAATTTATAATATTACAGGAAGTCTTTATCCTCCAGGATCAGGATTCCGATTGAATTTTTTGGGAGATGATTACATCCCATTTATACCAGAAATGGTGATTTTCTACATTTATTTATTTTACTCAATGGTGATAATCTCAATGATCTATTTTGCATTTGTTAAATCGGAGAAAGGTTATGCGTTTGCGTGGTCATTAGTTATTATTAATCTGATTGCAGATATTATTTACATTTTCTTCCCCGTTTCTACATATGTTTGGAGGGTGCAATTAGAGAATGCAAGTCAATATCAAGGAAACTTCTTTGCTCAAATAGTTTTTGGTTATTTTAACTCAGATACTTCATTTAACTGTTTTCCAAGTCTTCACGCTGCGGTATCGACTATTACGTTTTACGCATGGTATCGTTATTATAAAATAAAGCCTAATTTAAAGAAACTCTCGATAACTGTCATTACATTTATCATAGCAGCCGGGGTTATTTTGTCGACACTATTTGTAAAACAACATTATATTCTGGACGAGATTGCAGGTATATTACTAGCATATTTAGTAGGAAGATTTATATTTAATCGAATTTGGAAATCCCCTAAAAAACAAGAAAATACATCTTAAGAATTATATTTTTAATTAAAATTTTAGTCTTTTTATTTCAAAATTTAAGTTTTTTAATAAGATAATATAAGAGAAAACAATAGAGCTTATTCCGGTTTTAATTTTTTGCTTCATTTTGTTCATCAATTAGAGCAAAATTTCCCACTTTCTCAAGTGTGTTAAGCCAATTTATAAAGCAAGACCAAATTAGATCAGGTAATTCTACATTCTCTTCATTCATGATGTTTCAATTTCCTGAAGATTTTAAGGATCTATTGAAAAAGTTCAGAGCCATTTGCCAAGCATCCTCTGCTGCTACTTTATCATATATAGAACTAGTTTCATTAAAGAATGCATGTTGTACCCCTTTATAGAGTTTCATAGCAAAGGTTTTTTTATGTTTGATCATGGCTTGTACAAGTGTTGGAATCCCAGCATCGACCATTTCATCCTCACCAGCATATATTGCCAGAACGGGGCCTTTTATATTTGATATAGAGTCAATTGACTTTGGGTTGGCCCCATAAAAAATTACAGATGCATTAAAAGAAAGAACAGTTGAAAGATGGAGCGCAAGACCTCCTCCAAAACAAAAACCAGTCACTCCAATTTTTTCATTCTTAATGATAGGTAGATTAACAAGATATTCATAGCAATCTTGTGCTTCACGGACAATATTTTGCTCTAGAGACTGCCTTTCAAGGAAGAGAAGCTGAACAACTTCTCGATCATTATTTGACATATTTTCCATAAGGGCTTTCAATGAAGAAGGATCACTTCTTTTTTCTCTTGGGATGGAAAAAACTGGGCCCATTGCTTTTCGGATATTGTTCTCATTAAGAATCTTGCCATGGCTGCTAAAAAGATGGGGAGCTAATGCCACATATCCTTGTTCTGCATAACGCCTTGCTACCCCCTTAATTTGATCATTTAGACCCCATATTTCATGAATCACAAGGAGTCCTGGATATTGACCAACTTCCTGAGGGTGTGCAATATAGGCGGTTATATCTATCCCATCAGAGCATTTAATTGTAAAGTTTTCTTCTATAATTTTCATGATTTTTTACTCAAATTTAGATGAATTCTATCATCTTTTATTTAAAAACGTTTTATCTATAAATTATTTGTATAAATTCTTTGTACCTAAAATATTGAATTTTAAAAAGTGTAAAGAGATATAATATTTTTAAGAGTATCTCCAACGTTCAAGTTAAATTGTTTATTATTTTTAAATTTTAAGGGAAGAATTTATTATTCTCAACGTCATCAATAAATTATGGAATTAAGTTTACAAGAATGCCTAGCAACCCGTAAAGATTGCTCAGGTATAGGTCGTATTTTACCTTTTTCTGACATTTTAGAGCTTTGTAAGGCTGCACATGAAGGAGCCCCTTCAAAATTATTATATGTTATACTACCACAGGGAGAAGATTATGAAGGGGGTCTTTACACCTATAATGGTAAGGAACTTGCGTTATTATCTGGTGCTGAGAAGACAACGTTTACGATGGAGTTATATCCTGAGTTAAATCATAAAGAAATAATGAATTTAGAAGACCTAATTAACGTGGGTCTTGTCTGGCAGTACCTATCTCTGAGAGCAGAAAATATAGGACTAGGAGTATCACAACGAGCTCGTGGACCTAAAAAGATCAATAAACTTGTAAATTCTCTCACACATGAAGATCAAATCTTCTTATATTCAGTTGCAGTTCGAGAAGATAACGATAATACCGTGATTAAAGATACATCAGAACCACTCCAAAAGCAATTGGAAAATGGAACTTACCTCCTCAATACACCAGCCTGCTATGAGGATCAGGCTTTTTATAAGGGTAATTATAAAGGTATTTCTTTACATGATGCTATTTTTAATAATGTTGAAAAGAGTACTATAGGTACCCGTACATTATATGAACTCTCACAATTACTCTGGGCATGTGAAGGGGAAAATGATCATGCCACTCATGGAAACCGTGATAATTTGGAGAAAAATGGATTTGGCCGAGTTCATGCTTCTGGATGTGCAGGGTATTCCGTATATCCCCTTGTTCTTGTTAATAAGGTCGATGATTTACCTAAAGGTGCTTATATTTACAATCCAGTCGGATTTTCAGCATTAAAGCGATGGATTAGAGTAGATAATAACATATTTTATGATCATTACTTACAACAATATAGTTCTGAAAATATTTTTGATGATGTGAAAAATGAATTTGATGTTGATAGTTCTCAGTTTATTGTTCTTTTATGCATTGATAGATTGAAACCTTGTTCAGGCTTTCTGCATCGTAAAATCATGGATACTACAAATTGGGCAGAAGTAGAAGCGGGTATGGCATTAGCAGGGCTACAATTACAAGCTAACGCTTTAGGTTTGCGGTGGGAAAAAAAAATTATTTCATCTCCTGATAATCCTAAATATCGTGATATGTTTAAGTTAGATTATGCAGAGACGTCAATTAGTAAAATGGCTCAAACATTAGAAAATCTCCCGAAAAATGAACATTTATCATTAGTGGGAAAACTCATACCAATTGTTCTTTTTTATACAAAATAGATTATTGAAAATTATGCCCATCATCAATTATTATATTTCAATTATTAGTATCATTACTTACATATTTAATATAGTTAGTGCGCTTTTATTTGCTTCAATAATAATTGATCGGTTATATATTTCTAAAAAATTCAGTAAAGAGAATAATTTTGATTTCTATAATGATTTATTTTCTTGGGAAATTTTTTTCATTGCAATTGGATTTATAAACATAATGGAAATTATCCTACTATTTATGATGATTGATGAGTTCCTTTCTTATATTTTGTTTAAAATCATCATTCTAATCATGTTTTCTGCATTTTTTATGAAAGTTTTCCATGTACAGAAAATAATGAGAGTAATCACATACGAAAGACATTATTATATGGGTTTTATTCTTTTCCCAATTATTTTGATCTTCTTAATATTCAATATTCCAATCCTATCTTTAATTTTGATATTTATTTTTGCTTCCTTATTTCCGTTTTTACTTTTTTTTTCATTCTTGAGAAATAAAGAGATAACAAAAAAAAATTCAATAAAAATATGCATAGGGGCAATATTTCTTGCATTTGGGTGTGCCATAACAGCAGAATATACAGAGAGCTTTATTGTATTTAACGAATTTTTAAATTATCTATACAGTATAATTAGTATAACTATTCCTATTGTTTTTATTCTCGGTTCATTCCTTATTTATGATAGCATTCGGAAATACTTGTAATATAATATAAAATTTAGAAATGAACTATTTTATATGAAAACTCTTTTTTGATTGTCTTAAAATGTAATTCCAAAAACTAGTTTTTAATTCACTTGACTCTTCTTCTCTTCTTCGGATGAAGAATAAGGGTCTTTTAACAATGATAGGATGACTTTTTATCTCTAATATTTTGATTAAGCCGGCATTTTCAGCTTTTATTGCCATTATTTCACTCATTATGCTAAGATAATTTGATTCGCTAACTGTAGAAATAATGGAATCATTATCATTAATCTCTAATTCGATATTTAATTTGTTATAATCAGGAAATTGTTGGCAAAAAGTATCTCGCGTCCCAGAGCCTTTTTCTCTCCAAACGAAAGGATACTTTAATATATCTTCAAATTTTACTATATTATTACCGCGTTTTACTAACTCATGATCGGGAGCACATATAAATTTGAGTTGATCTTCTCCAATTTGTACATATTCAAAATCATCCTTGTTGTAATTGAGAAAGCTACCTATACCTGCAAACTCTGCTATTTTTTTGTTTAGATTCTCAATTGATTTTTGAGAATTATTTATCAAAATCTTAAAATTAACATTAGGATTCATATTTCGAAATTCAGCAATAAATTTAGGCAATATGTGAGAACCTGGGGTAGTAGAGGCTGAAATAACAATTTCTTCAAGTTTTTGCTCACTAAATTTAATTAATTCTGCCTCACATCCATCATAAAGATTTACTATTTGTTTAGCATAATTTAAAAGAATCCTACCCGGTTCTGTTAAATTAAACCTTTTTGTGGATCGTTCAATTAGAATGACACCAAAATCTTTTTCTAATTGAGAGATTTGATGTGATAGGGTACTTTGAGAAATAGGGATATCTTTCGCTAATTCTGAGAAACTCTTATACTGTGTTAATTTTATAAAGTTCCTTAAATACTCAATATTCATTTATTTCCCATTTCTATTATGAGTTTATCTAAGAAAAATGAAATCTTCAATAATAATTAACAATTTACATTATTTAATCTTTTATCCAAAAAATGAATATTTAATTTCGAAAAAACTAATAAATCATTATTCTTTCAAAATCATAATTATTTTAAAAATATATGAAGTCAATAAAGATGGCTGAAAAGAGTAAAATATTTACTGTTGTTATCGGAGATGGACCTTATACCAAAGAACGCCCTTATACATTGTTAAGATTCGTTTATACTGCCTTGTTAGGGGGTCATAAAGTAAATATCTTTTTAGTAGAAGATGGAATATTTACAGGAAAAAGAAACCAAGACCCAGCAAGTTATGATAACATCGGAAAATGGATGGCAGATGTTATTGAAGAAGGCGCAAAAGTAGAAGCATGCTCAGTTTGTATGAAAGCTAGAGGTGTCTCCGAAGACGAGTTGATGGAGGGTATTTCTCCCACTACTATGCATAGATTTGTTGATATGTGTGCTGAAGCAGATAATATATTATTTAGTTAAAATTTAATAAATTTAATGAGAATTATGACTAACACTCATAAATTAAATTGTACTGGTTTAGTATGTCCTTTACCAGTGGCAAAAACGAAAAGGAAATTAATGGAATTAGAATCAGGTGACATTCTAGAAGTTTCTGGTGATTTTGCTGAAGCTGGTGAAAATATTAAAAGATATATCTCTAAAACAAAACACAAAATAGTCGATTTTAAAATTGAAGGAGAAGATTTTAATATAAAAATACAGAAAGAATAAGATCCTTTTGTCTCTTTAACCAAAATTGAAATAATCTTATATGATCCCCTAATTTAATAGATCTTATAGTAGATCAAATAGGAAAAAAATTATGCCAGTTATTCATGTAAATATGTGGAAAGGAATCTCAAAAGAAAAGGTAAAGCAAATAATATCGGGAATAACTAAGGTCTTTATTGATATGGGAATACCTGCTCGAGCAGTAGAAGTCATTGTTCATGAAATCCCTAAAAGTCATTGGGGTATAGAAGGAAAACCAGCTACAGAGTCTCTTCCTGACGAACAACCTCCAGTATAGCATTATTAAAATGATGAATAAAGAAGTTGAAATCATTAATTAAACGACTTTAAATCTAACTAGTTATCTAAAAAAGAGACTTCCAATAATAATCATCAAATAACCTAATACGAATAGAGCGGAAAATCCTATAATTGTAAGGATATAAGTATAATATTTTGTAAATCTCATTTTAATTTCCCCCGTATTAAATTATCTTATTCATTATAATCTAGCTAAATAGATTATATAAAAATTATGAATATAGATTATAATAAATTGTATAATTTGAATTAATTTAGAATCATTATATTTGAATAATAATAAGAAAAAGTAAATTTATAAAATACAAGAAATTAAAACTAGCGTTTTATACGAGCTGATACCCAATCGTAATACCCTTTATCTTCCATCTCTTTTGGGATTTCAGCAAAGAATTGAGCTGTAATGTCTTTAAGGTGTCTTGCTGCAACTGGATGGAACATCATAGCGAGATCAAGCCCTACCAATGAGAGTGCTAAGGCATTTATAACTTCCCAAATTGGGCCTCTGTACTCTCTTGGACCCCATTCAGGGGCTAGCTTCTCACTCATCCATGCTTCCCGAGCACCCCATGCATTTGTGGTTCCCCCACTAATTGGATAAGCTAGGTCTTCCTCACCTAATAAGCCTGCAATGCGCATTCTCTGATAAATACTGAAACTATATTCCATACCATATCCCAAAGTTGCGCACGTGGGGTCCATTACGATTCGATTTCTAGGTAATCCTAATTCAATTGCATCTTTATTCATTTTAATTTGATTGTTCAAATCCAAACTTGTCCAAAGCAGACAATTATGATCATATTGTACAGCTAAGGGAATCACTTCTTCCCACGTAGCTTTATCTGCTGCTGATAGCATTAAAACATCTGCTTCTGCAACTTCGGCTAGTACTTTAAACATTTCTACATCTTTCTTTTTATTGCCAGAACACCCAATGATTACTGGTACATCAACAGCTTGAAGTATTTCTTCAAATAATTTTTTCGATTTTGTAACTGGCCAATCTAAAGTACCAGGATCAATCCCTAAAGAGTGAAAAGTAATGCATTCTGCACCAAATTTATCAACGGCAAATTTTGCCCATTTTGCCGGATCTGCTAAAACATCTTTATATTCTTGTTTAATGGGTTTTGGAAGGATCATCTCAGATCCCATATCAAATACATCATATGTAACTAAAGGTGGATGTGGATTACGTTTATCAAGTCCAAGGAAGTTATAGAAAGGCGGGACAACTTCTCCTCCGATGATTGCCTTCTTACCATTAGCTCGTATAAATTCAATTGTTTGGATTTTTCCAGGATAAGACACATCAAGGGAAAATTTTGTTGATGTCCATTCTGCTTTTCCAATACCAGGAAGAGCAGCTTGAGCAGCAGTCTGAACGATACTTGGGAGCATTTGAAATTCCAAATATTCAGCAAAAAGATCGACATCTTTAAGTTCTAAAGATTCTGTATCTTTCATTATTTCAGCAAGTTTTTTACTAATCTCTTCAAATGAAATTTTATCTCACTTTTATTTTCTGGATATAAGATAGGTAGGGAATTGATGAATTGAATTTAAAATTATGTGATGCAAATGGATCAAGGATCAACGAACTTAATGTTTTTTAAACCATTTTGAAAGGAAACAAAATGAAAATTTATCGAAATTGATAATTCTTTAAATAGAATGAATGTCGAATTTCGTAATTTTATTCAAAAATCAAAATTAATCACCATAATATTTTCCTGCAGCTTTTAGTTTATCTTTTTCTTGTTCTTCTAACTTTTTAAAATCTATTTTTCCAACAAGTGTTTTAGGTAATAGTCTACAAAATTCGATTTCTCGAGGGCAACTCCACCTAATTAGATTTTCATTACAAAAATCAATTAACTTTTCTTCCATTTCCTTGGTTTCTTTGTCAGGATCTTTTAAAACCACAAAAGCCTTTACTTTTTCTACTTGCTTTTCATCAGGTACACCAATAACGCACGATTCAAGGACGTCTGGATGTTTATAAAGAACATTTTCGACTTGAACAGGATAAACATTAAAACCAGATGATTTTATCATACGTTTTAATCTGATTTTAAAATAGAAAAATCCATCCTTATCCATTGTCGCAATATCTCCAGTATGGAGCCATATTCTTCCATCTTCATGCTTTTTTAATGTTTTTGCAGTTTCTTCTGGGTTATTTAAGTAACCTAACATTACGGCGGGACCTTGAACACATAATTCGCCTTCTTGACCAATAGGTGCTTCTTTTATAGTTTCAAGCTCAACAATCTTCATCATCATATCTGGAAGAGGAATTCCAATGCTTCCTTCTCGATATTCACCTAAGGGCATGGCACAAATTCCAGTAACAGCTTCAGTCAAGCCATATCCTTCTCTTAGTTGAACGTTGGAACCATTGTTTCTACAGATTTCTTCAAATCTTTCTTTCGTAATACGGGGTAGAGTATCGGCGCCGCAGAAAGCAGCCTTTAGAAAGCTCAAATTAATGTTTTGGAATTTTTGATTTCGATTAAGGGCTTCATATAACGTTGGCACTCCAAAAAGCAAGGTAGGCTTTTTAGTTTTGATTAACTCTGCAACCTGATCCGGAGTAAATGATGGTACTAGGATACTTTTTCCTCCTCCCATGAATACTGCATTAACACATACACCAAGTCCAAATCCATGAAATATTGGTAAAATTGCCAGAGCAGAATCTTTATCCGACATATCCATCCATGTAGCTACTTGCGTTCCTTCAGCTATAAAATTGTAATTAGAAAGCATGATTCCCTTTGGAATACCAGTAGTACCTCCTGAATATAAAATCACAGCCATGCCATCAGGATCCATCTCAAAAGTAGGTATTTCAGAGTAAGATTTAGCCATTATATTTTTCCACCATTGGATTTTAGGGTCTTCAATAATGCTTTTTCCTTCTTGGCCTAATTGGGTTAAAATAGCTATTTTTAATGGTGTTTTGTCTATTATTTTCTCTACATTTGCATAAGCTTTATCAATAGTAAGCATAAATGAACTATTACTGAGGTTCAAAAAGAATTCAATCTGTTTTGGGGGACTTAAAGGATGAATCATACTTGCAATTGCTCCAATTTTATTAATTGCATAGAAGCAAACAACTCCTTGAGGTGTTGTGGGCATAGATATTGTCATTCGATCTCCTTTGTTCAATCCTAGACTAAAAAGAGCTTTAGCACATTGATCAACTTGGTCCACCAATTGTCTATAAGTAGATTCATATCCCATAAAATCATAAGCTATTGAGTCAGGGTATTTCTCAGCAGTTTGTAATACTGCATTATACATGGTAGTTCTAGGATAGTCTATCTTATCAGGTACGTGCGGATCATAAAATTTTAACCATGGCTTTTTTTCATACATATAAAATCAACTTGTTTCTGCTTTTCCTATATTTTGATATTACTTTTTTTCATTTTGAATACCAATAATCCTGTGATCATAATGATAGATGCTAAGATAAAAAACGAATCATATCCCGGAATGATGGGAAGGTAATACCGGGTTAATTCTTTGTTACAATAAATAAAATACGTATCTGGTCCATAATCAAGTAAGATAATTTGAAAATAATAAATTTTAGATTCTGTTGCATTGTAATATAGGTAAGGATTTTCGATCAAGCTGTAATTGATAGCTGCAGTAAAAATTTCTCGGTTTAAAGTTTTATCCAGATTAACGTAGGTATCCATAGGACGCTGATCAAAGAGAAAAAGAGTAAAGTTCCCAGAACCCGAGTGGGTTACACTTATTTCAATAGTTTCTCCCTCATTTAATGCTGTTAAAAAAAATGCTGAAATGCCCTCATTTATATTATCAGAATATTGATAAGCTCGTGCTGAAGGTAGGCATAATAACACAATCAAGATTGAAAATGGTAAAATAAGTACTTTCTTTTTCATTGTCACTAGATTATGAATCTTTCAAATTGAATATATAATTATAATTTTAAGCTTTATTTAGATTTTTCAAAAAAGAGGTTTAAAATTAATTAAAAGAGAAATTTTTTTCAATGAAGGTTAAATCTTAATTATTATTCGATCTAAGAAGTATTAAATTCCCTATAACCGAATAAATATGAAGCTTGAAAATTTAGATTTTGAAAAACAACACGGTTTAGGTAATGATTACATAATTATTGATAATCTTAAATGGAAAATTCCAGAGGATAAACTGAGTCAGTTAGCTAAGAAATTGTGTAAGCCACATTTTTTTATAGGAGCTGATGGATTATTGCTTGTTTGTTATTCCAATAACGCAGACATAAGAATGAGAATGTTCAATCCAGATGGAAGCGAAAGTGAAATGTGTGGCAATGGAATACGATGTTTTTCAAAATACATCTATGAAAATAATATTTGTAAAAAAGAAACTATTGCAATTGAAACTATGAAAAGTGTTATCATAAATGAATTAAAAATAGTAAACAGTAAAGTTAATACAGTTAAGGTTGATATGGGATATCCAATTTTAGATTGCGATAGTGTTCCAGTTATATTAGATGACGATGTGGACCGATGTGTAAATGAACAAATTGTTGTTTTAGATAAAATTTTTAATTTTACAGCAGTTTCTATGGGAAACCCTCATGTTATAATTTTTACGAAAGATATCATCAATAATAATGATTTAAATAAATATGGTGCCGCAATTGAATCAAATAAGCATTTTCCAAATAGAACTAATGTTGAATTTGTGAAGGTTGTGTCTAAAACTGAGGCATATTTAAGGGTTTTTGAGAGAGGGGTAGGAATTACATTATCCTGTGGGACTGGAACATGTGCTGCTGTTGTGGCAGGAACAATATTAGGATTATTTGAAAAAAATACTCCAGTTTTAATGCATAATGATGGAGGGGATTTAACAATTACTTTTAATGGAAAAAAGGTCTTCATGGAAGGTCCTATTGTTAAGGTATTTAACGGAGTTATCGATAAAATTGAATTCTAAGAAAGAAGGGAAATTTTTATGGAAATTAGTGATTGGTTAAAGTATAAAGAACTAGAATATCAAAATAATGTCTTGTATTTTGATAATGTAAATACCATAGAATTAACGAAAAAATATGGTACTCCAATCTATATCATATCTGAAAGAATAATTCGAGCAAAATACAGAACTTTGAAAAGTGTGCTTAATTCTGAATATAAGAAGAATCAAATCCACTATGCAGTTAAAGCAAACTCAAATATCTCGATTTTAAAAATCCTAAAGAGTGAGGGAGCTTTTTTTGATTGTACCTCTCAAGGCGAAATTAACATGTGTTTTTCAGCTGGGATTGCTCCCGAGAGGATAATTTATACAGGGAACATGTTTACAGACAATGACTTTCAATTTGCTGTTAAAAATGACATTTTAATTAACTTAGATAGTTTCAGTCAATTAGAGCGATTAGTAAGAGTATATGAGGACCTAGGTAAAGAGAAAAAGATAATTTCATTTAGAGTAAATCCAGAATTTGGAGCAGGTCATCATGTTCATAATATTACTGCTGGAAAGGATATAAAGTTTGGGATATTAGAAAGTCAAGTTATCGATGCCTATAAAAAAGCAAAAGATTATGGCTTTCTAAAATTTGGTATACATCAACATATTGGGTCTGGTATTATAAATCCACATGATTTTGAAAAAGCAACTGAAAAATACTTATCAATTATAAAGAAATTAGCAGATTCATTAAAGATAGAATTGGAATTCATAGATTTTGGAGGAGGTTTAGGAATACCTTATCATCCAAACACAGAACCCTTAGATTTAGAAACCTATAAATCTATTGTTTTACAATCCTTTAAAAAGTTTTCATATACAGAGAGTATTGGAGAACCTAACTTTAAAATTGAACCGGGAAGATATTTAGTTGCTGAATCATGTATATTGATAACGCAAGTGAATACAATTAAAGATAATGGATATAAATTATTTGCGGGAGTGGATGCAGGATTTAATACCTTAATCCGTCCTACAATGTATGGCTCTTATCATCATATAATTCCTTGTAAAGAAAAAGAAAATAAGAGTTTGTTAAAATATGATATTGCCGGTCCAATTTGTGAATCTGGAGATATTCTTGGGAGAGAGAGGGAACTTCCAAAATTGAAAGAAGGTGATTACCTTACGATTCTTGATACTGGTGCATATGGATATGTAATGAGTAGTAATTATAATTCGAGACCCCGCCCAGCTGAAATTTTAATCAGTGATGGAAATATTTTTAAGGTTAGAGAAGCTGAGAATTTTGATGATTTTTTAAAGAACCAGACTATACCAAACCATCTAAAATAATATAATACACCTTTTCTATACTTATGAAAAAAGTTAAAATTTGAGGTAATTTCTATTATAACGAGATAGAATTATAAAATTATTAAAGGTTAAAGTCAGGATACCCTTTAATCTTTTAAATGAAGAGTTGGCGTTATGAAATCTTGTTAATTCAGATTGATGAAAATACTGATCTGCTCTGAGATATTTTATAATTTTATCTCATCCTAAAACATAAAAATAAGAACTTTCAGTCATTTTCAATCTAAAAGCGTGGATAATCAAAAATGTAGCCTTATTTTTAAACTAGGTAAATATAAATATTAGACATTTGGATTTTTGTGTTATATATAACGACTTTTTAGGAATCCTATAACTGACATGTTAATAACACCAATAACGTTTAGCAAGATTTCAAAAGTGATAATTGAGAAGAATTCCGAAGGGAAGTATCCTATTGTAAGGGGCATTATAATCCCAATAACAATATAACAGATCCATGTAACAAAGTAAATATACCAAAAATATCTTCTGTATTTGGACATAGTCATTGATTGATCTGTCTTTGTAAGAAGATATAAAGCAGCTCTTCCAATCTCGGACAGGGTATATTTAGATTTTTTTTGAGTAACAAAGGATCTCATGCTTTTAAGATGGTAGGAAAGGGTAGGACTGTCAATTTCTAAAATCTTTTTAATTTGTGAGAATGTTAGATCTTTTTCTCCCAATACTTTTATGATATTTCGACGAGTTTGATGGGTTAATAATTTAAATATTTCATCTTCCTTGGAAGTAGGAATTTCCTCTGGCTGTGATTTATTTTTAATCATTATACTCATTCTAAAGATTCGAATGTTTAATAAATTATATGGGTACAAGTTTTTAAAGAAAGGATATATTGAAAAAGAGAGAAATTTTAAAATTAATTGATAAAAGATTTTTCTATTTGATAACTAAGTGTAACGGTTTCTTAGTTGTCCAAGAATAATCAAATTGATTGTACAAATTACATTTATCGTTATTTGAATTATTAAATAGGAAAGATTTTTAGGGAAAATGAACCAAAAGGCAATAGGAGTTAATATCTCTGCAGCTATCCAACAAAACAGTGTTATTACATAAGCATTAACGAAATTTCTTCTATATCGTGACATTTTTATTGA
>JBHLON010000072.1:0-10056 GCA_048940445.1 Promethearchaeota archaeon
TTAATTGAGTCAAGTACTAGTATTGGGGGAGTAATGGCACAACTTGATAAGACATTCCCCACAAATGACTGTGCTATGTGCATTGTAAGCCCTAAACTAGTAGAAACAGGAAGACATCAGAATATAGACTTAAGTATTAAATGTAAAATTGAAGATGTTAGTGGAGAAGCTGGAAATTTTAAAGTTAAAGTATTAAAAAAGTCATTATTTATTAATCCTGACAAATGTACTGGATGTGGTGTTTGTGGACGTGAATGTCCTGTCGAAGCTATTGATGTATTTAATGAGGGTTTATCCATGTATGGTGCTACATCAGTTAAATATCCACAAGCAGTTCCTCTTGTTTACGCTATAAATAGGGATTATTGTATTGGATGTGGGATTTGCCAAGGAGTGTGTAAAGCTAAGGCAGTGGAATATGATAGAGAAGATGAAAAAGTTGAATTAAATGTGGGAGCCATAATTTTAGCTCCAGGTTTTGAAGAATATATTCCATCAGAAGCAAATCTTTATGGGTATGGAAAATATAAAAACGTAGTTACTAGTATAGAGTTTGAAAGGATACTAAGTGCCAGCGGTCCTTATGCTGGTAGAGTTTTAAGGCCTTCCGATGGAGATATACCTGAAAAAGTTGCATTTCTTCAATGTATTGGATCTCGTGATTATAGCGGAAATGGACAACCATATTGTTCTTCAGTTTGTTGCATGTACACAGCTAAAGAAGCAGTTATTGCCCATGAACATATGCATCAAATAAAACCAACGATCTTTAGTATGGATGTGAGAGCATACGGAAAGGATTTTGATAAATACATCGAACGCGCACAGGAAGAATATGGAGTTCAATATATAAGAAGTCGTATTTCATCGATTAAAGAAGTACCAGAGACAAAAGATCTAAGGATAAGATATGAGACCGAAGATGGAAAAGTATTGGAAGAAGACTTTCAGATGGTAGTCCTGGCTGTTGGATTAAATCCGCCTAATGATGCACAATATCTTTCTGAAAAGTTTGGTATAGAATTAAATGAATTTGGTTTTGCCAAAGCAGACAAATTTAACTCTGTTCAGTCATCAAAGCCAGGAATATTTATTTGTGGCGCATTTTCTTCTCCAAAAGATATTCCTGATACGGTCACTCAAGCTAGTGCCGCTGCTGGATGTGTGAATCAACTTTTATATGAACAACGAGGAACCTTAATAACTGAAAAAACATTACCTCCTGAAATATACGTCAATGGTCAGCCTCCTAGAGTTGGTGTTTTTATCTGTCATTGCGGGATCAATATTGGAGGGTTTGTGGATGTACCAGAAGTCACAAAGTATGCAAGTAATCTTCCAAATGTGGTTTTAGCAGATCGTAATCTCTATACATGCTCAGCAGATACTCAAACAATAATAAAAGATAAAATAGCAGAATACCATCTTAACCGAGTTATAGTTGCATCGTGTACCCCAAGAACCCATGAACCATTATTTCAAGAAACAATTAGAGAAGCTGGATTAAATAGGTATTTATTTCAAATGGCAAATATAAGAGATCAGTGTTCTTGGGTTCATATGAACGAACCAGAAAAAGCCACGCAGAAAGCAAAAGATTTGGTGAGAATGGCAGTAAATAAAGCTAGGAGGATAGAACCCATTGACAGAATTAAGTTACCTGTCACTTCAAAAGCACTGGTTATTGGAGGGGGAATTAGCGGAATGACTGCCGCCCTTAATTTTGCTAGCCAAGAATTTGAAACATATTTAGTTGAAAAACAAGAAGAATTAGGAGGATTTGCAAAACATATATACCACACACTTGAAAAAGCTAATGTTCAAGAATTTTTATCTAATTTGATCTCTAAGGTTAAATCAAATAAATTCATTCATACTTATACTGATGCTGAAATCGAAAATATTGATGGATACATCGGTAATTTCAAAACTTCGATTTTATATGGAAAAAATAAAGAAACTACAGAATTTGAACATGGTGTTGTTGTTGTTGCCACAGGAGCAAAAGAATACCAACCGAATGAATTTCTCTATGGCCAAAATGATAAAGTAATCCTCCAATCTGAATTAGAAAAATTATTAAATACCACAAATAAAATAAAGAACACAAAATCCATAGTAATGATACAATGTGTAGGATCAAGAAATAAGGAACATCCTTATTGTAGTAAGATGTGTTGTGCTGAGGCTGTTAAAAATGCCTTATTAGTAAAAGAGAAATATCCAAATGTAGAAGTAACAATTCTATTTCGTGATATTCGGACTTATGGATTTAAAGAGAAGTATTATCGAATGGCACGTGAACAAGGAGTTATTTTTCTTCAATATGATGAGAATAACCCTCCTAAAGTGAGTTCAGAAAATTCTGAGTTAAAAGTGGAAGTTAATACACCCCGAGGGGAAAAAGTGAATATTGTATCTGATTTATTGGTTTTAAGTGCAGGAATATATGCAGACCGAGATGAAAATGAAGACTTAGCAAAGATGTTAAAAGTTCCTCTCAATGACGATAATTTCTTTTTAGAGGCTCATGTAAAATTGCGTCCAGTAGATTTTGCAACAGAGGGAGTATTTGTTGCGGGTTTAGCACACTGTCCAAAAACCATTGAGGACTCTATTGCTCAAGCTAATGCAGCAGTTTCTAGGGCTTGTACAATATTATCTAAAGATGAGATAGAGGCGGAGGGAAAAACAGCAACGATTATTGCGGAACGCTGCACAGGGTGTGGAATGTGTGTAGAGAACTGTGCTTATAATGCAATCGAGTTAATTGATGACAGGAGATTCGGAAGAATTGCTAAGGTTAATCAAGCGCTATGTAAAGGATGCGGTGCTTGCTCTGGTAATTGCAGATGTGCTGCGATAGATGTGTTAGGGTTTTCGGGTGAACAAATATATGCTATGATAACTGGGAGGTGTTAAAAAGTGACAATACAGACAAAACAAGAAGAAAGTACAACTGAAGAATGGGAGCCAAAAATTATAGCATTTTTATGTAATTGGTGTTCCTATGCGGGAGCAGATTTAGCAGGAGTTAGTAGGATCCAATATCCACCTTCAATTAGAGTCGTAAGGGTTCCATGTTCTGGCAGAGTAAACCCTTACTTTATTATAAAGAGCCTAGTAGATGGATGGGACGGAGTACTTGTCTCAGGATGCCATCCTGGAGATTGTCATTATCTTACTGGAAATTTAGTTGCTAGAAGAAGATTCGCTATCTTAGAAGAATTATTAGAGTTTTTTGGAATAGAGCCCGGAAGAGTAAATTTTATGTGGGCCTCTGCTGCTGAAGGCGAAAGATTTGCTAATCTAGTTAAAAAAGCTACAAAAATAGTTAAAAAGTTAGGGCCAAATAAAAAATTCAGTAAAAACTGGTGTTAATAATGGCGATTGACAAAGAAAATATTGAAATTGAAAACATGATAAGAGAAACAGCAAGATCACTTCTAAAGGATAAAGAAGTTGATGTAATCATTGGGTATACGAATGGAACGGTTCCATTAAGTTCGAGTCCAATCATAATAACTAAGGAAGAAGATGTAGATAAATTAATTTGGAATAATCTTTGTTATATAAATCTAGCCCGATATCTAGTACCAAAAATCCCTCAACTTACTGATCCAGAAAAGGGAAATTTAAAAGTAGGAATCGTATCGAAGGGTTGTGTCGGGAGAGCACTAATTCACTTATCAGTTGAAAAACAAATAAATATGGAAAATATAAAGATAATTGGAATTCCCTGCAATGGTATCATTAATCGAAAGAAAATTGAAAAAGAAGTTGGAGAAAAAGAAATTTTGGAAGTTATTACCTCTGGAAATGATATAATCGTGAAAGGAAATGATTTTGAACAAAAATTTCCATATGAAGAATATATTAATGAGTTATGTAAAGTATGTAATGTTAAATCTCCTCCAACTTCAGCAGAAATAGCAAATATATGTAGTGGTAAATGTCAAGAAATAAGTTCCGTCGATGACAATTTTGAGGATTTAGAGGAATATGAATCGAAAACACCGGATGAAAAATGGGATTTTATAAAAGAATCGTTAGAAATTTGCACTAGATGTTATGCTTGTCGAGAAGCGTGCCCTATGTGTTATTGCAATTTATGTTTTGTAGATCAAAATAAACCAATTTGGTTTGGAAAAACTACAGAATTATCAGATGTAGTTGTATTTCATCTTGTTCGCGCCATGCATTTAGCAGGGCGATGTGTAGCTTGTGGGGCATGTACTAGTGTTTGTCCTGTAGGGATTGATTTGAATTTTATTACGAGAAAATTAGAAAAAATAGTTAAAGAAAGATTTAATTTTACATCTGGGATTGATTCGAAAAGAATGCCTCCTATGATGGATTTTGATATGAAAGATGCTGAAGAATTTATGTTAGAAGAAGATTAAAAAGGTGATAAAAATAGAGCAAAAAATTTTATTGAAAAGTGAAATAGGAAAGTTATATATTGAGCTTGCTGAAGAATTCAATTTTTTTGCCCCGGTTAAAGAAAAGGGGAATCTAGTCTTTAAAAAAATATTGAACCCTGACGAGATTGTTCTTGATTATTTTAATTCCAAAGTCCCTCCAAAAGAGATTTTATTCCCAAAAATGGAGGTGCTCTTTGAATATAAAACTGATGGTAAAGATGTTACTGAAATTATAGAAAGAACCGATTTAGATGAGAAAAATATAATATTTGGCATACGACCCTGTGATGCACATAGTTTTGTGCTCTTAGAAGATTTTTTTGCCTTTGGGGAATTTCAAGATGAAATCTTCCTTAAAAAAAGAAAAAATTCTATCATTATTGGAATTGGATGTAATAATCCAAGAAGCACATGTTTTTGTACGTCAATAGAAGGACATCCCTTCATGAAAGAAGATATGGATATCTTTTTAGTAGATTTGGGCGAGAAATATTTAGTTGAAGGGATCAGTGAAAGGGGGAAAGAATTACTCAATAGATTTGAATGGCTTACAAATGCTAAAAAGCAGGATATTAAAAAAGCAGAAGAATTATCCAAGCAGGCAGAAGAATCATTTGTTACTCATTTAGATTTAAAGGATATAGATAAGATATTAGATCCTAATTTTGAACATCCAATTTGGCAGGAAATCAGTGAAGTTTGTATAGGATGTGGAACTTGCTCGTTCCTATGTCCTACATGTACTTGCTTTGATGTAATTGATGAAAATGATCAATATAATAATAAAGGGAGGAGGATTAGGATTTGGGATACATGTCAATCTTGTTTATATACTTTGCATACAAGTGGTCATAATCCACGAGATAGTGGGATTGAGCGCTGCAGAAATAGAATTTTACACAAGTTCTGTTATTATCCTGAAAATTATGACATTCTAGGATGTGTTGGATGTGGGAGATGCATTCAATTATGTCCAGTAAATAATGATCTTAGAGAAATTATTGGGAAAATTAAAAAAATAAAAATAGAGGAGGAAAAAGTAAGTGCATAATCCATATATTCCATTATTAACAACTGTAAAAAGTATTATAGCTGAAAATAAAATAAATGATATTAAAACATTAGAATTAGAATTTAAAAACGAAAAAGATTATAAAGATTTTAACTATATTCCAGGACAATTTGCCGAAATAAGCATAATCGGGAAAGGAGAGTGTCCAATTGGGATTGCATCATCACCAACAGAAGAAGGCTCGATTAAATTCACCATTAAGAAAATGGGGACCGTAACCACTGCGCTACATAATTGCGATATTGGTGATACGGTAGGAGTTAGAGGACCTTGTGGTAATGGCTGGCCAATTGAAGAAATGAAAGGAAAAAATATTGTTATTATCGGAGGAGGATTTGCATTTTCAACCTTACGTTCACTTATAATCTATATGTTAGATGAAAAATATAGAAAAGACTATAAAAGTATTACCGTAATTTATGGAAATCGTGATTCGGGAGAAGTACTTTATCAAGAAGATCTAGAGGCATGGAAGAAAAGAGACGACATAAAAGTTATATTAACAATCGATCGTGAAGAAGAAGGATGGAAAGATAAAGTCGGATTTGTAGCTCCTGTTGTTAAAGAAGTTGCCCCTTCTTCTGATAATGCAGTAGCTGTTGTATGTGGTCCTCCTATTATGATTAAAACGACCATCGCAGTACTTGAAGAATTGAAATTTGAAGATGCTCAAATTTTAAATTCATTAGAAATGAGAATGAAATGTGGAATCGGTAAATGTGGGAGATGTAATATTGGTAATAAATTTGTATGCGTGGATGGTCCAGTGTTTTCATTGGCAGAGTTAAAGAAAATGCCAAATGAATATTAATTTAAAATTAAAATAAATAAAAGGGAAAAAAATGGTTGAAGAAGTTATTCCTAAATCTTTTGAAGATTTAATAAAGGATGTTCATGAACCCGGAATTTGTGGAGAATGTGGGGGTTGTGTTAGTTTTTGTTCTGCTCATGATATTAAGGCAATTGAAATGCCCGAAAGTGGCCCTCCAAGATATTACAATAAAGATAATTGTTTAAAATGTGGAATTTGTTATTTAGTATGTCCTCAAACTCATGTATTAGATGAAGAACTAAATAAGAAATATAATTATAAAACATCAATTGGAAACTGGGTCAAAATAACTTCAGCTCAGGCTAATTCAAAAGAAGTTCGTGATAAAGCTACAGATGGAGGGGTAGTAACAGCAGTATTAATGTATTTACTCGAAAAAAACCTAATAAATGGAGCTATCGTGTCAAAAAAAGAAGGTCCATTTAATCGATTTCCATTCTTTGCTACTACAAAGGAAGATTTAATAGAGGCTGCTGGTTCCCAATATGATATTTCTCAGGGGGTCGTAACTTTAGAGAAATACAACTCATTTGTTCCTACAATAACAGAATTAAAATCTGTCGTTGCTTCGGATGCAATGAATATTGCAGTTGTAGGAACCCCATGTCAAATAATGTCTATCAGGAAGATGCAAGAATTGAGCATTCTTCCAGCTCATATTATAAAATTTACCTTAGGGTTATTTTGCAATTTGAATTTTTCATTTGATGCCAAGACTCGTAAAAAATTAGAAGAAAAATTCAATTTCTCATTTGATGACGTTGAGAATTTAAACATAAAAGAAAATTTAATCATTGAGCTCAAAAATAATCAAATTAAATACATTGATTTTAAAGATCTTCATGAATTTGCAAGAGCAGCTTGTTTTGCTTGTCGTGATTTTTCCAATGTTTACGCGGATATTTCTTTTGGGGGCTTAGGATCTAGAGATGGTTATACAACTTCAATAATTAGAACAAAGATTGGCGAAAAATTATATAATAATGCTTTAAAGGAAGGATATATAAAAGAAACCCCTGAATTTAATACATCAGTTAAGAAATCAGAGATGTTAGCTAAAGTGATAAGTTTTGGTAAAAGAAAATATGAAAGATACCTTAAAGCTTTTAAACAGCGTTCTCAATGAAATTTGTAGATTATAATAACTTTTTTCTCTAGAATTTATTAGAAACGATAAAAAATCCAAAAATTTATATCAAATTTCCATTATTTTATTCACAAAAATCGCTATTTTAAAACTTTAAAAAAATTATTGGTCAATATAGATGAGTAATATAGATGAAATCGACAAAGTAATTTTAGAGACACTCAAAACTAACAGTAGAATATCTTATAATGAGATCTCTCAAAAAGTAGGGAAGACTGAAGCAACAGTAAGACGAAGAGTACAAAAATTGATAGAAGATGGCATAATTACTAAATTTACTATTGATTATGATATAAAAAGTAAACCTAAAACTTTCGCAACGGTTAAGGTTATTCCAGACTTGAAGAATATTAAAGATATATTAAGGGATTTGGATACAGTGGAGGAAATAACTAGTATTTGGAGATTAAGTGGAGACTGCGGCCTTTTATTGAAAGTTGAGTTAGCATCCATTGAAGAAATCAATCCTTTAATAGAAGAAAAAATCTCACAGATTAATGGTATAAAAATTGTTGAGACCTGTTTTATTACTGATGTCATAAAATGATTTCAAAATTGAAAAATATTTCCAGTATTATAGATTGTAGCATCTAACTCAAGATTAATTTGGCCTCCGGAAGAAATTTCTATTGCATTATTTATACCTTCCAATACTCGATTCATCATAAATTCAAATGCTCTAAAACAATCTTTGAGTTGTGTATCATTTTTCTCTGCAATACAATTAGACATTGCAGGTATTAACGCAGGGATAAAATCTTGACTTATCATTATTTCTTCAGCATCAATCATAGTTTCCTTTGCTAACGTAAATGGAGTGAAAACATCCATTTTACCAAACATTACTTTACATACAAATAAAGATGCTTTAATTTCTTTCATGATAAATTTAATCCTATTTTTGTCATCTAAGAATTTCTTAAAGGTAATAGCGTTGATGATATCTTCATTTGTTATCGTCTTTGATGTATCCATAAGTTCACTAACTCTTTCAGACACCCGTTTCGTAGAAAGCATTAATTTGAGATTCATTTTGTTCCGTTTATAATAGTCGTTATAGAATCTAGAAAGAAAATTGTGTGCACCCAGTCCTTTTTGGTCTTCTGGAACATCTAGAGTATAATTCTTAGATTTAAATTTATCCATAAAGTGTTTTATAAATAAGAACTTTAACTTTAATCTATGTAATGCCAAATATAAACATACACGAGTTTTTGTATAAGCTACTACATTTCCCATTCGAAACCTATCATGGTGGTCTCTCTCATACATTACAATTGGTTTTAATTTATTCACCACAACATCAATAAAATATTCTATTATCCTCTCTAAAGGCTCGCAATCAATAACTCTATATAATTCAATGAGCTTCTGACTCGAAGGTTGGCTTTGGGGTAGTTCCTTTATTTCATCATAATTATAATACTCCAGAAATAAAGCTGTAAGGGCCTCCATTTCTAACACTGTACGACAAGGAATAAAAACCTTATTTAAGTCATATAAAATGGTTCCGCTTTCAGGCATAACCTATAATCTCTTTATTACTTCATTTTTTAGAAGAAAAATTGAATGGCTTTCTAAAATTTTGGCATTTTTAATATAAAAAAATATCCAATCATCAAAATTAAAACTTTCCATGAACATTGAAGTATGAGAATATTCTTCCATATGAAAAAATCAAAGGAAATTTTATAAAGGATAATATCGATATTAAGCACATCTTAAGACAAAAATAAACTCAGAAATACCATGAATCTAAAAAAGATATTACTAAAAATTTATTTATTTGTTGCATTATCAGTATGTATATTTCCCATATCAAGTGTAATCGCTATTGATTTTGACCCACCACCGATAAGTCCATATCAAGGAGCTTATTGGGGTGTGAATATAGGTGATATCTTCCGTTGGAATGCGACTGGATACCACAATGATAACATACTAGGATCAACGGAGATTTGTTTTAAAATAAATGGTACAGATTTAACCACTGTATATGGTGATAAGTACTACTGCTTGAAAGTCAGACCAATGATATATAATAAAACACTGGGAATATTTCAAGAAGATCCACTATCTATGGGCTTAGCAAATGTATCTTTAGTTAATTTTACTTTATCCAAGATGTATGCTACGTCCCCAGGCAGTGAACCGATTACCCTTTTCATACCCAAATTAGACAATCAACTAATGACAGATTGGTGTGCAGAAGCATCTTATTTTCAATATAAAGGCCACTTTGATCCTGCGAAATCCCCTGGAATTTACACAACTACCAATACAATCCGCTATTATAATGAAACGTCTGGTGACTTTATAGAAATGCAATTCTGCAATGATGGATCCTTAAAGTCTTGTTATAAACAGCTATCATATTTTTATGGTTATTCTTATAATTACACTTTAGAAGTTGAGCGATTATACCCTGAATGTGAAGAAATTACAAATCCGTCACCAACAATTCCTCTTGGAATCTCCTTCTTCTTAATCCTTACAATCGCAATGGTTAGTTTACTCGTTTATACTTTAAATAAAAAATTAAAATAGTTTTTTTTATTATTTTCTAAATTTGAGTCAAAAA
>JBHLON010000005.1:0-123124 GCA_048940445.1 Promethearchaeota archaeon
AGTGTGAAAAATATAAATCCAAAAATTCATATACATGCATTTTCACCTCAGGAAATATATTACATCTCAAAATTATCTGGGAATTCAATTGAATATACTTTAAGAACTTTAAAAGATCATGGTTTAGGTTCTATCCCTGGTACAGCAGCGGAGATTTTAGTAGACAAAATAAGAAGAATTATATGTCCAAACAAACTGAACACCTCTAAATGGATTGAGGTAATATCTATTGCTCACAAATTGGGTATTCCAACAACTTCGACAATGATGTACGGACATATTGAGGATTTAGAAGACAGGATCACTCATTTAGAAATAATAAGAAATATACAGAAAGAAACCCATGGTTTTACTGAATTCGTTCCCTTACCTTTTGTCAAAGAAAAACCATTGTTGTCGAGATTAAAAGATTTTCCATTGAAGCCTAGTTATGGAATGGCAGACTTGAAGTTATTCAGTGTAGCACGGATATTTTTTAATAATTATATTGATAATATTCAATGTTCGTGGGTAAAATTAGGACCTAAATTTGCGCAAGTATCTTTGAATTATGGAGTTAACGATTTTTCAGGAACCTTAATGGAAGAAAATATTTCGAAAAGTGCTGGCTCTGAATTTGGAGAATATTTATCTCCTGAAGAAATTATTAAAATTATAAAAGCTGCTGGCAAAAAACCAGCTCAAAGAGACACGTTATATAACATTATAAAATATTTCTAAGTTTTGCGATCTTGTAAGAAATTTAGAACATAACGTTGCGCTATTAAATCCGAACTAACTTTTCCCAAAACCTCACCATCTTTAACAACGGGCATTGCTGATATTTGATATTGTTCTAGTTCTCGAATAATATCTAGAATTGTGAATTCCGGAGAGGTACTGATAACATCTTTAGTCATTATTTTCTCAAGTGATATATTCCGTACTCCTTCTGCAGTAGATTTGGTTATATCCCAATCCGTCACAACCCCAACAAGTTTATTGTTAGAGATTACAGCAACAATTCCACTGTTTTTTTCAATCATTAAAGCTGCTGCTTCTTGAATACTACATCCCACCTCTATTGTTGGTATCGGTACCATTATATCTTTAGCTTTTCGTTCTCTTTCTTTCGCTGTTAATCTTTGAATACTAATTCTTTCTGCAGCAACACAGGGGAGAATATCTGGATTATTAGATAATATATCTACTAATTCAATCATATTATGGCTAATCACATCCTTTCTATAGCCTTCACCAGCAATTAGACGACTCTTAGATAATTCTTCAAACTCTTTAGCATGTTCAAATAACCATTGATCCACAGCTTTACGGTTTCCAAGAAATTTATCAGGTATTTGAAGATGATCGGGAGTTCTTATTAAATGTTCTTGAGCAGCGAAGATAACTCCGCCAGAGTTTACTAAATAATCATTTGCTATCATAACTCCTTTCTCTCGATATACAATTTGTTCCATACGTATCCGGGCGGCTTTTCTATTTGGATCTGGAGAATACGTATTCGCACCCTCTACTATTACCGCCCAATTTCCCATTCTCTCTACTAACATTGAAGGATTCTCTGATTGCCAAACACCTAGATAATTGAATATGGGGGCCGCTGGTATCAAACAAAAAGCATTTTCAAGCAATAAATTGTTAGGATTTGTAGAAAATTTAGTTGGATGTTTATATCCTTCTGGAAGGATCTTTCTTTTAAAATATATATTGGTAACGAGCCCTTTTTCTTTCCATAAATCAAATAGATTTTTAACTGGCAACCCTAATTCATTATAGAGATATCCTTCAAGATCGCTAATTCCTGTAATCTTGACTAAAGGCATTCTTTCTTTTAATATGCGTGAAGTATGAGCACCAACAGCTCCAAACCCTTGAATCAAAACTGTGAGTTGTTCTAATTTAGGAATTTCTAAATTCGCGAAATGAGGAAGCATACGTAACCTAGGCATAATTTCTAATAATGTTTGTAATGCTGTCACTACTCCTCCAGCAGCAGCTCCAAGTTCGTCTATGCGATTCCCTCCCATATCTGCGGGTTTTGATACAGCACTATCTAACCCGTTTTCAATAGCTATAGTCTTCATATCAGAATCATTAGTACCTACATCAGGACCTGGAACGTAAATGCTTTTATAACGTCGAATTAGGTGAGCAAATCCTTTGATTATTTGATCGTGTATTTCTGGAGTTATATCTCTTTCAGCTACTATACCAGATTTACCACCCCCATATGGAAGGTTAGCAGCTGCATTTTTAAGAGTCATTCCTCGAGCTAAATTATAGATATCTGAAGGTATTATATCTGGAAGCATACGTATCCCTCCCATCGAGGGGGTACCCATTGAAAGAGAATCAACTACTAAATAACCACCAATTTCCAACTGGGATTTTTCATCCCACATGCAACTTACAAGTTTAGGACCAACTTTATCTGCAATAATTCCTAAACGTGATAAAAGGTGGACATCAAGAGTACTGAATTCAAGATAACACATTCCATCCTCTTTCTTAAGTCGAGTTTTAAGGGTTGCTTCAGGTAAATTTTCCTTTAAAAACACATTCATTCTTTTTGGAATCATATTTATATCAATTCAAAATGAAGAATATTAATCGTTGGGTATGTTTAGTAATATGAGTCTTTCTAATTTAAAAGTGTCTGGTTTAATTTGTTTCACATTCAAAACTCATAAGTTAATAAATATCAATTAAAGCCGTATTTAATAGAACTAAATTATTGGAATTTTAGCAAAAAAAGATGATGGAGCAGTTATTTGTTTAATCATCTTGAATATAAGCTTTTCCAGAGTTTAAGCATAATTCTGCTTTAGTTAGTTCTCTTCCAAGATAGTTTATATGATATAAATTATTCGTCAAATTAGACTCAATTACTTTTTTGCTAATACTTTCTGCATCCTCCCCCAGTAAAGTATAAAGTAGTTTATCTTCGTTTGTATAGAATTGTAGATAAATTTTCCTAGAATAATGGTTAATATAAATTCTAAAATATCCCTTTTCATCCGGGTTATATTCTTGATTTATGCCCTCTAAAATGATTGCTTTCTCTTGATCAATAACAGGAGCTTTTTGAGATGTTTTCTTTTTTGCTTTGAAGATTTCTATACCTAAATTTATAGGTGGTGATTTTCTAAATTTTGCAAGGTAGTTTAATTTAATACTATCTTTTAATTCTCTAACTCCTCCCATTAATTTAGTACTATGTTCAACTGTGAAAACGATTCCTACATCTAATTCAATCGCAATGCTGGCTAAGAGTCCATTAATCCCCACAGAATCAATATCCATCAATTCTACAACGTTTGATACTCCAAAGAACATTGGAGCTTCAAATTTTTTATAATTATCTTCAGTAACTTTCTTTTTATAGATAAAGTAGGTTTCTAAAGATGGACAAATTCCGGGAGAAATGGGTGTTTCTAGTAGAGGATCCGCAATAATCTTACTAAACCCATAAGTTTGAAGTTCATGAGTTAATTTGAATAAGTTATTGACTCTTGTGGCTGGGTCTTTTGGAAAGTAAGCAGTTTTAATATTTGTTGGTAAGATCACTATCGGTATATCTTTTGGCAAATCAAGACAATCCTTATAATTCCCAGCATCAAGACTAAGAATCATATCCACCCCTTCCTCAACTGCTGCAAAAATCTCATTCTTTACCATTGAATCTACACTTAATAAAATATCAAACTTTTTTCTGATAAGTCTAATGGCTTGTTTTATTCTGTTCGGATTTGGTTTATTTGCAACACATCCAATATCTACTATATCAGCACCAGACTCAATATAATATTTTACTTTTTTAAGTATGTTCTTATCACTTTTTTCAGTACAATTGACGATTTCAGCAATCACAGGAGGGGGCAGATTACGACCTAATATAAGATCTGATTTATCTTCATTAATATAAAAGGTGTGATTAGAAATATTATTTCTAGCAATTTTATATTGCTCTTTTACATATTCTCTAAACTCTTTCTCACCAGAGGCTTCAATTAGTCTATTAGCTGGAACCGTATTTGATAAATTAACAGTTTCTAAACTTTTCAATATTAAAGGTAAATCTGAAGCGAATTCGGGCCCTTTTCGTATTTTTATTCTGTACTTTTCTTCTAAGGGAGTAGTATCCCATTGTACAAATCCAGGAAGTAGAATTAAATCAAAATTAGTAATACTGATTTTATTAATAATTTCATGAACTAATTCTTCTGATATAAATGCTGAAACTGAAATTTGGGCTTTTAAAACTTCAATTTCATAATTTTTTATTGATTGGACAATTTTTTTGATGATTTGATAACTGTTTAAACCAGTAATTATTAATATTTTAATGTTTATCACTCAATGAATTTCTTTTTATCAAATGGAATGTATATATCATCTAATATTGATCCTGATGCCTCTTCTATCCTTAAATTATCTATTATCGGTTTAAATTTTCCTCCTAATAATCCATTAGCTATGAAAGCTGCACCTTGTGCTGCCTGTTTTGATAAGTGGCTATAGGATTTCATTAGTTTTACTGGAGCGACATCATTAAGATTTCGTATTATCTTATCTTTTAGATATTTTAAATCTGTGCCACGACCAGCGATAAGAACTTCTTTTATCTTAGATTTTCTAGAGAAAGATGAAGATATTGCATAAACAGATTTCTTTACACTAGATAGATATGCATTAAGTGCAACATTAGTTTGCTCATCTCTTTCAGCTAACAACGAGATTTCTTTTAAACTTAAATCTTTATATCCCGCGATATAGGATACTCCACCCTTATAGATATTTTTTTTCTTAATATTTTTAATTAAATATGCCAATTCTCCATCAAGACTCCCGCATGCTCTGAATCCCATAATATTAGAACCTCCAATTCCATCAATAATTTGACCATTTTCTATGGCTAAAACAGCAGTAAATCCGTAACCAATTTCAACCATAATAAAGTTAGTACTTTCAGGGGGTACTTCAAATCGTTCCATCTGATCTCTAATCCCTGTAACTGCTGTACATAATTTATCTGCTGTACCCATATCAATTTTATTTATTTTCCTATACCGTGGAATAGTCGGTAGATGTTTGACTCCTGGAACGATTACTCCAGGAATTTTCTCAATTTTTATTAAACGTAATACCTCTCCTAATCCTATCAACTTATTTTTTTCTTCTTTATCAAATTTTAAAAGGGTAAAAAAAAGGTCTTTTTCAGTTAAGTCAGATACTTTTTTTAGAGGGAGCCCAAAACCACTCGGAGCAACCATTAAATCTATATTTTCTACAGATTTTACCAATGATATTACTTTTTGAGGTTCTTTAATCAATTCCTTTGTGGGAATTGATGAGTCTAATATAATATCGTTACCTTCTAAACCAAAGAAATCCCAACTAAGTGTTCCTGGATCTACTCCTAAAGTTATAAGATTATTCTCATTTCTCATTCTATCAAAAATCATTTATTTTTGACATTAACTATATATGAATGTACAATAATTCTTTTTATATTTACTAGTTTACAACTATAAATTAATAGGAGTACATCTATATTTTTAGAAATATAAAAGATTTGATTCTCAAAATTTAAATCAAATGTAATTAAATTAATGTCGAATCTCATGACAACAAATTTTCAAAAGTTAGGAATTAAAGGAGGTTGCTTATATGAAATATTAGCGACAACTTTTTCTAAAAAAAATGAGGAGATAATACCAAATGCATCATGTATGGGAATTAGAATAAAGGACAACAACACTATACATATTATTCCCTATCCTGACACAAATACTTATAAAAATTTAAAAGAAAATGGTCTGATTTGTATCAATTTTGTGGAGAATGTCTATATATATGCGTTAGCAGCATTAAAGGGACCTTATCTTTCTGAGAAGTATATAGTTTTTCCAATGAAATATTACAATTACTATAATTTAAATTACAATTATGAATTAACTAGAAGAACAATCAAAATTCCATTTATCAAATCTGCTTGGGCAATATTAATTGGTGAAGTAATTAATGAAATGCATTTTACTAAACAAGATGATTTTGGAGAAATTAAACTAACCAATTTTATCTTAAACAACATTCTAATTAATAAGTTTAAAGAATCACACAAATTATTTAATAGAGCTGAAAATTTAGTGTTAGAAACTATTATTATGGTTACCAGATTGAAAACAGCTTTTGAAACAAAAAAAGAGAATTTAGTGATGAAATACCAAAGAAAAATTGAAGAAACTATTAAGAGTATAAAAAGATTTGGAAAAAATCCAGATAACCTTAAGAGTGTGTATCTTATAGAGGATTATCTCCAAAATTTAAAGTAAATATTTTATTCTATTTTCTCAATGTACATAAGGGGATATTTTAAATCTTCAATCCATTCTACTTTTGCTAATATATTTACTGATTCATATTGAACCTCAATTTGAGCCTTAATTACTTTACCCGATATTTCATCATAGGCAAATTCATTTGATTTATCTCCAATGATTTTATCTTTATCAAGATTTATTTTTACTCTTTTAACAAAAGGTTGACATGATATAGAAGCTTCTATCCCTCTTTCAATAGAATTGATTGTATCTTCATTTGAAGATATAGGAATTCCACATAGAATATGATAGAGTGCTCCAAGCTTTATTCCTATTTCAAAACAAGCCCTCTCTCTTTCAGAAAGATCTATAGGAAAAAATTTATTATAATTATTTGTTGACATTAAATATCACTTAAATATTCAATTTTAGCTCCACAATTATTAGGTTTACAGATATAGATATGACCTCCAATATCTTTTAAATACATCTGTATCTCTTTTAACAAATCATTAGCTTCAGGTTCAGATTCGGTTATTCCAATGACACTGGGTCCAAAAGATGACATTCCATAGGCTTTCAAGCCATAATTTTCAAAAAACTTTAAAAGATATTTTACAATATCATTTTGAAGGCTTATTTCAATTTTCTTAAAACCTATGCTCTGGATTCTTTTTAGACCTTCTCCAAAACACTTTAAATCTCGCTTTATTATACCAGGAATAACTTTCATTAATACTTGGTGTGAAACTTCATTAACTTCTTCTTTTGGTATAGGAGCATAATTTTGAAAAATGCTAACTTCATCATCTCCATATGCGCCTTTACCCACATTTGGAATTACGAGAACAAATCTCCAATTCGTTGGAATATCATGTCTAAAAAGAGTTAGGGCTGGTTCAGCATTTTTTGAAGCAGAAGAGGGTAAAAAAGTTTCCTTTTCTTTTCCTTGACCGAAATCATGTCCAGCATCTAAAATAAAACCACCTCTTTCAAATCCTCGCCACCCAATACCTGATGTTCCGCCTCTTTCTACAATCTTGGTCAAGTCTTCTAACTTGATATTCTTAATATTCTTTAGAAGAGTGATAGCACGGGCAATTGCTAAGGATAGTTGGGTTTTTGAACCTAAACCTACATGACTAGGATAATATCTTTTAAGGTGGAAATGAAAGTTTTTATTACTAATATTAAATACTTTAAAAACTTTTGAAGCTTTTTCATTTATAACTTCTATAGATTCACGATAATATTTATGAGCTTCAATCTTAAATTCCTGTGCATTATTAGATGCCTCAAAAATAACATTAGGTCTATCTAACATTAAACCAATACCCCCATCCACCCTACCAGTGTATCCATTTTCATCTATTAGTGAAAGATGTATCCTACACGGGGCTGTAATTCTAATTTTCATGTTCAGTTAATTAAGATTAAGAGCTATTAAGTAGAATTTTCAAAATAATTTAAATATAATATATATATTTAAAGCAAGATTATTCTCTAAAATTTCAGTTAAACAAATTATTATAAAATAAAGAAGCATATATCATTATTTGTAATCTTTAGATTGGTTTTTTTTAACATTGTTGTCAAGACTAGATAAATTCATAGCGTACGAGAATAAAAGGTGTCTAAATATCGTTAAAGTCTTTATTGTAGAGGATGACTCATCCTTGAGAGTTCTTTATGAAAAGGTGTTGAGTTTGAGTGGATATGAGGTAATTGGATTAGCTAAAGATGGGGAAGAAGCAGTCAATATGTATAAAGATTTTTTAGAAAAACCCGATGTAATTATTATGGACCACAGAATGCCAATTAAAAATGGAATTGAAGCAACCAAGGAAATATTCGATAATTCAAGTAAAGAGAAACCAAAAATTATTTTTGCTAGTGCAGATCAGACAATTAAGGATTTAGCTCTCACTATTGGAGTGACAAGCTTTAAAAGTAAACCATTTACTCTTGAAAACCTTTTTAATAATATTGAAAAGGCTATAAGCTAATTTTTCAGTTTGAAAATTTTTGAATTTGGAATACTCATAACATTATTATAATATAAAGATTTTTTAAGATTGAAATTTTGTTTAATCGATTATAATAAGAGTGAAAAATTTGAGTGACCTAGAGGGTTTAACAAGGAATTTAATAAAAAAAGGAGATTCAGATGGAAAAATTCTTCAACGTTTAGTCCAAGAATATTTTGATTTTAAAGAAATAGAGAAAGAATCTGCACTAAGGAATGCAAAAGCGATCCTAGAAGAATGCAAAAAAAGTGATTTAAAATCTGTATCTAATAGATTCATAAAAAATTTATTGAAAGTAAATAATTCAGGAGTTACCGTTGGTACTCAAGGTGTTGGTTGTCGAGGAGCAGGAGATTTTTTTGTTCATAAATTGATTGCAGAATTATCAGAAACAAAAGCTAAAGCATATTTATCTCCTAAATCTCTAGATGACGCTGGAGCAGTAAGGATTTCTGATGTTGAAGATTTAAAAACCAATGAAGATCTCATAATCGTATCTAAGATGGAAGGTATTCATAGCCGCTTGAGTGATTTTCCATTTTTGTGTGGCTTTCATGTAATTTTATGCAGTAGGTTTGCATAAAGCGTATCGAGGGCTGCACTTAGGGATTTATACGTTAAGGGTTCTATTCCTATTTCTATAATGGTTGATGCTCACCTAGGAGATGATGCTGATGTTGGAAAACTATTCGATTTTATGGCAGGTGTGTCAGCAATCTCAGAGTTAGCTCAAGTTCCTATAACGGCGGGGTCAACCTTAAGAATTGGAGGAGATATGGTTATCGGAGAGAGGTTCGTTGGAGGTCTTGCCGCAATTGGGATAGCATCGAAAAAACTCCTTGCTAGAAGGCAAATTCAACCTGGTGATAAAATTCTCATGACTGAAGGAGCAGGAGGTGGTACTATCACTACTACAGCAATTTATTCGGGAAATCATGAGATAATAAAAGAAACTTTAAACATTAAGTTTTTAGAAGCTTCAAAAATCATTTTAAATTCGCCCTATCTTTCTAAAATTCGAGCGATGTGTGATGTCACTAACGGGGGTTTAAGAGGAGATCTTTACGAAATAAATTACGAAGCTGGATGCGGAGTAACGATCTATGAAGAAAAAGTAAGAAGTTTAGTAAACAAAAATGTATTATCCTTATTAGACTCAGTACATGTTGATTATTTAGGAGTATCATTAGATGCATTATTGATATATTGTTCCCAGGAAGTCGTTGGTGATATCATTCTAGATCTCGAAAAAAATCACATTAAATGTGCCGAGATTGGATACGTGGATGATTCAAAAACAGTTTCAATGATTTCTCAAGATGAAAAACAAAACATTTTACCACGTTTTAGGGAATCAGCTTATACAAAAATAAAGCAAGAAGTAGGTGAAGAAACTCCTAAGAATATAGAACAAATGGAAATAAGATTGAAAGAAGCAGCAAATGAAGCTTTTGAAAAGCGAAACAAAATAATTGAATATTTGTCTCATAATTAGCAATCATGTAAGTACTTCATTAAGGGAACCAGACCGAAATCCTTCTAGATCAATTGTAATATAACAAAAACCTAATTCTCTAAATTTAGTTTTAATTTTATTTATATTTTTTTTATTTAAGATTTGTATTAGGTCTTCTTGTAAAAGCTCAATACGTGCAAGTTTCTCTTCATGATATCTGACTCGTAACTGCTTCAAATTAAAATTACTTCTTAAAAATCTTTCACCTTCTCTTATCATGGTCAGTTTTTTTTCGTCTATTGGTTGATTATAAGGAATACGTGATGAAAAGCACGCCATAGAAGGTTTTCCTTTAACTTCTAAGTTATAAAATTCTGCAATTTTTCTTATATCTTTTTTTGTTAGATTAAAATCAATATAAGGTGTAGCGATATCTAATTCATTTAAAGCTTGCATTCCTGGTCTATAATCAGAGAGATCATCTTGATTTGATCCATCAAGAATTACATCAAAATTCTTTTCATTTTTAATTTTGATAATGTCCCTATATAAGCCGGTTTTACAGATATAGCATCTATTATGAGGATTTTTCTTAAATTCTTCATTTTCAAGTGGATTTCTTTTAATTATGAGGTGAGGTATATCATATGTTTTTGCAAATTTACTTGCATCTTGAATCTCTTCATCAGGATAAAGGATTGATTTTTCTGTGACAAGAAGTGTATCCTTTGCATGTTTTTTTGATAGAAATGCAAGAAGACTACTATCAACTCCACCAGAAAACGCAACAATTACTTTTTTATCAGTTAAATATGATATAAGTTTTTCTGCTTTAGATTGTAGATTAAATGATAATTTCATTCTATTTAAAAAAGTAATAGTAATTAAATTAATTTTCTGTTATAAATTCTTTAATATAAGGAAAGCTATAGGAATAAGCCATAAGAAAGAAGCAAATAACATAATCCATTCAAGAAATTGTAGAGTAACTGAATAAGGAGGGAAAATAAATAAAATGCTGGCAGTAAAAGGACCAATCATCATATATAATCCAAGAATCCTTGGAAAAATCGTTTTTTTTAATAAAATTGCAATACCATTGAATAACGCTCCAAATGCTAAGCTTACAAATACTAAAATTGAAAAAGTGAAGTGTAATCCTAAAGCAGTTGTTCTATCTTCGCTAAATAATCCAATACCAAATAATCCAACAGATGCTGATATAAGAGACATTAATCCTAATAAAGCATGAATATCTACATATACGTAAAAAAATCTCTTTAAAAATGATTGATTTGAGTCATAAATAATATTTCTAGTATTAACAACAATACTTTTTGTAATATAAAAATGAACTGGAATTAAAAAGAACGCAGTGGCCATAGCTATTGCATCTAAGATGAAAGGTGTTGGCGTATAATGCATTGAACCTAAGTCGCTTATATAATTATTAATTATATTATAGCCTTCTGGGCCAAAAAAATATGCTATTAGTACTGCAATGAGTAATCCGGGCAAAAATGTTATTAAACTTGCATAGATGCCGAACCTTACAACCCTTTGACTTGTTAATTTATTATAAATATTTTTTAATTTTTTTGGAAATTGATCTACTCTTATCATTTACAATTATAATCTAAATTTAGCTTTAAAATTAATTGAAAATTAAAAAAAAAAGAAAAATAGTTTAATATACATTTTTTATCTTTTGAATTTTATAGATTTTATAGAAATTACCAATCATTCCTCCAATTATTCCAAGGACTATAATTATTATGACCCAGAAATAAATGATATAAGCTATATCAGAAGTATTTAATAGAATTATATGTATAGTGTCACCTGAAAAGAAGGAAATTGGGAAAATTTCTGGTTTATCAATTAGAAATAAAAATAAGGGTATATAAATAGCATTATAGCATGTTTTTATTCCTAATACAATTTGTTGGGCTGTATAATTTCTAACACCTGCAATTAATCTAACGAGATCAAATAAACCACCTACAAATATTAATAGCCCAAAAAGTTTTAACCAATCTAAAAATTCAACAGCAAATCCACTAATTCCTGCGAAGGGTTGTACTATTAAAAATAATCCAAAAATTATTCCTGCAATAGCTCCAAAGATAAGTTCACCTAAAGAAACAGGTTGCATCTTTTTCATTTTTCGTTTTTGCTCTGCTATTGCTTTCTTTTCCTCGCGAAGCCGCTTACTTCTTTCCAATTTTTCTTCCCTACGTATTCTTGCCTCTAATAATCTTTGTTCTCGTCTTAATTCAGTTGCTGCTAATCTTTCTTCTCTTAAAGCTTTAACTTCAGCTAATTTATCTTCAACCCTAGCTTGAGATTGAGCAATTACCTCTCTAACTTTTGCTTTTGCTTGCATAAGTCTTTCTTTTGTGTATTCTTTAGTCTCTTGTAAATCTTGCTGTGTAAGATGAAAAGGGAAAATTAGTGCTAATCGGGAGGGTATTACCCCAAAATCTTCTGGTAAAAAGCCCTGCATTGAGAAAAATACGAATATTCCAGTGATGACTATAGCTGTGATTAAACATCCAATCCATATTCCTGTAATCATACCGCCTATTGCTTCCCAAGGTGAAAAAAACAATCTAAAGATTCCAATTATAATGTTTAGAACGATAACAACAATAAAAAAGAAAAACATTGTTCTTAAGTAAAATTCAAAAAGTTCCTCAGTTATATATAACTTGGGAGTACCACGCTTTTTATAAAACCTTGCGATACTTTCTGGAGATCCAATTTGTATTAATGCTTGTTGGATATCAGCTGGTGAAGGATCTCCTCCACCAGCGATTTTTTTCGCTTCTTCTAAGATCTGTATATTAAGATCATTTAATATCGTATTAACTTCCTCTTTTTTGGGTTTTAACCATTCAGGTAATTTCTTTCGTACTTGTTCTAAATAATTATTAACCGTTTCGTTTTCAGAATAACTCAAATTAAACAACCTTACGATTTTTATAGCAATTTAATTTTGATAAATAAAGATAAGATTTGGATTTTATTAAAAAATTTGGAGACCAGTTTTCAATAATATCTTTTAAATGATAGTAGAGCTAATTTATTTATAATAAGCTAACTAATAATTAAAATCAAAAACAGGTATGAAAAATAATCCCAATAAAGCTCAAGAAATTAAGAAACGGAGAAAATTTGGAATACATCTAACCTCAAAAGAAATTTTTCATAAATATATTTATCCAGAAATAAAATTAGATCTAAATGATTATATCTGGCTTGACTCTTACGCTGGGGAAGGTAATTTGATTTTACCAATCTTGGAATACATAGATCCGAGTAAACGGGAAGAATTCTTTTTAAATCATCTATTTCTTTTTGATGTTCAAGAGGATATGGTTGAAAAAAGTATAAAAAATGCTCAATTGTATGGAATATCAGAAGAAGTTGCGAAATCTAATATATTTATTCGAGACAATTTAGAGAGCTTTCCTCAATTTCTTAAAGAAAAGGAGTTTCCAATTTATCATATCACTAATCCCCCCTACTTATATTTAGGATATATTAAAAAGCACCTTGAAACGCAACAATATCTTAAATACTTTAAAGATAAAAATAACGGTTATCAAGATTTATATCAAATTGCTATGATAAATGATTTAAGAAATGGAATTGAAAATTTAATTTATATTATCCCTTCAAATTTTCTATTCGGAGCCTCAGTATCCAACAAATTTCGATTAGATTTCTTAAAAAACTATAAAATAAATAAAATGATTATTTTTGAGATTAAAATCTTTGAATTTACAGGATCTCATATATGTATTGGCTTTTTTAAGAAAAAAATTGAATCTAAAATAGAAAATGTAAAATTTTCAGGTATCAAGATCAAGAAAGGAAATCAAATTATTCAAAAAAATTACATGTTAAAGGCTAATCATAAATTTAGAGCAGGATATGAATTCGATGAATTTTTAAAAAAGTATTGTGCCATTTATCCCTTAAAAGTAGAGTATTATTTATCACAAAAGATGGTTTCTCAAAATTTAGGAAATTATAAAGTTAAAGTAATTGATGCTAATCAATATAAAAATAATGAATATAAAAAACAATATTTAGAAATTAACGAAAAATTGAAACATAAATTAGAATCAAATATATTGTATGTAAGAACTGTCGATACTGGTTCTCAAAACGGAAGAGCCGGATTAGAAATTATTTATGATGACTTTCATGTTCAGGGAATATATGTCTCTAAAAAGCCTTATCGAACTCATCCAATCCAAATATTCTTCGATCCACAACTACCAAAAGATGATCTAATTTTACTAAAAGACTATTTCAATTATATATTAGAACATTATAGAAACTTTTTAGATAGTGAATTTCTAACAACTTATAAATATTCAAATGCGGATTATACTAGAAAATACTTAGGTTTAAATCAAACAAGAAGACTAATTGAAACCTTTCCTTTTAAAAAATTAACTGAATCTGATAAGCAGAATCTTAACAAGTTAATAAAAGCAGACTTATTTGAAGACATTGTGCAATTATTAGATGATTTTAAATAACTTTTTAAATACTTGCAAGTAAGAATGCTACTAAACCTAAAAAGGCTCCTACCTTCAAAAATAAACTGATCTTCTTAAAGTCTCCGTATGCCGACTTGACAAAAAACATTAATATTATAGCATATCCTACAGCTACTAATCCAAAAATCATAGAGACTAAAAACAATGGATGGTTAAGAATAGGAGTAAAATAGGGCAGGATAAAGAAAATTATCGCTGTAAACGAAAATATGATAGCCAATTTTGTAGATTTTTCTATACCAATCATAATTGCTAATGTTTTTACATGTAATTCACGATCTCCCTCAACATCTTCACATCCCTTTATCACTTCACGCGAGAGTAATAGAAAGAATGATGTTAAAAAAAAGAAATAAATATATAACGGAATAGTAGCACTATTTAATACTGCTCCATAAATTAATCCTATTGAAAAAGATACACTAACAGTCAAATTTCCAAAAAATCCACTCTTTTTACCCCATTTAGCATATACCCATCCCATAATTCCAAAAAATACAGCGAGAATAATATTTAAAAATCCGATTTTAAAATAAAGACTTTGAAAAATAGAAATTGCCACTCCAATTCCAAATGTAGTAAAAAATATAATTTTGGCTTGCTTTAAGCTCACTCTACCACTTGGTATTGGTCTTTTTGGACGGTTTATTTTGTCTATTTCAAGGTCATAAATGTCATTAATAACCATACCAGATCCAGCAATAAAGAAATAAGTTAGAGCCCCTAAAATTATATTTATTATAATAAGATTAAATAATACATTAGTTCTTGTATTTAAAATACCAATTATCACTGTTAAACTTCCCATTAAATCATTTATGGGACGAATTATTTCAATCGAATCTTTTAATTTCATAAGATGGAACCTTATTTCAATGGAAAGGTTTTTTTACAATCGATACCAGCTTGCTTTATTTCATCAATTATAGATTTTAAAGATGTCCCATTATCATGTAAGATGTTATTTTCTAAATAAGTCCCCATTACAATAATATTTGCTCCTGCTTCAACGAATTCTCTAGCAGTATCTTTGTTTTTTACCCCACCGCCAGCTATGATCGGAATATTTAACAAGCTAGAACAAAGTTGGATGGTTTCTGAAGGTATTCTTTCACTTCCCGAACCTGCTTCTAAATATAATAGCTTATAACCAATCATTTCAGCTGCAAGAGAGTAAGCTGCTGTCAGTTTTGGTTTATTTCTTGGAAGTAATTTAGCTCTTCCGATCCAACCAGCTGTACCTCCAGGCTCAATTATTAAATAAGCTGTTGAAATTGGTTCAATATTCAAAACTTTAATTGTATATGAAGCAAGTGCTTGATCACCAATAATGTTTCTTGGATCCTCGGAATTTAAAAGAGACATAAATAGTATAGCATCTGCTTCTTTAGAAATATTAGTAATCCCCCCTGGAAAAATTATTACTGGCAAGTCGATTTTTTCCTTTATGGCTAAAATCGTCTCATCGACAAAACGTTGATCAAAAACAGTACTCCCTCCAATTAAAATGGCATCAGTTCCTGCTTCATGAGCACATTCTGCTATTTTAGCAGCTTTTTTGGGACTTTGTTTTACAGGATCTGGATCAATTAAAGAAAAATGTAAAGCACCTTGACTATTGATTCTATTTATGATATACTTATAAGTGCTTATCTTCATAGATTTACTTGTCAAAATATCTTCCATAAAATTCACTATTAATAATTAATTAACTTTTTTAGTATTTATTAACATTTTTCTAATTTTGTCGTAAACTTGATTTACTTTATTTTTCCATTCTTCAAAATCATTTATGCTCTTTGGAAAACTTTTGTATAAATTCGAAATTTCTTTCATTCTAATCCTTAAGTAATTCAAATCTAGTAATAAATTAGGTTGCGTAATCCCTTTTAGAGCTTTATTGACCATGCTTAAAAGATTCAAATTCAAACCTCCAGTTGATGAGATCTCTAATATTTCCTCACCTGTGAGTAAATCCTTTTCGAGTCCAAAATTTATTTCAGCGTTATTTAGCACTTGTAAGGTCATTCTTAGTAAATCTAAAGCAGCAAATTCAGCCCCAAAACTTGTCATGACTTTAGAATTATATTCCCATAAGGTATTAATTGAATAATCTTCCTTTTGAATCGCCTCTAAAGCCGTTTCTGCAGCAAAAAATCCACCTCTCATCGAAGGATCAATACCCCCACCATGCAAGGGGTTAACTTGAGAAGCGGCATCTCCTACTAGCATTATTCCATCATCCGCGCATGACCAAAGAGGTCTTCTTACAGGAACAACACCTCCACCTGAAGAAACTATTTCATAATGTGTTGTTTTTATGAATTCTTCAAAAACATTCTTTTGATAGTAATCCTTTACTTTGCCTTTTAAATCAGGGAAAGCGCCTATCCCTATATTTATAGAATATTCATTTTTAGGAAAATACCAGATATATCCACCTGGTGCTTTTTTTTGATCTAAGAAAATTGATATATATTCTGGATCTTTCACCTTAAGGTCTTTGTTTGGAAATTTAACAATTTCTCTATAACATAAAATTATATCCTTCTGAGAGATATTATTTTCAATTATTTCACTCTTGATATTTTTCCTTAAAGGTGAATGAAAACCAGAAGCATCAATTACGATTTTAGATTTCAATTCCTTCTTCTCACCTCTTTTTAATTTAACTTTTACACCAGAAACAGATTTTTGTTTATAAATCAAATCTAAAACCATTGTATTATCCAAAAATTGCGAAATTCCGTTATCTAAGGCCTCATTTAAGAGTCTTTGTCCAAATTCTTGCCTATTTACTATATATCCTGCCTGTTTTGGATCCTTAAGGTCAATGCATTTTTTTAAATTTGGTGAATATAATTTAGCACCTTTTATATGGCAAGATAACTCATTTCCCCTTGGATGATTGATTTTTAGAAATTCAAATATTTCAGTACCAACAGCATCCCCACATATCTTATCTCCAATTTTATTTTTTTCTTTTCTATCAATAAGACACACTTCTAATCCACTTTTGGCAGCAAAACGAGCTGCTGTAGTTCCGCCTGTGCCTGAACCAACAACAATTACATCAAAAGAATTTTTAATTGTCTCCATTTTGCCATCATTTAATATAATAAGTTAATAGAAATATGATTAAAGTTGTTAAAATTGGCACGGTTAAATCATCCCATGTGCTTGGAGAAATCAATTCCACAACAGTAGCTAATGCACTGGTAATTAGTGATATCATTAAAGCAAATCCGATTGAAATTTGGATTTGAGTCAATGGATTTGTAACTCCCAAAAATGTAAAAACAATAAAGCAAAGAATAAATCCGCTCCCAAAAAATGATAAAGACCCTTCTAACGTTCTGGTTGATTTTATCCAAGGAATTCTTATATTTATTCGTCCATATCTTTTTCCAATGATCGATGCGATTGTATCAGAAACTATCATAAGTAATATCCCTGCAATAGGAAAATATAACTGATTAGGAGCAACGATCACAAAAAATGTTATCAATCCTGCAAGAGATAGGCAATAATGAAATGGTCCTTGGAGATAACCCACCTTTTCCTCTGCTTCTTCTCCAATTGAATCATAAATTTCTTTCAATTGCTTAACTTTCGATTTTTTGGAGCTAAGTAATACTAAAATTGTAAGAGTGCCAGCGATTATAACTGGCCACCATTTCCAAGCATAAAATGGACTTGAAAATACAGACAATCCAGCAAACAAATGGACTATTTTTCTTGCTTGAAATTTTGAAATTTTCTCCCTTTTTTTTAGCTGAACAGGTATAAGAATAGTAATAAATATGTACAGATATGTTAGCAATACGATTATTAAGTCAAACAAATAGGGGTTCATTGAAATCTATTACATTTAACATTTTGATTTTAATTATCCCAAGAAAAATTTTATTTATTAAAAACAAAATGACACTATTCTGAGTATTAAATGTAATAAAGAGAGAGAAGGCTTTTTTTAAATGAATCATTATAACTCTATTGATGCTATAAAGACTCATAACCTAAAGAAAATTAACTAAACTAAAAAGGACATAATATGACTCCCTTTTCGTTATTAATAAAGCCAACCTCTGCAGACTGTAATTTAAGATGTGACTATTGTTTTTATATTAACCATTTGAGTGTTGTAGAACCAAAACCTAGAATGTCGGATGAAATTCTTGATCATTTAATTGCTAGCTATATGAAAACTGATCAAAATAATCACTATGTTTTTGGTTGGCAAGGGGGCGAACCTATACTAATGGGGCTGAAGTTTTTCAAAAAAGTTGTTGATCTTCAAATAAAATATGCACCTCGAGGAAGTATAATAGCCAATGGCCTTCAAACCAATGGAACTCTCATTACAGACGAATTAGCACGATTTTTTAGGAATTATAAATTTCTGCTTGGAGTCAGTTTAGATGGTCCAGAATATTTGCATGATTATTATAGAAAGTCAATACAACAAAAACCAACCCATTCATTAGTGATGCGCGGAATAAGTAAGTTAAGACAAAATGATGTTGAATTCAATATTTTAACCTTAATTAATGACCTCACGGTGAAAAAGGGTAAAGAGATATATCATTATTTACGAGAAAACGGTTTTTTTTATCATCAATATATTCCTTGTGTTGAATTTGACGATAACAATAATTTGATGCCCTATTCAATATCTGGTGAAGAGTGGGGGAAGTTCTTATGTGAAATATTTGATGAATGGGTTAAAGTAGACATTAATAGAGTTTCTATTCGTTTATTCGATTCGATTTTAGATTTCTTAGTAAATAAAAGTTATAATATCTGTCATATGGGAAATTCTTGTTGTCAATATTTTCTTATTGAATACGATGGGAGTGTCTATCCTTGCGATTTTTTTGTAAGAGCTAATCTATATCTTGGAAATATATTAAGTAAGACATGGGAAGATTTGTTAAATTCTCCCCTATACAATCATTTTGGAAGTCAAAAATGTAATTGGAATATTAATTGTCAATCGTGTAATTATCTGCTTTATTGTCATGGAGATTGTCAAAAGTTTCGAACTGGAATTGCTCAAAGTAGTAGCGCATTGAGCTCGCTATGTAAAGGCTGGAAAATTTTCTATAATCATTCATTACCATATTTTAAAAAAATTGCCGAGCAAATAAAGAAAGGGGATACTAAAAATATTTCAATTAAAAAGGAGAAAAAGATAAGCAGGAATGAGCCTTGTCCTTGTGGAAGCGGTAAAAAATATAAGAATTGTTGTTTAAAATAATTGATTTATAAAAATTTATAATTTAAATAGAATATGATAAAGTAGACATAATAATTCTATGAAAACATTATGCTCAGAGTGGGAATAATTGGATGTGGAGATATTGCTAATCTTAATGTATTAGGATACTTAACTTCCTATGATACAGAACTTGTCGCAGTTTGTGATAGTGATATTAAAAGAGCTGGAGAGAAGGTTGAACGATGGGGATTAAGAACTCTTAATATCTATGAAGATTATAAGAAGATGGTAGATCGCGAAAATCTTGATATTGTTGAAATCTTAACTCCACATAATCTTCATGCTCCAATTGCAGAATATTGTGCAAAAGCAAGGATTTCAGGAATTTCAGTACAGAAGCCATTAGCTCATACAATTAAAGATTGCGATAAAATTATTCAAGTTTGTAATAAATATAAGGTAAAATTGAAACTTTATGAGAATTTTCGATTCTATCCTGTATTTTTAAAAGCAAAAGAATTGTTGAATCAAGGTATAATTGGAGAACTCTTAAATTTTCGTATAAACACTATTGCGCTTGGTGGTCCTAGTATGGATGTGGATGTTAAATCTCTCGTTTGGCGTCGAAAGATTGAAACATGTGGGGGTGGTCCATGGATATATGACGATGGAATTCATAAATTTTCCATGGCTTTATGGTTGATGGAGCAGGATAGAGTTGAGGAAGTTTACGCTTGGATAGATTATTTTTCTACACTTATGGATAACCCTGGTTACATTTTCTGGAAATATCCTAAAAAGAATCCGGATGATCTTCCCCGATATGGTTCAATGCAATTTACATTAGCTCCTAATGTTTATTATCCTAATAATTATTATCATTGTGATGAATTTATTGAAATTTCTGGTACAAAGGGAATAATGTGGCTTAATCAATGTACGGGAGGGGGAAATTTCTTATCAAAGTCCTCTCAATATCCCCCCATTGTAGTATATAGTAATGGAACAGTAAAGTCTTTTGGTAAGGACCTACCAAGAGATTGGAGATATTCTTTTATTAAATCTACTGAACATTTTATCAAAGTAATAAAAAATGGAGGGATTCCTATTTATACTGGAGATCAAGGAAAAAATTTGTGTATTTTCGCCAAAATGCCCTATATTTCATATCAACAAAATAAAATTATTTCATGGGATGAAATCAATGCAAAAAATGAGGATGAGAATAAATGTATAGTAGAGGAACCTTCAAATCTTGATTCAAGTGGATATGTAAAATTTTTAAAGAGAAGCAAGAATGACTTGAAAAAAGGTGTAAATCAGGGATTAAAAAACAGTGAATTTAAGTACCAATTTGAGCTTTGATTACCTTTAAACTGTTATTCAATCCCATCTAAATAAATCTCTTTACCTGATTCCGCTGAATTTATAGCAGCTAAGTTAAATTTCAAAGTTCTTCTTGCATCCTCTCCAGATAAGATCGGTTCTTTTTCACCTTTCACAGCTTTAATAAAGTGCTTAGTAGCATTTATAAAACTATATTTCCAATCATTTTCGAAATTATAATAAGACTCTACTTCTCCATCTCTTATTATTCCAATTGGTGGAAAAATTTCTGATTCAGTCATGATATTTCCTATCGAAGTTCCTTGATTAATTCTCATTATGCCCCTTGTAGCAATTATTTCAATAAATTCATCAGTAGGATAATATTTTGAAGGGATGATTGCTTCTGGCATTAATGAGAATTCCATATGGCCATATTGTGGAACAACATGTTCTTTACTTTGTTTATATTTGAACATCACATAAGAAGGGGCATCTATACCTTCAAATTTGTCAGTCCAAGCGAAAACTTTTTCAATTTCTTCACCAAACATCCATTGAGCAAGAACAAACATATGCCATCCATTATCTAGTAACACTGGAGAACCTTCTTGCCCACCTCCTATTCTTTTTGGATCTTTCCTCCAAGTTCTAGTGCTTTCTGGAATTCTCCAGCCCCCTTTCGCACCCAGGGCTACTTTAAGCCGGATAGATGTAGGATCGCCGATATAATCTTCATTTATTAATTCCATTGCTTTCTTAATATGCGGAGCAAAAAGAAAATTCTCGTAAACAGATAACACAGAATCTGATTCTTTACAAGCTAGAATCATAGAATCTGCTTCCTTTAAAGTCAAAGCAATAGGTTTCTGAACTGAGATTCCCTTAACACCGCTATTTGCAGCCGCTAATGTAGTTTCAGCATGTAGATGGTGAGGTAGAAGTATCTCAACAATATCTAAATCTTCCTTATTTAACATATCTTTATAATTAGAATATATTGAAATGTTATTACTTAAATTAAATTTTTCAATTTTATTATTAGCCTTTTGAATGGTTCTATTACATAATGCAACAATTTTAACCTCATCATTATTTAGATATCCAAGAACATTTAAATCAAAAATTACACCTGTACCTATAAAGCCTACCTTATACATAACGATTATTTAAGTGTTTGATTAAATTTATATCAACCTATGATTATGATTATTTATAAAGCTATTATTAAAAAACAAATTTGAATTATTATAGAGGGTGAAAAAAGCCCGAAATAAGAATTTAAAGAAAATGAATCTTCTCTTTAGAGGGAGATGTAGTATTGAAATTGAATAAAGGTTTAAATCCAAAAAAAGCTTATGAGCGAGCTTTATATTTAGGTTGTGGTTATTCATATGAAGATTTAGCAAAACCAAGAATAGCAATTGTTAATTCTTGGAATGAGTTAATTCCAGGTCATGTTCATTTGAGAAAACTAGCTGAAATAGCCAAAATAGGAGTTAAAGAAAAAGGTGGGACTCCTATGGAGTTCAATACGATAGCGATCTGTGATGGGATTGCTAACTCAGGAAATTTTTCAAAGTATGTTTTACCCACCAGAGACATAATTGCAGCTTCAATTGAATGTACTATAAAAGCATACAGATTTGATGGAATGTTAATGTTATGCTCCTGTGATAAGATTATTCCAGGAATGCTATTGGCTGCTGCTAGATGCAATATTCCTACAATATTTTTAACTGGAGGAATAATGAAACCAAAATATTTTAGAAATGGCCCTTTAAGAGGTAGAACTTATGTAACATCTGATATAAAAGAATCTATAGGAAAATTTAGAGTAGGAGATCTTACCGAAGAGCAATTTTATCTTATAGAGTCTCAGACTTGTTGTTCACCAGGAGCATGTAATATGATGGGTACAGCAAATACAATGGCCTGTATAGTTGAGGCTATGGGACTTTCATTACCCGGTTGCGCTACCTTAAGTGCAATTGGAGAAGAACGTGAATTGTTAAGCAAAGAAACTGGTAAAGTAATAATGCAATTAGTTGAAAAAGGGATTCGAGCATTAGATTTAATAACTGAAACTTCAATAAAAAACGCCTGTAAAGTAGCACTTTCATTTGGAGGTTCTACTAATATGGTATTACATATGTGTGCATTGTCTCAAGAAATTGGAGGCAATTTGAATCATTGTGATTTTGATGATTTAAGTAAATCTGTTCCATTACTTGCAAAATTTAAACCCTCTTCTGAATATACTCTTTCAGAATTCCATGAGGTAGGTGGTATAAAAGTTTTGATGAAAAAATTATCAAGATATTTAGAATTATCAGTTAAAAATGTGTTAGGATTAACTTTAGAGAAATATCTTAATGGTGTTGTATATGAAGATTATCAAGTTATTAGAAATCCAGAGGATCCAATTGAAGTTGAAGGTGGAATTGTTACCTTAACAGGAAATTTAGCACCTGAGGGAGCTGTAATAAAACGTAGTGCAGTGGATCCTAAAATGTATTATCATAAAGGTACTGCGAAGGTTTTCGAAAATGAAGAAGAAATAAGAGAAGCTTTCTCAAATGATAGAATTGAACATGGTGATGTTTTAGTAATAAGATATGAAGGACCTAAAGGTTCACCGGGTATGAGAGAATTATCATTACCAGCAGCAATGTTAATCGGTATGGGGTATGCTGATTCAGTTGCTATGATCACCGATGGCCGTTTCTCAGGAGCTACAAGAGGGCCTTGTATAGGTCATGTTTGCCCTGAAGCTTTCGAAGGTGGTCCAATTGCAATTGTTAATGATGGAGATTTAATCGAAATTGATATTAAAAATCGAAAATTGAGTCTAATGATTTCGAATGAAGAACTTACAAATAGATTAAAAAGTTGGAAAGTCCCATTGTCAAATATTCAAAAGGGCTTCTTAAATACCTATAGAAACATTGTTAGCTCTGCCAAATATGGAGCATATTTGAAATAAGGGTTTCGTGAACTTAAAATCGAAATATTAAGAGAATATGACATAAATTTTAATAAAATTTAAGCCTTAGTGAATTCAAAAGTAATACAATTTTAAATCGAAATTTGCTGGATTTAAACAAAAAGGAATTAGGAGCAGTAGTAACCCCTCAAGAGACTGCAAAATATATCATATCAAAGTTAGGTAAAATTCAGTCAAATGAGAAGATTTTGGATCCATGCGTAGGTCCTGGAGTCTTCATCAAAATGCTTCTAAATGCAGGGGTAAATAAAAATCAAATATATGCTTATGATATTAACCCCAATTATAAAGAACGCATTAATAATTTAGGAATAAGATTTGAATTAGGAGATACACTCCTGAATTTTAATAATAAATCATTAAATGCGTTTGATTTTATAATAGGGAATCCTCCTTACCTTAATAAATCGAGTTCCTATGTGAAAAAGAATAAATCGAAATTAAAAAAAGTCTATGGTCATATTAGTGCCCATGAAACTTATTCAATGTTTATAATAAATAGTATATGGAGATTAAAAGAAGGTGGTAAATTGAGCTTTATAACTAGCGATACTTTCTTAACTCTAATAACTCATAAGAAACTTAGAAGGTTTTTACTTGAAAATACTAAACTTAATGAAATATTATTAGCTCCCAAAGATTTATTTTCTAACCAAGGAGTTAGCACTAACCCTGTTATAATCACTCTAATTAAATGTACAGGAGAAGTTAATAAAATAGAAAGAGACAATAATATAATTAATGTAATACCTCGCCTTAGACACGAATCTGAATATTGGAATCCTCCACTTAATTATTATATAAAGCAAAAAAAATATCACATATTACCTTTCAATATATTTTTCATTGATATAGAACAACAAATAATCGAATTATTTGAAAAATCACCTAAATTAAGAGAGTTTATTCGAGGTTATATAGGAATGCATACTCATGATAACAAAAAATTTATTGCTGCGATAGAAAAAACAGATTTAGCAAATATTTTTAATAAAAGGAATGAAAAAATTATGGAATCAGATAAAAAACATAAAATAATTTCCAGAGATGATCTAAATTCAGAGAATTGGAAACCTTATTTAAAGCGAGGAGGGTCTGACCAATATTACAGACCAATCATGGAAGCTCTTAAATGGAATAAAGAAGCTATTGCAGTATATGATATCCCTAAGAATGTACCTTTTGAACAAGAAGGAATAGTAGTGAGTGGAATAAGCTCCAAATTATCCGCACGCTATATGCCTAAGGGATGTTATTGGGATTCAAATAAAGCTATTGGTTTTATCGTTCAGGATAAATCTTTTTCTGTATTATATGCTTTGGGTTTATTGAATAGCTCACTGTATAATTATCTCGCAAAGGGTATTATAAATAATACCAATAGTATTCAAATTTCTGGAATTCATGCATTACCAATCATAAAACCGAATAAAGAAGTAAAATCAAATGTTGAATTATTAGTAAGTAAAATAATTGAGGAGAAAAAAAATAATTTAAATTATAATTTTAGATCTATTCAAAAAGAAATTGATAATCTTATATATAATTTCTACAATGTTAGATTTAATTTCCCTAAAACTCTAAAAAAGAAATTAGATGAGAATTTTTCAATTTATTAATGAAATAAGTATTTTAACAAAAAATATATTTCTTTAGCTCCCAATCTGTCTCATTTCCAGCATCGGTTGCTTTTTTATACTCTATGAGTTCTTTCTCTTTTAATTCTATGAATTTTTTTACTACATCCTTTCCGAGTACATCCTTAATTAATTGACTGTTCTTAAATGCATTTAAAGCCTGGTCTAAACTCCGCGGCAGTGTTTTAATTCCTAAATCTTCTCGTCGTCCATCATTTAAATTATCAATATTTTCTTTTAGAGGCTTATTTGGTTCGACCTTATTTTTAATTCCGTCTAGACCAGAAGCAAGTAAGAGAGCTGTACCAAGATAAATGTTCATTGCGGCATCTCCTGCCCGATATTCAACTCTTGCTGACTTTTCATAACCAGGAACGCGGATTAGTGCTGCTCTATTACCTATTCCCCATATGTTATATACTGGAGCCTCATGATTAGGAATGAGCCTTTTATATGAATTTATAATAGGATTTAGAATAGCTGTTATAGCATCTGCATGTCTTTGTATTCCTCCAATGTAATATCTTAGCTGATCACTAATTCCTTGCTCTTTATTAGCAAAAATATTTTTTCCTTCTTGACTAAGATATTGATGAATGTGTAGTCCATTCCCTGCTTCTGCAGAAAATGGTTTTGGAATAAAAGTAGCAATTAGATCATTATAGTAGGATTCTGTTTTAATGATTAATTTTGCAGTTTGAACATTATCTGCTTGATATAAAGCATTATATGATAAGAACTCTATTTCATGTTGTCCAGAAGAATTTTCGTGGTGAATAGTTTTAACTCTAATTCCCATTTCAAGCATATCGTCAGTTATTTGACGTCTTAATTCATCTAAGTGATCTTTGGGAGGCATATCCATATATGTTCCATGATCTGCGGGTTTTAATTCATTAGTCAGAAATGACCACTCTAATTCAGGTCTTGTCAAAAAGTCATATCCTAAAGAAGAAGCTAAATTTATTTGTTTTTTTAATATACCTCTGGGACACATGGGATAAATATTCCCCTTATTATCAGTAATGTCACAAATAAATCGACCTATTCTAGTATTCCAAGGAATTATAGCAAACGTATTTAAGTCCGGAACTATTTGTATATCACTTTGCTCAGTTTTTAGAAACCCTATGCTTGACCCATCAATACCTGTTCCTTGTTTCATCTCCTCCCATATTTTGGAGGAAAATTCAACCTCTTTAAATTCTCCTATTAAAGTTGTAAAATGAAATTGAATATAATCTATGCCTTTTTCTTCAAAAATCTTAGAAAAATCTTTCATAATGTTAAATTAAGTATGATAAATGTATGAATTAAAAGGAAATGTAAGATTAAAGTTTTTCTCCTTTAATTTCCTCATTATATTTTTTTCTGCGATCTTTTAAATAAGAAGGAATCGCTACATCCCACCAACCTACTGCTGGGGATCCTGTGAAAGGAAACTCTCTTTGTACTTCTATTTCTATTACAGCTGGTTTAGCTGATTTTGAAGCTTTTTCTAAAGCAGTTATAATCTCTTCTTTCTTAGAAATCTTTATGGCATAGCAACCAAAAGCCTCTCCAATTTTAGCAAAATCTGGAGAGTATGTTTTACCTTCCTTATCTTTGAATGCTGTACCATAACCACGATCTTCACCAAAAGCTGTCTGTTGCAAATCTTTTATCGCTATCCAGCCATGATTATTTATGACTATAAAAAAAATGTTTGTTAATCCCAATTGCACAGCAACTGATAATTCAGAGATTGTCATCATAAAGTCGCCGTCTCCTACTAATGCAACGACTTGTCTATCTGGTTTTCCGATATCTATTGACCCTAATTTTGCTCCAATCGCAGCTGGAACACTATAACCCATGGTTGAGAATCCACCTGTTGTCAAGCAAGTTCTTTGTTCATAAAACTCTAATTCCTGAAGCATCTGGGCTTGAACGTTACCAGAACTAGTAACAATAACAGCATCTCTATCGAAGAACTTCCTAACTTCTCTTAAAACTGTAGATATCATTACTGGAACTTTTGAATCATCTCGATGTTGATTTAAAAATTCAAACCACCTTTTTTTCTCCTCTTGTATTTCTTTATAATAGAAAGTAGATTTGTAATCTTTTTGAAAATCTTTCAATTCGTTAATGATTTGTTTTAAACAGGATTTCGCATCACCAACTATCCCTACAGTAACAGGGTAATTCTTGCCAATTTCATGTGGGTCTAAATCAATTTGAATTAATTTAGTGGGAGGAATTGAAAAACTCACACCTTGTTTATAAGAACTGGCTGTTTCATCTGCAAATCTACATCCTATTGCAAGGATGACATCAGCAGTGGAAGTCATCTTCAAGCCAACAGTGGTTCCTTTCGAACCAGCTGACCAACAATAAAGTGGATGAGTATTATCGATTATATCTTTCCCCATCATAGTGACTACAACAGCCGCTCCTAATTTTTCTGCTAAAATTTTAATCTCCCCACTTGCATTTGAATCGACAGCACCTCCTCCTACAAATAATACAGGCCTTTTAGCAAATTTAAGTAATATGGAAGCCTCACTAATTAACTCAGGATCAGCCATAAAACGTCCTTGATATCTTCTCTCTAGCGGATCTGGGATTTCTACATCTATACCATTAGCTTGAACATCCATAGGAAGATCAATATGAACAGGTCCTTTTCTACCGCTTAACATTATATTGAAAGCTCTTTGCATTATTGTAGGTAACTGACTGACGACATCAACTTCAAAGCTACGCTTCACTATTGGTTCAAGGATTCTAGGCATACCAGAATCTTTTTTGCGTTCTATCTCTTGTAAAACGCCCTTACCTCTCATATGTACATGTGTATCACCTGTGATTATAAGACAGGGAAAGGAATCAACAAAAGCATCAGCAACACCAATTGCAGTATTAATAGCGCCTGGACCTATTGATGTAAATACGGTTAAAGGTTTTCTTGTTATTCTGTAATATCCAACAGCCATATGTACACCAGACATTTCCTGTTTAGGTTGTATTAATCTCAAGCGCTCTTTATCCTTAAAAAAAGCATCAACCAATGCTAAACATCCATGACCGGGAATCCCTATAACATATTTAACTCCTTCTTTTATTAAATATTTAGTTATAATTTCTCCTCCAGTATATTCAGGCATGTTTCTTTCTAATATTTATTAATTTTTGAATCAATAATTTTATGAATATAAAACTAAAATTAAGTTTTTTTTATCAATAAGTTTTAAAATTCATTAATCCCCTCCAGTTTATAAGTTAACAGTCAAAACTTTATTGCATATATCTTACATTTTTGTTGAGTTAGAATTTGCCATCTATTTTAGAAAAAATTCAAGTACTAGGAGAAAATTCAAAATATGACATATGTGCTAGTACGGCTTCCAGTCGCACAAAAAAGTATCCAAAATTATTCGGAGATTCAAAAAATTGGATAGGTGCTACTGCAAATGCTGGGATTTGCCATAGCTATACTCCTGATGGTAGATGCATGAGTCTTTTTAAAACATTATATAGTAATAAATGTATTTTCAATTGCAAATATTGTTTTTCTCATAGTTGTACGCGAAAAATGAGTTTTACTCCAGAAGAATATGCTCGAAGCTTCATGAAACTATATTCTATGAATGTAGTAGAAGGAGTGTTTATCTCATCAGCAGTATGTAAGAGCGCTGATAGTACAACCGAGGAAATGCTAGATGTAATAAAACTTCTAAGATTTAAGTACAGATTTCAAGGATATATTCATTTTAAATGTTTACCGGGGGTGAGTCAATATCTACTTAAAGAAGCAATATCTTTAGCTGATCGAATATCAATTAATTCGGAGGCATCTACTAAGGAATATCTTGCGGAAATTGCCGAACAAAAAGATTTAAATAATGATATTTTAACTCGTCAAAAATGGATTAAAGATCTACGTATAAAGCATAATAAAGAAGCTCTAAAAATTCTAAAAGATCTAAAAGAAGATTGTCAATTAGATTTTCAAGAAAAAATGATTGGGAATCATCGAAAGAATGGCTATAAAAGTTTTCGCTGGGATGGTGCACCTATTTTAAACAGTGGACAAACTACTCAATTTGTAGTAGGTGCTAATGAGAATGAAACAGATCTTGATTTGCTCAGGAGGATCGATTGGGGCTATAAAAAGGTTGATCTTAGAAGAGCTTATTTTTCCTCATTTATACCCATAAGAGGTAGCCCGTTAGAAGATAAACAAGGCGCCTCCGTAACTAGAGAACATAGGTTATACCAATGTGATTGGTTACTAAGAATTTATCATTACACATTGAAAGACTTAGAAGAAATTTTAACGGATGAAGGAAATTTACCTGAAGGAGATCCTAAAGTCCATTTAGCACGACAATATATCGAGAGGGTTGGACCAATTGATCCGAATAAGGCATCATATAATGAATTGTTACGTATACCAGGGATAGGACCAGTTTCAGCTAAAAGAATTATTAATCTAAGGTCTCAAAAGTTCATAATCAAACGTCGTTCTGAATTAAAGTCTGTTGGCGTTGTGCTTAAAAGAGCTGATCCTTTTATTTTGTTAAATGGACAACATCAGAGTATATTATCCAACTATGTTTAGAGGAAGAAAAGATTGAGTGAAAAAAGAGAATATAAAGATCCATTAGAGGTAATAGGATGTGCTAAAGGGTATTCTCGTGAAGATTTAATTAAAAATCTTAAAAGACATGCGCTATTTACTCCAAGCTTAATAAATCAGATTAAAAAGATACCTAATGTTGTTTTACGCAATTTAGGAACACAGAAAGCGAAAAAACTTAATATAATGATGCGAGAAATATTTAAGGAAGCTTATAGAGCAAAACAATTTACTCGAACAGAAATAAATAATCGTGGTGTATTATATGGAGTGGTATGTCTAAAACACCAAGTTATTGATCTTGTTTTACAATATTTTCATGAACGATGGCCGGAGTGTGTCATTTGTCTTTATAACGAATATAATAAAAAAACAAGTATTATCAATGAAAGTGGAAATATACATGATACTTACTTTTCTCTGAAATACGTAGTAGAAAAAGTTAGCAAAAAACGCCCAATAATCCCTTATTTTGATGATATTCAATTTACTGGTAGAGAAATATTTGAAACTTTATACAAGTCTCAGTACATTCCAGAACGAGACAATCAACCATTTTTCAAAAAAATGATTCCGAAGCAATGTTTTGAATTACCTGGTATGCGAAATGGAATAGAAAAAAAGTTTCGTTATCGTCATAAAAAACTAGATTATTTTCTTAAATAAAATTAGCTTACAATTTTTTTTATAAAGTTGGTAGTAGGTTTTTTCAATAAAAGATAAAATCAAACCTTATATGATCTCTCTCTTTATTTTTCATTAGTAATTAAGAATACAGAATTAAGACTCATCATGGCCCCAAAAATAATATCTTTTAGCGGAAAAGGTGGTGTGGGAAAATCAACATTGTTAATTTTAATGCTCAAATTCATCTTGGAAACTAAAAAGTATAAAAATATACTAATAATTGATGCTGATCCTGATGCAAACATTGGTGATATTATTGGAAAAGAAATAACTTTTAGAGAAACAGTTGGGGGTAAAATGGCATCATTGAAAGAGCAAATACAAAAAAGGCAAATACCACTTGAAGTTTCAAAGGATCAAATTATAGAATCCGAGGTGTTTGATGCATTGCTTGAAATGGATGATTTTGATATTCTGGAAATGGGCAGAGGGGAGGGCTCGGGATGCTATTGTAGTGTTAATAATGCGCTCAAACGTATTATTGATGTATTAGCAAAAAATTATGACATTGTCCTTATTGATGCTCCTGCCGGATTAGAATATTTTTCTCGAAAGACAGGACAGGATGTTACAGACCTTATAATTGTGACAGACCCAAGTAAAATGGGATTTCATACTATGGAGCGAATCATTGAAGTAAGTAAAGACGTAGAACTAGATTTTGAAAATATTTTAATTATCGGAAACAGATTTCCAAAGGATTTAGAGAACCTTATAATAGAACGTGTAGAAAAATTACACGAAAATAATGTAAGATTTCTGGGATCGCTGCCAAACGACGAAGAAATCAGTAAAATGAATTTAGTTGGAGAAAATCTATTGACAATTTCTAGTAATAGTAGGGCATACATTAATGCCAAAGAATTGTTTGCGAAAGTCGTTTAAATTTAATTTAAGTCTACTCCTGTCTGTATACAGGCACAATTTTTGAAGTAAACTCTTCAAGAGAATAAGGAAATTCGTCCTCACTAGATATCTTACCCAATTCTAGCAAAATTTGTCTTGCTAATAACCAGAATGATAATCCTAAGGCTTTTTTACCACGATTATTTGCAGGAATCGCAAGATCTATTCCATTAAGAATATCATCAGTATCAAATAATGCTACAACAGGAATACGGGCTAATTTTGCTTCTCTAAGGATTACCTTATCTGCATGAGGATCAACAATGACAACCACAGAAGCGTCTTTGATATAATCATCAATCTGAGGATTAGTAAGTGAGCCCGGTATAAATCTATCCACAATAGCTTTACACCCTAGAGCGTCGCAGAATTTACGAACGGGTTCTTTTCCATATCTTCTAACAGATGTTACGATTACTCGATCACTTCCTTCTTCGATATATTTACTTAAAAATTTTGCTGCGATTTTTAATCGCTCATCCGTTTTAGTTAAGTCGATAACATAAAGGCCATAATTAGTCTGTCTATAAATAAACCTTCTTGCATCTCCAGAGAGTAATTTTGTCCCGATATGTATTCCACAACTTAAATAAAGTTGTTTTTGTTCTTCATCTTTATCGATTATTTTTTGAGCTGCTACAGCATCCTCTTCAATACTTTCTGTGTCAAGTAGATCGAGTTCTTCAACTAAATCAAGATCTTCCTCGAAATCCTCAACGAAATCTTCTTCAAATTCAAAATCTTCTGTCTTTTCCTTTTCTTCGGTTTTTTTAGCATCTTCAGCCTTTTTCTTCTTTTTAGCCAAGGTAAGACCCTAAGAGTTAGTTAATTATTAAATTAATAAAATTGTCTCAAATATATTAATTAAAATAGCATAATTTTAATATTTTATTAAAAGAAGTCAACTATGTGCTTTAGAACTAAAGAATTAAAATATTGTATTAATTCCTATTTATAATAAATTTATTAATTATAAAAGAAGCTCGAAAAGATGGTTTAAACTATGGTATCATACCGATTGGTAATAGGAATCATTGTAGGGGTAACATTTGGCTTTTTCACAAGTTTATTCTTTGATTTGGGTGGTACTCTTCCAATTATCCAAGTCACGGCAGGTTCCGATTTTTTAAAAATAGTCACTATACTAATTGGTTGGAATTTTAAATATGATATCATTTCTTTTTTTACTGAGAACCCTTCCATTGTCAGCTTTTTTGCTCCCCAACTTTTAGCTTGCATCTTTGTAGGCTATTTAAGCGGATCTATTTCAAAAGGATTTAAAAGAGGATTAGTGGCTAGCACAGTAGTCATTGTCGTAGATTTATTAATTTGGATGCTATTGAGCGTAATTGGTGGTGAAGATCTCATGGCTTTGTTTCAACCACCACAACTTTTCTCAACCGTTGGAGGAATTATTAGTGCTTTAATTGGAGCAATTCTAGGAGGGATAATTGGTGGCTCAATTAGTGGCCCATATGAGGAAGTTTATTAACTCTCTTTTTTATTTATCAGTAAATAAAAAGCTTTCCATCTTACTTATGAAAATATAACTAAACCTTAAAGCTAATTCTTAATATATAAAAAATAATGGATGATAATCAGATATTACCATCTAGGGAATTTGCATTTGACTTTTTAAAAAAAATGAAAGTTCCATATCATGTTAGACGTCATTCTCTTAAAGTAACTGATAAAGCCTTAGAAATAGCAGAAAAGATAGTAAAAATTGAAGTCGATATTGATTTAATTGAAATTGGAGCCTTATTACATGACATTGGTCGAGCAAAGACACATGGATTTAGACATGCTCTAATAGGAGCACATCTATTAAGAGAACATGGGTTTTCTGAAAAACTAGCGAGAATTTGTGAAACCCATATTTTAGGAGGATTAGATAAGGTTGATGCTGTTGGTGTTAATCTTCCTGAAAGAGACTTTTTGCCCCAAACTATTGAAGAGAAGATAATTTGCTTAGCTGATAAACATATGGCTGGGACTCGGGAGGTGTCAATTGAAGAAAGATTTAATAGGTGGTTCTTGAAGTATGGAAAAACCCAGATACTTATAAAAGCGAAAAAAAGAATTGAGGATATTCAAGAAGAAATAAAAAATTTAATGTAATTTTGAAAATTTTCTCCTTATTTGATTGAATTAAGTTTTCCAATTTCTAAGAAGGTTTTTTTAACTTTTAAGAATGAACTTTAATATTTTAAAGAATTAAATAATTTTTGTTTTCTATATTAAATTTTAATTCCCTTCTCTTTTAGTTTCTTTAAAACTATTTCTTGTATCTTTTGCTGAGCAAACTCTATAATTTCATTTGTATTAATAATAAAGTAGCCCTCTTCCTTTGCTCTCACAAGATAAAGTTCTCTAACTTTATTCAAAAAAGAATCATTCTCAAATTTTTCAATGGTAGTTGATTTTCTTGCTAAGGAGATTTTTGGATCAATATCTAATATAATAGTTAAATCTGCTTTTCCTGCAAATTTATTTATCAATTTCAGCCATTCAATTGAGATTTCTTCTGATTGAATAGATTGGTATACTATTGATGATTCGACGTATCTATCAGAAATAACAATAAATTCTTTTGATAAGTAATCTTTAATTTCCATCTGATAATGGAAGTCTCTGTCAGCTGCAAACATCAAAGCATCCGTAGTCGGAGGGATGTCTTGATTTTGAAGATTTTTCCTTATTAATTGGCCTATTTCACTATTTGAAGGTTCTTTTGTTAAATGAACTTTAAAACCCTTTGATTCTAAAAAGCCATAGAGAAGTTTACTATGAGTTGTAGTACCAGAGCCATCGATCCCATCTAATACAATAAATAAGGAATTGATGCTATTGAACTTATTAACAGAATTCATTTTTTACACTTTTCTTATTATGGATTAACTTAATTTCTTCACATCTAAAAAAAATTCATTTTATAAAATGCAACTTAAATTATTAATTTATTTTCTCCTCATAAAAGTAGATGATCCTTAATTTAAATAGTACTTAAAAACTTACGAGATTTGCGCTTGATTCTTACACCTATTCATCTTTTAATATATTCATGAATTCATAGAAATTTTTATATGAATCTTTAAAGTCATTATCAGGTTTTGAATAATCTAAAGCATCGTAGAACATATCAATAAAACTTTGCTTATCTTCATTTTGTATTATTTTTTTGTACTCTCTTAACAATTTTTCGAATTCGTCTAAAACTTCTTGAAATTCCTTGTTTCTTATTTGAATATCCCCAAACATATCCATTTCTCTTTGAATAATACTTTCAGCAAAAATTTTTTGGAGCAGAAAAGTTGTACCTGCATATTTTGTCAATTCATTTAACGGCATTTTCATTCTTCTCAATAGGTTTAAAAATATGATATTAAGCATATGTGGTATTCCTAGGGTCATTGATATGTATTTATCATGTAATTTGGGAGATGTTTCAGTAATTAATAGACCATCAGATTTGAATAATCTTATTAAATCATCCACGATATACATATAGTTTTTAGTACCGCCAATTCTTAATACAAGCATGATATAGTTCTTCATATTTTTAATACCAGGACCAAACATTGGATGAAGTGAAAGACAATTAATAGGATATTTTCTTTTAAGTTCATCAAAAATTCTCACCACATCAGTTTTTAATGAAGTGATATCAAAAATTAAAGAATCCGGTTTTAAATAGGGAGCTACTTTTCTTATTGTTTCTATTGTAACAGTAATAGGGACAGAGATCATGACTAAATCTGCATCTTTGACACTCTTTTCAAGGGATGGTGCATAACTTACATTTAATTCATTAGCAACTCGCTTCAAATTTTCTTTATTCCGAGCATTTAAAATTATATTAAATCCATGTTTTTTGAAGTATCTAGCAAAAATTTTTCCCATCCCTCCTGAGCCTCCTACTATAGTTAAATTCTTTCCTAACATTATTTCACTCCTAAATATTCAATTATTTTTGATTTCATCAATTCAATATTTGGCTTTTTGTTTGTCCACCATTCAAATGCTAAAGCTCCCTGGTATACCAACATATCTAGACCACTTAGTGTCCTACAACCAATCTCTTTTGAATCTTTAAGTAATTGGGTTTCTAAAGGATTATAAATTAGATCAAAAACAAATAATTTATTGTGCAATAAAGTTTTTGAAAGTGGTGATATTTCAGTTTTAGGAAACATACCAACCGAAGTTGCATTTATTAAAATATCAGCATTATCTATTTCCTTTTTAATAGTTGTTTTGGTATTTTTCTTGCTTTCGATATTGTATCCTATTTTAGTTTTTAGTTCGCTGACTAATCTTTTAGCTCGCTCTTCCGTTCGGTTAATGATTAAAATTTTCTCTACTTCTGAAGCTAGTGAGTAAGAAATAGCTTTTGCAGCCCCTCCTGCGCCTAATAGAATAACTTTTTTCCCTGAAAGTTTACACCCCGCCTCTATTAATGCTTTTTTGGCTCCTTCTGCATCTGTATTTGTACCTTTCAAAAAACCATCTACATTTTTTATTGTGTTTATGCTATTGATTTTTTGAGCAATAAGATCAATTTCATCTAAAAATGGTATCACACGTTCTTTATGAGGAATTGTCACGCTAATTCCCTTTATATTAAAAGCCTTTATTCCCTTTATAGCATCCTGTAATTTATTTGGGGGAACATTCAAAGCTAAATATATATAATTTAAATGAAGATCTTGAATAGCTGCATTATGCATAATAGGACTCATGCTATGTTCAATTGGGTGCCCAATTACACCAAGTATTTTTGTTTGGGAGTTAATATAATTCCTAACTGACATTTATCAATTAATCAACAAATTAATAATTATTAATATGTTTAAGGATAAAATTAATTTATAATTATTTAGCTAATATTTAAAACAAGAAAGGTGAATTCTAATATGAGAAAAGTAATTCTTAAACCTGGAATAAGCGTATTTCCTATGCCTACGGCTGTTATTTCGGTAGGAAAGGGAGATGAAGCAAATTTAATAACACTTGCTTATGTTGGTAAAGTTTGTCTAAAGCCTCCAATAGTGGTAATCTCAATACAGCCCAAACGCCATTCCTATTTATTAATCGAAAAACATGGCGAATTTGTAATTAATTATCCAACTATCAAGCAGTTAAAAGAGGTTGATTATTGTGGTACACGTTCGGGAAGAAATATTGATAAATGGGAAAATCTTAATTTAACTAAAGAACCAGCATCAATCGTTCAAGTACCAATGGTAAAAGAATTTCCATGGAATATGGAATGTAAAGTAATCAACAGTATTAAATTGGGTTCACACGTTTGTTATTTCGGAGAAGTATTAGCTACGCATTCAGATCCTAAATATGTAAGGGATAATGATTTGAATCTTGATGAATTCAATTCATATACATACATATCTGGAAATTATCTTGAAATTAAGGGAGGAGTAATAGCAAGACATGGATTTTCTATAAATTAAAGATTTTAATTATAAAGAAACTGAATTGATTATGTTTAAAGATTCTATTGCTCTTATTGGATTTATGGCTACTGGAAAAACATTGATTGGTAAGAAACTCGCAAGTTGTTTAAATAATGAGTACCGATTTTTAGAAACTGATCAGATCGTTGTAGAAATGGTTGGAAAGTCAATAAATGAAATCTTTGAAGAAGATGGAGAACAAAAATTCAGAGAATATGAAATTAAAGCTTGTAAAAAAGTTTCTAAGTTAAAGAAAGTAATTATTTCTTGTGGAGGGGGCATAGTCTTAAATAAAAAAAATGTTAGGCGTTTAAGAAAAAATTGTGTTCTAATACTCCTAACTGCAAGTATTGATGAACTTTCTTATAGAATAATTAAGAATGGGAAAGAAAAGAGACCATTAATAGATAAAAAAAATCCTAAAAGAGAGATAGAAGTAATTTTACACAATAGAGAACCCATTTATAATGCAGTAGCAGATATCGTTATAGATACTACAAATAGAGAAGTAAATGATATTGTTAATGAAATTATCTCCAAAACCGATATCAGAATATAATAATCAAATTTTTATTTTTTGTTTAAAAAACTAAATTTAAATTCAAAAAGTCTTACTATTTTATATAAAATAAGAGTTTAATAAAATGACTGAATACAAAAGATTTAAGTGCGGTCAATGTGGAGAAGAAAACCCTAGAAAGCTTCATGAAGAGCCAGATAAAACCCAAGTACTTTACTTTTCCATGCAAGGTACCCCCGTTTACAAAAAAAGGATTAAATGTGGAAGTTGTGGGAATATTTTTGATAAATCGCAGTAATACCGGACATCTGGCCACCAAAAATAAAAAGAAAGCTTGTTAATTTTATTTATTGTTCATCTTTTTTTATTATAAAGTTAAGATAATTTTATCATGAGCTTGTAACATATCTCTCATGATTAACTCCATAGCTTCTTTGATTTCCGGATTATTATCGGGAATACTTCTTTTTGCGTTAACACTAGCTATTAAAACCTCATTCAATCCACGTAATATCATATCAGGATTATACCATGGCTTTTGTGATGCCCACCACTGTTGGCAACTGTAAATACCTCTATCAAGCAAATTTCGGGCATTTTCAAAAATTTTTTTTTTCTCTTCGTCCATACTGTCTCTATATTTTGTAGATAAGTTAATTAAGGTAAGAGCATACATGAAAAAACGATGTTGTTCTCTATGTATCTCATTATTGGGGTCAAACCATAGGGGAAATGGTACATCATGTGCTAAATCATAGGGCATTGTCGACCAACTAGATACGCGAGGGACTTGTTTAGTTCTTTTTGGAAATCTATCAACAATTTCAGAAACAGTACAAATTTTTATATCTTGTCTTTGAGGTAGTGTTTCGAATAATGGGATTAAGAAATCATCAATCGCACCTTTAACATGATGCCCAAGGGTCTCCCCATCAAATGCCAAGATTATATACATATCTTCGTTTGAATTTTTATATTTTAGACGATTGATAAATGTATCTACATTATTTATTTTATTAAATGCACAATCTATTGAGATATAATCGTCTCTAAATATTAATTTTAGACCGTTTTTGTGTAAAGAGATATAATTAGTTGGAAAATCTGGAAGTATATTTGCTATTCCGCTAAGAATGACCCAATCAAATCCTAATTTTTTTACAACCTTAAAAACTTCTTCAGAAATAGCCATTTCAGGCGGGAAAAAACCACGAGGAGTATACAGTTTTCCAAAGAAATAGCGATTAGTTTCATTATTCAGCTTAATTTGACGTCTAATTTCTTGCTCTGGGATAAGAGGTAAAATTGGATGGAATTTTGCTGAGCCTGTGAATTCGATCTGTCCTCTATTGGCACCCATAATGATAGATTGAATCAAATCGTCATATCCAAAGTCATGGAGTTGCTCTGTCAAAGTACCATTGATGTTTAGCGTAATCTTGGCATATGTGTGATTTTCTAGTGCCTTAATTATAGGTTTATATGATTCATTGACAATTTGCTTTATTACTTGTGGTATTTGTACTGGTGGTTGATATATATGAAATAAAAATGCGAAATAAACAACCATATAAATCTATATTCATTATTTATATTTTAACTTTAAGCATATTCGTTATTCATTTTAGAATAATTCATAGAATTGTTGCATTATCTTCACATAAATTTGTCCAGGTGCTGTTTGTTCTTCAAGAGCCGCATAAGTCAGAAAAGAACCTAATTTTACACACATTATTCTTGAAATTATTCCTAATTTATCCATGCAAAAAGATATAATTCTTTTTTTATTTCTTGAAAATTCTTGGCAAAGTTTTAAAGGCACTAGGTTATCTTCAATATTTTGAGCTGTAAATATTAGTTTATAGATACTTTTACTCAATATGTCAAATTCGTTTAATTTATTCTTTATAATTTTCTCTTCAAAGTTTAATATAATATTTTTTAAGGTTTCATAATTTAACGTTTCTTTAAGGTTGTGATAAGAAAAGATTAAATTGACTTTTTCCATAAAAGATAAAGAAATTACATTATTTAGTGTTTCCAGATCTGTGTTCAGTTCAACATCGAAGAAGTCTGGTCGGGCTTGAATTAGCATTTTTATTAACTCTATTCTTTCCAATTTTTGAATTTTAAGTTTTCCTCCCTCTAACTTATCTCTTAGAGTAAAAATCGAGATACACTTATTTTCAAGTAGATCTTTTAATTTTATCGCATAACCTTTTGTTATATAATCTTTTTTTTTTATATAGTCAAATCTAAATTCTATTGCTAAAGGATTGAATGTTAATGCCTTGTTGACTAAAATTTGGGCTTCTCTTAAGTCGTTTGACTTAATTGGAATTGAAATGCAAATACTAGATTTCATAATGTTAAAAAAATAATAACTAAATGTAATTAAAGCTCTAATACATTTCTAACTTCTTTCTCAGTTAATTTATGTTCATAATTGATCTTTTTTACCTTTCCTTTATTTCTATAATAATCAAGGAGAGGCTTAGCATTTTCTTTGTAAATGTCAAGTCGATTTCTCAATATTTCTTCATTATCATCAGTTCGTTGTTCAAATTTTATCGATGCTCCACATTTATTACATATCCCTTCTTTTTTTGGTTTCATAAAATATTTATTATATAGTTCACCACAATTTGGGCATGAAAATCTACCGAGGATTCTTTTAATTATAATTTCCTCATCAACTTCTAATAATATAACAAAATCTATGTCAGTTATATTTGATAAAGCCTCTGCTTGAGATAAAGTACGTGGAAAACCATCTAGCACAAAACCATTACTTTTAACATCTCTTTTGCTCATTCGATCCTTTATCATTTCAATTACGATATTATCTGGTACCAATTCTCCCTTTTCCATAAAAGCCTTAGCTTTCAAGCCTAAAGTAGTCTCATTTTTGAGATTCTCTCGAAAAATATCACCTGTGCTGATATGCACTATTTTTGGTGAAACTTGTTTAATTTGGGACGAAAAAGTTCCTTTTCCAGCTCCAGGTGGTCCAAAAAGTACTATTTTTTTCAAATTATACTCACTTAATTAGTAATATTAGTTACAGTTAATTATTTCTAAATGTATAACTATTATTAAGTTTGACCGCCCCCATAAAGAAAGAAATCTGGAATAAGCTTAGAACCAGGAACTACTGAATACTTTTCTAAATTTGTAATACCATGTTCCATTAAAACTTCGTCATCTATAAAAAAATTTCCTGTGCATTCTTCGCTAGATCTTGTTAAAATTAAGTAAGCCGCATCTGCAACAATCTCTGGTTTACGCGAATGCTTGATTGTTGCATCACCTCCTAATAAATTTCTAACAGCTGCTGTAGCAATTGCTGTACGAGGCCATAGTGCATTAACTGCAATTCTATCCTTCTTGAATTCTTCAGCCATACCTAACACACACATACTCATTCCATATTTCGACATACTATAAGCAACATGATGAGTAAACCATTTGGGATCCAAATTTAATGGTGGAGATAGATTCAGAATATGTGGATTTTCGGATTTTTTTAAATAAGGAACACATAACTTTGAACATAAAAATGTTCCGCGTACATTAACTGAAAACATAAGATCAAATTTTTTCATAGTAGTATCCAAGGTTGATGTTAAACTTATAGCACTTGCATCATTAACTAATATATCAATTCCCCCAAATTCTTTAATAGTAGTATCAACAGCTGATTTAACTTGAGCTTCGAATCTAATATCTGCTATGCATGCAAGACCTTTTCCACCAGCATTATTGATATCCTCCACTGCACTATATACTGTACCAGGTAATTTAGGGTGTGGTTCTGCAGTTTTAGCCACTACAGCGATTTTTGCACCATCTTCAGCAGCTTTTATAGCAATTGCTTTTCCTATACCTCTACTTGCCCCAGTGATGAATACTATTTTATCTTTTAAACTTGCCATACTAAACCCTTCGATTTTCATAATTATAATATTTATAATTTAATCCATCCTTCATTAAAGAAAAAACGGTTGTTCCATTCATTCTTTATCGCAGACCTGTTCAATTTAACATTTTATAAGATTTATGTTAAAAATTTAAGTTTATCCTTAATTTTTTATAAAAAGAATACAACCTTATGAAATTACAGCAAGAGGTCGAAGATGTTTATTTTTATTAAGTTTGTATTGTATTTTTTAAGTATTTAATTAAAAACTCAACTTTTTTCCGTTCTTTAATAGTTAATAAATTTGCAAAATCTTTCTTTATAGAATATCCGTAATAAGAATTACCAAAAAACGTATTAGATTTTAAAATGGCTTCCAATATATCATATTTACTCCCTAAATGCAGATAAATTGAGATATCGTTAGCTATTAGGATGGAGGTTGGATTTTCATTAAATTTTTTTAAAATAATTGACACTATTGTATAATTATGACATAAGTTTTTATATAAATCCTCTTTATTAATTGCCTTTAATCGAGGAGGAATTATCTCTCCTTTGAGCTTTATGTAATTGCATTTTATACTATCCTTGAAATAATCTTTAATTCTACCTCCTATTTTTAAATTGTCAAAATAAATTAATTTTGGGGCAAAATCTAATATAGATATTTCTTTAGGCTTAAATCTTTCTGAATTCATTAAAAATTCTACAAATTTTGCTGTTAGAGACGTTTTTTGAGTGTTTGTTTCTCCATAGATAAACGTGTGTTGCCCAAGAAATTTCTGAAAATCCAAATGATTTAAATTTGTCATAATTAATACGGAATTATAAATTGATTACTCGAAATAATCTTTTCTTGATATTCCTGCCCTTCTTAAAATTTTCAAAGTTAAATACCCTAATATACACCCAGGTACACTACTCGCCCCAAATAAACCCCAGAAAAAAAATAAACCTATAAAAAAAGCCTCTCCTGAAACTGGAGTTATTAATTGTGCTATAGTTCCTGCAATAAATATTGTTCCTAAAGGTTCAGTTAAAGCTGCCAAATCCACATGTTTTGGTTTATATTTCCATAATAAATACGCAAATATAGAGACTACAATGGCTCCTGAAATGTGTCCATGGAACGCATTAATAGTTCCAAGGCCAGTGAAGTATCGTACTATTGCAATTCCCAAAGCAGTAGTTGTGGAAAATGCTAAACCTATTAGAACTCCTGTTATAGCATTAATAAAATGAGCAAAAGGAAAAATTTTTGATCCTATAATTGGTATAAAGGCAAAAGGATTAATATTACTTAGAGCTATGCCGATTCCTACGAAAATTGCTGCGGTAGCAATTTTTTTTGTTGTATTCTTTTTAAAGATTTTATTTTTTTCAATATCTCCCTTATAATTATTCGAATCCTTTTCTATCATAAATTTTATGAATATTTTAAGTAAATTTTAAATGAATGTATTTCCTTAAAAAATTATTTTAAGCCTTCTTCTGTTTATCAATAATTAATTGAGCTACTTTTTCTCCGGAAAGGAGCATCCCTCCAAAAATTGGGCCCATCCGGGGTCCACCTGAGCAAGCACTCGCAGTCATTCCCGTTACATATAAACCCGGATAGATCTCTTTAGTCATATCTAACAACATGTGTTCTCCCTTTTCTGCATTCATTGGAAGTTCTCCTATTTTTTTACCAGTGAGAGTCTTTAGTTTTGCATCTGGAATTTTTCTTAAAATTATATTAACTATTTCGCTATCATGTCCAGTGGCATCTATAACGTATTTACTTTCTATTGTCATCGGATCTACATGCAATTTTGCTAATTCCACAGCGCTCCAATTAATTACTACTCCCGTTACTTTATTGCTATCATTAATTTTTACATCTTCTACTGAGATTAAATTGAAAATTTTGACTCCTACATCAATAGCATATGCGGTTAATTTTACAACAGATTCAATAGCACCAGCGATATAATAATTAGGTTCATATTCTTCAGTTTTAATGTTGTATAAATCTAAGATTCTTTTTGCTTCTTTCTGAACTACAATTTTATTAAACATCATCCCCCCTCCTAACATCCCACCCCCTATTGATAATTTTCTCTCAAAAATAATCGTTTTTAAACCTTTTTCCGCTAAAAATCTCGAAGCTGTTAAACCTGAAGGCCCGGCGCCTACTATTATTACATCCACTTTTAAGTTATCTATTAAATCTTTAGTATAAGACTCAATTATCGCCTTGGTAATTATTGTTTCATCTAACATATTATCTCATCAGAGTAGATTAGTATATAATAATATTCATTGATGTAATTTTATAAATTATAGAATTTTAAATAAGATAAGATTTTTATTAATTTTTTATAAATTGTGGAGTATATGGTCAAGATTGGAGATTACGTTATAAATCCAACCAAAATTATATGTATTGGTACAAATTACATGGATCATATTGAAGAAACCAAATTGGATATACCTGAAGAACCTGTATTGTTTCCAAAGACTCCAAATTGTTTGATATTAAATGGAGATCCAATCGTATATCCCAAATGGTTATATAATAATAGTAAATATAACCGAGTTGACTATGAAGTTGAATTAGCTTTCATTGTAAAGGATAAATGCAAATACGTAAGTGAAGACAATGCATATGAACATATCCTTGGTTATACTGTTTTTAATGATATCACTGCACGTAAGATGCAAGCTAAAGATATTGTATCTAAGTTTCCCTGGTTTCGATCAAAATCTTTTGACACATTTGGACCAATAGGTCCTATTATTAAAAATGTTGAAAGTATAGAAGACCCCCATAATTTAGACATTGAATTAAAGGTAAATGGAGTAATTAAGCAATCATCAAACACAAAATTTTTACTATTTAAAATCCCAGAATTATTAGAATATATAACAAAATTTTTTACAATGCAAAGAGGAGATATTATTGCTACGGGAACTCCTGGAGGCATAGGTCCTATCAATCCGGGTGATTTAATTGAAGCAAAAATTGAAGATATCGGAATACTTACAAATAAAGTAGTTTTAGAAGGAGAGTGAATATCTAAAATGAAAATTGGGGATGATTCAATTAATCCTACCAAAATATTGTGTCTAGGGAGGAATTATTTAGAACATATTAAAGAAACAAAAGCACCAATACCTAAAGAACCAGTGTTTTTTGTTAAGACAATAAATACGTTAATCACGGATAATAAGCCGATTATTTACCCGAAAATATTGTATCAAAATAACGAGTTTAACAGAGTAGATCATGAAGTCGAACTTGCATTTGTTATTAAGAAGAAATGTAAACACATTCCAGCGCAATATGCATATGATTATATAAAAGGTTATACCATACTTCTTGATCTAACTGCTCGAAATATGCAAGTAGCTGATAGAAACATTAATCTTCCTTGGTATAGGAGCAAGAATTTTGATACATTCGCTCCAATAGGACCTGTAATAAAAGAAGTTAATGAAATAAAAGCTCCTCATAATCTTAATATTGAGTTAAAGGTGAATGGAGAAACCAAACAGTCCTCTAACACTAAATATATGATTTTTAAGATTCCTGTAATTTTGGAATATCTTTCAAAGTTTGTCACTTTAGAAAAAGATGATATTGTTGCTACAGGGACTCCAAGTGGAATATCACCAATTTATCCTGGAGATACCATTGAAGCTTCGATTGAAAATATAGGAACCATTACCCACACGGTGATTTTAGAAGAAATATAGACAATTTTCACCTTGGAATTTCTAAAAATAAGGCTTACATTTATTTATGTAAATAAATAACAATTTCATAATGGAAGAAATAACTGAAGAGATTAAAAAGGAGATTTTTAGATTAATCGCCATTCCTGGGCTCGAAGTTAGGGACATTCCCAAACAGATAAATGCATCATTTAATACTCATTTTAATTATGACCAAATTATGGAGTTTTTATCTGATGAGTTTTTCAAAAAAAACCTAGATTATGGGCGAAGATTATGTTGTAGATTTTAACCTCTAAAAATTTATGTCCCTTAATTAATAAAAATTCTGAATAAAGAAAAGAATCGTAATAAAATTTTTTAATATTGCTATATTTTTAATCATACTAAGTACAAAATATACTTCTAAAGGACTTAGGACGCAAATTAAAGCGGTTTCGATATAAAATATATATCGGGATGAAAAAGATCGATAAAGAATTTAATTGAACGTTCTTAATCTTTTGAGTATATTTTAACATAAAATTATTTAGCAAAACGGTGAAATTAATTGAGTACTAAAGGAAGATTGGTTGTAAAGGCTCTTGTGACTGGTGGGAGAGTTATAATTTAACATTCGTTTAGAATAAAACCCCGAATGCGTCAGGAGGGCCACCCATAGGTCCAGCTGTAGGTCCAACAGGCATAAAATTAAAATCTTTTCGATTTTTTGTGCAAATATAAAAGATGTCGTTGATGCGGTCAATGAAAAAACGATGATCTTCAAGGGCCTAACAGTTCCGGTTAGGATTGAATGTGATCCTGAGACTAAACAATTTGAAATTTTTGTTGAAACTCCAAGTACTGCCTCTCTTCTCCTGAAGGAACTGGGCGTTGAGAAAGGGATTACTTCAGCTTCAGAATCAAAGATTGGTAATCTAACATTGGAACAGGTAATGGCTGTTGCAACCGCTAAGAAAGAGAAATTTTTGGACAAAACTTATAGAACTGCTGTGAAAACTGTATTAGGTACAGCGTTATCAATAGGAGCTACCGTTGAAGGAGAAGATCCACGAGTAATTCAAAAAAAAATTGAAAATGGGGAATTTGATGATAGAATTAAGGGTGAGATGTAAGACATGAAGTTAGATGATAAAATGTTAAGAAAATCAGTTAGCGCTGCTATTAAATTTTCAGTAAAGCAAAAAAAAGGGTCTAAAGATAAAGTTAGAAACTTTGATGAGAGTATAGATTTCATAGTAAATCTTAAAGATCTAAATTTAAATGACCCAAAACAAAGAATTGATAAAGAAATCCTTTTACCCAACAATGTTCTAATCTCTGAAAAGCCAAATGTATGTGTGGTTGCTTCAGATGAAATTCTCTTGGAGGCAAAAAATTTAGGATTAGATACTTTGGATGAGGAGGGTCTTGTAAGATTAAATAATGAAGAGAAAAAGTATAAAAAAAAATTTGTTAAAAAGTATGATTTTTTTATCGTTGAAGACAAAATGATGCCAAATCTAGCTCGATATCTTGCTAGGTTTTTAGGACCAGTTGGTAAAATGCCAAAACCTTTCCCTAGTGGATATGGAATAATATCAAGTCCAGAAGATTTAAAAGTTGCAGTAGATCGGTATTTAAAAGCAATTCGAATTCAACTAAAGAAACAACCTCAGATACAAGTTAAAATCGGAAAGAAATCAATGGAAAAGAAAGAGGTTATTGAGAATTTAAAAACTGTTGTTGATTATATTGCAGAACAAATGCCCCATAAATATAACAACATTAAATCCATGTATCTTAAAACAACAATGGGCCATCCTGTTAAAATTGATGAACAGCATTTAAAATCAATAGAGGTGTAAATAATTGATTGGAAAAAAAGCTATTCCACAATGGAAGAAAAAAGAAGTTAATAGTTTAATAGATTTGTTTAAAAATAATAAAAATATCGCGGTAATTGAAGTTGCTAATTTAAATGATAGACAAATTCAAGAAACAAGAAAACTTTTAAGAGGAAAAGCGATTATTAGAATGTCTAAAAAGAATCTACAGTTAAGGGCCATTGAAGAATTTAAAAAAGAATCAAAAAATTCAAATTTAGAAGAATTTGCGGAGAATATTCCTGGACAATCAGCCTTATGTTTTACAAATATGGATATTTTCGAATTAAAGAAGATTTTTAATGAGAATGAGTGGATGGTTCCCGCGAAACCGGAGGAAGTAACTCCAGTAGATATTTGGGTTCCAGCCGGAGATACGGGATTACCTACTGGTCAGGTAATATCTGAGTTAAATATGACCTTGAAATTGCCAACAAGAATACAAAATGATACTATTTGGATAAGAGATGATACCAGAACACATAAAGCAGGAGATGTTGTTGATGTTAAACAAGCTGCAGTTTTGAAAAAGTTAGGAATTAAACCTATTGAATCATTAATTAGGATACATTCTGCTTGGAGCGATGGCGAGATTATACCCGAAGATATTCTATATATGAATTTAGATCAGTTTAAGCAAGATCTTACAAAAGCTCATAGAGAAGCTCTCGGAATACTATTTGAAATCCCTGTTTTATTTGAAGATATGACAAAAGAATATCTCCAAAAAGCAGTTGCAAGTGCTAATTTATTAAGTGCGATTATCTTTGGAGAAGGTTTGCAAGAAACTCCCAAGGTAGAACCTAAAGTTGAAGAAAAAGAATCTGAAGAAGAAGAAGAAGAACAAGTTGGTATAGGAGGTTTATTCGGCTAAATTTTTCAACTGAAAATAAATTAAGAATTAAAAATTATTGAAATTAAGAATTGGAGGTTATAAAATATGGAATCAATTTACGCTGCTTTATTGCTACATAAAGCCAATAAAAAGATTACAGAATCAAACTTAGAAAAGGTTTTAGAGGCGGCTGGTTCTAAAATCGACAAAGCAGAACTCACTAAGCTTATAGCAGGTTTAAAGGAGGTCAAACTTGAGGATATCATTAAATCCGCTGGCTCTGCTCCTGTTATGACAGCCCCAAGTGCAGCACCTAAAGTAGAAAAGAAAGAAAAAAAGAAGAAAAAAGAAGAAGAAGAAGAGGAAGAAGAACCAACTGGTATTGGGTCACTTTTCTAGAAAAACTTGAATTAAATAAATTTTTTTTAACCTATTTTTTATTTATTATCTACAAAATTTTTTAAAAATTTAAAGTTCGATCAAAAACTTTTTTTTAAAGTTAATTTTTTATTAGTTACATTTATCAACCACTAAAGTGAAATTTATCTATAAATTAGACTTCCTAACAAAAAAATGAAGGTATTGATACAAGATGGGAGGTAAATTTCTTAAATTTTTCTCTCCATTTGTACGGGTAATGCCGGAGATAAAACAGCCCCAAAGAGAGGTAAGTTTTAAAGAAAAGCTCATTTGGACATCTCTTGTTTTGGTCATTTATATAATTATGTCCAGTATTCCTATGTACGGAGTAAATCTGGCAAATACCACAGATTATTATTATTGGTTAAGGGTAATTTTAGCTAGCAAAAGAGGAACTCTAACCGAACTGGGTATCGGTCCTATAGTAACTGCTGGTTTAGTAATGCAATTATTACTTGGTTCAAAAATTATTAAGGTAGATATGAGTGATCCATACGATAGAGCGATGTTTAGTGGCTCCCAAAAAGTAATGGCTTTGTTTTTAACCATATTTAATGCAGTTGCATACATTCTTGGTGGAGCCTTTGGTTCAGGTTTAGGTATTGCAACACAAACGTTCATATTTCTGCAACTATTGTTTGCTGGGATTATTATAATACTTTTAGATGAACTATTACAAAAAGGATGGGGTCTGGGAAGTGGGGTTTCATTATTCATCGCTGCTGGAGTTGCAGGACAAATCTTTCTAAATTGCTTCAGTTTTTATGGGATCAATTCTCCACAGGGAGCAAGAGGTATAGTTGTTGCTTTTTTTGAATCCTTTACCAATCCTAATGTAGATATAGCATCACTATTTCAAAGAGGACAATTACCTTCAATTTTAGGTGGATTAACTACATTACTTATTTTTGTAATTGTTGTTTGGCTTGAATCGACCAGAGTAGAAATACCTCTTACATACAGAGGATATCGAGGATTCAGAGGAAAATATCCAATGAAACTACTATATGTCTCTAATATTCCCGTGATATTAGTAAATGCCTTATATGCAAATCTATTATTCTTCGGTCAGTTAATTGCAGGTCCAGATTCCGCCCTGCGGAACCCAGATACTGACTTCTGGTTAAACATTATAGGAAAATTTACTAAGGAGGCGTCGGCAACCCAACAAGGACAATATTTATTACCTACAGGAGGAATATTATATTTCTTATCAGCACCCCAAGGTATTAATGCCCTTCTTCAAGACCCCTTAAGAGCTGTTATTTATTTAGTCATATTCATATTTCTTTGTGTGATGCTCGGCCGTCTATGGGTTGAAGTCTCTGGATTAGCACCACGCGATATCGCACAACAAATTCTCGATTCAGGTATGAGTGTGCCAGGATTTAGAAGCTCAGAACGTATAATTGAAAGAATTTTGAAGAGATATATTCCAACTTTAGTAATCATTAATGGAATGATAATTGCTTGTATGAGCTTCACCGCGGATTCATTGGGTGCATTGACTTCAGGTACGGGACTTTTGATCGCTATCGGCATCGTGCATCAATATTCAGAAACTATCGCAAAAGAGGTAGCGGCATCTCAATACCCAGGCATGCGGAGCTTCCTTGGCTTGGATTAGGCAATTCTATTTCTTTTCTATTATTTCTGAATAATTATAAAGATATTTAATATACAAAAAAATTTAAAATAATAGAGCGTATTTAGTACACTATCTATGTTATTAATAATTTTTCAAGGGCTAGGTTGGTTTAGTTATCCACCCGGATCGATGTTATTTGTGTTGTTATTGGCTACAGCAACAGCATTGTTAAGCACAGGATTGACTAAATGGTTGACTGATATTGATGAGATGAATAGGAAACAAAAGGCTTTAAAGGCGCATAATGAAGAAAAAGCCAAGATTATTGAATTAGCAGAAATTGATGTTGAGCGTTATAGAAAGCTTCGTAAAAGATGGGAACGAAAAGATAGTATGTTTAAACAGACTCAGCAAAGAATGTCACTCCAGCGTCTTAAACCTACATGTATTACCTTTTTACCAATGATAATTATATTTACGCTTGTAAATTTTGTATTTAGACCTAATAATATACCTGTACCAGTTGCATTGTCCCCCATGAATGCAAATGACATTCCTTTTATTGGAGGGATAATAGCAGGTTTTACTGGTGGGCCATCAAATCCAGAATGGCCATACATATTTTATCACACATTTTATAAAGTTATCCAACCTTACCACGGATGGATTAATTTTACGGCATGGTATTTTCTGTGTAGTTTTGGAATAAATACTCTTATTCAAAGAATTTTTAAGTTACAGACTCAAGCTTCCGGTGGATTTGAACAAATGATGGGTGGTGGTAGATCAAAAGCTATGGAATTTCCAGATGTCTGAAAATTATTCAAATTTATTATTAAAAAAGAAAGTACGCAGACAGAGGGATTTGAACCCTCGAGTGCTTTCACACACCAGCTTATTAGGTAAGTGCTTCTCTCCAAGCTGGCGCCGTACCAGGCTAGGCTATGTCTGCAAAAAATTTAAATAAAATAACGCACACGAGCGTCATTTATCATATTTAAATTAGGGAATTTAAGGTCTTAATTTATTATTTAGGGATTTCTACAGTCTCCTTCATCCTCTTATCTAATTTAGCTTTCTTAATCGCTGTTTCTACATCTTCATGTTTAGCGCCCTTTTTAATCTCGATTATGTCAGCTAGAGGTTCAATATGGTTATAATTGACTCTTCTCCTTCGAACTTTTAAACCATCGATTATAACAAAGTTCTTATCAATGATATCTACTATAACACAGTAATTTCCTGCTTCTCTTCCCATTGTTTTTACACAAACTCTTCCTATATCATAAATACTCATATAATTCGTCACCAAATTACTTTAAGTTCATTTATCATTACTGAATCTTAGTTTCAGTAAGGATAAATATTTATTTGTAAATTAAGAAATTATACAAAAAATAAATCTTTTATGGTTTGTGAAGTAGAAGGTTTAGGCCCTTTTATTCAATTTTTTAATGATAATATCCACTATTTCTCCAATCGTTAAATTCTCAGTATTAATTGTTAAATCGAAATTTTCATTTATTTCATTCAGATTGGTTATGTCAATTTGGTATAATCTCTGGAAACGCGTGGCTTCTGATCGTTCTCTCAAAATTGTTTCTTTTAATTTTTCTTCATATGGAGTCTTATCTCTAGAACACATCCTTTTAACTCTGATATCAATTGGACATGCTAAATAGATTCTAAAGTCTGCTATTTCTTTAAGAAGAAATCCACTTAATTGACTTTCTATTATGATATCTCCTTTTTTAGCGATTTGAATGATTTTTTCATCCAAGTTAAGATCTATATCTGGATTGTTTTCAACATATTCTGTAAATTCTTTTAGGCTCATATTTTTTTCACGTGCTAATTCTCTGAAAGCTTCGCCTGTAGAATAATATCTATGATCAAGAGCATTAGCAATTAATTTACCAATTGTTGATTTTCCAGTTCCATGAAGGCCTGAAATTGTAATAATCACATCTATTAACCTTGTGGAATGTGATTGAAAAATAAAAATTAAACAAGGATATTAAAAGACGCTTATAACTGCCATACAGTTTCTTTAAGAATACTTTGTAAGCATTTAGCACAGTATTGTCCACTCGCAATTCTATTTGCTCTTCTAGATGTCTTATCTGTTTTTTTCATTTTAGAAGGTCGTAGTCGCGAGATTGATTGAAGTGGTTTTTTACATACGATACATCGGACTTTACTTGGCTTTCTTCTCCAATAGTGAGTTGTTGTACGGTTTCCTGGAGTTTTTAGCTTTTTTCTTGCTTGTGTCTTTGATCTTAATCCTGGTCTTGGCAAGTTGGTTCCCTTTAGAATCTTTAATTAAAATTTGCCACTTAAATTGATATATTATAAAGTTGAAACAAGTTAATTAATTTTATTATTTTGAATAATCTCTCAAATTCAATTTCTCTTGAAATTCTTGATACAATTTGTATAAATCATCTTCAATTGACTCTCTAAAATTCTTGTTTTTAGTAAACTTTGAGTAGTTGTTTATAACGTTTTTATAAATACTTTCAAAGTTTAATCGTATCAATTCTAAACCCGGAAATTTTTCTAGATTTTCTTTTATATCCTCGAATAGTTGTGATGTAATACTTTTATTGTCTAATGCATTTAATCTAAACGCATCTATTAGAGTGATAAACGAAGAAGTAATTTGAGAAGTAACCCCAGGAAGTTCAAGCATAGATGAGCTAATTGATTTCCTCTGCAAATATGATTTATCAATACTTTCTCGGTCCTGATTTTTTGAAAAATCAAGCTCGGATACGGTGTTTATTATATCAATAGCTTTAAAATAATTTTCATTAAATTTCATATAATCCAAAAATTCAGTAAGATCAATTTTTTGTTCTTTTAATTGGAAATTGATTTTTAAAAGATCATTCATACAACTTTTAATAGATTTTTGGAAAAAATTGTGGTTTAAATTACCATTTTGATACTTTTTATACAATGTAAGTATTGTATTAACAACTGAATAGAGATCTGATTCAATATCGGCTATTTTTTTTTTCTTTTTTCCTTCTTCAGACATTTATTACTTTAATAGATTAATATATAATGATTATATAAAATGAAGATTTAGGATTAATAAATTTATCTTCAAAATGTTGAGCCTAAAAAGAAGAAAAGTCCTGCTACTAGTATACCAATTATTAAAGACGATATTAAAACTCTTGTTGTGGAGGAGTTTGACAATTCTCTTATCGAAAGCGTAACTAAAATTGGAACCCATATTCCAATCGTTATTGCATCAATAGAATGTAATATAATCCATGTAGAAGAAGTAAATATATTATTAAATACTGATGGATCAAACAAGCCCAAGATATTAATAGGAACGGAGCTAAATCCAACTAGTGTAATAATAATTTCAATTAGGTTGATTAAAATAAAAGGAGAGAATGAGCAAAACATCATTCTATACTTAAAGGCTTGTTGTTGATGCAAAGTTCCTCCTTTATAAATGCTAAAAGGGCTCATTTCTGCTTCACGATATTTTTCTTTTGCATCTTTTCCTAAATACAATTCTAATTTTTCTGAAAATCCAACTGTATAATTGGCTCCTTTGGTAAATAGCCAAATCACTATGAAACCAAAAATAAAATAGTATGCTAATCCAAATAGAAAAAATGCAGTAAAAATAGTTAAATTATAGAAAAAGATTCTAAAGTCAAGGGGAGGGACGTCTTGTATATTAAAATGTGAAAAGAAAGCCAATCCTAAAAATCCATAGAGTAGCGCATTAAAGATTAATATTAAATAACCTGGAGCTGACTTTCTACGATGATTAATGCTCCAAAATGCCTTATTGGGTTTAGTAAATAACCACAATATGATCTTATACCAAGGATCCGGAGTAGTCCAATCTAATTCAATACGTTTAAAAATTGAAAACTTTTCAATTTTTTCAAATCTTAACCTTTTACCACAGAAAGTACAGACGAAGAAATCTGCACGAACTTCATTACCGCATCTAGGGCATCGTAATTGAGTTATTATGGTTGCCATATTGACTTCTAACTATTTAATTTTTTATATAATTCATATAATTATAATCATTTATATGTTTTTATGAAAAAATTTTACTTTTCGCAATTTGAACTCTTAAAATATGATTTTAAAAGGAAATAAAATTTAAAAATATTTAATTATCAAAGATTTCTTATCTTGAATAATTTCATAATCTCTATTAGTAAAAAGTTTCACTAACTCTAAATTGGTTTTAGTATGACTAGTAATTTCAAGCACTTTAATAGATGAAGATTCTTTAACAAAGGCCATGAGTGGGATTAACTGATCACTTAGGTAATTATCGACAGGAATTTGATTGAAAACGTACTTTAAAATTTCCCTTGACGCCACTTTTCCTAATCTTTCTGAACTTAAATTTCTCTCACCAAGTATGGTCCCCGATGAAATGATTGCTCCTGAATCAGAGTGTGCCCAAAGACAGACTCCTACTCCTGGACTGATAGATTTAACCCTAGAACAACTTATATCCATTTCGAAATTTGTATTTCGTTTTATTTCTCGTCTTATTGAATTTTTAATTCTCTCTCCAATATCCTTCTGTATTAGATTTGAAACAATTATTTCACCCTCAATTAGGTCAATATTTCCTAGTTCGGTAAGGTTGAGTGGCTTTAATTTCATTTTAGGTGGTAAGATTTTACATTTAGTCAAGGCTCCTCCTTTCGGGTAAAATCCGAATTCTTCTATTTTAATTACAAGTTCAAGACCACTCATTTTGAAGAATGGATATGTTACGTTCATTAAGTAATTTAAGCTTGGAGCCCATTTACCAAAAGTACCTCCTCCTTTAATAGAAATCATGATCTGATCATTATGAGAAAATCTAAGACTAGAAATCTGAATTGGTTGAATTAATAAGCCAATACTAGCTGCAGTGTCAACATTGACGTTTAAATGATCTTTAATTCTCAGATTTGGGTTAAAAGTTATTTCCTCTGTACCAATTTTGCATTCTCCATTTATGGCATTAAGTTGACTGCCAGTTAATTTAGCTAAAGTTTGCAATCCTAGAAGATGTTGAAGGCGTAAACCTCTTTGAGGACGATTAGCCCGAATATTAAATATTCTTATTGGTTGATCAAATAGAAGTGAAAATCCAGCCGCTATACGTAAAATAGAACCCCCGCCTTCCCCAAAAGCACCATTAATTTCTAAGTATTTTTTCTTACTCATAACTAATTTGTTTCAATATATAGCTGTTTGATTCTTTCTATTCCATTCTTTTGAATTATTAAATTAGCTACTTCTTTGGGTACTAAACTCTTCCACTCTTGATTGTTTTTATTAATCAATTCTCTAACATTAGAGCCATTATACTTTTTCTTAAAGATTGTTATTTTCTTCCCCAATTTATATCCCTTGGCCTTAAACAGTTGCCTTACCCATTCACTATTAGAATATATTATATCAAATTCCCCTACAATAGATTTAACATGGTTAACCCATTCTTTAGCATTAAATATGTCTGGAATTTCATAAATCTTATATTTCGAGGAACTTATACTTCTTTTTTCTAGAGCGGTTCTAAGAAATTGGACTCTTTCTTTGCTAGAAAAAGGATTAGTCTTAGTATCAGAGAGTTGAGAGCTACCAATCCCTATTTTAACGAAGTTATGATTTTTATAAAGTTGATTAAGCACATATAAATGTCCATGATGCAGTGGTTGAAATCTTCCAATAAATAGAGCAATGTCTTTTTTTATAGGATTATTTTTTTGATTATCTAACTGGAAATATTTAGTAGGGTCCAATTCAGAAATCTCTTTCCAAATTCTTTTTGAATAATCAATGTATTTTTCATTTTCTAATATATTTTTTAATTCTGATTTATTATAAAATCTGCTTTCCTTAACGTCTAATTCTTCTGGATTAGGTTTTAATTCAATATCACATTCTACCAAGCCTAAAAAGATATACGCAATTTCCAAGGTTTTTTCATTCGTCTCAGCATTTAGATCATAAAATTTAATTTGAATAAGCGTATTTGGGGATATTCCAAATTCTTCTTGTAATTCTCTTTTTGCATTATATGTAATATCGTTTATATCGAGATTTTTTTTGTAGATTACATGCCCTGAAGCAGAATCTGTAAAGTATTCTGGAAACTCTTTCTTTTTTTTACTTCTTTTTTGGACAAGAAAATGAATGTCATTTGCTGGTGAAATAGCGATTATAAAGACTCGAATAATTAAGTGACTGACTTTTTTTCTGTGAGCCTCTTGTCTTTCCATAGGATAAACAAATTTTGAAATTTGACCCGAATGTAGATATTTTATATTTTTTTCATCAATGCAAGCTAAGATTTCTTTTTCCATGAGTCTAGCCAAGTTAATTAATTCTAATTATGATAGTATCACCAACTTTAAATCCCATTCTTTCTGCAGCATTTCCTTGATTAAGAGAAATTTCTAATAATCCAGAGGACCCTTCTAAAAATAAAATTGAGTTCTTTTCTACATTATTGTAATAAGTTGTAAAAGGTCCAATATACTCTTTATCATTTATAAATAAGTGAATCTTATCACCCTCTTTCAACGTTAAAAGAGAATTTCCTATCTTTTCTTGGTTTAATGGAACATTTGTAATACTATTTCCAAATTCATCGATATAAATGATCATAGCTTCTATTTTCCTGTCTGATAGAGAAATTTTATACTTATAGGGGATTTCTACTAAATCTTTAGGATTAAATGGTGGCCCAAATTCTTTTAAATCATGATTTTTAGAAATATAGGCAGCAACAGGTGCCATTATATCTCTCCCATGAAAAGTATTAGAAACTGGTTTCAAAAAGTATTTTTCGTTTTTTATGTTTACGCATTCAACTATATCATTTAATGTAAAAAGATTTGTAAAGATTCCATTGTTAGGTCCAATGAAGTAGTAGTTAGATGTTATTTTGATTGCCACAATCTCTCTTAGAGAGCCCACTCCAGGATCTACAACTATAACAAAAATTGAATCATTAGGGAAGTAATTATAACACGCTTTTATTAAGAAGGAAGCTTCATACAAATTGTGGCGACTAACGTTATGATTTATATCTATTATATGAACATTAGGATTAATGTTTAATATTACAGCTTTTATGGTCGCAACATAATGTAAACCCCGTGTTCCAAAATCTGTAATTAAACCGATAATTCTTTTGTTCAAATTGCCCATTTTTCATTAATCTTTATATTTTTCGTCTACTTTGTAGAACTCTTCCAATGCTTTAGACTTTAATCTGTATTCTTCCTCTTTTTCAAACTCTACTAGCTTTTTCGATAATTCACTTGCTTCTTTGTATGACAAATAAGCTGAATGAAAATCATCATTTCTCAAAGAATTTTTAGCATCTTGTACCAATTTATCTCTCTCCTTAGATATTTCTGGAACTTTTTCTGAAAAGTTAGCCTTCTCATTCAAGGATTCAGCAATATCTATTAAATACAAAGAATTTGCCATATCTGCAGCTCTTTTATAAAACTTTGCTGCTTTCTCATAATCAAGTGATTTCAAAGCATTCTCAGCGATATCATATTGTTCTGAAACTTTTTCATGTTCGCCATTTTCTACCTTTTTCAGAAGATCCTGAGCAATTTTTCTTTCATTCTTTCCTCCACTTAACATAAATTTCGTAATAGAGATAATGCTTGATTTCAAGGCATCTGGCTTTAAAATATCAATAAAGGGTTCTAGATGTTCATAGTAAATATCTTTTAAAATTGGTTTAAATTCGTCTTTAGACAAAGTTAATAAATTTAAACCAATAACTTCAATTGCTTCTGCACCCAATTTAAGAGAAGAACGAAATTTTTCAGGTTTATCATTCTCATTCAGTAATAAGCCTATAATTGTTCCCGATGCTTTTCGAGACAATTTTCCTTTGAATTTATATATATAAGAGAAAATTTGGAAATCTTTTATTTTTAAGAGATTATATTCATTTTTCCCATGATCAAGATTCAATCTTAGAAAAAGATCATTCGAAACTTCAAAATTTGACTTACCTTCTTTAAAGTAATAGCCCAAAATTCTATAATCGGCTTCTAAAGGTAATAAAATTACAAAACTTCCTATTGGCATCGTTATTAAGTCTCCATTAAATTAATTAATACTAAAATATAATAAATGTTAATCATCCAAATTTAAAGAGTTTACTATTCCTTACAACTCATTATTCTGTTTGTTTCTTCTCTGATTGATTGGATTATGTTTAATAGTTGCGCGTAATAAAGGTTATTGGATACATTCTTAGCCGCCTGTCTAATTATTTCTATTGCCTTTTTTTCTTCTTCTGTTATACTTTCTAATGATTTTTTTTCATACAACTCTTTAACCTTTGCATTAAAATCATCTGCAATTTCTTGAATACTCTCACTCGATTTCATTCTAAACTGTTTAAGCACTTCTACAATGAGGCGGATATTTTCATTGACAGATATAGTTTCTTCAGAAAATTTCTGTGACATAGCTTGAATTGATGTACTCATATGATTAATCTGGGCAATTGTTCCATCTAATGAAGATGTTATTTGATTAATTTTATTTATCATCTCATTTAATAAATTTTCTGCCATGAGTTCACCTTTTTATAATTTTGTGGAGGAATATTGTTTTAAATTTTTTACAGAACTTATAGCCTCAGATAATAATAAATTCACAGTATCTTGATTTAAGACTTCTCCTGATAGTTTTTGAAATTCATCAAGTTTTTTTATTAAAGTGTTTAAAGCATCCAACCCCAATCCTTCTTTAATGCTTTTTAATTCCAATTTAGTGCTTTCACCAATATCTCTTAGAACTTCAATGTGTTTCGTTTGAGTAATTTCTATTTCCTCTGAAAATGATTTTAACTTTTCGTTTAGATTGGTAATTTTTTCCTCGATATTTTTATTTAAGCCATCCAAGGAAGTGTTTAGCGCTTGGATTGCTTGACCTAATTGAGCTATTCTTTTATAAATAGAATTTAATAAATCTGTTAGCATTTCAGCCATGATCTTCTCGCTCTTAAATATAAATAATTAAATTCTTAATAAATTCATTTTGTAGCTTTAATTATAAATATAACAGAGTACAACAATAAAAAAATTTTTATGTTTTTGAAACTTTTGAATTTTTAAGGAAAATATTTTTTTAAATGTACAGAAGACTTTAGATAAAATTATCATTCTCTTGGGCCATTAGCTCAGACTGGTTAACAAGGTTTTAAAAGCTTGGTCAAAAAGCGCAGGTCTTATAAATGACCGACGGACATACATCAAATTAAATTGTCTGTTATTAGTAAAAACCTGAGTCTCATTGTGTTTCCATCAATGAGTGAAGGAAATCCGGGGTTCAAATCCCCGATGGCCCATTTTTAAAATATTATTTATCTAAATTTGTTGAAATTAAGTTTAAAGTCCACTTCTTTATCTGCATAAGATTTTTTAACAATCCTGCTACAAGATTTTCAGGAAACGGTTTTTCTTGGTCAAGATTTTGGACTATGGTCATCCACTTATTTAGGGCTAATTGTACTAGACTCGCACCATCGGCTTCCATAAATATAGGTATTACCGCAGCACTCTCTCTAGCATCCCCAATAGAGAAATAAATCTTTCTATTCATATCTTTTAACATTACTAAATTTGCGCATTCATCCAATTTACGTTCTACTAAAATCATTTTAAGTATTTGAGTTTGAATATCTTTATTCTTTTTTATGAATTGTTCTTTTCTGTTGATTATAAGAGGTTGTATTTCCGTTACAAGTTTATCTCCAGTGGAATCCTTTGGAAAAAATTTAGTCAATTTGATTACATCGTCTAAGACTTCAATATTAATGAATTTTTTAGTGTTAGAATAAAAAATTGTTTGAAATCCTCCTTTATCTTCACTAGGAGAGAGTTTAATGAAAATATTTCTCATTGTGATTGAATTACAACAATGATATGCTAATTCGAATAATTCTTTTGAAGTTAATGGGTTATATGGTATTTGAATATCTTTGAAGAGCCATTGTGAAGATATAACATTATTAAACTGATTTAAAAGTCGATTCTCCATAATTAGATAACATAATAGTATTTATTATTATATAGTTCTATTCATTTTTATTTATTTTTATTATTTATGTAGAAGAATTAAATAATTTGATTGATTTTACTTCTGTACAATTTGATTATAGGCTTTTTCGAATCTATTAACAGCAAGAATTATATCCCTTGAAGTGGTACCTATAGCAGCATTCATTATAATATAGGGAATTGTATAGTTTGAACAACAAGTTCCAAATGCACTTTTTTTAGGATTATATACTCTTGGACCAGTAACCCTTAAGTTATATAAAGCTCCTCCTAATTCTGATAACTGATCTTCTCTTAAATTTTTTAATGTCATTGCTACTGCAACTGGATTAAATACATCTAAAATTCTCTCATTTATCTTTTTAGCGACATTCTCAATTTTTTGTTGTAATAATTTTCGATTTTTCTGTTGAGTAGTTATTAATTTCTGATATCCTTTCAGCCCCAAAGAAAGAATTGAAATCAAAATGTTAACAATTGGAGTTGCTGAAGCGCGTCCAGCATAAGCTTGACTTATTTTGATAATCTTTTCTTTATGTGGTGAAGCAATTATCGCCCCACCAATAGGAGTAAGTACATTTTTATCAGTTGATTGAATTATCGCATCTATTCTTCCCGCATCTATTCCTGAGCGAATCAATTTCATCCATTCTGGGCTCTGAACTCCATATGCGTTTATTACAATATGAACAAGATCATTTTCCTTGGCAAATTTACTGATTTCTTTAATATCATCATTTTCACGAGGAGGAAAGAAACTTGTAGAAGAAATAATCGCAAAGCAATCTTTATCTAATTTTAATTTAAGATTTTCAATTGGAATTCGAACAGCATCTCCAAAAATTTTACCCTCAACAATTTTTGGCTTCACACCTACTAAATCGATGCCCTTTAAAAGAGATTTATGGTCAATTTGGGGTACTAAGACTGTTCTTTTAGATATTAATGCCTTATTATTCCAATTAGGCCTTAGAGCGCTAAGACACAAAGCTAATGACATTCCAGTACATAATGGTACCACAATTGCACTTTCAATATTTGGTATACCAAATTTCCTCATAAAGTCTCGTGTTAAATAATTTGTTAATTCATACATAATAGATCCACCAGGGGCTTTTGGTTGAGGAGCTGTTAAAAACCCACTTCTACCTACACCATGACAAAAGCCTTGTGAAGTTTTAATATGTAATTTAGACGCTATCCTAGCTTCTCGTTCTCCTACTCGTGCTGCTTTAATGTCCTTATCTGTATCCATATTTGAAAGTGTTTGTAAGAGATATGCGATTTGTTCATCTGTCCAATGTTCTTTTGGAACACTTTTCTGTTCAAATAGAATTTTAATCGGTTTAAGAAATTCTTTTAATACTAATTGTCCTCTATTCAATATATTTTCAGGAATAGATGCAGTTTTAAAATATTCAATAATTTTATTAAACTCAATCAATTTAAACACTTTTATCATAAAGATATGGCGGCCCTTGAGGAGATTTTCTAAGATTGGTTAATTTCCAACCATTATCGAACTCCTATCCCTCCGCAGGATAACTAGGTTTGAAGCCTAGCGTCAGAGACCACTTATCGTTGGAGATCGATATGATCTCAAAACAATTCCGACCGTCAAGGGCCATTGAAAATTAATATGATAATTAGTTGATTTAAATTGAATTTTATTATTATACTTTATTCTTTATTTAAACTAAATTATTTACGGCAGAAATTCTATACCTCTGAAATTAACTTCGGATTTATATAATATTAATCCAATGATTAAGTTTTTAAGTTTACTTCTTTGAGTAGTAATTATAAAAAATTAGATCAAAATCAAAATTGAATGAGTTTAATCAAATATATCGCTCGTAGATTAATATTTTTAATCCCAATTTTGTTCGGGACATTAACATTAACATTTGTATTATCAAGATTTATGCCCGGTGATCCCGTTTTAGGATATGTTGCAAATCTGGGGCAGAACGGATTCGAACGGGGTTTATCTCCAGGTGAATATGAACGAGCTCTAAAGTTGCTTGGACTTGATAAACCAGTATTAGAACAGTATGCTATATATTTGAAAGATTTATTTACGGGTAACTGGGGATATTCAGTTTCAATTGTAAGAGGTGAAGCTGTTTGGGATTTAATAAGCCAAAGAATTCCTCGAACAGTAGATTTAGCCCTTTTTTCAATATTAATAGCAGTACCGCTTGGAATTAAAACAGGAATGATTTCAGCAAAACATAGAAATAAAGCTCAAGATACTTTTACAAGAGGATTCTCCTTAATTGGAGTTTCTATTCCCGTTTTTTTCTTAGGATTAATGTTCCAATATGTTTTTGGCTATACTTTAGGACTTTTCCCTATAAGTGGATATAAGAATTATGCTTATTCTGATCCTCCTTATGTTACTGGTTTCCGAATAATTGACGCTCTAATTTCAGGACAACTCTATATTATCTCAGATTATTTATATCATTTAATTTTACCCGTAACAGTTTTATCTTTCACAATTTTAGGGAATATTACAAGACAAACGCGTTCAAGTATGTTAGAGGTATTAGAAGAAGATTATATAAGAACTGCTCGAGTAAAGGGATGTGATGAAAAAAATGTATTATATATACATGCTAGAAAAAATGCCTTAATCCCTACAGTAACAGTTGTAGGATTAAATCTTGGAGGTTTTTTGGCAGGTGCAGTTCTAACAGAAGTCACCTTTAATTTTCTTGGAATAGGGGATTTATTGATTGCTGCGATTGCATTGAACGATTACTGGGTGTTAAACGGTATTGTATTTTTCATCACAATTTGTTATGTTCTTATTAATTTGGTTATAGATATAATATACAGTATGTTAGATCCACGAATAAGTTATTAAGATATCTCCTATATTCTAAATAGACATAGGTTCAGTTTTTAATTATTTTATCTTCAATATCGCTACATTTTATTCTTCTTGTCCCAGGAGTCATCAAGCCTATATTGTATACTGTATCTATAAATTTTACAATAATGTGAGAGGAAGCCCCAAAAATTACATATAATTTGCCATTAGAGGTTCTGTATTTAAATTTCCCGACCGCAATTCGATCTCCCTTTAAAAAATAAGTCTTTTCCTTATAATTAAGTTTATTTGCGAAAAAGTTAATAGGGATTCTTACAATCTCTTTGACTTCTTCTTCTTGCTTAATTAATTTAACTTTTTTTACCATAAATCCTACGAAAGGAGTTATGATATATCCTTTAGGTGTGAGATGATCATCTATACTCCCTAAGATACTTATAGTTAGTCGAGAGACCCCAATTTCTTCTTCAACTTCCCTTAGAGCTGTGTCTAATAGACTTTGATCAAATTTAGGATCGAACTTTCCCCCTGGAAATGACATTTCACCTGAATGCTTATCGTTTATTCTTTTTGTACGACGTATCATAAGCAGATCATAAGGAGTTTCTTCCCGTGGTTGAATTAAAAGAATTACAGCCGAATTGACAAATGGTGCTTGTTGCATTTTAAGTCTGATTGGAGAATTGAAATCATTTAATTTACTTCTAATTGAAGTCTCGTGAAATATAAAATCTTTAGTATTCACTGTTTAATTATCATCATCCAAAATTTCAAATTTATTTACAATTTGGTTCCTATACTTAATATACTCTTTCAATTGCTTAATTTTTTCGAGTTTGAATCGATTTAATCCCATTTCTGACATATTATAATCATATATCTTTTCAATGAACGCTGAAATCATATAGGCGGTAGCACCCCAAATTGTATATGTTCTTTTAGTTACGGGTTCAAAATAATTAAAATAGAAGATAGGAAACTTTTTATCTTCAATTTTAATTGCTTGTTCTTTGAAATTTTTTTTTAAAATAAAGAAGTCTATAGGAATTTTTAATATAGATTGCACTTCCCGGTCGTCTTTTACTAATTTCTGATTTTTGTCAACAATAGCAATAAAGGGAGTGATTATATATTTTGTCATTGTCGGAAAATCATCAAGACATCCTAAAATTTTTATTTTATTCCTTGGAACACCTATCTCCTCTTCTGTTTCTCTCAAAGCAGTATCTTTTAGGGTTTTATCCTTATTTGGTTCATATTTTCCTCCAGGAAAAGAAATTTCTCCTCTATGTCTTGAGCCTCTTTCAGAACGATGAATTAAAATTAATTCATAAGGTTTATTGTTATATTGAATTATAGAAAATAAGACTGCAGAACTTGTAAAAAAAGGATCTTTAAGTGAAATCCTTAAAGGAGAATTGCAATCCAAAATTTTTTTTCTTACAAGACTCTCATTGAAAATTAATTTTAAACTATCCATTAGTTTTTAAAAAGATTTTAAGATGTTTGTTAATTAAAAAACATAATATTCAATCCTAATAAAATTTTTTTGGAGATGTTTAAAATTGAAACTCCCAAAAGAACTCAGAGAAAAAAGAGATTTAACCGCTGCTACAAACAAGGGAAAGCAGTGTTCAATAATAGGGTGTAATGAGCTAGCTACAAGATCTCTCTCAGAAAGTAAATGGAAATCATATTTAGAAAAAACAGATTTGAAATATAAGGAGAATAAGCAAAAAAAAATTTTTCTCTGCAAAAATCATTATAAGGATGTAAATAAATTAAGAAAATCCCAAGAGAAGTTTTATCAAAAAAAAGGATTTTTGGAAGATTCTTTTTCTGGAGGAAAATTAAAGAGATATGATTAGTAGCTATAAATCTTAAGGAACTAGAACCATTTGCTGATACAATGTACTGATTAATGAATATTGAGCATCAATGATTCCAATTGTTAGAAATGATAACGTAATTAAAAAGATAATAAAACCAATTAAAATTTTCCTCATGATATCGATTATAATTATATTAGAACTTATATAAAATTTAGTTATTCAACGAGGGTTTCTAACGTGTTAATCTTTACGTCAATTTTTTTAAGCTTCAAATCAAATCCTTTATCTTTTTCTTTATAATCTTCTTCGGTAATCTCTTTGGCAGAAAATCTACCTTTATTGAGATTTCTCTCAGCTTTTAATTCAGACTTTTCCATTTTTAATTCTTTAATCCATAATTTAATGCCAGATATGAGATCCTCCCGTTCTTTCACAAAATCTGCTCTTTCTTCTTTATATTTCTCTTTTAATTCTTCAAATGTTTCCTTATCTATCTTGTGCAATTTGAATTCTTGAGTTAAATTCTTTAGTTGAAAGATTCTTTTATTAATATCATCTTTAATCCTTTGAACTATAAATGGCTCCTCCATTTTTTGTTTAACTTCGTTTTCTTTTTGTTTAAGTTCGTTAATTAATGTTTTAATTGCATCAATTTTGACAGTAACTGATTTCTTGTATTCCTCTTCTACATCATAGCGAGGGTCATTCAAAGACTTTTGAATTTCTTTTAATTTTTCTAAAAGCAATTTTTTGTTTAATTGGATATCATTATACTCTATATAGAGTATCATCTGCTCTTTAACTTCAAATGGTAACGGTTTTTCTAATTTTTCTTTTACTTTTGCCTTTTTCTTTTTTTCTCCTTTAATTTCAATTTCTTCAAGAGGTTCTTCTTCAATTTCGATCTCATGGGATTTTTGTTCTCCACGGATTTCCTTCACTTTTTCTTTTATAACATCTTTAGGTTTCTGAACTTCTTTTGTCTTAGGTTTTTGAACATCACTCAAGACTGGCTTGCCACATATTATACAAAATTTATCAGTAGGTTTCAAAGGGTTCCCACAATAAACACAGTAACGAGGCATTTTTCACAATCCTTACTTTTTTTAATTGATATTCTAATATAATAAAATTAAAATCCATTTAATTAAATTTTATTGGAGTCCAATATTTAGAAGAATAATTAAGAATTTTTTAATTTCTTCTTTTAAAATAAAAGAAATTTATAAAAGTTCCTTTGATTGACGTTAAGAATTTAATTCCGATTCATATAGGGCTATATGGACACATAGATAGTGGTAAAACAGCTATAGCTGCAGTTCTTAGTGAAATTATCTCAACTGCAGGTATTGACGCTCATCCGCAAAGTAAAGAAAGGGGTATAACTATTGATTTAGGTTTTACAAGTTTCGTGTTAGAAAAGTTTATCATAACTTTAGTTGATGCACCTGGTCATGCAGACTTAATCAAAGTAAGTGCTTCTTCAGTAGAAATAATTGATTGTGCGCTGGTAGTTTTAGATATAAATAAAGGTCCACAAGTTCAAACTGGCGAACATTTAATTATGATAGAATCATTAAATATTAAGGATATTATAGTTGTGCTTAATAAGACAGATTTATTTAAAGGTGATATTAATCAAGAGATTCAAAAAACAAGAAAATTTTTTCAATCTACCTCTTTTGGAGCCGAAGTGCCAATATTTACCGTGTCTGCGAAAAAAAAGACAGGCTTTCAAGAATTGAAAGATGGAATTTTAAAAACAGTAAAAAATCTCACGATAAATAGAGAATTCGAAGGAAGTCTTATATTACCAATCGATCATCATTTTTTAATAAAAGGGAAAGGAACAATAATAACGGGTACAATTTTGCAGGGGAAACTAAATTTAAATTGCACATTATATATATTACCTGTTGGGATCTCTGGAAAAGTTAAATCTATTCAAATATTCCATCAAACAGTTGATAATGCCAAAGCAGGTGACAGGGTTGGAATCAATATTAAAGGTATTGACGTCAAGAAGGTTTTTAGAGGTTGCTATGCAACAGATAATAAAGAACTTTTTGAATACTCTGATTTAATTGAAGTATATGTGACAAAAAATAGATTATTTAAAGCAGAAACCCATTTTGGAACCCAAGTGCACGCAACTATTGGAATGTTTACAACAACAGGTTATATTTATCCTTTTTATGAATTAAATGGGAAAAAAATTCAAATGAATGTAGACAAAGAGTTAACAAATTTTAAAGCTTTTATATGGTTCAATGAGAACGTTTTATTTAGGAAAGAAAAATTTACAATATTGTTAACCCGCTTAGATTTACCTCCAATAACTTTAAGGGTATTAGGTTCAGCTAAATTGATTAATATATTCAATGATTTACCATTAATTTATAGATATAAAACAAAACGAGGAATAATTCAAAATCCATTACATCCGCAAGGTATAATTTGCACTGGTTTAGCCCAAAGTTTAATTGGTGCTAAAAAGATCGTGGGGCGTAAATTAGAGAAACCCTTTACTAAAATAATTAGTCCGTTTGGAACCAAGGGATCTGTAATTGTGGGAATTGAAAAAGATCACGCTCGTGTGAAGAAAGGTGAAGATGTCATTTTGAAGGAACTTAGAAGCTTTAAATTAAAATCTAAAAAAGATTTAAATTCTCAAAATTAATTTATATTATTAAGTGAGGTTATAATAATGGAACATATTCCTGCTACTGAAATTGAGATTGACCAAGAAATTTTAGATGAATTAATGCGCAATTTAGAGCATTTAGAAAGCTCTACCGACCTTGAGGGTACTGCTTTAGTATCTAAGACAGGATTAAGAATTGCTAGTTCTGAAACAGCAGATATAGTCGCTGATGTGTATAGCGCAAGTCCTGCAACATTAATTTCTTTAGGAGAGAAAATAAGTACTGGTTTAGGTCAAGGGGAATTACGGGAAATCGTAATCAGAGGAGTAAAAGGATATACTATTATTATTGTGGGAGATGCGGATAATAATTTTATGCTATTCACTAATTGTAAAAAAGGATATAAATTAGGTTATTATTTCCATAAAATCCGTAAATCATTTAAAGAAATGGAACCTACTCTTAAGAAAATACAAACTTCTTACAGAAAATCTGTTTGACTTAATATAAGTCAAGTTTAGCTTAATACCCATTTTACTATATCTCCATTATTAAGATAATAGAGATTCGCGGCAGCTACCACGTATTCATCATTTACATAAAAAAGCCAGTTTCCATATGTTCCGTTTATTGCTTCTACTAGATATCCCATTTCTCCATAATTTTTATAAATTACTTCACAGCTATAATTCAAAGCATCAAAGGCTGTTGTTTTATGATTAATTAAATTTATATTATCTACTGTTATTATTGTACCATTTCCATAGTCAACCATTAAAGTAATATTATTAACCTCTTGCTTGGGTTCATTTGGGACACTGACAGATAGGGTAGAGATATAAATAAATAGTGAACTGAAACTAGCAATACCTAGAACTGCAATAAGAGTATATTTATTTAATTTTTTATATTTAGGTTGAAATTTTGTAACGATTAAAGAGCTTATAGCTAAAAAACTGCTTATAGAAATAACTAGAAGATAGGGAAAAAGCACTAATATCAAATTGACTTGTGGATTAGGGGGTAAAATACTATACAATGGATGATAACCTTGAATTCTTATCTCAAGTAAATAATTCCCTATTGATGTTTTTGCCCATAATAATAAACCGGTCTGCTTTTCATAAATTAGGGTTGTTTTTTGAGCTCCTCCAATCTGATTGAATTGTATTTTTAAGGTTAAATCCGACTCTTGAATTTCAACATTACCAGAAATAAATCCGTTAGCTTCTTGGAAAGCTAATTGCTTAATTCCGGTAATATTGTTAGCCATAGTAATCCGAAATCCTGGCTGAAAAGTATTATATCCAAGTATTAAATTATATGCAATCTCACTATTTGAGCGGTTAAATAAGGTGAAATTTGAAATTAATATACCTGAGAAATTTTCAAAAATTTTAATATCTAACCACGGAATTGGATTTTTGAAAATGTTTCCCCAATCGTTCTTATCTTTATTAAACAACCCAGTAAAGTTAATAGTAATTAATCCGGAAGGATTAGTTCGAAAATTACCCTCAAAAGAATCAGCTGGCCATGGTGTGAAATTATACCAGCTAGAAGACCCTCCGAAATCATCTACTATGTAATCATAATTTTTATCTTCACTCATTGTGAAATTTATCGAGGAGATTTCAAGTCTATAATTTCCTACTTTAGTTTTAGCCCAAATCAATAGGCCACTCAATTTATCATATTTAAGGTAGGTTCTTTGAGTTCCATATGATTGTTCATAACTAATATAAAGAAAGTGATAAGATTCTTCAGTCTTGAGTTCTCCAGAAAAGAAACCAGATACTTGTTCTTGAGCTACATTTTTGATATAAGTCATGTTATCCACAGGAATTAGAAAGCCTGGTTGAAACTGGTTGAATCCTAAAATTAAATTATAAGCGATTTCACTATTAGAACGATTTGCTAAAGTAAAGTTTGCTTTAAGCAATCCTAGATCGTTTTCAAATATCTCAATATTCATCCAAGGGATTGGATTCGTAAACATATTTCCCCAATCATTTTGATCTTTATCATAAAATCCTGTAAAATTGATTATTATTTGTCCATTTGGATTAGTTTTAAAATTTCCTTCAAAGGAATCTGATGGAGATGGGGTAAAATTGTACCAACTAGAAATACCTCCAAAATCAGACACATTATAGATATAGACCCCATTTAGATCAATATCATTAGAATATAATTCTGGAATTGAACTATTACAAGATATTGGAGAAAAATCATTACCAAATATTAGAGTATCAAATAATAAGAAAGAGAAAAACAATATTCCAATCTTAATATTAGTCATAAGAATCAAGGACATTAGGATAAATTACCTATATCATATTATTGTTTTTTATAATATTTAATATTTTACAATAGATTTATAAGGAAAAAAATTATTTTTTATATTAGGAAACTTATCCAGGTTATGAAATCATTGGAAGAAAGTTTAGAATTAGATAGAAAGGAAACTTACAATGGTTCAGTATGGTTTCAGAAAAGAACACTCCGAATTGCCTTGGTAAGTTCTTTTACAGGATTAGCTGTAGTTTTAGGGTATGCATTAGCATATCTTCCTAATATTGAAGTATTTACAATGATGATATTTCTGGGAGGGTTTATATTAGGTAAAAGAGATGGGCTAATAATAGGCGTTTTGAGCTCATTAATTTTTGTAATTTTAAATCCTTATGGAGCATCACCACTTTTTCTTTTAAGTTATCAAATTTCTCATTATTCCTTAGTTGGGCTGATTGGTGGTGTTGTAAAGAATTATCTGAGTAAAAAGAATTATTTTAAACCAAAAAGAGATTTATACTTGTTTCAAATAATGTTCATTCTTGGTTGTATTGGAGCATTTATCACATTTTTTTATGATTTAATTAGTACGTTAATAGGAGCGTTTATAGTTACTTTTAGGTTTTCATCATTTCCCACAACTATGGAATTCTTCTCACAACTACAAGTTTCTTACAATTTTTTTATTATATCTTATATTTATGGAATCCCTTTTACAGCTATTCACCTAATAGGAAATACACTTGAGTTTATATTTATTTTACCTGGATTAATCAGCTTAATATATAAATTATTAAATTAGAATAACTTAAGTTTAAGATATTAAAAGTGGATAATTATTCTGTTTGTGCTAGAAGGGTTACTTTTCCTCCTGCTGCTTCAATTTTTTCTATTGCTTGTTTTGAGGCTTTATTTACTGAAAGATTTATTTTTTTATTAATATCTCCACGACCTAATACCTTTTGAATATTAATATCGTTTAAATTAATGCTATACGTATTTCCAGATTTTATTGCAACCTTCTCTAGAACTAAATCATCAATTTTTAAATCTAAATCTTTTACATTAAGAGCTTTTGTTTGATGAATACGGGTCATATCTTGAGGTCGTTTGAAACCCTTTGCTCCTATTTTCCATTCAGGATCAGGAAAACCAAGTTCTTTTTGTTTATAGTAATATGATTTCATACTTTTATTCCATTGAGTTGTTTTACCTCGGCCTGCCCTTTGTCCAGTTTTCCGATGTTGTCCAACTCGCCCAAATCCACATGTTCGAGTTCCTCTCTTTTTTCTTATTTTTCGGGGATATTTTCTCATCTATAACACCTTTTAAATCATTTTATGAATTAATTCATTTATATAATTTTTAACGTATCCTAAGCTACCACCTTCTCCATAATGGAGTTTTATAGAACCTCGATAACCTTTTTTAGGTGGATGTAAACGGAAAACTGGTTTGATTTTGTAGATATCTTTTTTTCTATATTGGATATCTCCTTTTAATAAAGCTTTAGCAAGTTCCTTTATACTTTTATATTCAGTTAAATTTTTGATATGTTCATCTGTAAGCGGTTTATTTCCTTCTACTTTTCCTCTTACTCTTAAAAGTCTAATTAATGTTTTTTCATCTATTTCACCAAAAGCAATATAATCTTTACATTTGTTCAGCATTCCTAAATAGCTTTTTTCTCCCCAAATAAGTACTCCATGGTTAACTTTAAACATTCTTAGCATTTTTAGAGTGTCTAAGATAGTTCTCTTCATTCCAGGAGCCCCTCTTATCCTAATTGCAAAATATAAGACAGGTGTAAATTCTTTTACTTTATGTTTTTTTTTAGTGATTGATTCATTGTCTGCTATCATTTTAATCATTACTCTTGTTATACTTTAAAATTATATTTATGGGCATTTTTAAGGGCATTAAATGTCGCTTTTACAAGGTTTTCGCTTGTTCGCGTATCACCATAAGTCTTACTCCAAATATCTTCGATACCCGCTAGTTTTAGTAATTGCTTTACCTTATCTGCTGATGCCAATCCCACTCCTGCAGGTGCAGGAATCAATCGGATTCGCACTGAACCACATTTTCCATCAGTTTTAAATGGGATACTATGTATACCACCACAACCACATTCTTTACTCCCACATCCTCTAAGTACAGGAATTACAGACAATTTTGCTTTATCTATTGCTTTTCTTATTGCAGGACCTACTTCACGTGATTTAGCTGAGCCAATTCCGATGAATCCATCGGCTCCTACCAATACAACAGCTTTAAATTTGGAACGTTGACCACTTGCACTCATTTGTTGAACCATTGATATTTTTACAACATCTTCACGTAATTGTGGAAGTAATATATCAATTATTTCCTTTTCTTTAACAACCAAATTATTCGCAAAAATTTTATCCAATGTAATTAATCCTTCTCGAACTAATTCTCCCAAACGAGTTCTGGGTACCCAGGTTTCTTCAATATTCCTCAAACGACTCATACAACTTCACATCCTTAAGGTTTACTTTTAATAGATTTCAACGTAGCTGAAAACATTTGATTAATCTTTAGTGGATTTATTTTATTACTATTTAAGTATCCTGAAAATATTTTTTCATACTTTTCAGGATTTTCATCTTTTAACATCTTAGCATATTTTTCAATATGTAAACCTTCTATTCTTTCTTGAAGATTTTCTGGAAAGAATCCTTCACTATAAGGAATCTCTAAACCAGCATCTATTACTCCTTTGGACGCTGCTATCAACCTATTGCGATGATATAAGATCCCCAAATCTAAGATGGCTTTTGATATATTTTGCTTTTTTGCTCTTAAACCAAGGAGATAACCGGTTAAATAAGCTGTAGGTATATTACCAGTATTTGCCTTCCAACCATACTTATTCGTTAACTCTTTAGAAAAAGCTGAAGAGAGAATTTTATCTCCTCCAAGTTTAGATTGAACAGCTTGAACTAGTATATGATTATTTGATGCTCTAGCTACAATCCGTAATTGATTTGATTTTAGAAATTTCAATCTTCTATGATAGTTTGTTTTACCTATCAATCTTCTTCTAAATGGTCGTTTATACTTTGGCCCTTTTGTCATTTTTACCTTCCTCTCCTTAGTAATTCTTTTTCTCTGATATATCGATTCATTTGAGCTACACTCGCAAACATTCCTCCTTTAGCATTTTTATATAATCTCCGATAGTTACTAGCAGTAATTAATTTTCTATTTCTTAACTTCTTTAATTCCCTTCTCTGAGGTCTTATTCTTCTTATCCAATCTCTTTTCTTGGGGGTTCTAGCAGTTTTTTTACCTTTTCTTTTTCCTAAACCTCTTGCTCTTCCTTTTTTCTTCCTTTGATGATGTAATTTCTTGCGATAATTTGAAATTCCTTTTTTATATTTCTTTTGTATTATACCATCTTTGATTAAACTTCGTATATCCTCTCTAGTTATAGCTAATTGAATATCATCTATTAAATAGGGGTCAAAATATACTCGATTCTCACCACACTTTAATATTTCTGCCGCCATTCTTTTTTGGGCCTTTAAACTCATAATTTCACACCTATATAAAATTAATTTTCATCTAATGATTCTTCCAGATCATCTATATCAACTTCTTCCATATCTTTAAGAGGACTCTCTAGTAATGATTCAAATCGTTCTAATTCTTTTTGAGCAATTCCTAAATTAAGTATTTTAAATCCTCTACTCTGAGCATAATCAACTAAAGCAATTCTCTTCTTAGCACCTAATTTTCCTGAAAATTTTATCGCATGCTTTTTATTATTCAATCCATTAAAATCTTTTAAATTAAAAACTCTTATTTCCTCATATCCAGAGGGATGGTATCCTCTCACTTTCCTAGGACTTCTATAACCAACAGTTGGGGATTTTACACCACTTTTTTCTTTTTTTCTTGTCTGTGAATCAATTCCTCTGGCTTTTCTCCATGAATCTTTCAATTTTTTATATCTCCATGATTCAACACGCCTAAATGATGGTCTTTTCTTTTTTAATCTCTCTCTTATTTGAAATAATCTTTCTTTTTCCATTTCTTTTCACTTTCTTATCTTATTTGCCAGAGAATTTCTTCTCCTAATTTAATTTTATAGAGATAAATTCCATCTTGAAACACCCGAGGATCCTTCTTCTTAATTCTACAACACTTTTTAAGATTTGCTGCTGTTTGTCCTAATTTTTCCTTATCTGGTCCTATTAAGATAATATCATCACCTTCAATCTTTACTTCTACATTATCAAGGTATTTCGCTATCCTTGGGGCTCTTTCACCTAAAAAGTTAATAACATGAATTTCTTTTTTGTTTGGTTTGACTTCTGCATTAAATGGAAAATGAGAATATGCCATTTTACAGAAATACTCGTAATTAGTTAGAACTCCAGTTATAATACTCTTAATGATGTTATATATGGTATTAGTTAAAGCAAGTGTACCGCTTTTGGGAAAGTAGGTTGAAAATATTATATTTTGGCCCTCAATTAAGACTTTAACACCCCTAATATGGGAAAAATCTTTTGTAATTTCTCCATTCGGTCCATTTACGATTATATGTTGATCATCCCCTAATGTAACTTTCACATTTTTGGGAATCTCTAATTCTTGCTTAAAAAATGCTGTCTTTACCATTATGAACTACCTTTGATCCATTTAATAAATATAACATAAAGTCACACCACCAATATTTTTCTCTTCTGCTTCCTTCATAGTAATTATACCTTGATTTGTGGTCATAATTATTAGTCCTAGTCCTGGTGCCGGTAAAAGTTTCCTTTCAAGCATTTCAAATTGAGACATTTTGTAATTAAGTCTTAATAGTCCCTTCGCTTCATTTATTTTACCTAATAATGCTATCCTAAATTTTCCATGACGTCCATCATCATATCGTTCGAATTCCCCAATATATGCATTTTTTTGGAGGATTAATAATATTTTTTGTATTAATTTTGATGCTGGACTTATAACTACTTCTTTCTTTCTTGCTCTTTCAGCATTACGTATCATATTCATTGCATCTGCGATTGTATTTACCAATTTTTACACCTCTTTTTAAATCTAATCAAATCTTTTAAATCCTATAGCTTTACCAATCTCATAAAAACATCTTCTACATATATATAAACCATATCGCCTAATTATTCCTCTGTGAGTCCCACATCTTCTGCAGGTTCGGGTTCCTTTACCAATTTTACCTTGAGGCACTTGTATCATCTACTTTTTATTTTAACCATATTTACATAAATTCTAAATCTAAACGTTCTACAATTTCCACTCCAAAATTTTTTTCTAGGAAATATTGAGTTTCTGTTTTAGAAACATAATGATGCTTTGGAATTTTGCCTTTTGTTTGCCTTCTAAATTTAATTCTCATACCAGGTCTTGTAATTCGTCCAACTACATCTAAACCCCAGATTCCTATTAAATTATCATATTCAATACCTGGTATCGATATATGTTCAGTTATTCCAAAACCAAAATTACCATAATTATCAAAACTCTTACGCAGAATTTTATTATTATTTACAATTAATAGTCTTTTGAGTAATTTCTCAGCTTCACTACCCCTTATCGTAACCATTGTTCCAATAGGTCTTCCTTTCCTTAAATTAAATTCTTTTATATTTTTTTTTGATAAAGTTTTTACTGGTTTTCTGCCAGTAATGGTCTCTAAGACTTTTATTGCTCTTTCTAACTCTTCTCCACCACTACCAACACCAATATTCAATATAACTTTCTCTAAAAATGGACGCTTCATTGGATTCTCCCACATTTTCTCAAACTGTTCAGTTACTTCTTTTGGGGTCCTTTTTCTGGTTTTTACTGACATTTTAATTATCATCTCTTCTTATAATTAACTTTGAGTTTCGGGGAGACTAATTTCAGGCTTATCTTCTCCAATAACGAAAGTATAATCATACAGAGTTTCGGTGTGTTCAGAATTGTGTTGGATCGAAACCGTGCTGGCTTTTGGCCCATATCGTTTTAAAATGGAGATAATTTTACCCACCTGCCCAATATTTTTACCTGCCATTATAACGGCTAGATTACCTTCTTTAAATCTAATAACTTTCTCAATTTGTTGTTCTGGCAATGTGATCTTCAAAACATCCATCCTTTTATATATGTCATCTTTAGGATTTTGGGGATCTTTTATTTGAATTAAAATGTTTCTTCCATCGTGCAAATTTAATTGAAGGTTTCCACCTTTAACAGTGGTTTTTTGATTTATTCTACATAATTTATAATTACTCTCTTTCTCAGAAATTTCATGAAGGATTAAACCGTAGTGAGAATCTGGAAGTATCCGGTAATATTTATTCATTTTCTCAATAGTTAATACATCCATCAATCCAACAGGAAATGCTTTATCTTTGACTGTTTTCCCATCTACTTTGATGTACCCAAGGCCTATTAATTTTTTCGCTTCTCTATGAAAATTTACAATCTTAAGATTGTCTCTTATAATATGAAGTAGTGGTAAGCAAAATCGGTTTGGATGTGGTCCTGGAGAAGCCTTTATGAAGAACTTACCATGTTTCCTTTTAATTTGTAAAAATTTAGGAGTATTAAGTCTTTTTAATATTTTTTTCCCTCCATGTTGGGTCATTTATACTCCTCCTCTTTCAATTTTTTCGGAGCAACCAATTCTTCTTCACTAAATACATACACGGCCTTTCTTTCAATCATACTGGCTCTCCATGGATCTAATTTCTTTTCTTTACCCAATTTTGTCAATACAAGTTTAGAAATGTGAATTGAAGGGTTAAATTGAGTTCCGTCTGCTTTTTCAAATTGACATTCTTTGATCTTCGCTCTTTGATTTTTCGTAATTTCCAGAACTTCACCTTCGAAATCTTTGAACTCTCCCTTGCATACTTTTACTTGATCACCAACTCTTAATGGGAGTCTTTTGATCCCATATTCGTCTCTAAGAAAATCTGCTACTTTAGTTGATAATAATTTAGCTCTTTGGTGAACTTTGTAATTAAACAATGCTTTTCTTTGTTTTCCTGGTTTTTTTGAAGTAATTTTCATACTCATTCTCACTTTTTTTAAATTATTAAAGATGAGATAGACGCTAGGCGAGGAAACAATTCAGCTGCTTCCCTTGCAATTGGTCCTCGAATTTCTGTTCCTTTAGGGTCTCCTTCTTTACTTATTATCACTCCAGCATTATCTTCAAAACATACACGTGTTCCGTCTAATCTTTTATAGATCTTCTTCTGCCGAACAATTACTGCTTTCATAATGTTTCCTCGCATATCTGGCCGTCCTTTTTTTATTGCTACTGAACAGACTGATCCTACCGTTGCTTTAGGTAATCGCCTTAGCCTCGTCTTTGTATGATCAACATTAATTATCTCGGCAATTTTTGCTCCAGAATTATCTGTAATAAAAATCCTTGAAGAATTTTGAAGTCCATAGCTAGTTCTAGGTTTTACCATTTTCTTCCTTCCTGTCTTTCTTCTTGTTCCCATCTACATCTCCTCACGTGATAGTTTATCTAATACAATAAATGCTTTCATCTTAGAGATTTTTCTACTCTCACCTACTCGCACTAAATCTCCTAATTTAATTTCATTCTTTAAACAATCTGGTAAATGACACGCAAGACGTGTGTTACGTCTTTCATATCGTTGATATTTTTTAACGAAATGAAGATAATCTCTTTTAATTATTATACTATTCCTGGATTTTTTACTTACAACTATTCCACTTGTTATTTTGCCTCGAATTCTTGTAGTCCCATGAAATGGACAATATTTATCATTACATTCCTTTGTTTTAGGGGGTGTTACTCCAGGAATACCAATGTTTCGAATACTCATTTTACTTTTTCATCCACTTTTTCTTTTTTAAGCTTCTTAATCTATTTTCTGGAATTCCAACAATCTTGGAACCATCAACTTCTAATAAATCTTTATTTAACTTGAATCTGAAAATATAATCCTTTTTTATATATTTTTTAATTTGATTTATTTTTTCGATTATTAACATATTACTCGACTCGTCTATTATAATACCCAGATATTTGAAATCTGAGCCTCTATTTTTTGATTTTAATTTTGCACAAGTGTGGAATCCAATTAAATCATGATAGATTATATATTTAGGACTAATCATCTTATCCTTTCAATCTCTCTTCATTTTTAACGGTTAAAATTCTAGCAATTTGCTTTCTTAATAGCTTTGCTTTTGCAGGATTATCAGCGATGCCACCACCAGTTTGTTGACTATATAACATCATTAATTCTTCTTTTAATGTAATAAGAGTCCTTTCTCTCTCTCTTTCGTCCATCTGTCTAACTTTTTCAGCAGTTATAATTTCTGGCATTTTTTTCACTTAACCTATATTTTCTATTTTTTACTTGGTTCAATAGATACTTCTGATACATCTTCCTCATCTACTTCATCCAGTAAATCTTTTTCTTCTTCACTTAATTCAGCTTCTTCTTCAGTTACTTCATATTCTTTTTCTGCTATTTTTTCTACTCTGGTCTTTTTTTCAGTTGCTTTTGCCTTTGCCTGGGCTTTAGCCAATTCGGCCTCAAATATTTTTATATCATCTCCCATCTTTGTATCTGCTTTCATGATTTTAACAATAACACCAAGTACTCCACTTTTCTGAATACATTGAGCAACTCCCTTATCTACTCCAGTTTCCGCAGGTTGCCCAGATTTTGTCATTGTTCCTGCTCGAAATATCTGTGAACGTGCTCTCTGTGAAGTCACCTTTCCTGCTACTCGAATCTCTACTCCTTTTGCTCCTGCATCCATCACCTTTCTTAATATATAATACCCTGCTCTACGATAATGTCTACCTCTGTCAAGACTATATGCTAACCTTTCAGCCATAATCTGAGCGTCTAAATCTGGGTTCTGGACTTCCTCAACCTCTATCTGGGGCATTTCCAAGCCATACTGTTCTTGTAAGATGTCTGTGATTTCTTGAATTCTCTTTCCACCTTTTCCAATCACTAAACCCGGACGTGAAGTCTTTAGTGTTATTCTTACTCCTAAAGGTGTTTTTTGGATATCTACTCCAGCAAATCCAGCTCGTACAAGCTCAGATCGTAAAAATTCATTTATTTGCATCATCTTGACGCCTTGTTCAATAAAATGACGGGATAAGGGACTCATTCTTTTCACTCATAAATTTTTATTATTTTATACCTAACTTGGAAATTCATATACTACAATTTCAATATGCGATAGACGTCTGTATTTTGCACTTGATCGGCCATGAGCACGTTGGATATACCTTTTAATAGTTCTTCCCTGATGTGTTGCTGCATGAATTATTCGACAGGCTTCAATGTCCAATCCTTTGTATTCTGCATTTGATTCAGCAGCAGATAATACTTCATAAATTCGAGCAGCTGCTTTTTGTGGATATCTTCCTGCATACCATTTAAATTGTTTTAAATCTTTGCGATGAGCTTGCTTTTTTTTATATCTTCTGAATGGTACCGACTGTTTTAATTGAATAACTTTTTCTAAATATGATTTAGCATTGTCAATTTTCATACCTTTAATTACAGCACAAATTTCTCTTGCATGCTTTGGTTTAATTCTTAAATCTCTCCCAGATGCCCTTGCTAATCTTTCAGCATCATACTTTTGTTCTATAAATGAATAATTCCAGGTAGGCATTTTCTATATCTCTCTTTTTGAAAATAATTCAACATTATTTAAGTGGAACATATTTACTTGAACGTGTTGCTCCTATACCGGGTGATCCGTGTTGGACTCTCTTTCTTGTTAAAGCAAATTCCCCAAGATAATGACCAATCATTTCAGGGCGAATTTCTACAATTTCATAGGTTCTTCCGTTATAAATACCAACTTTAAGACCTACAAACTCTGGGAAAATTACTAAGTCTCGAACGTGTGTTCTCACAACTAAATCTTTTCCTCTTTTTTTCGCTCGATATGCTCTTCTTAACCTTTCGATAACTTTTTTCTGGCGAGGAGGAAGTCCTCTTCTTAAAGTTCTTCTAGTTCTTGATGGCAACAGTTGAAGCAATCGATCCATGTTCATCTTTTTTAGGTCTTCTAGTGTATATCCACGGTAATGAAATCTTAATTTATCACGTTCCTTTTCAACGTCTAATTCCTCGATTTCAGCTTCTTCTTCAACTTCTTCCTCAATATTCTCTGGAGATTCTTCTTCTTCTAAATCTTCTTTATTCTCTTCATTAAGATCTTCATTCGGAGCCATTTTTACACCAATCTATTTGTTCCATTTACTATTTTTTGTTTAATTTTACTTGATTATTTTGACATGTAAGGTTACAAGTCATCTATCAAATTTTAATTTTATTAAAACGAGAGAACTGAAAAACATAAAATTTAAAAGTTTATAACCTAAAATTGACCCAAACCCTAAAGATCTTCAAAACGTGAATTTTATCGAAGATTAAAAGAGTTTTATTATAATATTTGTCTCACTCAGTAATATTTGTTAGGATTATAAACACGAACAATGTCCGCTTCATTAAAGACTCCGCTCCATCTTTCTTCAATTATAACAAATGCATCTGGATCTTTATTCGGATTTATCACTGAATGAAACATATTTTTTAAGTTTGCAAAATAAGAACCATCTTTGATAAAATAGTACACTTTATTTCCATTTATTACAATAGGTTTACCTGTTAAAACTTTCCAAAATTCACTTCGATATTTATGGATTTGGATTGAAATACCCATCTCTGGTTTAATATATATCAGATTATAATCACTATATGTGAATTTTATACTATACCATTTTGATAATATATCATCGAATCCTTTAGGAACATTAAACTTATCTATGAATGAATTAGGATCAATTTTTACTTTCTGTGTATGTTCGTATTTATAAGGATTATAAATAATCTCATGTTTAGAAATATCTTGATTTACCCCAAATTTGATCTTTTCCTTGCTATTGTTTAATAACATATAATAATCATATGGAGCAATATTCAAATCTGTGATTGATAAATTATTCACGATAAAAGATGATCCATTTATGAAAAAAATTTTATCTAATAGAGCATCATCAATAGAAATCACTAGAGTATCTCTACCGTTTTTCCTTAAAAAAGTGCCTCTCTTAGCATCTAAAATTTGTTCTATCATTTAAGTTTGCCCCATTAAAGCATTATATTTTTGGTATCTTTCTTCAATCTCATTTAAATGTGGGATTGATTCTTGCGCTCCTTTTCTAGTTACAGCAATAGAGGCTGCTGCTGTAGCATACTTTACAGATGTTATTATGTCTTCTCCTTGATTTAATTTACTTGCTATAATACCATTAAAACAGTCCCCAGCTCCAACTGTGTCAATAGCTTTAACTTTGAATGCAGGCAATTCAATGTATTTATCATTTTTAGATAAATACGTTAATGAACCTTTACTACCTAGGGTTGTAATTACACTTTTTACCCCTAAGCTACATATATCTCTTGAAATTTGAATAATCTTCTTATTTCCTTTATGTAATGATTCTTTAAAACCTAATAATGTACTTAATCGAGTTAATTCGCCCTCATTTGGGATGAGGATATCTGTTTTGCTTAAAATTTTAGGAGGTATAGTTTTTAAAGGAGCAGGATTAAGGATTTTAATAACCTCTCCTTTAGAGGCAATTGAGAAAACTTCTTCGATAGTTTCAATTGAGATTTCCATTTGCACTATTAATGAAGTTGAGTTTTTAATTAATTTTGCAAGTTTTCGAATATCTTCTGGCATTAATTTAGCATTAGCTCCTGGAGCAACACTTATCATATTTTCTCCATCTTTATCAATCATGATGAAAGCAATTCCACTTGATTCAGTAGGATCTTTAAGGATATAATCTGTATTAACTCCTTCATTCCTTAATTGAGATATCATTTGTTCCCCATATAAATCTCTACCTACTTTACCGATAAAAATAGTATTTGAACCAGAGCGCACTGAAGCAACTGATTGATTTGCTCCTTTTCCACCTAAATATTGCTTAAAAATACCTCCTGTTATTGTTTCACCAGGCTTAGGCAATCTTTCTGAATAAATATTTAAATCTATATTGCTAGAACCTATAATAATTACATAATTTTTCGAACCAATCATAATTAAATTTAATTCTTAAGTTTCTATTAACTATAAGTAGACCATCACAATTAAAATCAATCGTATCTTATCGAATAGTTTTAATTTAATATTATTTTACCAAATAATATTACCTTTAACCAAATTGCTTATTATCAAAAAAAAAATAATTTTTAAAAAAGTGAATAAAAATGGCAAAAGATAAAATTATTGGTGCAATAGTATTAATTCTAGGGATTTTTATCGCAGTTGTCTATACGATGGGAAGTATTGTGGATCTCTGGTTTCAAACTTGGGGTAATAATCCAAATTGGGCAGTTCATATTTTTGGTAGCTTCTTGGGGGGATTACTTTCATGGGAACTTTTTGTAGTAATACCCATTTGGTTGATAGTAATCTTAATTTGTATTATCGCTATCTGGATCGGATATAGTATGCTAACCACACCCGCGCCTGTCCCACTCGAAGAACTAGAAGAAGAATTAGCAGCTGAGGAAGGAGAATCTTCTGAAGATTAGAATGAAAACAACTTAAATCTTATTTTTTTTAATTTCATTTTTTAAAATGAGGAGAAATATCTAATTGAACTCTAAGAAATGAGCTAGTAGATGACCACTACTATAACAGCTAATTAAGAGATTGGAATTGGGCTCATATTTCAAACCATTTAAACAAGACTTTTGTGTATTTTTTGATATTATTTGTCCATTTGTCGCATTTACAACCATTAACTCTCCTTTTGTAGTACCAATACCTATGAATTTTTGATTATCTTTATGAATTTGACAAATTGCCTCCACATTTATATTTTTTAGCTCCCAATCAACTCCCAAATTTCTATTTAAACATATCAATTTTGAAGAAAATTGAATGTCTTCAATTTTTTTGTCTTGATTGAAATATGAAAAAGAATAAGAACTGATTAATAATTTCCTATGCTTAAAAAATGGTAAGGAAAAACATTTCCATATATAATCATTGAAAGATATACTTTTCGTTTCTCTTTGTGTGCTTTTGTCGATTATATGAAGATCTCTATCGTCCCCGCCACACACAATGAAGTCTGTCTCATTAGATGACAAATATGAGATGCATCTTATTTTATTAGAAAGGACTTTAAACCATTTTAAGTTTCCATTGATCTCTTCAAAGATCTTGATCGTACCATCATTACTACATGCAAAGATCTCTTTTTTATTACTTAATTTATTATCCGACCATATACATGCATCTTCAACCCCATCTCCAAATAATTGCCCCCAAATCAATGATCCATTTGAAGATTGCAGAACCCGTAGACTTTTGTCTAGAGAGTACGCAATAATTTCAAAATTATTATCAAGATTGATATCATCTAATAAAAATCCGCTAATTGAAGATGCAAATTTGTGATCCCATAATGGTGTCAAGGATAAAGGTGCCGAAATTTGAAAAACACGCAGAATTCCATCCATTCCACCAGTTATTAATTTAGGTAAGGTATCAATTTTGGCATTGTATATCTTTAGGTCCCAAATTGGAGTATTTTGCGTACAAGCGTTCTCGTATAACAAATCTCCTTTTAGTGAGAGAAAATAGATTTTCCCTGATTTTGAATATGAAACTATCTTTGTACCTAAATTTTGATTTGTCAGTATTTCTAGGCCTAATAATTGTTCATTAGTTTTATATTTCCATATTTCGATGGTTCTCAACTATCTTCACATTTTAATTATTGGTTATACTATAAAAGAATTCATTTTATTTACTTTTAAATGCTAGATACTCTAAAAATAATATTCGTGATTAATAAATGTCAGTAGAAAGGAGAATTGATATTTTTTCAGCTTTAATATCAACCCTCAGTATCATTGCCTTAATAATGGTTATAATTGGACCTTTCGCTGGAACCTTTAATTTTGGTTATGGTTATTATTACTATTCTTGTTTATACTGTGAAAATTGGACTACAATTGACTTAATTACACAGATATTTATAATAATACTTTTGATCCTTCAATTTTTAATTGCTTTAAACGAATTACTTCCAAAGAAAATTATTTCAAATGATTTAACTATGATAGGCATAATAATGGCAGGATTGACATGGACTTTAGCTCTGATAGGTTTAGCTTCTTTCGGAATATGGTGGGGATTCATTAATGATTTCGAATGGTGGCCAGAATTAGGTTTCTATGGCAGTCTTGTTGGTGGAATTCTCAATATGATTCTATTTATTTTGAAATTTAAGAATAAATAACTCCTCTTTTTTTTTTGAAAGTAAAAAATAAAGAGAATTTCTTAAAATAAAAACGAAATTTAAATTTTTTACTTTATTCTCATAATTACTGAAAAACACTCTAAACGAACTTAAACAAAAAATCATTCTTAAAAAGGTTTTAATTATGGGATTCAGAATTGAAATTGATATGGATGCATGCAGCGGATGTGGAACATGTTATGAGGTTTGCCCTAGTGAATGTTTTGGAGAACCAGAAGGAGGCAAAGTAAATGTTCTAGAAGAAAACAGAGACGATTGCGTGGGTTGCAGAGCTTGTGAAACACAATGCTCTGAGGAAGCCATTACCATCACTGAAGATTAAGAATTGTTTAATAATGTATATTTACAAAATTTTTTTTATTTTTATTACCTATTTAATAAGATAAAATTATTCAATTTTCTCAATATTTTCTAGTGGAATCCACCCCGATTTTCCATTTTCTGAAGTTACCCAAATCCACCCACTTTCTTCTAGTTCAATTAAAAATTCTTCTCCGATAGAAACTGTTAATTCAGTTGCATCATAGTCTTTTAACATGATAGCATTATTCCCATGAATTTTAAGATAACTCTTAGGAACCCATCCTGACTTTTTGGATTTATTAATAACCCAAATCCATCCTGGCCACTCAGAATCTTTAGTTTCTAGACGCAGCTTTTCTCCTTTTTTAAGTATTAACGGGACTGAAAAGGATGCTGTGTGATTTTTAACTACTCTACAATCTTTTTTTATCATTATTTTACTTTAGTATTGATTTTTTTAAAGAATTTCTATTTAAATTAGTTCAGTGTTACATAATTTAATAGTTATATAATATGATGAACATTTTGGTATTATGCTAAAACAAATTGAAGAGTTTAGTGATGTACTAAAAAAAAAATTTGATCAAGAAAAGCAAAACAATAAAAAGAAGGTTTCAGCTTTAAAGAATTGTCGATTAGATATTGTCGAAATAAAGTCTGCTATTGAATTTCTACCAAATGGATATAAAGAATTAAATGAAAAATAAAACTTGCTCCATGAAAAATATTCTTATAAAAAATTCTATAAATATGAAAAAAAGAAAAATAATTTTTTAGATTCCGTTATAGAATTATCCAAAATATGTGAAATGCTTGAAGATAATATTAGGTTTACAATATCACAAAATTAATAATTGTTTCGTGAAACCCCCCTTTCACGAAAGTTTATTCATATCTACTAAATATTTCAAGATTCATCATGAAAAGAATGAAGATTTACCATAATAAAATTTTGTTACAATTTTTACAGATACCCTCATTAATCTGTATGTTAAGGCATGTTTCATGATACGGGGTTTTACAAGCATTGCACATAAAAATTTTTCCAGTGTATTCCCCAAAATCATATCCACAATATCCACATTTATTTGCAAAAGAAAAATCAGTGCTATTTACATTTACTTGAACAATTTGGGAGGTTCCCGTCAATCCTATAACATTATCAGAAGGGGTTAGGTAATCGTTTGATTGGATTGGTGCTGAATCTTGATGATGAGGTTGTTGAAAATCTTCCCAATTAGATACATAGGTAGAAGTAGGTTTTTTTGAAATTCCTGTTTTTTGAGCTACTTTTTCATCTAAGATATTAGTTAAAATAAGTGCTGAAGCGTATTTACCCTTTACTCCTCCTTTTTGCAAGTGAGTATGAGAGATCATATGAATGACTCTACCTCCCGCTTTACCAAAATCAAAATATATAAAAACAGGAGCTTCTCCCCATTTACTTAATATTTCTTGAGATGATATCAAAACGTGTACGTTCGGATTCAAGATGCTAATTGGAAAGCTTTTGGTTTCTAACCACCATCTGAATTCTGTCTTTTTAGTATTTTTTGCGTCCTTTTTTTGCCATTTACTCTGTTGTATTTCACTAAGAACACCATCAAGGTAAGGGTGATTTGGTTCCAATATTTGGCATGCAACTACTGCATCTGCTGTTTTTTGCCCATTCCAGCGGATAAAACCAGGAAAAACTACTTCTACCAAAGTTTTTATGGCCCAATCTGTTGTGATTAGCCAACCACCATTTAAAGATACATAATCTTTCACTTTTAAATAAGCAGAATGAGGAATCTCATCGCCTGGGCATCCAATTAGTACTACATCGTAATCATTAAGATTATATTTCATTATTTGTTTTGGCTTTATAGTTTCATGAGTGGCAGCATACATATGATCGATAATTTTTTTGGGTTTTTCATATCGTCCTTCGACAGCTAAGATTTTACCATGCTTCTCGACAGCGTGTACAACATCTTTTTTATTAAGCGCTTCCATCTTACGTTGCTTAACCTCAGAATATAAATCTTTCCAGCTACTCATTAAAAATCTCTCACATTAAGATTATAAGGAATTTAATGTTATTTTTATAAAAGTAATAAAAAAATACATATTTATATTTTCATTGAAAGTGATTATGATTAAATATTTAAAAGATTTGGGAAATCCATTAGAATTTTGGGAATATTTTTATGAAATTTCAAAAATTCCTCACTGTTCTGGACATGAGGGGCAATTAAGGCTTTTTATACAAAAAGAAGCAGAAAAACTAGGTTATGAAACTAAAACAGATAAAGTTAATAACTTAGTCATCAAAATTCCATCAAATCCGAGTGAAAAAGATGTAGTAGTTATTACCTTACAAAGTCATATGGATATGGTGTGTGAAAAAAATGATGACATCATACATGATTTTTCAACGGATCCTTTAGATCTGGAAATAATTAAAATTAAGAATGAAAATTGGATAACTGCCAAGGGTACCACATTAGGGGCAGACAACGCTGTTGGAATGGCATATCAATTAGCCATTATGAGAAAGATATATAAAAAGGAGTTGGATTTAGGTCCCATATCATTGAATCTTTTATTTACTGTTGATGAAGAGAGAGGACTCACAGGAGCAAGTCAAATCGACAAAGACCTAATAAATGGTCCTTATATGATAAATCTAGATTCAGAAGGAGATAATAAGTTTACAATAGGAGCCGCAGGAGGGCGAGTTTTTGAAGTTAAATTATTACTTGAAAAAAGTATTCATGATCAAGATGACTTAGTACCAATAACTCTTTCAATTACAGGTTTAACTGGTGGTCATTCAGGGGTAGATATTGATAAAGGTAGAGCAAATGCACTAAATTTACTTTCTCAAATTTTATGGAAATTAAATAATAATTATAAAATTCATTTAATATCTTTAAGTGGTGGTAATCTAGATAATGCTATTCCAAGAGAAGCAGAAGCGTTATTTTTTATAAAAAAGACTACTTTCTCTGAAATAAATGAATTAATAGAGCACACTTCTCTACATATTAAGATGTTATATGGGAATATTGAACCTAATATCAAAATAGATATTAATCAAGTAGATACTTCTAATGAATTTTCAACTTTTTCAGAAGATATTCAAAATAGGTTGCTTGAACTTTTGTTTTTAATGAAAAATGGCCCAATTTATCTACATCCTACAAATAAAGAATTAGTACATACTTCAAGTAATTTTGCTTCAATAAAAACAGAGGAATCTTTTCTTAAATTTGTAATCAGTCAAAGAAGCCTAACTCAATATGATTTAGATGTTATTTTTAATCAATTTCAAACTCTGTTTAAGATGTCTGGATTGAAATTTATGACTGATATTAAGTATGAATATCCAAGTTGGACTCCAAATTTTAATTCAAAGCTTTCAATGCTAGCAGCAGAGAGCTATAAAGAATTATTCAATAGTGATGTCATAATACACGCTATTCATGCTGGTTTAGAATGCGCTTACTTCAAATATCATTTTCCTCAATTGGAAATCATATCATTTGGACCAACTATTATTGATGGCCATTCACCTGATGAACGGCTGAAAATAAGTAGCGTGGAAAAAATATGGAATTTATTAATAAATTTATTAGTCAAACTAGTTTAGATATTTTGAAAATAACTTGTATAACTAAAAAGTTTTTAATTTAAAAAAAATTAATATGTTGTAGATATAAAGCATTTTTATAAGAAAGTATGCAAAAACAGACAACTCCTAAGGAAGATATCAGTGGTTCTGAAACTATTTTTGAAAAAATAAAAAGCAAAACACCCTGGTTATTTGGAAACTCATTAAGAAAACCTAAAGTAAATTATCCCCAATTCAAACTTCGAAAGATGGAAATGCCATTACCTGGGCGAACCTTAGTCGTAATAGGAATATATATAATATTATTCCTCCTCCAAACAGGCATAATATATATTATTTATAGAGAACCTATAGCAATAGGGTCTAATCAACAAGGTGATCCTGTTCTATTCTATCCTGATATACATGAAGCATTCATAATTGAGAGTATAGTCGCTTCAATTTTTATTTTTCTTTGTTCTATTGGTTTTATTCTTCTCTATCAGGCATCAAAGTATGTATATAATAAGAAGACTGCTATAAAAATATTAATAATAGGCATTATTTTAGTTATTTCTGCTTTTGTTGCACTACAAGCGTTTATAACTATAAAATTAGGGGAAAAATTATTTAATGTTTAATTTTATTACTTATTTCTTCTATTAATGAAGGCTTTCCTAAAAAAAGAAAAAAAATTAATAAATTTATACTCCAAAATTATAAATTAGCAATAAAAGCTTTATATGCGGCCTCATCTAATAAATTGCCTTTTTCAGAATCCCAATTCGATGGCTTAACTTTAAATAGCCATGCTGAGAAAGCATCTTCATTGATTTTTTCTGGTTCATCCATTAATGATGAATTAATTTCTGTTACGGTTCCTGAAACGGGACTATAAACATCCCCCACCGCTTTACTTGATTCAACAGTACAATCCAAAGGATCACTACTTGGTTCATCTCCATCCATTTTAACTTGCATAATAGTAGCTCCTTCAAGAGATTCAACATCTACAAAAGATATTTCACCTAATTGTTCAGCCGCATAAGGAGTGATTCCAACTGCTCCAGTTGCATCATTAAACCATTGATGGGTCTTAGTATACCAAATTGTCATTTTTTATCTAACTCTTTGTTATATTTTTATAAAACAAAATATATTGAATTTAATTGTATGATAAATTTAATTATATCCAAAATATAAAATTTTTTTATTAATTTGACTTAAAATCATATCTGCCAACATGACCTTTTCTATTAGTGATAAAATCAATTTTTATAATAATTTTAAAAATTTTTATCATCAAATTCTAAAAAATTTCAAATTTGATTATAATCGCGATCAGAACGCACGGGATTTCTTACAAGAAATGATGATGAAAAAAAAAGATTATGATCTTGAAGAAATCCTTAAATCCATTAAAATTATGATTCATAGTAAAGAGAAAATACTAATCTATGGTTGTGGACCATCATTAGAAAATACAATGAAATATATACTCAAGATTAACGGAAATAATATTTTTAATAATTCAATCAATCTCTGTGCTGATGGAGCAACCAGATTACTACGCGAAAAAAGTGTCCCTGTCGATGCTATATTTACAGACTTAGATGGAATCTCTGATGTGGATTTTCTTTATTCTAAATTTGTAATTGTACACGCCCATGGAGATAATATAGATAAAATGCAAAAATTTAAAGATGTAATCATCAATTTCAAAAATGTAGTTGGTACAACTCAAGTAGAACCGACTAAATACATTTTAAATCCGGGAGGTTTTACTGATGGGGATCGGATTTTATTTTTTTTAAAATCATTTCTAAAACCGACACATAATATTTTTTTAATCGGTATGGATTTTGATAAGATAGTTGGTAAATATAGTAAAATTGATAAATATAATAATTTTAAAGCTTCAAGAACTAAGAGAAAGAAACTAAAATATGCAAAATTTTTGCTAGAATGGATTCAAAGCCAAATCCCATGTCCTGTTTATAATGTAAATTCAAACAAAAGTACCAAAAAGCTTAATAACTTAACTTTATTCGAATTTAAAAAATTTGTAATTTTTTCTAATTAAGTATTTCGATCTTTAATACCCTCAGACTTTATTTCAAATAACCCCTTTTTCTCTGGTAGTGAAAATGAATTAACTAAATGCGCAGTACCAATTGAATCTTCTCTTAAAGTTAAATATAAAAACTCAGAATAATAATGATCGAGGTATTGAATTCCAACAGGATTTTCTGAGATGATGGCATCATTGATGAAATTTGGGGAAACTTGAGCCGTACCAATAGTGATTAAGTTATAGGAGTTAATTAAGTCATTAAGATAATTTAATATTTTGAGAAAATCAGTTTTAGCTTTATAATAACTAATTTCAAAACTCGATTGCTCTACTCGATAATAATTATTAATCGAATCAATCAAGATTACCTTATATTTATTACTTTTTAGGATTTTTTCAACATTTTGTAAATTCAAAATAAACATAGAATTGCTTAAAATCTTAGTTACTAAAATGCTTTTCAATACATTATTTGGATTAAGATTCTGGGCTTTTGTTATTTGTACAATTCTTTCAGGACGAAATGTATTTTCGGTATCTATAAAAATACATGACCCAAATTTCTTGTAAGATTCTACACATAATTGATGACAGAGTTGAGTCTTTCCAGTACTATATTTTCCAAATATTATATAAAATTTTTTTGAATAAAATCCTCCATTCAAGATGTTATCTAAATTACATAATCCAGATGGAAGTATGTTAGTTCCTTCTAAATATGTTTTTTGCTTTTCTAATATTATGTTTGTACTAATATGTTGATCATTTTTATTGAGTATCTTGGAAAGGTTTAGGATCATCTTGTAGTTGATTTTATAATTAAAATTTAGTTAATCATAAGAATTATTTATCTATCTGATATTAAAAATTAATCTTAAAATAATATGCAAAAATTAATTTTTAGCCAAACATAATTTATTTTGTTAAAAGAAAGAATTGAAATTAAGATGGCAAAGAAAAAAAAAGAAGTTTGTCCTTATTGTGGTAATAGCTTTGCATACCTTTCGCGTCATAAGTGTAAAGTAAAGGAGCGATTGGAAGGTTCGGAGGAATCTGATCAATCAGAAATTGAAAGAAGGATCGAAAGAATAGAAGAAAGGAAAAGACATTTTACTCGAAACCTCAAAAAGGAAGAAAAGGCTATCCTTGATATAATTAATAGAAAAAACGCCTTATATTTTAAAGAACTTCTGAAATTAACCAAGAAAAATCGGAATGAATTAGATGAGATACTAGATACATTAGCTCTGCAATCAAAGATTAAGGTAAGGAGGGAGTTAGTTGATGCCTCATGGACAAAATTCATATCAGCTGTTGAAGATATTGAAGTTAAAGTAAAAGATATTAAAATAGATGAAAGTAAAAATGATTTTATCTTCGATCTTTTCTCATACCAACCATGTTTGATTTGTCCCTTTATTGCTAGATGTAATGAAACTAGTAATGATCAATTTAATCCACACATTTGTCCTTGGCTTACTGAATGGATTTATGCATCACTAGAGGGTAAAATTTATAAAGTAAATTTTGATGAGATTCAATCAGAAGACTTAGAATAACTATTTCTTCTTTAATCCGATGAGGTAGATTTCATTACTTTTTTTTTTTGAAGCTTTTGGCTTGAAGCTTTTAACTTGAAAAAAGTGATTTTTAAAATCCTTAAAAAATGCTTCAAAGTCTTTTCCTTGAAAAAGTTTAATAACGCAATTTCCTCTAATTTTTAAAAACCTTGTTAATGAAAGTATTTCATAACATAATTGTATTTGTCTTGCCTGATCACTAAATTTATTACCAGATTTATTTATGCTAGCATCAGAAAGGATTAAATCTATCTTCTCTCCTTCAAAATATTCATCTATTTTTTCTCTTAAATCTTCATCATGAATATTCATTACTATTGTTTCGATATCTTCAATTGAAGAGAGCTTTTTAATGTCTACACCCATAATTTTGAAATGATCTCTTGAATAATAGGTATCATTATATTTCTCTAGATTTCTAATGGCGAATTCTTTTGAAACTTGTAACCAAGAACCAGGAGCACTTCCTAAATCTAAAATATAATAAGCTCTCTTAAACACATTGAATCTTTTTTGAATTTCTAATAATTTAAAAGCTGAACGCGCTCTATATCCTTTTTGTTTGGCTTCTTTATAATAAGTCTCTTTTGAGTGATTTGATTGATATCTAACCAAATTTAACACCTTTAATTTACATTCCACGAATAAGTTCTTCTAATTTTTGTATTCCAATATTGGTTTTTATGGCTAAATAGTCAAAAAGGGTTCTTGAAGCTTGAGCTCCTAGGTTTTCAATTTTTTCAATTATCAAATTAATTTTGGGAACTTGAGATAATTTGAATTTTTCACATAGTTTATGAATATTATAATATGAAGCTGGCATATCCATTTCCTTTAATGCAATATTCAAAATTTTATTGATTTTACTTTTATTAGTAAATTGGGTATCTAAATTTTGGATAATTAGTTTTTCGAGAAAAACCTTATTATGCAGATTTTCAATCCAAAGAGGACCCGCATATTCAAGTGCTTTATTTTTTTTGCAAATAGGACAATGATGAGGGATTATTAGAATATTTTCATGATATACTGAACGAGCCCCACAATCATTACAGTGTAAGATATAACCATAAGTTGAAAAATTTGAATAGATTTTTTTATTCCCTTTATATGTAAGAGCGAAAATTTTTAGAAAATGACCCGAATAAAACGTTAATAGAGGTGTTATGCCAATGTTGTTTATATTGGCTATTTTAGAAATAAAATAGAGCAATATTCTTGCACCAATTTCTTTACAGTACTCGTTGTGAAGAGGTTTAGATAAATACTTTTTGATGCACGCTCGTTTTCTAACACCAAATAAAACTGCTGTATCTGTAGCAGTCACGCATAATAGACCATTCTCTTTTTGAATTAATTTTGAAGCACAATCAATGAAGTTAGAAGGAGTCCCAAAAGGATCGATAATTAAAACATTAGGACGCCTCAACTTATCTTGACTTACTAATTTGAAGAAGAGGGAATTAGCCTCTTCGTTAGTTACCTCCACATTATCTAAAATTTTGTTAGTTATGTCTAAATTTTTTTTTATTAGCTTAACTGCAAGAGGATTTATATCATTTATATAAATTTTTTTAATGTTATTGCATTCTTTAAGTAATCTGATTGATGTTATTCCAGAGGCTGCCATAGAATCAACGATGATTAGCGAATCAGGATGGTACAAATTTTTATAAGTAATAATTGATGAAATGGTTATGTCTCGATTTATTTCCATATCCTTATTATAAAATACATTCATTGATTTTGATGGTATCTTCTCTTTATCAGATCGATGAATAAAAAATTCTACAGAACCTTCTTTTTGTAATAGATACTTACTATTTTTTTTATTTTGCTTCATATTTTTTGTTTGAATTTTAATTATTCCACTATTAGTAGGTAATTAACTTTTTCAAATTGTAAGATATAAATTGACTGCCTTCTTGCTGCCGATTATCCCACCATAACAAAGAGTATGCAATTCTTTAACATTATCTTTTTTCAAAAGGGGAATTTCTTCCAAATATTTTGTTTTATTTTTACTGTCTAAAGCCAAAAACTCTCCTACTAGTGTTTTTATTATAAAAGCTAGGGGTAACCATTCATAATAAACCCTAATTTTTGGTTTCGGCGAAGGAAAGTACGCATAAACCCCTCCATAGTTCAGAATTGCGTGGATATCTCCTACAAAACTACCACTATAACGATCTTTTAAATGATGTTGAATCAGGATTTGTTCATATTTTTTAAAAGTCTCATTCCATTGAGTTGAATCACCTCCGATACATCTAATGCCTCCTTCTTGTTGATTAGGCATAAACTTTAACTCTTGAAATACATAATGATAAAATGTCATGCTGTAAGGTGAATTATCTAACATAAACTCTGCAACTTTATTGTTAATAGCAATTACAAGATTAGTAAAGATTCCATAGAGAACGTAAAATCCACATATTATATTACCAGTTTCGTTATATATTCCAATAATTGTTCCTACCGTTCTATTTACAGCAACATTCGTAGAGCCATCAACTGGATCAATTGTTATTCCAAATATGCCCTCACCTAAAACAGGAGCTGCCTCCTCAGAAGCTATATATGAAAAACTTGCATTGCTCTCTGTTAATGCCTTTAAAATTATACTGTGTGTTAAAACATCTTCGTGAATTTGAGTTTCATTAAAAATGTTCTTAGAATTAGCATCAGTTTCTTCAATGTTCATTCTGTGCTTTATTTCTCGAGAACTTATTCCCCTCTCAAGTAAACCTCGTATAGGAATTGTAGCGTCGGCAATAGTTTCAATGATTTCAATTAACTTCTCTTTATGAGGATATAAGGGATCAATTTCTTTTACTAACCATTTAGACAATTTAATTTTTTCAATTTTGAAGCTCATAACCTAAGACCGAACTTTTGATTTTCTAATATGTAAAATCTTTAATTATTATAATGAAAATTTATAGTTAATTCTTTATATCAATAAAAGAGAGTTAAATAATATGTAGAATTATAATCAAACTATATAGTTTATTTAGAACAGATTTATTACATTTATTCGAATTAAATTATATGATTAATGTTTCTAAAGGTGTAATCCATCATTAGATCTAGGAAAATAATTAAAATTAAGAAAGTCCTAAAACAAAATTATGTTGCATTTTTAATTGTGATTTTCTGGTTTCTTGGGAATTTCATATATTTTTCGATCAAAACCTCCAGTTCTTATGAGGCTTTATTGATAATTTTTTACTTTAAACATTATTCAAGTTTGTATGGAAATTTTTATGCAAGTTTTACTGAGTTCATCATTTTTGGTTTAATCTTCTCCTTAATTACTATTGACCTTTTTAGAAAGTACAATCCTGCAGATACAAGCAGAGAATTAGCAAGATTTTGTGATAATCACGTTGTAATTATAGGATATAATCATGTAGGAAAAAGAATTGTAGATTATTTTCATGAGAATACTGATTATGATGTTGTAATTATTGAAAAAAGAGAAAATTTAGTAAAGGATTTAATCGAAAATGAATTGGCAGTTATAAATGACGATGCCTTAAAGATAGAGACCCTAAAGGATGCCAGTATAGAGAAAGCAAGAGCTGTTTATGTGATGAGTGATAATTTAGAAGTTCAATTAGTAGTGAATGCAAATATTAGAGAATTAAATAAGTATTGTAAACTAGTATGTAGGGTTTTTGAGGATGATATTGGAGACTTAATTGCTAAAACTTATAATGCAATAGTTATTTCTACTTCTAAATTTGCATCTGAGATTATTTTTAAAAAGATAAGTAAACATAATTACAAAAAAATTCTTTTAATTGGTTTAGATCATATAGCTTTAAGATTAATTGAGAAGATCAAACAACGTGGTAATATTGATTATTATATCATCGAGGAGGATGAAGAAAAAATTGAACAACTAATGATTCCAAAAGAAACTATTATAATTGGTGATCCAAAAGAAGAACTAATATTAGGTAGAGCAAACGTTCTGGAGAGAGATTGTATTATTAACACTATCTCAGATGTAACTGATATTATACTTATTACACGAAAAATAAGAGAATTAAATTCTAAATGCAAAATATTTTCTAGATTTTTTCTTGATAGTGTTGCGGAAGTGCTTGAAAGACCCCCTTTTCGTTCGAAAGTTATTTCTAGCTCGAAGCAAACCCTAAAAATTATGACTAAAGAAGGAATATTAGATCTTTCATAAAAATCCATTTTCAGTAAGAGTTGCTGAAATTGCAATTAATTTTTTATTACTTTTATTAAAAACAAATTTACGTTGATTTAATTTGTTTGTACGGGTGATTTTAATAGTTGAATTAATCCAATATTCCATAACCAATCCCCCGCTCTGTACTTCAATTATTTGTCCATTACGGTTAACATCAGATTTATTATTTACAATCAAAATATGAATATTATAGGTTTTATTTAAATAAGATAAATTTGCCAGAATTTGGCTTAATTTATAATTCATTATAAAATTTTTTTCTTTACTCTCTCGATTAAGTTCCATACGATATAGATCCGTTATAGAATCAATAATAATTAATTCTAGGCTACTGTTATCTTTATCTAAAATAATAAATTCTAAATTAAAAACTAATGAATAAAGATCTTCAAAATTCAAGGAGATTATAAAGCTTATATTATCTAGAATCTTCTTTGGTGAGTTTTTAATAAGATTATTTACTTTTTCGAACGGAAAATTAGGTTTTGTATAAATATAGATAACTGTTTTTTCTCTGGATGCTGTGGCTATAGCATTTTGAATTGAAAAAGTTGTCTTTCCTACTCCATAATCACCCCAAATCGATGTAATCTCTTTGTTAGAAAAAGTTAAGTTGATAAATTGATTAAATTCTTCATTTAAAGAATTCATAATTATAAATTTTTAAATCGATAATTGATTTATATAATTAATTTGAGAAAATTACCTTTATATATATTTACAGAAGATTTGAACTTTTTTTATAAATTAAATAAAGCCTTAAAAGAAAAAAAGATTCCTTTTAAAATTTCTAATATTCCGGATAAAATTCCAAATTTTCCATCACTTATACTTACTACAGTTAAAGAGTTTGACAGATTGGGAAGACTGAATAATAAAGCCACTATTTTAGCATATTCACTTGACGAAAAGTTTGAGGATTACCTGTTGAAAGTAATCGCTTCTTATAGAGTAGGATTTAAACAAAAATATAATTCACTTACATTTTCAATTGACCCCGGTAATAGAATAGGTTTAATAGTCTTTTTAGATGATTATTATTTTGACTCATATTGCTTTTATGAAGAAAAAAGTATAATTAGAAATATCCTCACCACGATTAATTTTTTTCAAATGGACAATCCTCAATTAATGAATTTAGAATTCAAATTTGGGAGCGGAGTTTTATCATTAACTCAAAAGTTAATTAGCTTAATTTATAAGAAATTAAAAAATCAAGAAAAAACAAGAGTTTTTTTAATTGATGAATTTAAATCTTCAAAAATAAAAACTTTAAATAAATATCGCAGCAAAAAGATATCCAAAGATGAAATCTCTGCTTTAATTTTAGCACTAAGAGATGGTATTGAACTTAATTTTAATAGTTATATTTCAATATCTGATCAAACTAAAGGAAAAAAACCTAAATTTAAAACACTACAGCAAAACAAATCTATTACTCTTAATAAACCTATATATACGATAGAACAGATAGTCGAAAAAATTTTAAATAGTGAACTGTCGCTCAGTAACGCTTCACAACTAATTTAAGGAATAAGTTTTTTAATAAATTCTTATATAATATAATAAATTGAAATAAGGTTTCTTATTTCATAAATTTCAAAATAGATAATTTTTTTATCTGGTTTTGGAAAGGGGATAAAATGTACTATGATACGATTTAAAAGTATTGATGTATTTCGAGGACTTTGTATTTTTTATATGATTTTTGGACATATGATTGATTGGTGGATTTCACCGACAGATTTTTGGTTGTATGACATAATTTGGAATTATGGAGCAGTTTTTGGAGGATCAGGATTTTTACTTGTTTCTGGTATGAGCGCCGCACTTTCATATAAAGCAGGGTTAACAAAAGTTGAGAATTACGAAGAACTCAATAAAAATAGAATTAGAAATGAATATATTATTAGAGCTTTATTTATATTATTAGTTTCAATGATATGGAACTCTGTAGGAACCGTCTATATGGGTTTACCTGGAGTATGGTTATGGTTTGTTCTGCAAACGATTTCAATCTCACTTTTGATGGCTTGGCCACTGTTAAAAACTTCTAAACTATTTAGATTACTTATTTGTTTTGCAAGTTGGATTAGTAATGAGATTATATTTATGTGGTTATCTCCTTATTCTGGACAAGAAAATATCTATGGTTACTTTTTCTACCTTTTTTACAATAGTCCTGAACAAAATGTAATTCTTGGCTACTTTCCATTTCTGCTTTTAGGAACCGTTATTGGAGAAATATTGTTTGATGCTGGAATGATAAACAATTTGGAAGAACGTCGATCTTATTTAAAGAATAAACTACTCAAACCTTTAATAATAGGAGGTTTTATTCTAATAACATTTGGTTTAAGCTTTAAATTTCCAAATATAACAAATAAAGAAACCTTTTCGTCTCATATGTTTATACTTGGAATTGAGTTTTTGATTTTAGCATTTTTAGTTCTCTTAAAAGATTATGGTAGATATAAATTAAGAAGAAGGTTTACATTCTTTGAATACTATTCATTTTATTCTTTTACAATGTTTTTATCGCATCATATGTTATTTTTCCTGTTCCAACCACAATTTAATAGTATCCAAATTTGGTTTCTAATAAGTCCGATATTGATCATATGGACATTATTATTTCGTTTTATCTATAAAAATTGGGATAAATATATTTCATTGAAATTTTTAATAAATAAATCAGCGATCTTTTTTGCCAGAAAAATAGAATTGATTAAACCAAATAAGCAGTACTTTAAAATTGTTTATGAGTAAAATATTTCTAATAAAAATATTAAAATATTTTTAAAATTCGAACGAACTTTCTCTTTAAAGGAAAATTTTAATTAAAACTAAATATTTAATGAAATAAAAAATTGGCTAATTAAGAGTAAGTTAACATTGCGATGAAACGCTTGAAAAGCATTGATATATTTCGCGGATCATGCATATTATGGATGTTTGTAGGACATCTTCAAGATTGGTGGTTAACGGATTCAGATAGATGGCTTTTCCATTTAACTTATAACATTGTTGATCCCATAGGGTCTTCAGCTTTTATATTCATTGCCGGTTTGACTGCAGTTTTATCACTTCGATCAAGACGTCTTAAAGCTCAAGATACTAAAAATCTTCAGTTAATTAGAAAAGAATATTTTTTTCGAGCATTCTTAATCTTTTTACTTGCGATATCTTATAATATTAGTATAGCGATTGCACTCTTTAATCCATTATGGATCTGGGCATGGTTTGTCTTACTCACAGTCTCAATTTCTCTTATGATTGGTTGGTTTTTAATGAAATTATCAATTTGGATTCGAATTATTATTGGTTTTGCTATTTGGATATTAAATCGAATATTATTAATACTTCTATTACCATTTGAAAACCAACTAAATTTAAACGGTATTATATTCCAGATTCTCTACTTTAAATTAGATCTTGATGTCATTCTTTCCTTCCTGCCCTTTTTCATCTTTGGAACTGTTTTAGGGGAAATTTTATTCAAAGTATACCTTATTAAAGATGAAAAATTGTTGAAAAGAAAATTAAAAACAAATTTCATATATCCTACATTAATATCAGGCTTAATTTTAATATTAATTGGAATTTTAATTTTTTTCCCTCAATTTTTCAAAAATCGAAGTTTTTCTTGGTTGATTTACACATTAGGAATAGACTTAACTCTTATATCAATTTTAGTCATTTTTGAAGAACTAAGGACTCCCAAATTAAAGAGAAGTTATCATTTTTTATTTTTTTATTCTTATTATTCCCTTACCATTTTTCTTGGCCATAATATACTATATTTTTTGTTTTATAAGCAATTAAGTGTAATTAATATATGGATTTACATTTTAATCACAGTTGCCTTAGTAGGGTTATTATTCAAAATAATCTACGATAGGTTGGGACAAAGGCTATCTATCAAAGTCCAAATAGGAAAATTAGCTAAATATCTGGCAAAAAAAGTGTAATTTAATTAGTGATCTGGATAACTTGTAAATAGTTTACCCCATCCTGTCTTCATAAACTTCTTAATTCGTTGCTTTCCAATAATTGGGTACCAAATCATATCATGAAATATCATTGAAGCCATAATTGGTCCTATAAAAAATAATTCGCTTTTAAATAATGGGTATATAAATTGTAAAGGACCTTTTCTAACCATTTGATCTCCCCAGATTACCAAACTCCTTTTTACTTTAAATTTCCAATTGGTTTCTGATACATCTTTTCCCACTATTTCAATTTGGTTAAAATCTCCACAACCTAATCCCATTTCATGAGCTAATTTAATAGCTGGTAATTTAAGAGGATCAAACCCCATCATTCTAGCTACCACAGTATCAACTGCGACTTGATCATATCCTGCTAAAATATAATTTTTAATTCTTGGTATCATTGTTCTTGGTCCAGCCCCATCTCCACAAACAGTTCCATCAACTACGGCAAGAATATTTGGATGAATTTGTTTTTGAATTATTAATAAGTCAACAAGCACCTCGCTCATATATTGATGTGAAAAATGTCTCCTTTTAGTGAGTAAGCCACCAAAAGCGTTTTTCATAGCACAAGTTATCCCTCCATCTTTCATTTCAGCGTTTGTATGCTCTAATGGCCCTCCTATTGCCCCTGTATGACCATGAGTCTTCATTGTTGGAAGGTGAATGATAGATTTTCCTACATAGAATTTGGGTATTCGAAATCCTTCAGGAAATATTTTTGAATTTAAAACTAATAATTCTTGATTCTTTAAATTTACAAATTTCGATCGCAATGACTCATATGGGACAAAAGGAATCCGCGTTAAAGGAATAAACCAAGCATTAAACTTTTTTATTATTGGCCACCAGCGATTTCCCTTCAACCCTTTTTCAATATTTGTCACTACTGTTCTGTTTTCTGCTGTAAATAACTTCTTAGGATTATATCCATCCTCTATCATTGTTTTAAGAAGCCCTTCTAACTGCCACGGTGGACTTGAACAAGCTGGGAAAAATTTTGACCAACTTAAATTTAATTTAATAAGAATTTTTTCTTGTTTACTATAAAATTTCTGATATTTTGCCATTTCGAGGAGTGTCTTATAGTCATTTAAAACTGAAGATGGCCTTGTTTTAAGTATGAATACTTGGGGCTTTATTATTGCCATAAAAAAGATAATTGTTATCTACTTATCTTTTTTATGATTCTCAAAATATAAGAAAAATTGATTTATAACCTAAGAGATCAAAAACGAATTAAAATGTTAAAAGGAAAAGTAAAAAAATATTAATCTGAGATATATTCCCAACCTTCATAGGATTTTTCTGTTTCTTTTTTAAATGGTAAGCAATTAATGTAATGATTTCCTTCTAATTTTATCATTACTGGATTTTCAACCCCACAACCCACATGTTGGCCTTTTTCAAAACATCTTGGATGAAAAGCACATCCAGAAGGAGGATTTATTGGGCTAGGAACGTCACCTTCTAGAATTATTCTTTTCCTCTTTGAAGAAGGATCAAAAGTGGGTCTTGCTGACAATAATGCCTTCGTATATGGATGTTGAGGATTATAAAATACTTCATCAATTGAACCTCCTTCTACAAACTTGCCTAAATACATAACTTGTATTCTATCTGCAATATGTTGTACAACAGTCAGATCATGGGTTATAAAGATGTATGCTAAGTTAAATTGATTTTGAAGATCTTTTAATAAATTCAATATTTGGGCTTGAACAGAAACATCCAATGCAGAGGTTGGTTCATCTAATACAATTATCTCTGGATTGCAGGCTAATGCTCTTGCAATAACTATTCTCTGCTTCTGACCACCTGAAAATTCATGTGGGTATCTATCTAAATGTTCAGCTTTCATTGAAACTGTTTCTAATAGCTCAAGAACTTTTCTCCTAATTTCACTACGTTTTCTTATACCCATTAAAATTCTTAATGGTTCACCTATTAAGTTCACGACTTTCCAACGAGGGTTCAGTGATGAATCAGGATCTTGAAATACCATCTGGATTTTTTTCCGGAATTGCATTTTTTTACGCTTCGCTTGCATTGCTTTCTTTTTTCGCCATCCTTTAATCCCTGCCGAATCAACTCTTTCATCTCCATAGTATATTTCACCCGCATTATTAGTTACTAGATCTAAAATTGTATTACCGATTGTCGTTTTTCCGCACCCGCTTTCTCCGACTAATCCTAAAGTCTCTCCCTTATAAAGTTTAAAAGAAACTCCATCGACAGCTTTTACGTAACCAACCACCCTTTTAAATATACCCCCATAAATAGGATAATAAGTCTTTAAATTATTTACTGTCAAAATTGGTTTTTTCATTTCAGATTCTTCCAATTGTTCACTTTCCATTTCTTTTTCAGTAACTATCATTTTTTCACTTCTTCAATATTCTTAAATTAAAAAGGATTCACCTTTTTCTTCTTTTGTCCATTGATATTTTGGAGAGTCTTTATATTTAGGATCATATAAGTGACAGGCAATATAATACTTATCTCCAATTTCAATGAATTCAGGTTTAACTTTATCACAAATCTCTAGTCTCTCATCACATCTTGGATGAAATCTACAGCCTGAAGGAGGATATATTAAATTTGGAACCATACCCCTTATAGTTTTTAACTTTTTATCTCTCAACTCAATACTTGGAATAGCTGCAATTAAACCCCTTGTATATGGATGACGTGGTTTTTTAAATAGATCATCAGCAGTAGCATATTCTACAATACTTCCACTATACATCACTGCTACTCTATCGCATAATTCAGCAATAATTCCTAAATCGTGAGTTATTAGAAGTATTGAGGTTTTAAATTTATCTTTTAAATCTTTCATTAATTCTAAAATCTGAGCTTGAATTGTGACATCTAAAGCAGTTGTGGGTTCATCAGCTATTAAGAGTGCTGGATTGCATGACAATGCCATTGCAATCATAACACGCTGTCTCATACCGCCGCTCAATTCATGCGGATATCTTTTAAGAATCCCTTCAGCATCTGCAATTCCTACTTCATTAATCACTTGTAGGCATTTTTCTGTTAGAAGATCTTTAAACGTAGGTATATGGCTTGTTTCACTCTTTAATCGATCAATTTGAGATTGAATTTCCAATGTCTCATCTTCAGTAAGTCTATCTTTATTATTACTTAAATGTTCTTTTAATTCTTTTTTTTTAACTAATTTATTTTTCCTTTCTAAATTTCTTTTAGCAAGTTCTTCTTTTATAATATCTCTCTGATGTAATAAAAATACCTCACCGACTTGAGTCCCAATTGTCATTACTGGATTAAGTGAATTAAGAGGATCTTGAAAGATCATGGTTATATCCTTTCCACGATGCTGTCGCATTTGATTCTTATCTAATTCTAGTAAATTTTTCCCTCTAAATAGAACCCTTCCATCAATAATCTTTCCAGGGGCTCTTACTAATTGAAGTAGTGATAAGGCTGTAACGGATTTTCCGCATCCAGTTTCTCCTACTAATCCCAATACTTCATCCTCATAGATGTCGAAAGTAATACCATCAACGGCTTTCACAATTCCTTCTTCAGTATAAAAGTATGTTTTTAAACTTTTAACTTCTATTAATTTCTCTTTTTCAACATCCTCGGAAGTTACAAACTCTTCTACCTTTTCACTTTCTACCATGGTTGTATATTCCCGAATTAAGATAATTGTTCATATATAAATAAATTAATTATTAGCTATAAGTTTTTCAATCGTGGATCCAATGCATCTCGCAAGCCATCACCCAATAACATGAACCCTAGCACAGCTAATAGAATCATGAAGCCAGGTCCCATTGATGCCCACGGTGCAGTATAAAGGAATGTTCGTGCCTCATTAATTTCATTCCCCCAATCTATCATTCTTGGGTCACTAAATCCTAAAAATGAAAGCCCAGCTAAACTTAATACAATACCTCCAATATCAAAGGTAACTGAAATAATTATGGGCTGAATCACGTTAGGTAATATATGTCTAAACATAATTCTGAAATCTCCTGCTCCAGAAACTTTAGCAGCTTGTATATAAGGTAATTCTCTCGCTTGTAGAACTGATCCTCTTATTAAACGAGCATAATAGGGCACTCCAAGAATACCCCATGCTAACATTACATATTCTATTTGAACGCCAGTATTAAAAATTTCACTGAAAACGGCAATAAATACTAATGCTAAGATTAAACCTGGAAATGCAAGCAATATATCTGCTAGTCTCATGATTAAGGAATCTACCCAGCCACCATAATAAGCAGCAATCACTCCAAATATAATTCCAAATATTACACTAAACCCAATAGCAGGAAGTGCTACTGTTAAAGAAGTTCGTGCGCCAAAAATCATTCGAGCGAGTACATCACGTCCAAATTTTGTCTGGCCTAAAGGATGGTTTACTGAGGGGGCTGCCCAAGATCCTGCAGTTACTCCATTAGCTTGATCAAAAGTATACATAGAAATCCAGTTTGGAAATACAGCTAACGTAACAACAAAGAAAACTATACCTATTCCTATTATACTAAGGACAGATTTAAATCTTCGAATAAATCTCCTTCTACTTACTGTCTTTTCATATTCAAACTCTTTTAGAGATAAATCTTCCAATCTAGAAGCCGGAATGAATAAAAATTTCAGATTCCTAAAAATCCAAGAACCTATTGTATTTACTGTAGTCTTTTCTTCTTTCTCTTCCACTTGAATCTCATAAATTTCTTCTTCTTGCAAACTTACTCACTTTTTTATGAATTTTAATACCTAATTCGTGGATCTAACATTCCATATATTAAATCTGTTATTAAATTGACCATAACAAAAATTATTGCAAAGAAAAATACTAATCCATTCAATACCCAATAATCACTATTGCGAATGGCTTGGACAAGCAATTGTCCTATCCCATTCAAGCCAAAGGTAGTCTCTGTAAGTACAGCACCAGCTAAAAGTCCCGCAAAACTTAATCCTATTACGGTTACCGTTGGAATCATAGCATTTTTTCTCGCATGAGTGTTAATTACATCTTTTTCTTTACAACCTTTTGCTCTAGCAGTCCTTACATAATCTTGCTCTAGCACTTCTAACATGCTAGAACGTGTTTGTCTTACAATCCCTGCTAATGAAATAAAAGATAAACAAAAAACTGGTAATATTAAATGATATAAATAATCGGAGACCATGTATATTTGACCTGATATCAAAGCATCTAACCACCTAAAACCGGTCACAAAAGGAGGATCAGTGTAACTGTAAGTCTTAAAGCCAGTAGTTGGAAAAATAGGCACAAGATATCCTACAGTATATTGTAATAACATTCCAAGAAAGAAAACCGGAACCGCCACTCCAATTAGAGACATACCTCTGAAAATAGTGTCTCTCGCTTTATTTCTATGTTTCGCAGAAATAACTCCTGTTTTTATACCAATAAAAGCAGCTATAATCATTGACAATACTGCTAAATCTACTGTTCGTGGTAGACTCACCATTATTAAATCCCATACACCTAACCCCTGAGCGATAGATATAGAAATTCCCCAATTCCCTGTAAACAAATCTCCAAGATATCTAAAATATTGTATATAAATAGGCTGATCTAATCCCAAATTATGTACTACTTGTCTATATAACTGAGGGGAAACCCTTCCTTCGGGTAAGTATGCTAATACGGGATCTCCCGGCATGAATCGAGATAATATAAAAGTCAAAGTTAATACTCCAAAAAGTACTGGTATCATTGCTAATAGCCTTCTGATAATATATTTTATCATACTCATTGTTTAAAAACCTCCCTAATAACTTTTTTTTACCTCTTTATTATTTTTACTTTTTTCATATAACTCTTGTATTTTTCTTTTGTTATTGCTGCTAAAAAAGCGGCAAATAAATTTATACCAAGTAAACTGGCTATTGTGATATATGTCTCGACTCTTATGAAGTAAATTCCTATTACTGTAATGTCGAATCTCTCTATGATGAACCAATACCATATCCAAGATTCAATTATTATAAATGGGATTAACCAGATGCTGTTTCTAATTCCATACTCAAAAAATTGCTCGCGAAATGCCATTATAAAAACAATGACTCCCAGAATAATAGCTGAAAGATAAGTATAAGGGCTAAATAAAACTTGATACAAAAATAGAATTCTGTCACCTATTCCTTTATAAGAATAAACAGGTGGATGATATACATTCGCTAAATAACCAAAAAACACAAAATGAATTAATAATAAAGCCAATATAAAATTTGTCTGCCTGGCAAATTCGATTTTTTTAAATTTCATAAATTTCTTCTCCCTAAGTTCTGATTGATTGCAATATTTTACCTAGATTTATATCTTGGATATTTACAGTTATGTTGTTCAATTTAAAATCTTCAATATCAGAAATATTAGATCTTTTATTAATTAATTGAATATCTTCGTAAACTTTTAAGTTTATCGTATTTTTATCGCGAGCTTTCAAAAGATTCAGATTATAAGAAAAGCAATCTAATAAATCCTCATAGATTAAATATGGAACAAATCCCATCTCATAATCCTTGTCATTTATTTTATTATGAACGGGCATTTTAATAATTAATGGATAAAATTTATTTTTCCTTTCTAAATATAATTTTTCTACCTTAATTTCGCCATGTAAATCGATTTGAAACAGATTTTCTTCAATTTTATTGCGGATATAATTAATAATTGTTTCACAATAATGAATTAAGGGATACCTATAATCTTCTTGAAGTGGACTTAAATTCCTCTGAATTATATAACTATACGTTTTAATAAATTCTTCATTAATAAATGTAAATAAATCACTTAAATCACTATTATAAGAATTAATGTTAATAGATTTGTTCCACCAATTTCTTAGATATTTCACTTCTAAGTCTCTCAAGGTAATTTCCTTTTTTTTTGATTTAGCATATTCAATCAAATTTTTTATACCTATAGAATAAAATAATTCAAAATTGATAATTAAATTTAAAGTCTCACATAGAGCATCTAGCCTCTTAAGATCCAAAATAATAAATAAGGTAGGTTCTCCATTTGATACTTTGTCTATTCTCATAGGGAGAGGCAAAATAGGAACTTCAAATATATAGGTTGGAAAAAGATCAAAATAAAATCCTATAGGAGCAATATCATGTTTAAATGATTTTAATTTCACAAGAGGAGTTGATTTGTAAAAATCCATCATATAAATAAAGGGAATAATTAAAAAAAAAAGTAATTATTATTGAATATTTCTGATCTTATGCTCGGTACATGGGATAGAATCTTAAAGCTCCAGCGGAATTATACCAGGTTCCCTGAATATCTACTGAATGAACATATGTTATTTTTGCATTATAACCAAAGCAGTGAGGATATAACCTATAAGCTAAGTACCATTGAATATTCTTATAAATTGTATTTCTGGCATTATCATCTGTTGTTTGTACGGCTTGGCCCATCATGCTAATTAATTTTGCATCATTGACTTGGGCAGAGTTGCCGCTTGACGCAGGATTAAATAATGGATCAAGCATGTTAAAGGGATCCAGATAGTCTGGGGCCCATCCAATCCAAAATAGACCTAAGTCCGCCTGATCAACAAACAACTTTCTGAGAAATGCATCCCATGTTATCCCATCATCTACAACATTTATTCCTATTGCTGGAAGCCACGCATGTAAAGCATCATACATATCTTCCCTCATAGAATTACCAACATTGTAACTATAGTTGATTGACAGTAGGTTAGCAGCTAACCATTGAGCATCAAGAGGATCATTATTTACTGGTAAACCCGAAGCTGCAGGTACATTATCAACAAGAGTTTGTCGAGCAACTACCAAATTATAATCTGCTGGGACAACAGACGCATTATATGCCGCTCCATAACCAGGAGAAATTGGACCTGTTGCCCTGGTAGCTAGACCATTCATTATTTCATCAATAATGTACGTATAATTAATAGCGAATGAGATAGCCTTTCTCCAAGGAGTGGATATATCTAAATTATTCATACCAAGATATTGGTATGTCAAACTTGGAAGTCCATAATCATCAGTAAAATGTTCGACTTTTATCGTAGGGTTCGAATCAAAAGTTGGGATCAAAGAGGGTATAGCACCGGCGAGATAATCAATTTCATGTCCTAACATTGCGTTATTTCGGGTTGTAGGATCAGTAATGAAGGCCATGATTATTTCTTCGAAATAAGCTGGTGTTCTCCAATAATAGTCCCAACGAGCAAGTCTGACTTCAATATTAGGGACATAATACTGATAAGCAAAAGGACCAGTTCCAATGACTCTTCCTCCTGTAAGAGAGATATATCTATCTGCAGGAGTAGAAGAAGGAGATAACATAGCACCGCCTACATAACATAATAGATCTAAGAAAGGAGCGTAAGGAGCATTCATGTAAATAGTTACGTTATAGGCATAATCAGAAACAACATGATTTATAATAGGTTGACCATTGGGTAAAAAGTATAAGGAAGCAGGTTCCCCAGCAGTCATAGTGGACGGAAGGGTTCCTGTGCAGTTGAATAGATATAACATTCTATCAAAATTCCATTTGGTTGCATTTGCATCAAATGGAGTTAAATCATGAAATACAATCCCTTCTCTAACTTTTATTTCTAGAGTCGTGTCATTTTTGTAATAGTAGCTTTCGGCAAGATCAGGAATTCTCGGTTGAGAGTGATCAGAATAATTGTAAGTAAAGAGCGTTTCCACCACTTGTTCAAGTACATCATTAGATGCAGAATCCCATGAGTTTACAGGATCAAGAACGTGGGGGGGTGAAGCGGTACCATATACAAGAGTTAGGTTCTCTGGTGCTGTTAATTGAGCCTGTGAGAGCCCTAAGATGATGTTCCCTACTCCTGAAGCGGCTAGCGCAATTGCAAGTACAATTATGGCTACATTTTTCTTTTCCATTTCCATATTTTTCACTTAATTTAAAGTTTTGATTTTTTTTATTAGATTTTTTGTTAGATTACTACTTAAATTGTAAACTTATAAGTTTTTTCTTCTTTTTTTATAAGTTTCAGAAATCAATATAAGATCTTAGTCTAAGTTGATTTCATTTGTGATATTATATTTAATTCTATTTAAAGCTTTTTTATTGAGGTACAATACAATAAGGAGGGGTTTAATGTTGCAAGACCAATTATTTTAATAATTTAGCAGATATTTCAATTTAAGGTTAAAATATGGAATTATTTGGAATGATTAGAAAAAATATCTGTAAAGGATTTAAGTTATACCCAAATTAAAAAATTCAATGAATTGATCAAAATAAAAAGATATAATCAGTATCAAAAGTAAAATGAAGGCAGAGATAATAATCCCCTTATCAAAGAAAGCTTTTTCTGGACTTCGGGCTACTTTTGGTTTTGCCATAGTTAAATAGTTGTAGCGCATTATAATATAAAGGGCAATTGGAATTGTAAATATAGCAATATATTCATATAATTTGACACTATTAGGATCAAACAATTTAAAGTTAAAGATAAGATATAACGAATAAGTCATAAAAAGACAACTTGAAATAATTGTATAGAACTGATTTAATAATTCTAAAGAATATTGTTTATAAACTCTTTTATGCTCGATTGCTTTTTCCCTGCCTAGATAACTCAAATCTGCTCTTCTTTTTCCTATGCTGAGGAATAGTGCTACTTCAAATATCGCTAAAAATAACCATGCTGAAACATATTCTTCGATTAAAAAGCAGCCTGCTAAAGCTCGCCATAAGTAGCCTAAGGATAGAATCAAAATGTCTATGAATGCATAATTTTTTAAAAAAAGATTGTAAATTTGACCGGTTGCTATAATAAGGAGTACCATTAAAGCAAAATTCAAACTAGGTATTAAAGAGAAAAAAGAAAGAGTAATAATACCAATTAAAATAAGTAGGATTAAAATAATTATTAATATCACTGCAAAATAAACTGGAAGTTCTTTTGATGCAAGAGGCTTTTTCTTTAGTTTTTCAGGATGATTTCTATCACTCTTAATATCTCTGATATCGTTGATTATGTAATTAAACGAAGAAGCACAACATAATAGGATAAAACCTATTAAAAGAGAAAAATAAAGGGAAATATCAAATAATCTCTGACTAAAAAAAATTCCAACAAATATTAGTGCATTTTTATAATATTGCCTTACTCTTAAGAGGTTAAAAATACTCTTCAATTTATTTAGCATATTAAGTTTTTGAAAATCTCATTTATATTAAACTTTATTAAGGCTATATTTTCTTTTTAGAAGAGATAGCCCGGCACGGATTCGAACCGTGGTCACGGGGTTCAAGGCCCCATATGCTTGGCCGCTACACCACCGGGCTTATTTTATCAATGAGTCATTTAACTTTATATATTAAAAGGTTTTAAATCTTGCTTAAAGAATTTATCATTCAATAAATTTTTGTTGGTTTTTAAGAATTCAAGCTCCTGATTTTTGTTCCTATATTCGTCAGGGAGCATTTGTGGAATTGTATCTATTATAGGAAACCAGCGTTTACATTTTGGGCAAAGTAACAGCCCAGAATCTATTTCTACTTCAAGTTTTATCTTATTGATGAAAAACAATTCAGGAGTTAGGTTTTCAATTTGATCGGCACCCAAATTTTTAGAATATTCCATTAAGTTTTTCTTAACTTCATTTTTAATAAGATTAAAGCATAATTCACTCAATTGATTTGTAGAATTATCATGAATAAAATTAAATTCATCAATACTTGATAAGATTAGTTCCATATATTCATTTAATGAGGATTTTTCCAATACAATACCATCATTAATATATATACTCTCTCCTTCTTTATAGATTTTAATTATCTCTTCTTTTTTAATAAAATCTACGTCTCTAAGTTTATAGACGTTTAAAAAGTTCTTAAACTCTTCGAGTTCGGTATCATATGAAAAAATATATAGCTCTAACGGAAAGTATTTATCTATTGGGCAAGCTAAAATATCAAATAACCATGGTTTCATTTATATGCCAATTCAACATTATAGATATGTAATTATAATAAATAACTTCTTAGTTGTTGTATGAATTTATCTATTGTACGATCGATTCTTCTTCTTCTCTTCATAAAATCACCTAGCAATTTCTCGTAAGCAGCTTTTGATGGTAGTTTTCCTCGTTTATATCGATTTTCAAGTAGCGTCAAGCTATCATTAACAGTAATTCTTTCAGCATCCATTAAATCTAACTTACTAATTATATTATTAAAAGTTTCATTTGCTTCCATTAAAGTATTTTTAAATGGAATGATTTCCTGTTTGATTTGCTCAATTTTGGCTGAATTTTTATCTGAAAGATTCATAAAAGTCTTCTTTGTAATCTTTTTGCGTTTTAAATCTTCTTCTGCCTTTCTGACTTCTAAGATAAGAGCATTTTTTTCCTCATATAATGCACAAAATTCTCTAATTTCATTTAAAACCGTTAAATCTCTTTTAACTATTGATATGCCTTCCTTTTTCTTACTTAGTTTTATATAAACTACATAAAAGGATAAAATAGAAGTAATTATAACCATTATTATAATAGGTCTTAAGAGTAAATTAAATAAATCGATATTATAGGTTATCTGGATCAAATTGGATTCTAAAGGGCTTACATTATTTGAATTGTAAATAAGAATTTTCGATCCCTGAGAATTTGTGATTGTTTCGGGTAAAGAAGAAATATAATCTAAATTACCGCATCCCTCGATAACTAAATTAATTGTTTGCTCCTTCGCTAAAAAGGGATATTTAGTTATCATTAAATCTATTTGAAATGACTCTTGAAACCAATTCATAGAAACATATTCTTCAAAAGGTAAATTATACTCAATAGTAAATTCGAATTTGGAAAGCGGTGAAATACCTACACGATTTCGTAATAAATTGATTTCTATTGGCATCATTTTAGAATTGGATTCTGAAATCGACGCCGATAGATCTCCAATACTATCAAATACACGAAGATTTTTAGAATCAAGGGGAATTTCAAAATTAAATGAAGAGATATCAATAGCTCCAGTATTCTGAATAGTCAGCTCATCTTTGATCTTTATTATACCCCAAGGTAGAATGTTTATAATCCGACTAATCTTTTCTAATTCTAATTTGGTGTATTGATTATTTTTAAAAGTCACTGAGACTTCTTTACTTTCGTTAGGAAGATTTCCTAGAAAAGGTTCCAAAGAGTCGATCGTTAGAGTTGCAGCTAAATCATATAAAATAATACCAGGTGAGATTTCAGTACCCATAGTATCTATTTTTTCAAAATCAATAATAGTTGATGCTTCAGGTGTTGTGATAAGTGTTTTAATATTTTCTCCTTTTGCTTTATATGGTAGAGTCGGAAACAAGAAATTGGTAAAATTTATCTCTTGATCCGAACCAACTTTTTCAAAATATACAAGATTATTATAAGTTTGCATAATCAATATCGTAGTTTCTTCTTGATAAAATAAAGGAGAGTCTAAATAGATTGTAACTATGTTGAAATCATTCATAATGAAATCAGTTTTTTCAGTTAAAAGAGACTCTTCTCCTGAATCTTTTGCTTGAATAAATATTAAATCTGCAAAGTTTTGGTGAGGGATTCCTATTGAAATTGAAGTGATAGGATTACTATTTTTATTTAAAACATTAAAATAATCTTGAATATTTACCAATCCATATCCAGTTATATTTATATTTCTTACACTTTCAGTAATTAATATATTTTCAGCTCCTTCTAAATTTGTAGATAGTTTTGGATTTTTATTTTGATAATTATTTTGATTATAAGTTTTATGATCATAATTAAGTGATGAAATTAAAATTGCAAATATAAGCAATCCAGTGATAACAACAAAAATTTTTTTTAATCTAAACATTTGCATTTAATTTACTCCGAAAGTTAACTAAGAATAATTATAATTATTAATAAAATTTTATTTAATTTTTTTTTATCTTTCTGAATAAAACTTAATATTATTCGAATTTTATTCTTAAGTAATATAAATTAAAAAATTAAGGATCAAAACATGTCAACTAGAAAAACTCAATCAAGACGTAAAAAAAGACGAAGCGGAAATGCTCCTATGCCAATGGGAGGTGCTGGATTAATGAGGTTTTTTGAAGATAGCTCAATTGGAATTAAAGTGGGTCCGATTTCAACAGTGATATTTGCTGTCGCATTAATACTGGTAGTAATATTTGCTTGGATAGGAGTTTTTAATTGGTTATTTAGTTTTGGCGGTTAAAATAACCTTAAGCATTTCTTATTAGTTTCTTTAGAAAAAATTATATCATGATGGTCTCAGAATTTCAAAATTTAATAAAAACCTTATATATCAAGAAAGATTTACAAAGAGGCATTCAAGAGACTTTTATATGGTTAGTTGAAGAAATTGGAGAACTAGCCACCCTTCTAAAAGAAAAAGAGGTAAAAATTAAAAAAATTTCTCATGAATTAGCGGATATTATCGCATGGACGAATTCAATAGCAAACTTATTAGATATTGATTTAGAAAAAGCATTAATCGAAAAATATCCTAATCAATGCATCAAATGTGGTAAAAGTCCATGTGAATGTGAAAATTAAAAGAGTTATAGTATATATAAGTCATTCTGTTTTGTTTAACCACTCAAATAAATTTAGGTTGTTTAATTATATTTTAGAATTCAAAGAGAAAATATAGCTGTTTTAAAACTAGTTTATATGTGAAAATTAATAAAATATTTTTTATTTAAATAACTTAAAAATAAAAATGAATATATAGGTTATCTTGAACAATCGAGACTTTTCAATTATTCATTCTGAAGCTGAAATCCATAAGGATGCATTTATAGATAATTTCACAGTAATTGGAAAAGGTGTAAAAATAGAAAAAGAAGTTTATATCTCAAAGGGAGTAAAAATTTATGGTAAAACATTCATAAAGAAAGGGTCTTATATTGGTGAGAATTGTATTATAGGACATCCTCAAAGGGATTTTTTACAAAAGCAAATTGAAAGCAAAACACAAATTAATGAATTTGAAGGACCATTATTAACCATTGGAGCAGAATGCACCATAAGAGCAGGTTCGATAATATATTCAGAAGTTATAATTGGTGATAATTGCCAAACTGGCCATAACGTTTTAATTCGAGAAAAGACTCAAATTGGTAAAAATTCTTTAGTAGGTACTAATTGTATTATTGATGGGAATGTTTCTATTGGAAATGATGTAAGTATACAAACAGGTGTGTATATCCCCTTATTTTGTACTATTGGAAATAATGTCTTTATGGGACCCTATTGCAAATTAACTAACGATAAATATATGAAACGCAAAGATTTTCGGTTAAAAGGTGCAAATATTGAGGATTTTGTATCAATTGGGGCAAATTCTGTAATTCTACCTGGTATAACTCTAAAAAAAGGAACTATTGTTGGTGCCGGAGCTGTAGTTGTAAAGGATACCGTTGAGAATGATGTAATTGTAGGCAATCCAGCTAAATTATTAAAAAAAAATATCTAAACTTATTTTTGTATAAAAGAAAGAACTATTAAATGCTGATTTAATGAACTTAAACAAAAAAAGAATATGGATTGATATTGAAGAACCAAAAACTGCAATAATGTTTAAATCTTTAGTCTCAAAGTTAGAAGAGGAAAAAGCTTCACTTTTAATCACAGCTAGAAACTATGACTCAACCTTCCAAATTTTAGATGATTTGGAAATAAATTATATAAAAGTAGGAAAACATGGAGGAGAAAAACTGGATGGTAAACTAAAAGCCTACATTGACAGATTAGGAGATTTATTTCCTTACATTTTTAAATTTAAACCAGAATTTTTTATAACCTTTTCTTCTATTGAAGGAACACGAATTTCCTATGGATTAAAAGTCCCATCAATAGGATACAATGATGAGCCTCGAAATGTTCATGTATGTAAATTATTATTTCCTTATTTAGATCAAATTATAACTCCTGAATGTGTACCTAAAGAATGGTACATAAATCTTCACGCGAATCCAGAGAAATTAATTAGGTATAATGGAATCGATGAAATTGCATGGTTAACAGAATTTACTCCTAATAATGATATCCTCAAGAAATTTGACGTTCAAAAAGGACAATATATCATTATTAGGAGTGAGCCTAGTTTTGCAAGTTATTTTTTATCTAAACTCGAGCCTGAAAAAACACTTATCTCTGACTTTTTTCCTTTAATTTTTAAAAAATATCCGAATTTGAAATATTTTATTATTCCAAGGACAGATAAACAAGAAAATTATCTTAAAGTAAAATTGAGAGATTATATTAGAAATAAAAATACTATATTAACACGTTATTTACCTAATATGAGTAATTTTTGCTTCTATTCTGCTCTAGTTATTAGCGGAGGAGGAACAATAGTTCGTGAATCAAGTCTATTAGGAGTACCCAGCATTGAATTTTTCCCCGGAGATACAGCACCTCAAGAGTCATTCCTAATAAACAATGATTTTCCTTTATTTCATATTAAGAACTATAAAAAGGTTGCTGAAAAAGCGATCGAAATTTTGTCAAGTAACCCAAAACCTAATCGATTTTCAGAAGCTTTTAGGGAGAGACTTAATGATTTTGAAAATCCGAATGAAATATGCTTTAAGAAAATAAAAGAAAGAATCACATAATCACGGTATTTTACGTTTAATTTTTTTAATTTGAGACCAAAAATATCTGATTGTTAAATAATACCATATTGCTAAACATGGCACTATAAAGATTATTGAGAAGATAATATTAGTTGGTATTTTGATAAATCCTAAATCAATATCATGATAAAAAATATTCATGATAATTGTATCAATAAATATCAAAAGAAGAATGATGACTCCTAAGAATGTTATCATTAAAGAAACGATGCCTCTTATTCTAGGGAAGAAGTATAATATAATTGTGATAGCTACTAAACATGTTATTATAGAAGTGATCAAAGGAATTAAACCGATATCATGCAAAGTCCAATGGATAAAAATCATTGAAACAATAGAGAACAATCCACAAATAACAGATATTATAAAAAAATTCTTTATTAGCTGAGGTTCTGTTAAGGGGCCTTTAGCTAAAATTAGACGAGGTAATGTTAGTGCTGCGCTTTTTTCTTCTGATGCCGTAATTAGATCTTCTCTTAAGAGAACTACATCACTTTTCTGTCCCTGTATTTCACTACTTTCTAAAAAACCTCTAACAGAACTAACAACAAAAAAACTATTAAAAAAATGAATTAATAAAGCACTAAATACAACAACCTCTAAGGATCCCAATAATGCTATACAAGCAAATAATGCCCCCATAGTTAAAGTACCTACATCACCCGGAAATATTTTTGCAGGATATTTATTATATAGAAAGAAGGGGATTAACACAGCAATTCCAGATATTATAAATACTAATGCTACAGTTGAATGCCATAATAAAGCAGAAATGAACAAAAAGCATAATGCAATTAAAGACGCACCAGATCCTTCTCCATTATAACCTTCAAGCATATTCGATGTATTAGTCAAAATGGCTACTATCAATGGAACGACTAAAGGATAAATCAAAGTTAACCTAGTTTCCCCAAGGATAGGTATTATAGGAGATTGTATATTGATATAACCAAAAAAATTCGCAATAAATATAATTACACCTGTAAAAATTGTAAGTATAATTTTGTATCGGGATTTTAATTTTTTTCTGTCATCAAAATAGCCAATTGATCCTGATACAATAATTGTTAAAAGAAATACGATTAATTCATTAAACAAAGTTGGGAAAAAAATTATTGATACTATTGTGGTTAAAACTAACCCAAAAAGAATACTTAAGCCACCAGATTCGGGGATTTCTGGCTTTTTATTTTTGTGAATATCAATTCCAGTAAATCCTTTTTTTTTCATAAATCTAATTATATAAGGTATAATAAGATAAGTAGAGAGAAATCCTACTACAAAAGTGATTATTAAAGCTAAGATTTCAAGAATTCCCCAATTTATTTGCGTTATTAGTATCATAGATAGAATTTTTTATAAAAGTAAAATTTGACTTTAAGAAATTAACCATAATTTATATTCTTTTATTACTATCAAATGATTTGATGGAATCAATTGATAATTTTAATGCTTAGTATTTTTTACACATTTAAGAAGTTTTGATAAACAGCTTCTAATTTTTTTCCAACAGAATTCCAAGAGTATCGTGATATAAAATTCTGAGCTTTACTTAATAAATTTATTCGTTTTTCATCGTTTTTGAGTAAATCTAATATTTCACGACCTAAGAGTTTAGGATTTTTAGGTGGCACTAAAATAGCATTATCTTGAAGAATTTCTTTATAAGCTCCTATTGAGGAAGTTATTACAGGAGTTCCACATGCAATTGCTTCTAAAGGGGTTAATCCGAATCCTTCGGATGAATAAGAGTAAGTTACAAATAAATCTCCCATACTATAAAAATAGGGGAGCTCATTTTCTTTAATAAATCCTATAAAGTGAACGTCTCTATAAGTTTGTTTCCACTTTTTGTATGCTTCCTTCATATAAAAATCTGGAGAACCTCCAATGACCAATTCGAGATCTTTTATTTCTTTTTTTGCATATTTATAGGCCTTGATTATATTTTCAATGTCTTTATAGAGAGCTATACGACCAATATATAAAATCACAGGACCTTCTAGTCCTAATCGCTTTTTAAGTTCTTCAGCTTTCGTTTTGTCAGGTTTAAATTTGCTGTCAATAGCAGAATGTAAGTTTTGGATGCTAGTAGGATCAAGTCTGGGGAAGTAACTTTTTAATTGCCATTTAGTAAATTCTGAACATGTTGTAATAATTTTAGCCTTTTTAACAATTTCATTAATAATTAGCTTTTCAATTGGGATCATAGAAAAATTAGATTCAATAGGGCCTAAATCATGAATTGTAGAAATGAAATTTTTTTTAGATAAAAGAAGAGGAAAAGTCCCTTTAGGTCCATTTCCATGTATAATATCAAAATCTCTACTTCTTAAAATCTTAATTACTTGAGTTGTAAATTGAGGAATCCATAGATAACTCTTTCGAATGATTCTTATTTGGGAGATTTTCGGATCATTTAGGTCATAATTCCATCTTCCAGTTATAACTTCGACCTTATGGCCTCTATTTTTTAGATATTCATAGATACCGGAGAAAAATTTCGCGCTTCCATCTAGTTTATCTGGAGAAATTGCTAGCGTAATTAATGCAATTTTCATTCTTTTCATATGGAAAATAGCTTCTTTTATTAATTTATAATATTTATTATTTAGGTTAATTGCTCAAAATTATCTTCAGAAACTAATACAGTTTCTTCAACTTGAGCTACATAAGCACCTTTCTGCTCTGCTAAGACATAATGAGCTTTTAATTTTCCTTGTTGTACTAGTTCTTGAATCCCAAAAATTACACCCATTCTAAATTCCTTACCTAGCCATCTTTCAGCAAAGGGTAAAGTTTTATAATTTTTATTAACATAACCCAAAATCTGTTTTGAGAATTTTCTTCTCAACGGAACTCTACCAGCATAAGGATTAATTTCATATATATATGAAGCATTAGTAGTATGAACAGAGCCTTTTCCTGTTGAGGCAAATATCTCAATAGCAAAAACATCTCCTTCCTCAATGATATCACCACCTTGGGAACCTAATTCTGGTAATTGTTTTTTACCGTGAACAATCCATCTCTCAACTTGATGCCCACCGAGTTCTTTTATTGGATTATATTTAAATCCCTTCACAATATCTTCAATTTTTTTGCCAATATCTTTTGTGTGAATCTTAGGTTTAACCATCATCTTTGCTGCTTCTAATGCTACTTCTGTTGATTGAATAAGGTTCTCTTGTAATTGTTGATCATTAAAACTCATAGTAAAAGCAGTATCAACAAGGTATCCATCTATATGAACTCCTAAATCAATTTTTATTATATCTCCATCTTTAACCATGAGATTATCTTCTTTTAATGGAGCAGTGTAATGAGCAGCGATATTATTGATTCCGATATTTACAGGAAAGGCAATTTGCCCTCCCAATTCAATAATTTTGGATTCAGTAGATTCAATTATGTTTAAAATTTTAGTATCTATTTTGATCTTTGGTTTAATAAAGTTTTTAACTTCTTGAGCTATTTTTCCTGCTTTTCTAAGTGATTCAGTCTTATGTTGCTTTTCTTCAGCTTCTTTTTCCAATTCTTCTTTACTTTTCTTTTCTTCAGTTTTAGGTTTTACTTTCTGATTTTCATTCATTAAAATTAGTAAATGATGATATTGATAAAAATTTTTTTTAAAAAAGGAACTCTTTCAGATTAAGAAGATAAATAAAAATAAATAATGTAAATATAAATAATTAAATAAAGTTAATTTTAATAGATCATATAATGATTTATTGTTTAGGATAAAATTAAGAAGTTTAATTCTACCACATTTGATGATATGGAGGAAATAAATCTTGTCTGAAAATATCAGTGAACTAACAGATCTCTTGAGAAAATTATCTGCTGTCAATTCGGATATAGAAGGGTCTGCTATTGTCAGTGTTCAGGGACTTCCGATTTGTTCTGTTTTAAGTAGAGACGTAAATGATGGTATTGTATCAGCGATGTCAGCAGCTATACAGAGTGTTTCTGAGCGTGCAGTAGAAGAACTAGATAGAGGTGAACTTAAGAGAATATTAATTGAAGGTGTAAGCGGAATTATTATTCTTTCAAGAGCAGGTGAAAATGCAATATTATGTACTTTGTGTCATGCAAATGCCAGTTTAGGCATGGTTTTCCTCAATATTCAAAGTGTAGCAAATAGAATAGCTGCTTTATTGGATTAATTCAGATTTTAGTAATTTTAAGTTGATTACATAAAATTTTTTTCAAAATGGTTATATAAAGTAATAAAAACACCATCAGATTTTTAATTATTAAGAAACATAAAGGATAAATTAATATTGATTAAGCAAAATGGTATAAAAGGAATAGAATCTGAAGAAAAATATTATAAATATTTATCCTCATGCTTGCAAAAAAAGCAGTTTGAAGAAATAGAAAATTTAATGGGGAATTCAATAAATTTAGATTTTTTTCTTGATCCGAGAAAAATACCTAATCGATTCCAAATAATTTCAGACTTGTTAATTAATTGTATTCAGACTCTTAATTTAGGTGAGATTTTTAATATTTTGAGGTTCGTAAACAAATACAATTTAGTTGATATAGATTTAACAAATGAAGAATTGGAAATTATAGAAAATATAAAGAAAGATCAACTACTGATTGCTAATCTAACAGATCTATTCGGAAAGATTTCCAATTCATTTCTCAGATATATTAGAATGGGAATGCCATTGAATTTATTAAACTATTATAAGAATTCACTTAGTGAATATCCGTTTTATTCTGATAATAGTTATGGTATTAATTCAATTTTAGACTATTTGAATGAATATAACACTTATGGCTTGAATGTTAAGTTATTGGGTAATATAGAAAAATTTTGCAGATCATTCAAAAAAAATGTAAAAAATGAAGAAAAGGATTTTATTGAATTTAGATTTGCAGAAAAAAACCACCTTGTTTCCCCTAAAATTCTCTCTAAATTTCTTTCAATAATTTTTCACAACAAAGAGTACAAGTTTTATAATCTCTCAATGGTTGTTCTCTACGGAATTGGACCTCAAGGATTTGGATTTACTTTCTCTACTCCAAAAGATGAGGTTGTAGAAATTTGTTCTGACATAAATCAAAATAAAGCTGTAATCGTAAAATATAAACGGTTTCTCTTAGAGCAATTCATATCTAGACTGAATAAGGAATTATCAACTCTCAATGTTCCTGATCTAGTTATAAATAAATTAGGAACATATCTATTAAAATTATTAGAACCTAAAAATCTCATAAGTTATTATCAAAAAGATGACATTCTGCATAAATTAAAGTCCTTTTTTGATTTCAATCAAGATATAAAGGGTAAAATTCAAAATTTAATTCCTGGAATTTCGAGATCAATCACAAAAATATTGCGACCAATAAAAATGATTGATCAATTTAAAGTTCGAATGGACTTAATCGCAGAAAATAAGTTAAGATCAGAAGATATAGCTAAACTTACAAGTTTGAAAGAGAAATCTAATTATGATGTACTAAGCGAACGTTTTTTTCTTCAATATATTGTCGAATGGTTTCATGAGCTTTATTTAAAAGAACAATCTAAATAGAACTCTAATAATATCTTAAGAATATGCTAATTGAAATAAAAAAAAGATAATAAATAGGATTATTTATTATTCCTTGAGTTGTTCTCATAGTAAAATTTAACTGTAATTAGCAAACCATTACCAATGCCTCCACCGAGTGCCCCAAAAATAGCTCCAAATAAAAATATCAATATTAAAAGCAGCCATCCATATCCTTCACTAATAATTAAAGCCCCAAATTGATCTAAAAGACTATAAACGTTCCTTGTAATTAATCCATAAATAATATAGATTGACCATGACACTAAAACTCCCAACGTTCCACTAAGAATAGCACGTTTCATGGATTTGTTAAATAATCCAGCAATTATACCAGGAATAATTACTAGTTGCCATAAAGGAATCATCGTAAAGATCATAGTAAGAGAGATTGCAATAACAAGACTTAAAATGAATCTTCTATCTTCATTTTTCATTCTATACACCTCCTATTGGATAAAAAAACATTTTTGATTCGATACAGCTCGTTGGAAAGTTCGAAAATGTGTTGGTATAGTATTGATAATGATATTTACCTTGGAGAAATAATTCCTCTAATTGATCGGCATAGTGCTTTGAGTTGGAAAGACCTCTTTCTCCTGACGGTATCACTGTTAGTGAATTATTAAGATTACTGAAATCTACTATGAGTCTTTCCGAAGCGCCACCTACTGCATAACCTGTTCCAGTTCTTATATTAACAGCAGAAGGATTAACACAATAACCCTCTCCATCCGCTTCATAGGGACCTTTGCTCAAAGGGGCTAACCCGGTTAAGTGTTCAAAAAGTACTTGGTGCAAATCTCCCCATCTCCATTCAGAAGGGTCATTTGATCCATAAAAGTTTTCCAACCAATCAATTGAAGCATTTAATGCAGTCAGCATAGTTTCATTTCTTGTTTCTAGAACCGGAGTATATACATCATCAAACCAATGCGATGTTTCATTTTCTTTCATTAGATATTCTAACATGGCTAGTTGAGGGCCAACTGCGGCTCCATATTTATTGATTTCATCATTGAAAGTATAATCCATAAAATAATCGCGCCATTTTCTATATATTGTGGGAGCAGCAGAATCTTTATCCATTATATACCTCCAAGGCTTTAACACACTAAGCACATTATTGATTTTTGTTGGAGGTGAAGGTCCATAATAATTTTCGATGACTTCAATTAAATATGGGATAAAAGCACGTGCAGGGGTTGAATTAACATCAAATTGAAGTTGTTTCATAAACTCTATATCTATTGTACCATCAGGAGCTCTACTTAAGACTTCATTGATTCTTCTCGCTCTATAACCATTAACATATTCATTCTGTAGAAAGTATCTAGTATAATTAGGTCCCGCTACGATTTGATTTGATGAAACTAAGTACATCTGATCAGGGTTAGTGCAATTTGGAAGCCAACCAAATGGAACATAACCTATCCATTCTCCTTCACCATTAGAACCATTATATGGAAAAGTTCCTGTTCCAGAAGCTCTTATCGGGACCTTTCCTGTAGGACGAATAGCGATATTTCCATAAATGTCAGCATATACTATATTTTGCGCCAAGGTTGTCCAATATTTAGATGCGTCATCAAATTCTTCCCTATTAGTAGCTCGATCAAATCCATTTCCAGCCTGCAAATTATAATAAATGCCATTAGCAATCCATTTAGGTGCCAAGACGATATTTCCTAAAGACGAAGGTAAGCCAAAATCACGTAAATCGCTCAAGACAGGGCCATGAATAGTATGTCTAACAGTTAATTTTACAGGATCACTATTTTTAACGTTTATATTATATGTCATATACGTATAAGGAGTCACTGTATTATTATAGAGATAATGTGTATCATCAATAGCATTATAATAATACCAATCTATAACATCATAACCAGTATTC
>JBHLON010000030.1:0-40620 GCA_048940445.1 Promethearchaeota archaeon
TTTATTGAATCACTGGAAATTCTTTTATTTTGTTCAAAAAAGGAAAGCAATTTTGACTTTTCAAATTCATAAAAGTAAATATTATTAAGTTCCTTGTCCTTTACATAAAGATAAATTTCTTTATCACTAAACTCAGAGTTCTTTATTTTTTCTATGAAATCCTTTAATCTAATTTTATGTTTCTTATTTAATTCTGTAAAATTATACTTTTTTAAAATTATTAAGGAGTCGACCATTTCACAAATTCCATTTAAATCCTTTTCTTCATCATTAAGCTCTCTTGATGGATAATAGAGTTTCTTACATAACTCAATTAATTGATTATTAAAATCAGCTTCTTTATTTCTTATTTTCATTAGAGAAAGTCTCTTGAGTATTCGCTTAAACCAAAATAAATCGTTAAAGTGGAACTCTTCGCATGTATTTATAAAATCTAATAAAGAATGCAAATTATTATTACTCTCTTCAATTAAAAGGGCTTTTAATATATCTCTTTTATAAGTACATAGAATTTGGGGGTGGTTTTTTATTATTTCTTGTAGAAAGTAATGAATATTGTCTCTCACATCCGGATTTTTATCACTTAATGCTCTAGTAAAATATGATATATATCTTTCTATATATTTGGAATTATTTAACATTCCAAAACCCAGTATAATTATCGAATTTAACATTAATTCTGGTGAATTTAAAAAATCAGTGATTTTTTTTAATATATCCTCAGTGAGATACTTAAAATTATTTTCTGCTAATACACTTAAAATATAAGTTATTAGAATTCTGCTATTATCTTCCTCTAACAGAATGTTTAATTCTTCTGTAATTTTCTTTATTTTCTCAGTTTTATTTTTATTTAAATACCTGTTTAGTTTCCCAACGATACTTTCAAGTATTTCGTTATCTTTAAAATCCTCCAAATTAAACATATTCATTAATGTTTAATTTTTAGTTCAATAAGAATTTTTTGATTGGTTCAAATTCCAAAAGAAATTCAATACTTTCAAGGATTACTGTTGGATTGGATTCTTCTAAATCCTTTTTAGCTCCATGACCACTTAATAGCGCGATACTTTTAATTCCCGCATTTTTGGCAGTTTCTATATCAGCGGGTAGATCTCCCACAAAATATACATTATTTTTCTTAATTGAATAATTATAGATGGTTTTGATTTGCTCTAATGCCAAAATGATTGGATAAGGATTTGGTTTTCGATAAGAGGAATTATCTCGAGAGATATACACGGAAAAAAACTTATCTAAATTTAATAATGACCTGAAAAAATTCAAACGATTTGTGCTTGTGTTCGAAACTATTCCCATTGGAATTTTATTTGCTTTCAATTTCTTCAAAATATTTTCCATATTTGGTTTTAAGGTTTCATATTTTTCATATTGAGGGTAAGTACGTTTAAACTTGAAAAAAAAGATAATTCTTTTCCATTTACTAGGAATATATCTTTTATAGCTTTTATAAACACGAATTAAAGCTTTAATCCTATTTTTTTCATCAGCTTCCTCAAACAGACGTGCAATATCAATTAGTCTCAGTTCCCTAATATTTTTAAATTTATAGAATTTACTTTTTAATAATTTTAATGCCGTGTACTCAAGAGCTTTCTGAGTAATTATGACACCATCAAAATCAAATAACAAAATAGGAGGATTTAGCATATGTACTACTAAAAATTTACTTTAATTCTTAAATCTAATGGAATATTTTTGTCTTTTTTTAATATTAAGCTTTCCCAAATCTTATATTATTCTATGTATAAGAAGGTTTTTTAAATAGCATATCTATATATAATGTTAATAACTCGTTTATTTAATAAAAAAATATTAAGATTGCTAGAAAAAGTATGTGATAATGATGTCTGAACAAAAAGTTAAGTCTATAACTGAAATTAAGTTACGATCCTATCCAAAAGTAATCTTTTTTTATCCCCTACTTATTGCGAGTTTTGTCCTATGGATTTTACAATGGATTTACGTGGATCCAGTAGCTTGGTTCGGCAACGTATGGGTAATTATATTCTTTGTGAATCTCTTTATAATTGCCTTTGATTTTTCATCCACCAAATTTTTCCTTCTTCTTCTTGCCGTAGTAATTGTTGCATTGGTTCTAATATTCTTAATTCCTGGTGGTTTTATACCGACTCCCACTGTTGAGTTTAATTTGGGATTAACAACAGAATTCTATTTTGTAGCAATGATCATATTAATTTTTATTTTAGGACTAGTCATTCTTAGTGCGCAATTTGACTATTGGAAAATTGAAAGAAACGAAATATATCATAAGAAAGGAATATTTACTTCAGCAGAACGAATCCCAACTAAAAGTTTAAGAATTAAAAAGGAAATTCCAGATGTATTTGAGTTTTTCACATTGAGAGCAGGATCAGTTACACTTATGCCGGGTCACGGTGATGTAATTCCTTTAACTACAGTTTTAAACGTGAATAAGAAAGCTGAGCAGATTGATTGGCTGTTAAGTCATATTAGTATGGAACCTGATGAATTAGATGGTATGTAATGGGAAATATATTAATTTGATAAATAATCTCTATTTTTTATTTTTTTAAAAAATCTAAGTTTAAGTATAATTGAATTTTGAGCTTTTAAAAGTAATCCCTTATAGATTTTACCATTCTATAAGAATAAGCTATTTGTTGATTTCCTTGATCACTAATCCCCATATGACCCGGAAGTAGATAGTTTACATCTAAACTAGTAACAAATTTGATGGATTCAGTTAACAGTTTCAAAGATCCTCCAGGAAAATCGTAACGACCGAAACTCCCTCCTGTAAATACTAAATCTCCGGGGATTAATACTTTCTTGTTAGGTTCATAGTAAATAACTGAACCCATCGAATGTCCAGGAGAATGAAAAATCTGAAAATTAAATTCATTAAATACATTAATTAATTTTTCTGTACTTAATCTTTCAATATTTAAGGGAGTAATACTTACACCAAACATACTAGCACTTATTCCAAGATTACCTGGAAAAATGCGTGATTCATTACCTTCTTGCAAAATTTTGGCTGTTTCTCCATATGCATAGATTTCTGGTTTGCTATCTTTTAATAAATCTATCAATGGATAAAGACCAAGAACGTGATCAACATGTTCATGAGTGATAAAAACTTTTTTTATATGATTGTAATCCAACTTAACCTCTTTCATTCCCTCTATCAAACCTTTTAATGATATACCATTTCCAGCATCAAAAAGTGCCAGTTCTTTGGAAGTGGGATCCTTAATTATATATTGATTGCAATCTAACATAGGGTTTTCGCTAAAGTAATACAAATTATTTATTACTTTTTGACCTTTCTTCTTTGAACTACTAATTCCTGAGAAAAACATAGCTAATACCTTAAAGTATGCAAAAATAAAAACTACAATCTTTTAATTTTTTATCATTCAAAAATATAAAAAGTAATTAAATCTAAAAAATAATCTATTTACTATGGAAGATCAACCAGAAAATCTGGCTAATATTGAAGCCTTAAAACATAAAATTGGATTCGGAATAAAAATTTGGTTAGAATTTCAAAATAATCAACGAAAGAACATTCTAGGCTCAGGGTGGGCAAAATTATTAGAAAGTATAAATGTGAATCAAAAGGAAGAACCTAAATCCTTGACTGTAGCAGCTAAAGAATGTGGCTATTCCTATAAATATGCATGGAATATATTAAAAAGAATTGAAAAAAGAACTGGTATCTCTCCCGTATTAACTGCAAAGGGAGGTGCTGGTGGTGGAGGGTACGTAAAATTAAACGAATGGGGGAAATATTTGTTAAAAACTTATAAGAATTTACTGTATGAGTTAAAAGAAGTTGAGAAAAAACTTGAAAAAACCTTTAAAATAACCTAGTAATTAGATTTTAATTGTATCAATCATTGCTAAAATTAAGAATATCAATATTGTTTCTGATTTTAAGTTAATGAGATATTAATAGGGAGATTATGTGGAAGAAATAATTCGGAAATTCAATGAAGTAAAAGTATCTGAATTTATGATAAAAGAACCTATTTTTATTACACCTAATGAGAAAGTCAGTACCACTGAACTGCTAATGTTAAGGAAAAATGTGGGAAGCCTTCCTGTAGTTAACAATTCTAAAGATAAGAGAGTAATAGGAATTATTACTCAAAGAGATATTAGGTTAGCTCGATTTGCCATGGATTTAGAATCCCCAAATACACGAGTTAGAGATTTGATGACTCCAGATCCCATTGTTGCAAAAGTCACAGATTCGTTAGTACAAGTTTTGGAGAATTTAGTGAAGAATAACATTGAACGTTTACCAGTAATAAATGATAATCAAAATTTAATCGGTTATATTACTAAACAATCTATAATCGAAACCATATATAAACGTCTCTATCAATAGAAACATCTCTTTTTTTCAGACATTTTATATGATTATCATATTTAAAAAAAACACATACATATTTTTATTACAATCAATACTTTATGTTTATAGATATTATAGTACATTTGAAACTAAAAGTTAAAATGAAGTAATATGGCATTACCTCTACCAGGAACTCCTATAATTCTTGATATTGGATCAGCTTATACAAAGGTAGGATTTGCAGGAGAGCCTAGTCCTAGGTTTGTATTTCCCACAATAACTGGTACGGAAAAGTATAAAGCTGTTATGGTTGATGTGAGTGCAAGGAATATATATGTGGGGAATGACGCTGCAAAAATGCGTGGAGTTTTAAAAATCAAACGACCAATAGAAAGGGGAGCAATAATGGATTGGAATGATTATTATGAAATTTTAAATTATTGTTTTTATTCCCTTTTAAGAGTCCCCGATCTTTCTCAATATCCTGTTTTGTATACTGAACCTCCATTTTTACAAAAAGAAACTAAAGAATACATTGCACAAGTATTATTTGAAACTCATCGCGTAGAAAAACTGATTATGGTTCCCACGCCTATCCTGTCAACATTTAGCGTTGGATTAACAACTGGTTTAGTAATTGAAAGTGGAGATGGTATTACCTGGATTTGCCCAATTATCAATGGTCAAATTATTGACCAAACAGTACAAAAATTGACTTTGGCGGGTACAGATGTTAATCAGTATCTTAAAAACTTATTAATGAGAGAGGGGATACATATTGAATCTAGTGCAGTGGATGAGATTGTTAAGGATATGAAAGAGCGTAATTGCTATTTTGTATTAGATCCTAAAAATCCTCCAAAGAAGGATGAAAAGTTTAGCACTACCATGCCAGATGGTTCCACTTTAAATGTACCACATTACATCTTTCACGAAGCACCCGAAGTACTATTTCAGCCTAGCCTTATTGGATACCCAATTGATAATATTCCTCAAGCAACTATAAAAAGTTTAGAAGGAATTGATAAGTATTATTGGAGTGAACTTTTATCGCATATCGTTTTATCTGGAGGTAATTTATCCTATTCTGGTTTTGAAGAACGATTAGCGTTAGAATTATCAAATTTACTGCCTCAATTAGGAAAGATTCCTAAACCTAAACAAGAGAAATCATCATCTAAAGGAAAATCCCAACTTAAGTCTCTTGAAGTGGTGAAAAAACAAGAAGATACTTGTCCTCATTGTGGAACTAGAGTAGATTTATCCGACGGCAAAGAATTATGTCCTTCATGTGGAGGGCGAATTGTGTTACCGGAACTTACAATTAATTTAAATGAATCAAATAAACAAGCGCCAATTATTGATGGGAAACTTTTTTGTCCTCATTGTGGAAAAAGTATTCCTGATAGCGCCTCAATTTTTTGCCCATATTGTGGAAAAAGTGTTGAGACTTCTGAAATTAAAGAGAGTTCTAAGAAAGTAATTGATTCACCTCCTCCTGCCAAAGAATTTGCTGGCTTCTTCGAATCATCTGATGAAGTACTAAACTTCTTTGTTCCGGATAATCTTATGTATTCTATCTTTAATGGAGCAGCGATTTTAGGAACGCTCCCTTCATTTCTAAGATTGTTTATTACTTACGAACAATTCCTTTCGAATAAGGATCTTTTATATAAAGATATAAGTGAAATTTTCTGAATTTTTAAAGTACTTTTTTTAAATATATCCTAAAATTATGATTTATATCTTATAATTTAGTTAATTTTTAATTCCAAGCTAAATTAAAAAAATTAAAATTTATTTTTGAACCACTTTGAGGTTTTTTTAATTGAAAAGTAAATTACGGAGCTTAACAGTAATTGCTATAATTTTTTCCTTATTCTTCGTAATTCTTCCATCAGTTTCAGCGAAAACAAGACAAAGCTATTTAGTGGACTTTCTCTATCATAATTATAACGAAAATCGGCGTTTTGGTAATAATTTTGAGGATACTTTCTATGCCTTAGAGATAATCAATCATTACAATTTATACTCAATCCCAGTCTTATTTGGAACTGAAGTTAAAATTGATAAACCTACATTTATTGATAATTTAAAAACAGATTTAGAGGAACTGTTTGAGGACAATGGTGTTAACCTTTATGTTTTATTCTATATATTAAGTTGTCTGAACATATTAAATGGGTTAGAATCATTAGATTCGAATATAAGGCATAAAATAAACGAATATGTTAATCAAACCGTACAACCATCTGGTGGTTTTTCAATTACAAATTCATCCAAAGTAGCGAATCTCATCTCAACCTTTATGGCTTATAAAGTATATGGTTTGTTAGGGGAACCTATTATTAATGAAACAACCCATATAAACTGGATACTCTCTTGTAATAATACTGATGGGGGTTATGGAGCTAACCAGACTTTACCCTCAACAATTTCAACAACATATTATGCAACTTATCTAATTTATGAGTTCTCTTCAATCCTAGTTAACGAATCTGCCACATTAAACTATCTAACATCATTCTATTGTAGTGACTCATATGATAAAGTTAATTATGGTGGATATTTCCCTAATCAAGTATCTGATAACACATTATTAAGTAGTACTTATTATTGTGTTAAATCTATTGATTTAATCGACAATTCGAAGTTGCATCCAGATTCGACAACAAATTGGATATTAGGCCATCAAAATTTTCAAGATGGTGGATTTATAGAAAACCCCTCCGCTCAAGGTCAGGAATCTTCCTCGATAGCAGCATCCTATTATGCATTTAAATCATTACAGATCTTAAATGCACTTAGTTATTTAGATCAAGATGTCTTTATGGTCGAGTTTAACTACACAATTTTAATTATAGTACTCGCTATAATAGGTATAATAGCTGTGGTCATTGCCTTTATTTGGAAAAAAAGAAAAATATAACTCTAATCTTATTTTTAATAATCATCTAATAATATTTAATTAAATCCTTTGGCTTACAATTTTATATATTGATTTTTTTATTCCTAAATGAATTATCTTAATTTGATTAATCATGGAAAAAGTCCTTGATGGTAAAAAATTAGCAGAAAAACTTAATTCTGATTTAAAAGCAGAAATAAAAAATCACTATGAACAAACAGGAATTAAACCAAAACTGGCAGCTATTCTAGTGGGTGAAGATCCTGCCTCTGAAATCTATGTAAACATGAAGAGAAAAAAATGTGAACAAGTTGGTATTGATTCGATTTTGATAAAGCTAGATAAGCATATTTCAGTTGAAAAATTATTTGATGAAATAGATAAACTGAACAGTGATGAGACTGTTCACGGTATTCTCTTACAAATTCCTATTCCTGTAAAGTTCAAGGAAATAAAGTCAAAGATATTAGAAAAGATTTCTCCCATTAAAGATGTTGATGGTTTTAATCCCATTAACAAGGGGATGCTCTTTGATTACAAAGAAGAATTAGCACCGTGCACTCCTAAAGGTATTATTGCTTTACTTGAACATAATAATATCGTGATTCAAGGTAAAGATGTTGTAATTGTAAATCGTTCCAACCTCGTTGGAAAACCTCTTATCTTTATGCTTCTAAAACGTAATGCAACTGTTACTATCTGTCACACGTCTACCAAAAATCTTGAAAATCATATGCGAAGGGCAGATATATTAGTTGTAGCTGTAGGAAAGCCAAAATTTATCACTAAGAATAAAATAAAAGAAGGAGTCATTATTATCGATGTGGGACAAAATAGAGTCCAAGGAAAATTATACGGTGATGCAGATTTTGAAGACGTATTTGAGAAATGTGGAGCCATAACTCCTACACCCGGAGGAATTGGACCATTAACTGTTGCTTTCTTGCTTCAAAACACTTTAATTGCATATAAAAAACAATTAAAAATTTAAAAAGTCACACTTTAAAAGAATTAGAAATAAATACATTTATTATTAATATAAGACATATAAAGGATTATCAGTAAAAATTAAATACTTCTTGAAATTATGGCAATTCTCGAGTGCGGAATAAATCTAGGAATGAGAAATTTGATTGACATTCGTTATTATTCATCCTCGGACAATTTATTAGATCCAAATCTGAGAGCAGGATTTCTTTCCGCCCTTGAATCTTTTACTAGTGAGGTTTTTGGAGATGATATCAATGTGGTCTCATTAGCTTCATTCAAACTTGTATGTTACTGTGATTTAATAGCATTGCCTAATGAAGAATCAAATAAACAACCACTTTTATCGTATGCAATCATAGAAAAAGAGACAGACACAGAACTTGTAAAGAAATTTTTAAGAAAAATAAATTCCCATTTTTTAAACAGATATTCTCTTAATGACATTTTTTCAAAGAAAGAAAATTATTTTAAAGGTTTCATCGATCGAATCAATGGAATTCTCGGAGATTTAAGACTAAAAACAGAAGATCGATTTCGATCAATTTTTTAAATCTAAGTGATCATTATCTTTGAATTAATTACTTTGGTGTTAATAATTTATGAGTTCGAATATAGGTCCAGAAGCGGAAGCAGCTTATCAAAAATATCTAGATGCCACCACCTTAGATGAAAAGATTAAAAAGCTGGAAGAGTTTATCTCTTTGGTACCGAAACATAAAGCTACCGAAAAGATTGTAGCTTTAAATAAATCACGTCTAGCAAAGCTAAAGAGAGAGCAAGAAGAGCAAAGAATTAGGCAAAAAATTACAGCCAAAGTGATAAGTCCTTTTTCAATTAAAAAAGAAAATATTCAGGTAATCTTAATAAGTGATTATTACACACCCGGTGCAGGTAAAACATCACTATTAAATTTTCTAACTGGAGCAGCAGAAGAAAAAATAGGCAAGTTCACCTCGTTACCTGAAATAGGTATTTATGAATACGATAAAATTCGCTATCAAATAGTTGATATGCCTTCAATAATGGAAGGTGCTTCTAATGGAATTGGGAATGGCAAAGAAATACTTTCTCAATTAAGAGCTTGCGATCTAATATGTTTTTGTATTGATTTATCTCGAGATTATAATTCTCAGCTAAATTTATTGATTAGTGAGTTAAATAAAGCAAATATACGTTTAAATATACAACCACCACCAATAACAATCGAGAAGACAGGTTCAAATAAGATACAAATATTTTTTCTCACTCCCGAAGCAAAAGAATCTGATGAATTTTTGGAATTAACGGAAAAGATAAAAGAAATAGTAGCTGTGAATGGACTGAGAAATGCAGTTGTTAAGATCTTTGGTGAGATAACTCTTGATCAAGTAGTTGACGCATTAAATCCTTCTGTTGCATTTAAAAAAGCGATAATTATTGGAACTAAAGGAGATTTACCAGGTACTAAAAAAAAGTTTGAAAAATTAAAAAAATTATATATAAAAACGTTTCCAATAATAATTGGATCCAGTATTCCGAAAAAAGAATTCCCCGATAATTTTGGAGAATTAATTTTAAAAATTCTGGGAAAAGTAAAAGTCTATACTATGCATAAGGGAGTAGTTGCTGAAAAACCTTTAATTGTAGACTCTGAACCAAACATGCCTAAAATTAGAGACATCGCCCAAAAAATACATAAAAGTTTCTATGAAAAATTTGATCATGCTATAGTAATTAGAGAATCAGAACGCCAAAAACGAAAGAAAGTAGGACTCGATTATGAATTAAAAAATAATGATATTATAGAACTATTTACTAAATAGAGAGAGGATTTCGTATTTTCTCTATAATATTAGGTATTTCTTTAATTTGATCTTCATATATCAAATCTAGTTTTGGAATTCCATTTAAAATGTTTAAAATACTTTCAAATGAATAAATCAAATTTTCTAAATAATCAATGATATCGCCTTTAAAAATTTGTATCTTATATTCCTCTTCAAAAACTTTACTGATTTCATCTACAGAGAGATTCTTATTAATTCTAAATGATAATAACATTCTTTCTAAGTTCTTTCTCCCACAATCACAATAAGGGTTATCCTTACAATCACAATTAAAGATTTCATTCACCCATTTTACAATAAATTCAATAAATTCATTTGAAAATTTTTTTCTTTTTCTTACATAGTCTGCATTCATCAAAGATAAGACACTGGAACTAAAAAAATTATTACTAAAATATTTCATGTTAATATTTTTTGATAAATCTGAAACGACTTTTTTAGATAAATAAACATTCTTTAATGGCTTTAATTCGAGTACAATATTTATGATATTCTCAGCTTTTAGTCTTAGAAGTTCAATAATTTCTAAACTTTTTTCGATAGTTAAAAACGATTTTGATACAGCTCGTCCTAATTGAGTCGCAATATAATTAGAATCTTCAGTTAATAAAATTAATTTCAGTGTTATTAACTTTTTTAGTAACAATTCTATTTCATAATCTGAATTTATTAGGTATTTATTAAATTCATAAATTCTCTCCTTGGTCGTTCCTTTATTAAACATTGAAATAAATCCAAGTAATTCTGTCATTGATTTATCTTCAACGGGTTCTAATTCAAAATCTTTTATTTTTCCATTTAACAATTTAATTGCTATATTTTCTTCAGTAAGTTTCATTTTAGGTACATAAATTTTTTCAGGTTCAACAAGTAAATATGCATAACCAACATCATGTTTTCCTAATCTTCCTGCTCGACCTAACATCTGTTCAAATTCTGCAACTGTTAAAATTTTTATTCCCATTGCTAAAGACTCAAATATTACTTGCTTAGCAGGAAAATCAACTCCCGCAGCTAAAGCAGCAGTAGCCACTACCGCTGAAATCTTCTGGTTTTGAAAATCCATTTCAATAATCTTTCTTTCTTCGCTAGTTAATCCAGAATGGTATGCCCTTGTAGTGATATCTCTTTTATTGAGAAATGTTGCTAGGGACTCACATTTTTTCCGTGAATTTGTAAAAACAATAGATTGACCCCTAAAACCATAGCTAGATTTCTCGGAAAAAGCTGATCGAATCAACTTTATTATGAATTTATGTTTTAGACTTTCATTTAAACATAAAACCAAATGTCTTTCGACAGGTACGGGCCTATTATTGTACTTAATTAATTTTCCATCTAATTTTTTAGCTAAAATTTCTGGAGCTCCAATCGTAGCGCTTAAATATAAAAATTGTACATTTCCATAGTTCACTTTTAATCTTGCTATTAATCCGTCTAATAGATAACCTCTGTCTAAATCAGTTAAAGTTTGAATCTCATCAATGACTATAGTACCTATGTCTCCTAATAGTTCTTTATTTCCACCTCTTAATAGAAAGTCAATGGCTTCATAGGTTGCAATGATAATGTTTGCGTCTATTAATTCTTCTAAATTAAGAGTTTCAGTTTTATCTAATAGTGATTCTCCAATTTTTTTAATAATCTTTAAATTTAGGTCTTTATATTTTTTCTCGAATTCCTCTGTTCTTACGTTTGCTAAAGCTACAATCGGGACCAAATATAACATTTTAAGGCTTTTAGTTAAAATTTTTGAAATTCCAGCAATTTCACCTATCAACGTTTTACCCGAAGATGTTGGAGCCATAACGATTTGATTTTCATATTTACTTAAAAGTCCTCTTTCAATTGAGATTGCTTGAATTGGAAGTAATTTATTGATTCCCTGGGTTTTTAATATTGTTATCAATTTCTTTGGTATTAAGAGATCATTGATAGGGTAATTTATGTATTTTTTATTGAGTGGAGGACTTTTTTCAATATCATATAAAGTAGCTTCTCTATTTTTTACTGGATTAAAATCTGTTTTAAAAGCATTTAAGACTTTATCAATATTTTTAAATTTTAAAATCATATGATTAAAAAAATTTTTAAGTTTTGGATTGACCCTCCCAGCTGAAATCAATCCGATAATTTTTGCTCGATTTAGCACAAGTTCTAAGGCGCAATCGGAACAAATAATTTGATTTTGATGTGTTTTAATTTGTTGATTTTTATTTAAGATATTAAATTCCTTCTTTTCTAAACATGATTTACAAAATGTTAAATTAATTATTTTTTCATTTTTAATTTGGAAGCTTTTTAACATTTTCCCTACTTGCCGGAAATCCTGGGGATTGGTTTGGTTTGAAAAAGCTATAAACTGCATTTTTTCAGAGATTAGAAATTTTTTGAATACTTTTGGATCAACAGGTTCTATATTGCCAACGCTTAATATTTTAGTGAAAGATAAAGGGCGAAACTTATTTTTAAAATCTAAACCAAAGAGAACAGTTCCTCTAAAGAAAGGAGTTTTAACGTAAGTGATTGATTGAGTCTTCTTATTAAAAGATTTTAAATAGAAAAGGTTAATATTGAAACAATTTTCTTCTTTACTTTCTAAATTTTTATCCAACACTAGAAAAAATTTTCTCTTAATAACGCTCAATAAAATCTTCACTTATATTTCAATTTCAATAGAAAAAATGAAAATAGATAAATCAATTTTTCTCTAAATTTAATAAATATGAGTTAAAAAAGGTTTTAAAATCAAGAAATAATAATTAGAAGCCAAAAATTTCCTTAATTTTATCATATACTTCCTTAATTTGTCTGAGTTTAGTTTCATCTCCTTGATTCAAAAAGTGCTCAATCCATTGAGCAAGCCCATTAGACTCAATCCATTGTTTAAAGTATTCAACAGCTTGGCGATCTTCAGCAGACATTTTTTTTTCCTTTTTTTTTATTTCTATATAAAATTATAAATTATTCTATTTTAATTGTTTCTAGTTTTAAAATAACCTTAAATGTTTCACATAAATAAAATTAGTTATTTTTTTAATCAACAAACTTATTTTTTGTTTGTTATAATTACTCAAAATTAAAATTTTAAATTCAATTTTGATTACTTTTGCTTTATGATTAAAATTTATTCAATTATGTCGTAGCGATTCAATAATTTAATAAAAATTTTTAACAGCCAGAACAGTTTTTTAGGGGCTTTTGAAATCCAGTAATTAAAACTTGCGATAAAGTCATTTTCCTTTGATGATAATCCCTTTAAAAAATTAGGATAATTTAGTCCTCCCGTTATTTTCGGAGGGCTTCCTAAGCTCTTTGCATTCCTCCACTTACCCTCTAAATTTCTTCTTCCTGACCACGATTTATCGCTTTTCAATATAATAATATTTTCAGATCCAGTTTTGATCTCACCATAAACATTGAGTAGCCCGATACCCCCTATAAAATCCGTGTTTTCTATTATAAAAGTATTCTCTCCTTTTCGTAAAAACCTTTTTATATCAAAAATTTGAATGTTATTTTCCAAAGTAACAAAATTAAGAGAATATCTTGTTATTGTGTAGCCGACAAATAAATCATTTATATAGATCTTGGCAAACGTCCCTGCAATAACTTGAATATAAGCTTGATCTACTTCATCATTAATTTGAATAATTTTTTTATAGTATGTTTTATGTGAATTATGTATTTGCTTAGAGTTGTAATATATAGATTCACTAGGAATATTAGGATTTACCCACTCCTCGTTATTTTCAATTTCAGATATCTTGTCATTGTAAAATTTAATTAACCAAAGATATCTCTGTTCAATTCCTTGAAATCCATCTTCCTTTGCGCACTGAAGCCAAATTGACTTATATTCTGTTAAAATTGCTTTTAGATTTATAATTAATCCATTTAACTCTTCAACCTTTTTCTTTTTTAATTCAAGTTTTCCTTTTCGTGGGCGAAAATCAACAAGTTTCTTTGAATTTAAACGCTTTAAGCAATAAAATCTTATATGTTTAAATACAAATCCAATACTTCTAATATTTATTTTATTTTTAACAACCATTTCTTCTAAATTTTTACAATTATCAATATTTTTATCTAAATCTTCAAGTAGGTGATTAAATTTTGTAGTTTTAATGTTCCGTTTATATATTGAACTTTTTTTATTATAAGGATGGCTAAAAAAATGGATATAATAAGAAGATTCACGAGTGTGTAGATTATTATTATCTTGAATGCCTCTTAATGAGCCAAATACCTTTATTAAATCTTTATGAATTATCCCAAAAAAGTGTAAAAACAAACCTTTCCAAAACTTAATCTTATCTACTGATTTATTGGGGTTCCATCCAATTTCTGCTGAATATATAAATCCATATACTTTATTTTCTCGTATCTCTTTATTCTTATAATCGCCCCAACTAGAGGTGACCTCTCCAATTATATTTTTACTATAGCCATAATTGATTAAATTAGTGATATTTTTTTCTGATTTTGTAAATGATGGAAATATTCTGTTGTAATCCATAATTGAAGGACATACCAGTATTGGATAACCATAATTACTTATAACATCTACGACTGGATGTTTTTCTCTTATGTTATATTTCCAGTACATGACAATCATATCTTTTGGTAATTTTTCTAAAACTTTTTCATATTTATAAAGAATATCATGATAAATTATGATTTTCTTATATCCATGTTTTTTAACGATATCATAGACTTTTTGATAATGCTTAAGATATGCTTCTTCAATCCCAACTTTTTCAATATAATTCTTTGAAGCATATTTACCAACATCTGTACTTTCATCAGCAGCGATATGAAAATAATCAGACTTAAAGACTTCACTTAACTCTTTAATCATACCATCTAGTAAATGATATATCTCATTATTAGCCAAATTTAAGCTATTAGAACCGGGAAACTCACCATAACTCCAATAATCTTGATAATTCAATATGTTATCCCAATGTCCAGTTGTTTGAAAAATAGGAATAAGTTCAACAAAATGCTTTCTTGCGAATTCAAATACTTCTCCAATTTCTTCTTTTGAATAAGAACCTCTCCCTTCCGAAATTTTGGGATGATCTTTAAATTTAAACATATCTTGCATATAAACTAAATAATAATGATTAATCTTAAAGTGGCTTAGTTCTTCTATAAATTTCTTTAAATTACTAATTGTTGCAGCTTGACCTCTTGAAATGTCATCAGATACACCTCTTATCTCTAGCAACGGAAAATCAATGATTATTACTTCATTTATAGACAATTTACTCGGTGTAGAATTCATTAATTGGAATAGAGTTTGAATTCCATAATACAAACCTTGCTCAGAGTCTGCCTCAATAACTGTTTTAGTTTCTTTAGATAATAGGCTATAGCCTTGTTTAATTTTAAGCTCATTACTCATAACTGCTTTAATGTCTAAATCAGGAAAGACTTCATTACATTCTTCAGAAACTTGACCTTTATTAGATAAATCGTCTATGCTTTTACATTTCTTAATTTTGACATCAATATCACTTTTAACACTTCTTATTTTATCATTAAACTGCTCAATGATAAAATCAAATTCATCTGGTAGATTAGTTAATACGGTAATTTGATTGTCAAAATTCAATAAAACATCACTAATTAACTTAAAATATTGAACCTTAGGTATAAGGTATATTTCTGTTGATACTACATTAGTCTTTATTAAATTTTCCAAGCAGAAAAAAAACATATAATTAAATCATTTAATAACCTAAAAAAATTTATTTAAAAGTGTTGAAACAGGGTTCTTAATCTATTTGAGAACTATTATTCATACTAAAATAATAAACTTGCTTCTCTTTTAATATTCTCTTTAACCTTTTCTTCGATCCCGATTTGGATATCAACTGAGTTTATTTTTTTCTTAAAAGAGAACTTGATCTATTCTCGAAAATAAATTTTAATCAGGAATTCCTCATCTATTCTCTATAAATACAACTCATATATCAAAAGATTTATAAAGAATTAAAATATATCTAGGTTTGAACTTATATAAGTTTGAACTTATAATTATTTTAAATATGATAAGAATGCCTATAGATCAAAAAGAAAGAAACTTTCTTGGATATTTTTTACCTAATAAACCCATAATTATTGCTATAATCGCTATTTTTGCAGCTTTAACAAGTGCTTTAACATTTATTGTGCCAATCACAATTCCAGCTACACAAGGATACATTAACTTAGGAGATATTGGAGTCATGATTTCGGGGATTCTATTTGGCCCATTAATTGGGGGTATGGCAGGTGGAATTGGGTCTGCTTTGACAGATATAATTCTTGCTCCTATATATGCTATCCCAACGTTAATTATAAAAGGTTTAGAAGGCTTTATTGTAGGATTTATAGCTGATCCAAGAAAATATTATAAGAAAATAAATTTTCGTGATATTCTTGCTGTTATATTAGGAGGTTCATTAATGGCGTATGGCTACTTTTTGACCGAAATTTATTTATATGGATTCCCAAGCGCTTTATTTGAGCTTTTCTTAAATGTGACAATTCAATTTGGGTTAGCTGCTGTAGTTGCATTACTCTTTACCAAATTTGCTAGGAAAAACATTATAATTAACTTACCATATGTATTTGATAAGATATTTATTTCAGAAGTTTTATCAGAAGACGCTTAACGCGATTCTATTGATTTTATTTAAATATCTAAGATTCCAATTCCATCTTATCATTTTATTAATTTTAAAGTAGCTTCTGATATAATCTTCAGAGTTATTTTTAAAATAAGTGTATAAGCGTTTCTAAAGCATCTAATACTTTTTTTCCATTTTCAGTAATCCTATAATACACATTCTTTCCACTTTTTTCCCTCGAGATTAATTCTTTTTCTTCTAGTTCTTTTAAATGTTGATAAACAGCAGCTACACTGATAGATCCTAACATATCTTTGATTTTTGTTCCGTAGATTCCTTTTTTACCAGCCAAAGAAATTTGAGTTAATATTTTTAGTTTCGTACTTAATAAACTTCCCATCCCCGCGGTTTTAGTCCTGGAGGATAGAGCATCTAATACATAGGGAGCTTTTAAACCACTTCCTGTTATAATACATACTATCTTATCATTAGGATTGAACATTTCTTGTTGATTTAAGGTCTGTAAAGCCGCTAAAGTTAAAGCTGATGAGGGTTCAGCAAAAATCCCTTCATTTCTAATCAATTCATCGATTGAATTTAAAATTAAGTTTTCAGGAATAGCTATTGAAGTACCATTAGTTTCGTTTATGCATCTAATTGCTAAATCTTTAAACATGGGTTTTTTTACAAGAATTCCCAATGCAATTGACTTTAAGATATCTCCTTCTTCGCTTTCTTTATTTTTTCGTTGAAAAAAACTGTCTACTATAGGAGAAGATATTTGAGATTGTACTCCTATTAACTTTGGGACCTCCTGGATCATATTTGCTTTCTTAAGCTCATTATAACCTTTCCATAAGCTCACTAATAGCTCTCCGCTTCCCATAGGAACTATAATCCAGTCTGGGACTCCTAATTGATGATAAAGCTCAAATGCAATAGTTTTTTGAGCTTCGATTGTAAGAGGATTATACTCACTTGTACATTGATAGTAATCATTATATTTTTTATCTAAAGCTAATCTGATCGCATCATCAATAAGATCACCACTAACAATAATTTCTGAATTATATGCAATCATCTGAGCCTTTTTTCCAATATCGATTTCATGTGGAATAATATTTACACAATTAATATCTTCTAATGAGGCATAAGCTGCAATCGAAGCGCCTTGATTTCCATTAGATGCACATACTACTTTATTATATTCCCAACTTCTTGCATGCGATATTAACAATGCAGCGGATCTATCTTTAAATGAGTTTGTAGGATTTTGAGTTTCATCCTTGAAAAATAAATTTTTAAGACTCAAAATTTGCCCAATTCGTTCGGATTCTTTGCATTGAGTCCCTCCCTCTCTTTTATCTAAGGTAACTATAAATTCTTTATCTATCTGTGGAAAAGCGAAATAGAAGTCCCAAAAAGTATTCAAGGGCTTATTAAAATTTTCCTTGTAATCCTGAATTTTTGGTATGAACCATAATAAACTTCCACATTGGGGACATTTATGAATAATTGTATTAAGTTCATATTTCTTATCACAATTACTACAAGTTAAAATTATAGGTTTCCGAATGCCAAACTACCCTCTAATTTACTTTACATTGAAAGACATTATCTATATTTACTACTTCTCTAAGGCTTCATTGGACGTGTATGCAACAATTATTCTCCCAAAGAATAGATGATGAGATGCCATACTTCCCGATTTGCATGAATGGACTATTTTACATTCATAATTTAATATGCAATCTTTTATTGTTGGAACTTTAACTTTATTTCCTGCAATTATCTCAAGTCCTGCTTTTTTAAATTTATTAATATTCCTACCTGAATATGAACCTGTGATATTTATTGCGTTTTCAATTTTATGAGATGGTATATTGACAGTAAATTCATTCAAGCCTTCCATTAATAATTTAAAAGTATACCTTGAGGGAGATACTGCTACTGTAATAACTGGAATCCCCCATAGTTCTCCGATTGTTTTCCATAACAATGCCATTACATTTGGATTTCCTTCTTTATCTGCTGTAACAAGAAGAGCGGCTTTAGACATGAATTCATTCATATGTTCATAGGGGCCTATTTCAAACCTATTTAGCAACATTATCATCTTTACAATACTATTTTTATGGTTCAAAAGGCTCATCATGTATGACTTTATCAATTGCGTCTAGACATGCTTCTTCCCAATCATCATCAGGGTTTATACTTTTGCAACAGTCTGGACACCAATCATCTGGATAGCCAGAATCCCAATCTTCCTCCTCTAGATTACCGTTTAACATGCTTCCACAATAAAAGCAAACACTCTCATCATATCTGTCCAGAATTTCCGAAATCAGTTTTATTTTCCTTTTTGAATTCATTTTCTATTATTCATTTCATTGGTTATTATAAAAATATATTCTTATTTTATTAATAAAAAGAAGGAATTAATATCCTATTTCTTGGTTATTTTATTAATTCATTTGTTTCCCTTAGAAGTTTTTCAGCTTTTTGAACTATACTATTCATTATATCTTTTACAGTATCTATGGAATTTATAAGTCCAATGCTTTGACCTAAAAGGACTGCCCCATCCTTAATATCACCATCGTAGACCATTTCATAATGCTTTTGATCCTCTAAAGCTTTTTCTGGGGTTAATTGAGCTTCTAAAGCCAACTTTTCTTCTTTACTAGATACTGGTTTATGAGAAAGAGCATAATCGTTCCGCCATAACCTAATTGGCCCAAGGACTCCTAAACAATATTCTGTATCACTTGCTTTAGCTTTAGGAGCAACATCTTTATAATTTTGATGAAACTCGCTTTCTTTCGAAGCAATGAAGCGCGAGCCCATTGCTATTGCCCCTGCACCCATTGATAAAGCTCCAGCAAGGCCCTCACCTGTTGCAAAACCTCCACAAGCTATAAGAGGGATTTCTGGATATTTTTCTCTTACTTGTTGCAATAACACCAATGTACTTACTTTTTCATAAGATTGGTGTCCACCTCCTTCCCAACCCGTAGCAACAATCCCATCTACTTCTGCTGAAACGCATTTATCTGCTAACCATAGGGCAGGAGCAACGTGAAAATGTTTTATTTGAGAACCACTTTCTTTTAATTTTCGAAAAGCGTTATTATGTATCATTTTAGGGGTTCCAGCACTTGTTACTACATATACGCATTGTTCTCGTAGTTTTGGATTATCCCTAATAAACTTTGGAATTACACGACATAACGTTGGGGCGTCAATTTGCAATCTAGCGGTTCTAATATTAAATCCGAATGGTTTATCAGTATGTTCAATTACGTACTCCATATTCTCCTTCATTTCCTGTATACTACTTTTTCCAAAAAGATTAGTATGACTTAACACACCTAATCCTCCTGCTTCAGAAACAGCAACTGTCAATTCAGTAGTATAAAAAGGCCCCATAGGTGCAGCCACAATTGGATACTTAATCCCAAACATTTTAGTTACATTTGTTTCGATCGCCACTTTATTTACCCTTTTGAGATTTATTAAATTATTAAATGCAATAGAATTTAAATCATTAATCATCGTTGATATAGGTGTGTATGTCTATACAAAAATGTTAGTACATCAACATATCTTAATTATTAAAAATCTTTTTTAAAAAAATCTTAACAATTAAAAAAATATAATTAGGGTGAATTCTAAAGCAAAAGCCAAGAGAATAAATTAACTATCTTATTTATAATCTTTTTTTTCAAAATATTTCCAAAAATTTACTGACTATTTTTAATATAATTAGAGCTTAATTATTAATAGCCATTTATTATTTAATTTTAGTTTTATTGAGTACACATGCATCCAGATATAATATGTTTAGGGGAATTATTAATTGAAATTATGCGGACACGAGCTGATGTATCTCACGGAGATATCGGAGAAATCTACAAAGGACCATATCCAAGTGGAGCGCCGGCAATTTTTATTGACTCTGCTGCCCGTATGTCTAAACCGTTTGGATTTGTGACTGGATTTTTTGGTTCCGTGGGAAATGATGAATTTGGTAGAAGCATTATTAACAAACTTAAAGAAGATGGTGTGGACATATCACAGATAAGAATCTTGGACAACAAAACAACAGGAATCGCATTTAATCAGTATAACTCAGATGGTTCACGTCAATTTATATTTGCACCCGGTGCAGCTCGAGAAACATTACCTGAAGATATCAAAGAAGAATATCTTTCAAGAGTAAAAGTTTTGCATATTATGGGTAGTGCTCTTTCTATTAGTGAAAATTCACGAGATTCGTGTTATAAAGCAATCAAATTAGCAAAAAAAATGAATCAAAATGTTATAATATCATTCGATCCAAATTTGCGACCTGAAATGCTCGATATAGAAAAAATCTTGGAATTATGTAAGCCTGTATTAAGGAACGCACAGATTTTATTACCTAGCGGCAAGGAAGCAGAGATGTTGGCTGGAATTGAAGAAAAAAATGAAGCATGCGTAAAATTATTAGGTAAAGATCCTAAAATTATAGTATTAAAACAAGGAAAGGACGGATGTAAAATATTTACTCAAAAGAATAAGGAAGGAGTCCAAATATCTGGTTTTGAAGTAGAAGAGATAGATCCAACCGGAGCTGGTGATTCATTTGGAGGAGCTTTTATTGTGGGATATCTCGCCGGGTGGGATTTAATTAAATCTGCCAGATTTGCGAATGCTGTAGGCGCACTTAAAGTTAAACATTTTGGTCCTATGCCAGACACAACTTTCGAAGATGTTGAGACGTTTATGCTTCACTAGACGTTTTTAGGTATAAAGAATAAACCCTAACATTTACTATATTATTATTTTCAATGGAATAAATTCTAAATCCAGGAGGTTTGTATTTATAAAGGGCGGAGATTGGACCCAATGCTTGAACTTGAAATACAAACGGTTTATTAACATCAAACCAAATATTTAAATCAGCCTGGTTGTTAAAACTTTCAAATCTTTTTCGATAAGTTGAGGTGTATACTTCACAAGGGACTTCTATATATATTGGTAAAAACCAAAACCCAAAATTTATTCGTTCAGTTTTCTGAGCTTCTTTTAAGCGGTATTCTTTTAAGGTATGTGTATGTCCGCATAAAATCAAGTCCACCTTTCTCCTTACTACTTTATCTGAACCTGTAGCTATTCTTAATAAAGTTGCCCAATTATACATTATGGTTTCATACTTTAAATTTAAAACAGGATCCAGTCTTCCAGTTTTATTTACTTTCTTTAAATTATCTTCGTGGAAATCAGACCATTTCTTAATTCCGTATTTTTTTTTATACTTTCTTTTTTTGTGAGAACTTAAATTAGGAGATATTGGCGGAGTATGCATTACAATAATTATTTTCTCATCATGGGACAACTTAATATATGCTCTGAGTAAATCTACTTGCTCATCCTTTATACCTCTAGTACTGGGACCACCTTTTAACAAGTCGTGAAGATCAGCTATTGAATCTTGCCCTGTATCAAGGAAAATGAAATTATAATTGTCTCCTATTCTTAAATTATAGTTAAGATTTGGATTTAAATATCTAAAATAGTCTTTTATATATTTGTCTCGAGAATCAAGAGCAGTAAAATAATTGAAAAATTTAGTATCATAATAACCTTTAATATCTGAACTCGTTAGACCGAAAATTTTACGAATTTGACCAAATCTCAAGCCATAATGTTCTTTGCGATAATCATGATTTCCAATAGTGGTAAAAATAGGAACTAAAATCTCTTTTCTATTCACAAATTCTGGATCTCTCCCCAAATAAGGTGGTTTTTCTAAGTCTCTATTTAGACCAAGTAAAATATCAATAAAGACGTGAAAGTTATTCTCATATTGATAATTTCCTCTTGCAATATTAAGATAATCAATCAAATCGCCTGTCATTAAAATGAAATCTAATTGATTTGTATTCGCTTTCTGATTAGCAAATTCTATAAGCAGTCTTAAACTATAATTAAAATTATATTTTGCAAATCTTAATTCTTCATATTTTTCTTTATGAAATTCTTCTTTATATTCAAAATCTCTCTTTAGAACAAAATCATTTATCTTTTTAAGTTTTCTTTTATTTTTTTGATAATATTTTATTTTACTTTTTACCTTTTCTTTAATAAAGTGTAAAATGAAATCATTCCTTCGTGCAATATGGAAATCTGAAGCATGAATAAACTCAAAATTTTCCCAATTTTTATCATAAATTGCAAGACTATGGAAATTTATCTTCTGCTCACTTGTATTAGGAATTTTATGTACCAAATCGAATAATAAAAAATCTCTTCCAAATTCAGTAATTAATTTTTCAATTATTTTGATCATAGAGATCTCAATTTTAAATTCAATTTCATATAATTCTCTTCTTTTTCCAAATGCATTATCCAAATGTAATGCAAAATTAAGTATATCCCAGACAATACAATTTTGGGCTTCTAAAATTGAGAGACTTCTAAAATCAAATTTTTCTATTTTTACAATCTCAATTGGAGTAATAGGATATAAATCTCCTCTTCTTTGTTGAAATTCACCTTCTTCTTTTAAGATTGGTTGAATAAATGTATTTAAATGAAAATATTCTAAGATTCTACTGACTGTGTGGGAACTTTTGGCTACAATTAAGGTTTTAAATGTAATAGACTTAAAATATTCCTTATTATCGGCTCTGAAATCCTTCAAATTAAGAAGTATTGGTTGTCCTAAATTTGGTTTAATAATAACTGGAAAACTTCCCTTGCTTAGATCTAACATTTCTAAAAAGACTCAAATTATCATGTTATTTTATAATAATTATTTGACTTTTGTTAAAATTAACTTTTTTAATATTTTTGTAAACATAGGATATTTCTATTCTTTTTTAATGAAGTTCCCTATTATTATCAGAAAACTTAAATTTAGAAATCTTAAGAGCATTATAGACAATATCTTTTAATTTGAAATTCTATTAAATTAGATAGTCGTAAAATTTACTATAAATATCATTATCAGCACAATTTTAACATTAAATTCGTTAAAATTATTAATCTTACTTATCAAAAACATATATAAATTTATCTATCTAGTTCTTTATTTTCCAATTAAAAAATTAAATATGGTTAAATTTTAAATAGATAAAAATTGTATATTTTATAAGCATCTTAAATTGGATGTATAAAATGGAAGATTATTTAATCAAAAGTCTATTTGAACAAATAATATTTAATTTTTCATATTTAAATAAGAATTAAATTTTAAATTACGAATTCTACTTTTATTTAATAAAAAATATAAAAGCTAATAATCAAAATTTTGCAACATGACGGATGAACTAAGGGAAGAAGACAGGGAAAGTAAGACAGAAGGTAAATCAGAAAAAGATGATGATCGGGTAGACAAAGAATTCCTAAGTAAAGCGAAAGAATCAAGAGATTTAATTGATAAAAAGTTAAGGAGTTTTGAAAATAGTATTGTAGATATTTCAGATACCATTAAAAATGGTGAAACTGAAGATGAACAAAAGGAAAAAGAAGTTCCTCTAAGTGAAGAATTAACAGAAGAAATAAAAAAAGAACAAGAAAAACTGGAAAGTATAAAGAAAAAAGTTGATGATAAGGAGGAATATTTGGCAGCTCTCGAGGAAACTATAAAAGATCTGACAGAAAAATACAATCGAAAAAATGAAGAAATGCAAAATCTGGAAGAAAGATTAAAGATTACTCAGGAAAGTAAAGAAACTCTTGAAGAAGAATACAAAGAATTGATAAAGAACAATGAGCAATTAGTTAAAACCTATGAAACTCGACAGGTTGACCTAATCGTATTAACCGATAGTGTTAAAGAAAAAGTTGCCAATCAAGATGAGCTGAGAACGAAAATTGGTAAAATTAATCAGGAAATTCAAGAAAAAGAAGGAATTATTGAAAAACAAAAAGAAGAGGCAGAAGCCTTAGACAAGAAAATTAAAAGTCTAACTGCAGAAAATGAAACATTAAAGGTCTCAATTGGTAAAAATAGATTTGAATTAGACCACACTAATAAAGAAATTGAAGCAAAAGAAGAGGAAAAGAAACTTTTATCAGAACAACTCGAGAAGAAAGAGCAAAAGATAAAAACTATTGAACAACAAATCGAAGATTATAAACAAGGATTTCCAGAAATGGAGAAACAAAGAGAAACTTATGAAGAACTGTTAGCTAAATATAAAGTTCAGTTAACTGAAAAACAACAACAATTAATTGATACTGAGTCTAAAATTCAAAGTTTAACTGAATCCTTGGCTTCTTTTGATGAACAGATCTCTAAAAAAGAAAATTTAATGGAAGCTAATCAAAAAAGGTTAGAAGACTTAAAAACGGATATAGACAACACCAATATGGAATATATTGAACGAGAAGAAAGATTAAACTCACTTACAGAAAAGTTAGAATTTATGCAGACGGAACATGATAAATTAAGCAAAGCAAAAGAAGTAATAGAAAAAAGCACAAATGAATCTAAAGCACTGCTTCAAAAATTAAAAATTGAATTAGACAATCAAGAAGAAGAAATAAGAGATAAAGAAAGTAGGATTCATAGATTAGAGACTCTTTCATTTATATATAGACTCTCGAAATTCTTTGGAGGAATATTAATTGGAGTAGGAATATTTTTTATTATTCTTGTGATAGGTGATGTTTTCGACTTTATCAATTTTGGAGATCTTATAAACCTTGGCTCTTTAAGCGTAGTGGGTTTATTATTGTTAATAAGCGCTTTATTTTTAATTATTTCTGGAATCTTTCATTTAGAAAAATCCTAGAAAGCTGAGTTTTCATAGACTGTAATAACATTATTTATTGATTGGAATTGAATGAAATTAAAAAGGAAGAAGCTTTACCAAAAAGAACTCTTACTCTAACCCAAGGGATTATTTATGGGATTGGATGCGGGATAGGAGGGTCAATCTTCGTCCTTTTAGGTAATGGTATTGAGAGTGCTGGACCTGGGATTTTAATAAGTCTAATTTTAGGGGGAATTCTTATTTTTTTCACTGCTCTTAATTATACGGAATTATCTACAAGTTTACCAATAGCAGGTGGTGCCTACAACTTTCCGAAAGAAGGATTAGGAGGATTTCTTGCTTTCATAATGGGATTTTTCTTATGGATAGCTAATACTGCGGCTAGTTCATTTTCTGCCCAAACATTTGCTTCAGTTATTAATGCAGTTTTTAAAGAAAATAATATTATATTAACAACACCAATCATAGTTCTTATAGGAATTATACCTGTATTATTAACAACTTTAGTAATATTTAAAACCCAAAGAATTGCGATAAGAGTTTTATTAATCTTTACCATAATTCTTGTTGGAATGTTCGCTTTCTTTGTAATTGCAGCTTTAGTATTACCTGCTTTTCACATATCAAGTGGTTACTCCGGTTATTTATTTTCAGGTACTAACTTTTTCGGTATAATCTCAGCATTTTCACTATTATTTATTTTATACACCACAATAACATCTAACTTAGCATTTTTAAATCCAGATCTAAAAAACCCATCGAAAACTATTCCAAAAACAAATAGATATGCAATTATAATTACTATGGGAATATATCTATCGATAACATTAGCAGTTCTGCTTAACCTAGTACCAGGATCGACTAATTTAAATGAAAATCCTGTTTTATTAGGCAATATCCTAGGAAGTATAATGGGGCCTTTTGGATTTTACTTTATGGCTTTTGCAGCCTTAATTTCCACCCTTATAGCTATTAATGCTGCATTAGGATCTGCTGTAAGTGTTATAACTGCATTAGCACGAGATCGATATATTCCGAAAAAAGTTAAATTAATAAAAAAAAGAACAGATATGCCTGCTTTAGCTTTAACGATTACTGCTTTCTTAGCGATGGTTTTCACAATATTTGCGGGAATAGGCTTAACAGCAGAAACTACTAATCTTATCTATTTCATTGCTTTAGCTTCCATTAACTATGCGGCATTTAAACTAAGACGAAAAAGAAAAGAATTAGATCGCCCTTTTAAAGCTCCTTTCTTCCCTTTTCTTCCAATTCTATTATCTATTTGCTTTTTAATTTTTGCAGTATTATTTGGAATTATATTTTCAATTGGAGCTCTCATATTAGGTATCATCATTTCTATAATGGGAGTAACTTACTACTTAATCACCATTGCTGATAAACCGTCAATATCTTTAACTTTAGCAGGTATTAAGTTTTTTATCGTAATTGGAGTTGGTTTTGTAATATGGATTATAAACAATTTTTCTGCGGTAAGTCCTTCTGCTGTCCTTATAAACCGAATTTTGATCGTCATATCTATTTTTACAATCGGAACCGTAATTTTCGACCTTTTTCCTCTTCGTGAGGTCATTTATTACTTTATTAAAAAAGTAGATAAAGAAAAGGTTGCGATAAGATTTGGGGATGCACAAATAATAGAATTGGGGAAAAAACGACTAAGGGTTATACATCTAATAAATATAGTTATAGCGTTTTTTCAATTTGTCTCTGTTGTTTTAATTTTATCTATTATTTACCTATTATTGAGTAATATAATTATTCTTAATGACATAAATCTTGGCTCAATAATTATCTCTCCAGAGGCTGGAACCTTTTTCTTTGTGTCAGTTCTAGTATTTTTTGGGATAGTTCTCTTTTTTAGCGGTATTATTTTATGGTATAGAAATAGAGAGTTGAAAGAACTAGGAATTTAAATGGATCTTCCTAAATTTAATCTACATGTTCATTCATCCTATTCTGATGGAAGAAATTCCATTAATGAAATAGTGAAGAAAGCAGTTGAGTATAACTTAAATTATATTGCAATAACAGATCATTTCACAAATTCATGGAAAGCAAAAATAATACCCAGCTTAAATTCGAGAGATAAAATTCATAATTACTTAGAGGAGATCACACAACAACAGCAATATTTAAGACAAAAAAATATTGATTTAAAATTATTTAAGGGTATAGAAATTGATATTAGTAGCTCAGAAAGTTATATATTAAATTTAATCGATCCATTTAAGTTTGATATAATCCTCTTTGAATATCTTGAAAATCCCGAAGGAATCGCTTTTATTAAGAATATTATTAAGAATTGGAAGTCAAGATCAATGACTCAAAGTCTCTTCCCTATTTTGGGGTTGGCTCATTTTGACCCTTCTTTCTTTATTTATGGTTCTCTCACTGTATTAATAAATTTTTTAAAAGAATATGATATTTATTTTGAATTCAATTCTAGCTATTCTCAATATTATTCTGTTAAAAACAATGACTTTTTTATAAAATTACGTAAATACAATGTACTAGTAGGTATTGGATGTGATTCTCATGATCTAAAAAGTTTAAATAATTTTGGAGAACTGATTAAAGTAATAGAATATTATGGACTTTTAGATAACTTAACCACTCTAATTAATAAACTTGACTTTAAAATGGGTTAAATAACAACAAAAAAATTATCTCTGGATTTTGTTGATATATTCCATATAATGCCTGAATGCTTTTTCAAATATTATATCTACTAGTTTCTCATTATGATCAATTGGCTCAATTAGGACTGTTTTTAACTCTTTTTTAGTAATATCGAAAATCTCCTTCGAAATAACTAATTTTTTAGATAAAGATAAATTTATGATTTCTGAAACTAATTTTCCATTTTTCGTCTGCCATTCATCTAATGCGCGCCAGATTATTCCTCTCATAGCTAATAGAGGGATATTCATCAACTCACAAAGACCATTAGAAATCTCTCTTATTAGTTTTAATTGATTAGGATTAAATTTATTCTTAATATATTCTATTTCGGAGTCTCTAAGGGCATGATCATTAAAATTAACTAAAAAAGTAATGTATACCTCAACCCACTTAATTTAATATTAATTCGTTAGTTTACTATTTAAAGATATAGGAATCTATATTCCCAATTAATTTACAATCACAATCCATTCAAAGTACTATAATAGGCAAGAAAAATAAGAATATCTTTTTATTAATGATTCTTAAATTTACTTATATGAATTTAAATGAAAAGATTGATCTAGCAGCAAAATGGATCGTAGAATCAAAAAAACTTGTTGTATTCACTGGAGCAGGAATATCAACGGACTCTGGATTACCTGATTATCGTGGTCCCGATGGTGTATGGACAAGACGTGATAAAGGTTTGCCTCCACCGAAGAGTCCTCCATGGGATAAAGTAAAACCAAATTCCACTCATTATCTTATAGTAGAATTATTAGAGTTAGGAAAATTAGATTTCCTCATTTCTCAGAATGTTGATGGGTTACACGTGAAATCTGGAATCCCCTTTGATAAACTAGCAGAATTACATGGTAATATGTATTTTATGAAGTGCTTGAATTGTAATAGGAAAATGACTTTTGAAGAAGCTGGATGGGATAAATCCAAATGGGGTCCTGGATATCGATCTGAAAGAGTTCGCGAAGATCAGCCAACTTGTCCTTATTGTAATGGTAGAATAATTTCAAGTATAGTGAATTTTGGAGATCTACTTCCATATGATGAATTAGAAGAATCAAAGAAGCGTTCTGAAAATGCTGATGTATTTTTCGTTATAGGATCATCATTGGTTGTAAGTCCAGCAGCTAATATGCCTGGTTATGCCAGAATGAATAAAGCAAAGTTGATTATTTTAAATAAGGGGGCCACTCCCTATGATTCTGTGGCAGATATAAGATTTGACAATTTAATTGGAGATGTATTTCCTCATATTATGGAAAAAGTAAGACAACTTCTAAAAAATTAGTCATAATTATTAATTCTTCTTTAACATGAGGTATAGATTAAGAAAATTTTACTTTAATTTTCCGTAGATATTTCTATTTCCATTATATTCTTTTAAAACTTTCCTACCTTCTTTATGAGACAAAGATAATGTAATATCACTATTTCGACTTAAAGAACCAGTAAATATTTGTTGGTTATCGGCATAAACAATTATGTTACTACTTGCATATTCAGGATCTGCTTTTAGAACCAATCTATTTTTTTGAATTTCTACATCCAATTCAATTTTTTCTCTATTTGTCCCTTTTTTAGGAGTGAACTCCTCTAATCCTCGATACTTTCTAGATTTTATTGGATTAATTGGGTTTACGACAATATCTTGTCCAAAAGAATAAATCTCAAATTCTAATCTTTTTGTTTTGTAATCTCTTACTTCTACTACAGGTCTAGCTAGATCTTTGTCTCTAAAGCCATGAGGTACTTTTACAGTCATTTTTATGGCTAAAACTCTGGAAACATCTCCGTCTTCTATAAATATGATTGTATCTATTATGGAAGGAAGCATACCAAGCTCTATTCTACCAATGAATCTCTGAATCGCATCAATTGCGGAGGAGGAGTGCACAACACCTACCATCCCTACTCCAGATAATCGAAAATCAGCATATACTTGAAAGTCTTTTGTGGTCCTTACTTCATCAAATATTGTAAAATCTGGTCTAACTAATAGGAGTATATCCGCTGAATTTTCGAGGCTTCCTTCTAATTTAGTATATTGAGTTATTTCGGGACCAACCTGTAAATCTCTTACACTTTCAAGAGTTTTAACAACTTTATTTTGCTCGGAATAGAAATTTGCCAATGCTGCTGAAAAAGTACTTTTACCAGCACCAGGTGATCCAGCAACTAAGATTCCTTCTGCATTTTCCAAGCGTTTACGTAATCTTGAATCAATAGAATAATCATCTAACGTTAGATTAACAAGTGGTCTTACTGCTGTTATTTCAACGTCATTAGAAAAAGGCGGACGCGTAATAACTATTCTAAACTCTCTTAACTGGGCTACAACAGCACCAAACTTTTCAATTTCAATGAAAGAATGAGTATCCTCACGAACAAATTCTACAATTTCTATTGCTATTTCCTCAAGTTGATCTTTAGAAATAGATTGGTTGCTTACTCTTTCTAAATACCAATTACCTGGACTGCCTTTCTTAGCATAAGGAGGCAATCCTTGCTTTAAATGAATACTCATAGTATCTTCATCAAAGAACCCAATTAATTTGATGGATGTTGAATCTATTTTCTTTGGTGCTAATTTTTCCTTTACTGGCATTACTTCTATTCCTTCAAATACACCCATATCTCCTTGGATTTTATCTGAGGTAATTAAAATAGCATTATTATGATGAGCGGTTTCTCTAATTAAAGCATCTAATTCTCCTCCTGGAGCCATTTTAATTTCATCGCGAGTAGGTCTCTTTCCGACAAGATGTAATTTTATTTTATTCTCATTATGATATTCCCTTAGTTTTTTTAAAACATTTAAACCTAAAAAGCCAATTTCTTTTTGGATATTTGTTCGATATTCCACTTCAGCCAAAACTATATTAGGTATAAAGATTTCAGGATTTGCTCCCAATTCTCCATCTTCAATTAAGTCTAAAATTAGCCCATTAAAAATAACTGATGTATCACATACAAATTTATCTGGCATATTCTTCTTCATCAATATCTAATTTACTAATTAACTCAAATTTATTGACACTATAATAGATTGGTTTGGATAACCTATCAACTGTAGCAACTATTAAATCTTTTCTAGAGCTCATCGCGACTCGAGACATTTTATCTAAATCTTTTAACTCGATCGGATATCCTTCAAAAACAGGATAAATTAAATATTTTGCAGCCTCTTCCTTTATGTCCGCTCCTCTTTTATAAACACGGAAGTCGATTCCATTCCCGTATCCCGCTCTAACAATATATCCACGCTTTCGAAGATCCATATAAATTATGTACTTTTGCCATAATCTAGGATCAAATTGAGTAAAATAAATTAATAAGTTCTCAAAGTCATAAATTTGGTTCTTTTTATCATTGTCTTTCCATAATAAAATTCTATTTCTTTCACATAAGAGCAGGACTTCAATTGGTTCCAAAACTAATCTTTTCTCACCCATTTCACTTTCTTCTAAGGTTCCAATGTAAGATCCATTATAAAACTCTTCAATGGCTTCTTTATCAGAAATAATTACTTTATCTTCCCTAATAATTGCTTCAAATTGAGTCTTCTCTGTCTTTTCATTAGCTTTTTCTGTCATTTTCCTACTTATTATAGTATTTGATATTTATTGAATCTAATTATAATGCAAAAATTCTTCTAATTTGATCGCGATACTATAAAATCTATTAATTTACCAAGATCTTTAACATTTTCATAGACTTTTGGAGCCTTATCTTCTAAGTATTCTTTAAATACATCCCAACTTTCCTTTTTTCCAGAAGGAGCTTCAACTAATAACTTTTTAGCTTCATTAATGTCATAACTAAAAAGTAATGCATTATCAAGTTTATTAGCTTCATCACTTAGTAAAAAAATATAAAACTCATTTAAATCCCATGGATTTAATACATGAGCAGGCTTATTTCCATCTCCTGCTTTACTTCCTCTCAATGCCCTTGTATCTACTTGAGTAGGTAATACCATATTAAAATTAATATTCTCTTTTTTATATTCTGTTGCCATAGATTTTTGCATTCCTACTACAGCATATTTACTTGCAACATAAGCTGTCAGTTTTGACGGTGCATTTGGATATGCTTCACTTCCAGTTATTATGAATCTCGCTTTATTATTTCTATCTTCTTTGTACATATAAGGATATGCTGCTTTAAATGTAAAAAACACTCCTAATATATTTGTGTTTAAAATTTCAGAGAATTTCTCATTTTTAAATTCATGAGTCGTCCACATCCGAGAATATCCCGCATTTGCAATTACCCCATTTAAAGGGCCAATTTCTTCATAAAAGAATTTAAATGTAGCTAATACTTCGTCATACTTGCCAATATTTGCAGTTTTAGCTATTACTTTCACATTAGTTCCTAAAGAAATAATTTCCTGTTTAGTTTGTTCTAATTCCTCTAATGTACGAGATGTTAAACCGATATTTGCTCCTTCTTTTGCACAAGCAATGGCAACTGCTTTTCCGATACCTCTTCCAGAGCCAGTAATTACAATATTTTTACCTTTTAACAACATAAGTGAATCAAAAATTTTAGAAATAAAAGATTTACTTTAATTAATAATAAAATAATTAATACATATTCTCCTTTTTTTTCTCTTAATAATGAATGAATTATATGAAAAACTTAAGATTCGCTTGAAAAGTGCATCCAGAGTCATCTTTATGGGAATTGGAGAAGAGAAATTAAGAGACGATGGTGTTGGACCTTATATTATCGGTGAACTTTTAACATACTTTAAAATGGAGAACCCTATTGATGATAAGTTTCTACTTTTAAACGCTGGAACTGATCCGATGGCAAGAGTGGATGAAATCGTCACTTTTAATCCCTCACATCTAATCTTCCTAGATACCTGTACTTTAAACAAACCTCCTGGAACTATTGCGATACTTGAGCGTAATAATATAAGTGAACACGTACCTATCTCATCCCATACAATACCGATTCATATAGTTATGGATTTTATTTTAAAGCAACTTCCTATGCTCGATATTTTTATGATTGGATTTGTTCCAGAAAGTCTTGAAGGTTTCGAAACCTTAGAATTCTATAATAGGGATCAAATTGATTTTAATAAAATAGGTGAAAATATTGATCTTCCTTTTTTTCAGATCAATTTAACGAAAACATTAGAAAAAACTGCTATTGAAATTATAAACATTATAAAGAAGTTAATAAATGAATTTGTTTGATATTAAAGATTTCTAATGGATTTTTTTCTATAATAAACGCAGATAATTTTAATTTACTGTGGTAAATAGCTCCCCACTTTAAATTATTTTTAGAATACCCAAATTAAAAGCAAAATTATCGCAGCAATCATCGATAAGATGATAAAACATCCCGCAGACGTTAAAGCATTTTTAATATAATTTAGCTTGAAATCCACAGCTTCGTAAGGACAGAGTTCTACACAACAATAACACATTATGCATTTCTTCTTTATCCACCTAGGAACATTCCCTTTTTTTAATTCAATTGGAGGAATGATTGCTTCTCCTGGACAATTAATCCAACATGTAGAACATAATCTGCACTTTTCTGGCTTAAATTTAACATGAGCTTTGAATATAGTTCTACCAACATAATCTGCAAGCCAACGAGGTAATGGCATTGATATTGGATGTTTAGGAGGCCGCTTAAAATCTCTTCGTACAGTTTCAACTTTTTCGCCTAATAAATCTATATTTGTTAAATCACTTGTTCCCAAACCTTTTTCTTCTGCCTTGATTAGATATAAAACTTCCTTAGGATCAAAACCTACTATTTTACAAACCAATGTGTCAAGAGCAACTCCATCATAACCAGCTAAAATCAAATTTAGCTCAACAACATCCCCTTGAGAGGGTCCCTTACCTTCTTGACATAGAATTCCATCTATTACTGTTAATTGTGGATTCGAAACAGAATATATATCTGCCAAAGCCGAACTGAATCTATCTAATGTTGGAAATTGCGCATGAGTTTTGGCTTTGTTCCCCAATAGAATTGTACCAAACATGTTTTTTATGCAACAGGTGAGAAGACATTGACCGTGTGTTTTTATTTTTGGAATATTAATAATTAAATCTGCTTTCTTAATTAGATCAGTACTCACAAATTCTTTTAGGTCTAATGGATTTTTTACTTCATAATGTTCTCTCTCTGTTTTTTCAAAAGGTATGCAATCTACACCTTCTTCTTGACAAATTGCTAGAATTCCACTATCTTTCATCGCCAATTCAGTAATTCCTGGTTTTTGACCTCCAGCCGAATCACATACATAAACTTTTGAAGGATTAAACAATTTTACCCATTGAATGACTGAACGTAATACTTCTGGATGAGTGTTTACAGCTCTTTCTATTGGCTTTCCCATCAATAGGTTTGGTTTTAATAATACAATCATATTTTCTTTTTTCATTAAATTTTGGGCATCAATTTGTTCAAGCGCTTTAAAAACAGCTGTTTTGATATCATTTTTATTTACTTTCTGAATAGCGATTTTTGACCTACCATTCATATTTGTAGACCAATCCTTCATTAAAAATAAAAATTTCTATGCGATTTACTATTATCCTAAAAATTTTTCTAATTATTACATAAATATGAAAAAGTGAACTTCTATTAATCTATTAGAATCACTTTCCAGTTGCTAATATATATTTATTGAATATAATTAAAAAAGATGAAGAAAAAGAGAAAGAAAGAAAAAATTATTTAAATACCACCAGCTTGTGTAGCCATAACTGTTATAACATCCTTTTTTGGATGAATCCCCACTTTTGCAAATTTAAGATCATCTGGAAGTACTTTTCCTTTAAATATGAATTGGATAGCTAAAATTGGGTTTAACTTGTATTCTCTCTGTACAGTTTTCTTGATATCTGCGATTGATTGATTCGGATCAACCTCAATTAATTTTATTGCCTGATCTGGTGGGACTCCTGTAAGTCTAAATCTGTATTGAGTCATTTTATTTCAACTTAAAATTTTTTCATGTATTTAATTAATTGTATAATAACTATAATAAAAGGTCAGCGGTCTTCTAAATTGTACTATAGTCTACAATTATTCTGAATAAACGACATAAATCAATATTGTATATCTAAATAATCCAATTTAAAACTTAAAAGGCTCTGGAGGCTGACCTGGAGGACCAGGTGGATTTGGAGGCTGAAATGGGTTAGGTTGCGGTGAAGGATGAAGTGGTAATCGGCTTAATCTATTTTCAATCAATGAAATACGATGTTCCAATTCATTTACTCTCTTTTCAATTTTTTTAATCCTTTCCATTAAATTTGGGTTTTCTATTGTCATTATATCAAATTAAAAATCCTCTAAAATGATATTTAATCTTAACGTTCTCTTAGAGAAAGATGGATGGGAATCAGAATATAAATATACCAAATTTGCATAAATTAGTATATTATTTTTTTTTGGTTTGAGTATAGTAAAAAAGTATAACTTTAAATGATAAGATTTTTACACTTATATTATGGAAAGTTGGAATATTTCAAAAAAGTTAGAGAGCGAATTGCTTAAAAAATCTAGTAGTATTGAAGATAATAGTAGGAGGATACTATATATTCTTAGGAATTTAGGTCCACAGAGATTTACTAACATCATTAAATATTCAAATTTAAGTAGATCTACTGTATCCAAATATCTTAATTTACATCGAAAAGAGAAAAATATCGAACAGAGGTTAATTACTGATAAAAACACTAACCGGCAATACCAAGGTTATGTTATTACCGAAAAGGGAACAGATAAATTGGGAGAAGTCCCTTTAAAATTAAGGGATGAGTTATATATTATTAATGAATTAAAAAAAAATGTTCGAAATCTAGAAGATTTAATTGATTTTTATAAAAAAGTAAATGTAGAGGACCCATTTATAATTCATATAGTTCGTATTATCTCTAAAATAGGAGATAACTTTTTCGAATTACACCAAGATAGGGATCTATATTTGTCCCTTTTTTATATTTTCTATAACTCTATTTTAGGGCAAGGAGCACTAGCACGAAAATATTGGCATTTCGATGACTCTAGTTCTCAATATTTTGCTGGTTATAAATTGAATTTAGACCAATTTTGTGAATTATATCATGTTTCAAAAGAAGCTATTAATTACTTAGCACGAATTAAATTAATCAATCCTGATTTTGGATTTTACCTGATTAAACGTGAGAATAATGACTTTTTCTTTCACGAAGAGGATCTATTAGGCACCACAACAATTAGATTAATTAAAGATAGATTGATAGACGAGATAATTAATCTTCAAGAAGGTATCTATGATATGATTTACGATCTTGATATCATCGCTGAGGATATAGCTAATCAATTACAAGAAATGGGCTTGATATGGAAAGCGATTAAGGAACAATTCCAATTGCTGGTTTTAAATCTAATAATTAAAAGTTCGATTGAAATGGGTTTCTTAGATCTAGAACGAGAGAAGTTAATGAGCGTGATTGCTCAATCAAACAAATTATCAAAATCAAAAGAAGGAAAAATACTTCAGGAATCTATATTAAAAGGATCAAAATTGGATATAAATCTTAATGTTCTTACTTTGACCATTTAGGGTATTATTTAGATTTAGAGCTTTTTTTTAATTTAAGATGTCTCTTATTCACTAAACTCAAAAAGTGTAGAGTTTTTAATATCTTTCTTTTAATAAATAGTATAGAATTTGTTGTAAATTCTTTACTGATAAAAATCCCTCTGTTTAAAATGGTCTTAATAGTAATTCTATTTATTGGCATCTTGTTGATCTCCTTTATCTACATAAAATCTAATCGAAAACCAACAAAAGAATTTAAGGTCAACGAATATATAAAACTAAAATTGGAAAATGGTAGGACTAATATTTATGTAAAGAATCGAGTATTTAGGCAATGCATGTATCTCCTTTTAAATATTCCTATTAAAAAAATCCATCAATATGATCATATTGACTCGATTGATGAAGCAGCGGAAAATTTGGATCGTTCAATGGAGAGAGGTTTTAGAGCAGGAAGGCAAATAACTCCTGAGGAAGAATTCATAGGTCATTGTTCCAATATCCAAGCTTGGGCGGACAACGATTATGATACACGAATATTGCACAGGAATCTAGCATTTCCTCTACTAAAAAGACTAACAGATATAGGAGACCCGCTTGCAATGAAAAAATTTAAAGAAGAGATTGCATTAAGATATGCAAGTGGTTATCCAACAGTAATGCAATATTTAACTCAACGAGGTTACTTAAATTATTTAACTAGCGAAGAGTTTGAAAGTATTATTGATGATATAGAATCTCCTTTAATTACAGATATTACCGAAAAAATTAAATCATCTTTAAATCGTTTAGAAGATGGAAACGCATTAAGAAGAATTTATTATTCAATAGGAGGTCTATTAAGATCATTCAAATTTAAGCATAGTTATTTATTACTTACTCGAGTCTTAAAGGAATTACCAGAAGATACTAGACAAAGATTTATTGAGGTAATATGTTCTATCTTTCTATCTAGAAAGAGTTTCCCTATGCTTGCGTTTGTGAAATTTGTTAAAGATCATTATGATAATATCAAATTGAATTATATCAGTTATGAAGATAAGTTTATAGGGCTATTAGCTGGGAATTCTTTAAATTTAAAACAAAAAAATATAACAGAATTCAATATGGTAGAAGGTGTAAGAGACTTTGCAACCCAAATAGAAAAGATTGATTTGAGTAAAAATTTGTTATCAAAAATCCAAGGTTTTGAAGATTTTCTAAATTTAAAAATATTAAAACTCAATTTTAACAATATATCCGATATTAATGGTTTAGACCTATGCCCTAAACTTAGAATTTTAGAGCTTAATAATAATCGAATTTCAAATTTAAATAGTTTGAAAAAGTTAAAAAGTTTAGAAAAGTTGTCCCTTAGAAACAATTTAATTGATATGATTTGTGATTTAAGTGAATTTAATCGCTTAGAGTTTTTAGATCTTTCAGGAAATATTAGAATTGTCGAGATACCAGATTCACTTAAAGATCTCCCATCATTGAAAGTATTAAAATTATCCGGATGTCCGCTAAGAAATTATTCAGATTCCATATCAAAATTTTTTTGGATGGAAGCTAATTATAGCTACTATTCAAATTATTCTTCCAATGATGTCCTTCAATATCAGCATGTTTTTAATAAAAATGCTCTTTATGGGAATAGACTTTATAAGCATTTCGTTAAATGGTTATTAAATATCAGAAAGATTAAAGCAGAATTAAGATGTGGATATAAAGTGATTAATCAATATGAGAATGAATCAAATAAAAGTGCTATATGGAGTGGTAAGGCTACAAAAGCATTTATAAAGTGGCTAGATGATAAAAAGCAAACCAGAATTTTTGAATTCTTATGAATACTCTAACATTTTTTCAATTGGTTTTAAAGCTCTTTTGGCAATGTCAGAAGGTACTTTTACTTCATAAGGATTATTCTCTAAGTTCTCTAAAATATATTTAATTAACTCGAGGTTGTGTTTTTTCATGTTATAACATATCAATTTTTCCTTAGCTAAGTAAAGTTTATTATCAGGAAAATCTTGTTTTAAGCGCTCTACTAACCCAACTTCAGTACCTATGATGAATTCATTTATCTTTAAAGAATTTTCTTTAACATAGTTATACATTCGCGTAGTAGAGCCTACAAAATCTGCTTGATGTCTCACCTCTCTTATACATTCTGGGTGAACAAGAACCCTTGCGTGAGGATGCGTACTCTTTATTTCTCTAATATCATTTGGTGTAATTTGCGAGTGAACATAACAATGTCCTTTTTCGGGCATTTTAATTGTTTTAATATTAGATAATTCTTCTGCATAATCTGCTAAATTAGCATCGGGTCCGAATAGTACAGCATTAGTATTATAATCTCTGCTAATACGCTCAACAATTTTAACAGCATTAGATGATGTACAACAAATGTCAGATTCTGCTTTCACTGTAGCAGTTGAATTTACATATACCACAATAGGTAAATCCGGAAAATTTTTTTTATATTCTAATACTTGTTCAGAAGTTAAAAAGGCAGCCATAGGACAACAAGATTCAGGATTTGGGATTAAAACATGTTTATCTTGATTCAAAATTGATGCTGTTTCTGCCATGAAATCAACTCCAGCGAATATGATATATTTTGTTTCTACTTTTTCCTTAGCTATTCGGGATAAACCAAGTGAGTCACCTAAATAATCAGCTATTTGCTGTATTTCAATAGGTTGATAATAGTGTCCCAGAATTGTTACGTCTCTGTTTTTTTTTAATTTTAAAACTTCCTCTTGTAATTGACTTAATTTCAAATTTATCTCACCTCTGAATTAAGATTATACTTTTTACTAATTTCAAGAAAGGAGCTTACAAAATGCTTTACTTGTTTCCATGTTAGTCCATATGTATTGAACTTCATTTCTGTAGAAATTCCGGGAGCTAATCCGATAATACCTCTCTCTTTAAACTCGTCTCTAACAAAAAAGCCTTTTCTAGAATGCTTCTTTGCAATTTCAGCGAAACCATTCGTTTTAAGATTTGTTAAAGGATGAATTTTAGGTAATTTACCCATAACATCAATTCCGTTAACATTTTTAATGTTTTCAACTACAAAATTAGCTTTCTTCGATTCTTCACTTACAAATTCTTTTTGAGTTCTTTGTACTATTGAAGGGAAGCTTGCCATTAATGTAATTAGAGGTGCTCCATAAACGGGAGGACATCCCATAAAACTACATATTTTATTTTGGAATGATTTAGATGTTAAATCCCCTTGGATGTGGGAATTAACCATAATGTCATCATAATAGTCACTACTAAATCCAAGAAGCCCTATTGGACCTGAAGCAGCCATAGATTTATGTCCACTACATGCAATAAGATCTACATTATTGGCTTTACAGTCTATTGGTAAAATCCCCGCAGAATAAGCTGCATTTAAAACAAAAGGAATATCATAATTCCGACAAATGTTTCCCACTGGTTTTGGGTCGTTAAAATTTCCATACTTATAATCTACATGTGTCAATAGAACTAATAAAGGTAATTGACCCGTTTCCTTTTTAACAGTTTCAATCACTTTTTCATAATCCTCACTTTTAATATTAAATTCAGGTTTTCCAGAATTTGCCACCTCTCTAACTTTTAACTCATTTGACTCGATCGCTAAATATGTTGAATAGTGTGCTAAACTATCTATAACTACAGTTTTTCTTTTCGGATACTTTTTTGATAACGATTTCATTATAAGACGTTTTGATTCTCTAGCAGCTGCAGTTGGCATCACATTATCAATGTTTAAAAATTTAGACATATCCTGTAGAAAGTCAACAACAGGAGGATTTTCAATTTCATCAATTCTCCCTTTAAGACAATTATCGCATATTGAATATCCGTCTC
>JBHLON010000031.1:0-38385 GCA_048940445.1 Promethearchaeota archaeon
TTAGGTGAATGGAAAGGAAGGGCAGGAGCCTACTCAATTAATGATAAAGCAAATGTGTTTGTAAAATCCATTAATGGCTCTTTTTCTAATGTCCTCGGTCTACCATTATTCAAGATCTATAAAATATTGAAGGAGCATTTTAATTTCAATTTGCTCAAACTAGATTATCTATAAAAATATGAATTATTCTTTATTAGAGAAATTATTCCAAATTCTTAAGCTCTCGTAAAATTTAAGCAGACGTTCCAATTTAATGCTCATTTGTTCATAGTATTCTTGATTTGCAAACCTATTTCTTGCTAATCTTTTTGCTACTTCTAAATCATTCCGATATTTGATAATTTTCTCCTCTATCACAAATTTATAGCTTTAAGCTCTCTATTTTAAGAGGAGAGATATCGTGATATTATCTAAGTATTATAAAAAAATCCTAATCTGAAAAGGAAATTCTACTCATTTTTTCTTAAATTTAAAATATATCTATACACAGAGCCCCACATATATTCATCGTCTCTTTCTTTTACTTCAAAGTTGTTTGTGCCTAACCAATCTCTTAGAGCCTCTTTAGTATTTTTGTCATATATTTTATTTACGTCTCCTTTATAAAAGCCATCAATTTTTAACCTTTCTTTTACAATTTTTGCCGCTTCCCCTTCTAATTTAACTATATCTTTCGGATCATCTCTTAAAAGAATAGACATATCATATACTTCAAAGACTTTACGTAATTCTTTAATAGGAGTAGGGTGCTCATCTATTCTTATATCAATATATCTGTCAGTTCCACCATCGTAAGCTCCTTTCTCTTTTACTATTAGGATAGCAGCGGATTCTCGTCCTCTTTTATCACCCCCTTTTTCTTGACCAGCTTCTAAAGCAGCAAAAAATTTCTCCACTAAATCATCTTTTGTATTTTCAAAGGCTTTTGCCATTGCTTTTAGTACATCTTTAGATGCTAAAATATTTCCTTGACATGTATAATTTTTTCCAACTATATGACCTGCCCAATCAAAACATTTTTTCCCAGTGAATGCTGAAGGGTTTCCATATGAATCTACAATTCCTATTTGTCTTTGTTCTCTTAATTCATCCTCTTTGACTAATTCTCGAATTGTTTCTTCACTTGTGAAACCTTTTTCAAGTAAATCAAGGCCTTTTGGACCATAACTAGTATTTGCATATGCTTGTGTGGCTATAGCACCTACATTAGCTTTGGCGAAAGGAACAATTGCCCCCACAGCCACAAACTTTGATTGAACTGCTATCCCCCACTCATGATTTTTAGGATCGAAAGCTACAATTGAAAATGTCATACTATATACATTATACTGAAAAACAAATAAGATTAATCTGTATTTATCAGATATTTATAAGAATTCAAAAAATTTTAAAAGAGAAACCTATAAAAATAATATTTCTGTAATGAAATTATTAAATTTTACATAATCTATCTTAATACAATAAAACTAAAACAAAAATTGATGGTATAAATGGTAAAACATTATAAAAATCAAAAAATTATGAAATTCTTGGTTATCATCGGTGGTTTGGTTGGTTTAGTATTTATTATCTCTGGTTTTGCTTCTTTAGTACATGTTGGTTTTGTAGAAAATTATAGGTTTATTCCTTATTTTTTTGAACCACTTATTCTTTTAATTGTTGGATTAGTAGTAGTAGTATTAACATTATTAGTCGGGATTAAACCTAACGATCCAATTCCTTTTCACTGGCTTTTATTGTTTATCTTTGGCGTCTTACTAGTGATTTTTGGTGCGGGGATTATTGCTGGACTGTTAGTAATTATAGCTGCGTTAATCGGATTAATTGAAGAGTTATAGAACCTAATTCTTTTTAAATAATTTTCTTTTTTTGTTTTTCATAAAAGTATCAGCCTTTTACCTTATTTAAAAAAAATTTTATTATTTCTTCAGCAAGATTAACATTCGTGACTTTCTGTAAAGCAGTAAATCCCGGTATAGAATTAATTTCTAAAACCAAATACCCTTTTTCGCTTTCTACTATATCAACACCTGCTATCTCTGTTTTTGTAGCCTTAGCAGCTTTTATTGCTAATTCCTTCAATTCAGGCGTTAAAGCAATCTGCTCCATTTTGGCTCCAGCATGAATATTGGTCTTCCAATTATCGCTCACTCGATACATACCCGCTATAGCTTCATCTCCTAACACAAGAATTCTAATATCCCGATTGTAGTGCTCAATAAATTCTTGTAAATAGAAAATTTCATTCAACTGACCGAGAGCATGAATTACATTTTCAGCAAACCCTCTATCATTTATCCTTATTATACCGACCCCTCGAGAACCATAAAGAGGTTTCAATACAATATCTTCACCAAGTTCCTCGAAAGCAGTTATAGCGTCACCTGGATCTTCACAAACTATTGTCTTTGGGGTTGGTATATCTTTTTTCTCTAAAATAAGAGATGTTAGGAACTTATCACTAGCAACTTCCAGTGTTTCTCGTGAATTAATTAACTTTACATTATATTCTTCAATAGCCCTTAGTAAATCCAGCCTAAAAAAAATTTTTTGAGTTTGAGCTGCTCCAAAACCCCTTACAAGCGCTGCTCTTGGTTCGAGGTCTTTAAATTGATCTTCAAAATGACTTATATTAATTTTAGCAATAAATTTAGAAGGCACAAAATATCCAACACTATATCCTAACTTTTTAAATTGGGCTGAAAGAGCTTGTACTTCAGGATCTAAAGGACTAGGAGTAATAATCATTGAATGCATTTTAATTCCTTTTAACAAAAATTACTTAATACAACTAGCACTAAATAAATAAATAAATTTATTTAATTTTTACATTTATATGAATACGATGGGTTTTACAGATAATGACAAGGAGACAGAGAAATTAACTAAAGTTCTCTCATCGCTTCAAAGCATTTATGTTAAGAAACAAGAGCAATTAGAAGATTTACAATTAGAAATAAAGGAAATTCATGAAATTATAAATCGTTTGAATTCAATAATCACAAATCAATCATTTACCAGTGCTGATGAGATATACGCTAAATTATTAAGTGAAGAATATTTTAAAGAAGCTATCCCTGAAGAAAAGGTTAAAGGTACTAATATTAAGAGAAAAATTTTTTCTGCGGATGAAAAAGATTTGCTTTGTGTACTAAATTTTTATGATTTTAAAAAGCTTGAAATCAAATTCATTGATCCAGAAATAAGAAATATAAAGGAAACATCTGAAGATTTTATTAATTCCTTTTTAAAGGGAGCTCTAATAAAGATTAAAGAAAGATATCCGAATTTAAGTGTAAATTACAATTTTTATAAAAACACAGATAAAATAGAATATATCTATATTTCTAACCTAAATTCAATCGAAGATTATGATCTAATAACTGAAAAAATTAGAAAACTATTAGCAAGTGAGTATTGAAATGAAGAAAAAAAAAATTTTTGTAATATTAATATTTTATTTTATTATTTTCACATCCTCATTGTATCAAGCTCCCAGAGTAAAAGCATTTATAGATAGTCATGAAGACCCTGAAAATGATGTGTTTAGAATAGATTTAGTAAATCAAAAAATTGACAAAGTTAGTTCTCATCCTCAACTTGATATCACGAATATTTCTCTCAATGTTACGCTTGATAGCCGACATGTGAACGTAACTTTTTTAGGAAATATAACGGGATATGATATGGAATGTAATATTTATTTCTTTGAAAATTACAATCCAAATAACCTCACATTTGAATATAGTGTCTACTATTCCAACTTAACTGGTACAGGATTCAAGGTGATACTAGTTAAATATATTCCTATCGGAGATCAATATGATTTTAACTTTTGGGATAACATAACTGAAAGTTGGATTTCATCTAACACCTCAGCTAGTATTATTGGTTCTTTCTCAGCTTATTCTATTGAAGCAACAATTCCTCCAGCAGCTTTCACAATAAGTGAAAATACAACTTGGTTTGCCTTATCAACCCGCTATGAGGGGAATTATATTTACTTAGATATTGCGCCGGATTCGTTTTCTCCAGTTCAAGTAACGACTGAATCTTTTCCTTTTGAAATTTTAATATTTGTCGCAATCATAATCGTTGTAATTTTTGGTTTTTATTTCTATAGAAAAAAAAAATTAGATAAAGCACATAATTAGATAGGTTTCAAATTTATGACAAAGACTTAATTCTCTCTATTTGCAAAAAATTATATTATGATAATATATTGTTTAATAAGTATAGAGTAAAATAATAATTCAGCAATTATAACAACTTTAATAAAAAGAATAGGAGTGCTGTAAGTTTGGCAAAAAAAAAGAAATGGCTTATAATGCCAGTAATTCATTCAAAATTCAATGATGACAAATTAGAAACAACATTGATCAACAAATCACGAGATTTATTAACAAAAGAACAGGGTTTTGTGCCTTCATTTATATTTCTTTCCGGAAGTTTTTTTGACATTAAAGGATTTGTATATACTGGACTTCGGGCTTGGAAGGGTGCAGTTAAACCATCCGAATCGGATGAAGGAAGAAGACCATTATTAGAAGCAACTTTTGCTTCTTTATCTGTATATTTAAGCTCACTACTAGCTTTACAATCGGATTTTTATTTTGCTTATGATGAAATTAAAGATATTTTATTAGAAAAACATCGTGAGGATCTCTGGACTATAGTATCTGAAAAATTACCCTTTATTTCATTGCCCCCAAAAGAAATGTATGGAAACCAAGTTTCTCCTATCTCCCCATATTTCGTAATAGAACAAGATGATGAATTAATTTTGGGAGAAATATACCCCTCTGCTTATTTAACTAAAGTAATCTCATCAATCAAAACAAGATTCTTTGTGTTCTTTCAATACCAAGGATATTCCGCTTTTGGATTTTTTGATTCCCTCCCTGATCGCTCTAATTTTGGATTTGAAGAAAAAGCAAGAGACTTCAATAGCGATCCTTCCTCAGAAAACCTTTTGAAATATGCCAAAAGTGCTAAAAATTTAAAAGAAGTACTAATAGCATTAATCGAAAGTCATAATAATGCTTATTTGGAACAATTTTTAATCCCAGACTATGAATTATTATTAAATAAATTATTGGAAGGTGAAGTATAATGGTGAATATTGGATTACTTGGCGATATAAGTGTTGGTAAAACTTCTATTTTGCGGTTATTCGTTAGATATCTTAATCGAGGGGACATTGAAAATGTTGAAGGTGGATTGAAGGCTTCAGTTGTAAAAACTGATTTCTCAGGTGAGGCGACTGTACCCAGAGGAGATAAGGTAGATTCTCTTGATGAAAAAGAAACTAAAACCATTCATCCCAACAGAGTAGTGTTTCGAGAAGATGCCTCTGGCAAGGCTCACACGATCTTTGCCCCAGGTGGTGACCGTAGTCGCGCTGTTGTGAAGATGGGGATCATTACAATCTCCCGTATAGCCACACAGATTATAGCAGTTTTCTCTTTAGATAGAGACGTAGATAGACAATTTGAATTCTTTAATGATGTTAGATTTTTCCCTGAAAAAATTTATGTTTGTATAAACAAGGTTGACTTATTAAAAGGAGACAAGGAAAAAGAAATTGAGAAATTAAAAAAGAAGATTAATGATTTTTTCACAAAGAGGAAGATAACGGTACAAGATATCTTTGTTACATGTGGAGAGACAGTTGATAATTTTGATGATGTTGAAAAGTATAATGATCGTGTGGCAGAAATGATTCTTAGAATCACTACTTCCCATTAATTAACTATTGGGACTCCTTTTTTGCTTCTCTTTCCTTTAATCTAATAGATAATTTTAGAAACAGTTTATCTAAATCTAATTGGTATCCTATTAGTGGAGTAAGAGAAATACGGTTCTTTGTTTTATCGAATATAATATATCCTTTTTTAACTAATTTCTTGATATCTTCTCGAACAGTCTTCTTTTTTCTTATTTTATGAATTTCTTGAATAGTTGAGAAACCCGAATTTTTCAAACAACATGCAAGTATACAAAATAAGGTTGCTGCTAAACTCGGTTGATTTCCAAAAGAGTTGGAATTTATTATATCTGAAACTTCTGGCTCAAAGGTTATAAACCAATGAGAATTTAACGGATTAAATCTAATTTGAAATCCTATTGGTTCTATAAGCTTAGATAATTCGGTAATAAGGTTTTGAAAATGTAGCGATTTATTTTTAAAGGTTATATTCAGTGCTTCTAACACTTGTTCTTCAGTAGCTCCGATATGAGTCAAATCTTCTCTCCTACTTAATAGATGCATTAATATTGAAATTTCGTTCATCTTAAATTCTCCTCATATATATAAACTATTGGTTTCTTTTTGATATTTTATCTTACCTAATTGAAGTAGATGTAGCAAATATACAAAATCTTCAAATATTTCCATTTGATCTTTATCTATCTCGAAAATATCTTCAAATCTGCATGGCAATTTCCCCTTGATTCTTTCAAGATAAAGAAACATTTTCTCAGTAAAGTTTTGGCGAGTAATTTCTAATAAAAATTCGGAATTTATTTTCTGACGCTTTAAGTGCTCGACTTCAATTATTTTATTTCTTTCTTTGGAAAATTTCTTATCAGACTCTACTAAAAAATTAATGGAAATCGATTCAATAGTAAATACTCTTCTACAACAAGCATCAAATAATAAAGAAATATCTTGATCACTTGGCTTTAACTCTAAAAAATTAAAGAAGAGCTTGTCATTTTCTAGAAGTTTTAGAAAGGACTTTAATTCCTCAAATTTTTGGTTTAAAAGGAAACATGCTTCTTTATATAAGGATGAATATTTATCAATATTTTCCATATTAAGCGAATCTTTAAGATCTTGAAAAATAGGATTAAGTTCAAAACTTAACAGACTTAATTTTCCTGATAATATTTTGCTTTTTACGTTTTCGATCTTTTGGCTTATTTGATTGTAATAATCTGTAAAATTAATCATGATCATTTTTCTTTTAAAATTTTTGGTTTAAAAATTGTAGAAACCTCTTTTCTACCTATCCTGGCCACACCAATTAATTTATCAGCTAATAAATATAAGTTAGTCGATGATTTGGGTAGAAACATAAGCAATTGTACTGGATTTTTTTCTAGTGTAGCTTTTATCATTTGATAGGACGCTTCTGAATTCTTATCATCTAAAAACATGCCAGCCTCATCAAACATACAAAGTGGTGAGGGTTTAATTTCCTGCAGTGAGAGAATTAGGCAAATTGAAATCATAGAGATTTGCCCTCCACTAAGAGCCTTAAAAGACTTTAATTGCTCTTTTGTAGTTGCTGCCTTAATTTCTATCCCTAAATCTTCAAAAGAGCCGACTAAATTAAGGGAACAAAAGGACTTTATATTAGCTGATTCGAATTTTTGGTTAATCTTTAATTCTAAATCATTTAAAGTTGTTCTAAATTTTTCAAAATAAGTATCTTCAAGCTTAGTTTCAGTCTTAATAGCCGATTTGATATCTTTTTCTAAGCTTTTTTGATGTTTTGCAATCTCTTTCATACTAGATATTATTTGTTCCTTTTCAATTAAAATTGAATCATCCACATCTAAATATTTTAACAATTTTTTGTCTAATCTTAAAATATCTTCTTTAATATCAGCAATAGGGCGTATTTTAATCTCTTCATTTAATACGGCACTACTTATCTCAGAATTTATTCTCTCTAAATCTTTTTCATGAGATGATAATTCTTGTTCGAGTGTAGTCTTCTTTAAAAATTCTTGTTCTATTTTTATTTTAATATCTATATGATCCTTTTCAATATCTGATTTTTCATGTTCAATCTCTAGCTTTTGCTTCCTTAATTTTGAGATATCAGCTTCTCTCTCATCTATATCATCCTCAATTGATTCTAAGTTCTTATATATTTCAAAGGCCTTTTTATCTGAGCTTTGAAATCTTTCCTTCTTCGCTTCATAATCTTGTTTTAAAATTTTTAATTTTTCTTTTTGTTGTGTGAGTTTTTCATTGACTTCCTGTATTTGTTGCATATTCATATTCAATTTCGTATCCCATTTTTTTAAATCTTCATTGTAGAAATGTAACTCATCTGGTATCTCCTCAATTCTATCGTTTAATTTAAAAATTTCTGGATCCCTCTGAGACTCTGAGCTCTGAATCTGTCTTTCTGTGTCAGATATTTCATTTTGGAGTTTGTTTATATCAGTTTCAAGATTATGCACAAGATCATAGAGATGATTCTTTTTAGAGGTTAATCTTTGCTTTTGATTAAAGTTATACAATAAATCATTAAATGCTTCCTTTTTCTCGTATAGATCTTTCTGATTTTGTTCAATTGCAGAATATTTAACTTTTAAGTCAGAAATTCTTTTATTTATAGATTCGATCTCAGATTCTAATCTAGTGAGTTCTTCTTTTAGCGTACTAACGCTAAGTAAACCCTTTAAATGTTTTTGAAAAGGGGTTTCATAGACGTAATTATAAGAGATTAACTGTTCACCTTTTAAAGTCACACATTTTCCCCTAAAATTTTGCTTCTTATAGATCTGGATAGCTGAATAGTAGTCCTCAACAACTAAACAATTTCTTACTTTAGAGTATATTACTTTTTGAATATCTATATCATTGTTGACTACTCTTATTAACTCTGCTAGATAACCAATAACGTTATCAGCAGAAAATTCAGGTAAAGGGCGAATATCAAGCTTTTTAGATATATAAATATTACAGTACGCATTATATTTGTTCTTTATTTTGTTCAATAGATTTAAGGTATCCCAATCATTAACAACGAAACTAAATAATAATTTTTCTCCCAAAACAGATTCAATTGCGTAACTTAGTTTATCATCATATTGCAAAAATTCAATTATAGGGCCCTTAACTTTGTCAGATAATTCTCTTCTTTCAATTTCTTCTTTTAATATATTAATACTAGTTGGAAATATTACTTTTCGTTCTCTTAAGGAAACTTGTAGTTTTTTAAAATTTTCTAATAGATTGGTTCTCTTAAACTGCAAATTACTCAATTTTTTCCCTAATTCGAAAAGGTCTTTGGAATAGTTTTTTATTCTCTCATCAATGTCAAAAAGTAAATCTGAAGTAGGATTATCGAGAAACCATTTATTTTTTTCCAATTTGTGTTCAATATCTTTGAAACTTTGGAAAATTTCATTGATTTCTGAATTGATCTCCTTTATCTTTATTTCATTCTCTTCAATCTTATTATTATAAGCTCCTTTCTTAGAAATTAAATTACGATATTCTCTTAAAAAATCTTCATTTTGTTTTAATTTCTTCCCCAGTCTATTTTGTTCTTCTATTAACTCATCAATCTTTTCCTTCAGAGAAAGAATCTCCTTCTGAATTAGATTTATCTCATCATCTAATTTTTTACTATGACTTTCGGTGTTTTCAAAAGCTTTTTCAGAATTTATAATTTTTAGATTTAAATTATCTAATTCCTTTTTCGCTAATATTTTTTCTTTTTCCCAAATTTGAATTTTTTCAATTAGACTTTTTTTCTTATATGTTAATTGACCTAAATCTTTTGATAATACGTTAATATTTTCTTCTATCTCATTTAGCTTTGCTTTTTTTTCTAAAAGAGCAGTCTCGTATGCTTCAGATATTTTTTTAATGTCATTGATGGATATTTGCTGATCTTTTATTTTTTCTTTCAAATAAATTATGTTCTCTTCTAACTTTTGCCTATTTGCAAATAATAATTCATCTGTAAAACTTTCCTTTTTTTCAATAAGCTTATGTTTTTCTTCTAATCGCTGGATTTTAGGTTGTAAAAGATTCAGATTAACGTTTAGGGTATTTTGCCGGCTTAATATGGATTGAAATTCTTGATTTAAATTAAGAATTCCTCTTTTTTGAAGTAAAATTTCATCTCTAAGCCCTTTCAGTCCAATCCCTTCTTCTAAGAATGCACAAAGTTCGATCGGTTTTAGATTTTTAATCACATCAATTTTTCCTTGACTTACAAAAGCAAATTGATTATCAGGATTTATCCCTAGGTTAGAAATTATCTCTTGTATATAATTTGCATGAACTCTATTAAAACTATTGTCAGTAGTTCTTTCTATCTCAAAGTAAGGAGAGTGAGCCCTCACTACAATTCTTCTTATCTTAATTATTTCTTCATTTTTTTGTATATGAACTTCAACCATCGCATGATCTTGCCCATTCCTAATAAAATCAGACCATCTTTTATATCTTTCATCCCTTTCATTACTTCCAAGAGCAAATTTGACTGCTTGAAATATTGATGTTTTTCCTGACCAATTTGGTCCAATTATAATCACAAATTTTGAATCCTCGAATTTTACTTCATCTCTTTGAAAACTCAAAAAATTTTCCAGAATAACTTTTTTTAAATAAATCCTTTCAGTTTCAGTAGAAATCTTGGTAACCTCCTTTTATTTATCTCCCAAAGCTCTGTCTTATGTGGTCAATTTTCTTTTTTGCTTTTTCTAAATGAATTTGGGCTCTATTTGGAGAATTATTTAAAATAAAAGGATAATTTGCTAGTAATTTTCTTTCATTCTCTTCAAGAATCTCATTTTTATTTAATTTATCAATAATTATGACTAGCTCTGTATAATTCTTAGAAGCCGCATTTTCATACAATTGGCTTAGCATAAATTCAGAAATAGGTTGATCCTGAATCTCACTCACAATTGACTGTAACTTGGTAAAAGCTAACTCTTTGTCTTTAAAATGCTTTTCTGTAGCTAGTGATTCCCGATCTAAATCCTCAAACTCATCTCGAAATCTCGGATCCTTATAATAAATTGATGGTTTGAATTCCCCTGAATCGATTAAGTTGGTAATAACATCTGTTATTTCATTAGATGTTTTATTTAGCTCAAAATTAAGAAAATGCTTAAAAATAGCTAACTTAATAAGGTTCTTAATGTCTAAAATTTCCCAATCTCTAGTATAATTGATTAGTGTACTTATATCAAAAACAATCTTTGGCTTTCCTTCGGAATAATTCCTTAAAAACACCTCTCTCTCTTTAATACCTATAGGGGGAACTCTAAGGACTAAATCAAAGATCTGGTAAACATTATATGAATTTTCCCTTATATCATTAAAATTTTCATTTAACCACACTAAAATGCTTCCATTTTTTAAATATTCAGAATTATACCTTTTTTGAAAAGTTAAAAAGACTTTAAGCAAATTTCTCCCCTTAAATAAATTAGCTGGTAATTCGCTTTGATTTATTAATATCAATCTGTTTAATTTTACTTTCTCAAAATTTTCAGGATATGTTTTAGACTCATTCTGAACTCTTTCTTTATGTTGGGTTATGTTCAACATGTTTTGAAAGATTAAATTAAAATTGTTTAAAAATTCTGATGGTGATCTTAATATTTCAAAATAATCTAACTCTATAAAATCTAAATAGTAGTTTTTTGATATTAATCTCAAAAAGTTAGAAATGTCTGTACCTGGGGAAATATTAACTAGAAGTAAACCATTTGGCTCAAAATATGGCTGAATTTCTGAATATTCATCACTGGTTAACAAAACCTTAAAATAATTCATAATATCATTATACTTCTCCCGAAGAAAAATATCTTCTTTCTCAACTTTAATATTCGAAGGCAGGATTATCCGATAATAACTAATCTTTTTTAGTTCATTTTCAGAGTTTTTCATATATATAAACTCAATCTAAAAACATTAAACATTATCTACATGGGAATTTATACATAAATATTTAGCGGTAAACCTTATTCCGACAAAAAATCTCCTTAAGATTAAATTAAAGACCAGTTATTCAAAATGATATTCACGATAAAAATTCATTAATTGCTCTTTAAATTCATTTTCTAAAAGACTATAATATGTAAATTTTCCTTTTTTCCACCCACGAATTAGATTGGCTTTTTCTAACTCTCTTAGATGATGAGATATTGAAGGTTGAGACTTATCCAAAATAACTTCTAATTCACATACACAACGATCTTTTTCTTTTAATGCATTAATAATAGTTAATCGTTCCCTATTTCCTAAAGCATTTAAGAATGTTAATATAGAAGATGTTTTATCATCTAACTTTAAATTTTCTCCTAATTCTTGTAAATTATTAAAAATTTTTTCACTATCAGGACATTCTTCACAGCTACATAGCATTTCTTTGATTTCTGTTTTGCGATCGACTTTGATAAAAATCACCAAAAAAGTCTTATTATTATTTATAAATAAAACATTAAATTATAAAAATTTTATCCAAATTGAAGAACCTCGATTCACATCGAAACCTTTTTATTTGAATAACTCTATTTATATCTTAAGCTCTAACCATAAATGAATAAAGTAAAATATGAAAAAAAAAGTAAAGTTGACGGTTGGAGTGGTTTCTGATGGAAAATATGGGGATAGAGCCTATGAAAACATCAAAACTAAGTTTGAAACTAAATGGATACTCGTTCCAGAAATACCATCAAATGTTATGTTAGATGATTTGGTTGATCTAAACGTCCCTGAATGCGACCTTTATATTTCATACGTTCGTCATCCTGACATTATAATTCAACTTGTAGAACTCCAAAAGCCAATAATATTAGGAGTACTTCCTGGAATTGGTCTATATATACAAGCTAGAAAAGTCAATCCTAATGTTATTTATGCTCCTACGATGTGTTCTTTGGAACATAACACTGGCATTCCTGAGGTTGATTCCTTTACTACATATTTTGGCCGTCCTATTTATCAATTCAATTTAAATGAGAAGGGAGTAATTAACAAAATTGATATCCAACGATCATCTTTATGTGGATCTTCTAAGGCTGGAGCAGAATTTCTCTCAAATAAAATTTTTGAAGAAAATACTCTTCAAAATTTCGCATTAAAGGTCTGTTATGAATGCCGGGCTCCACGTTTTGGTCATACATGTGATAAAGAAGTAGCTGGGCTTATTCATCTCGTTGCACTCTTTAATAGTATTTCACCTGAAGTTTTCAATAAACTTACTGATAATTTAAAAGCCTTCATTAAAGACATAAGAAAAGAATATGAAAGAAGAACTGAAAATTCAAATATTATCTTAAAAGAGGTTGTTCGATAAATTATGCAAGAAGAAAAATTCGATCAAATAGAAGAAATCGTAGAAGAGAAAGGGAAAAGTATTGGGTTTTTCGAGAAGTTACTTCCATTATGGGTTGCATTATGCATTCTTATTGGGATTGTTATATCTCAGATTATTCCTGGAATAAGTATCATAATTGATTCTTTAAAAATTGGTGAGATTTCAATACCAATCGGGATTTGTTTGTTTTTAATGATGTATCCTGCTATGTTAAATCTTCAAACATCGGAATTAAAGAAATTGGGAAAAAAACCGAAACCTATTATTTTAACTCTGATATCTAATTGGTTAATTGCCCCTTTCATAGGTCTTGCGATGGTAAAATTGTTTTTATCAGGAAATGAAGAACTTTCAGTTGCTGTCATATTACTTTCAAGTTCTCCATGTACTGCAATGGTTCTTGTATGGGGGTGGATGGCTCGAGGAAATCAAGAACAAAATGTTATTAATACTAGTTTGAATACAATAACAATAATATTTGGGTATGCTCCGATGGTTACATTATTGACTGGTATTCAGAATATTCCAATCAATTGGATACTTTTGTTATTGTCAACATTGGTTTTTATTGGACTCCCTTTATTATTGGGAATTATAACTAAAAGAATTATAATTTCTTCTAAAGGACCAGATTGGTTCAATAAAACATATCGACCGTTAGTAGGAAAAATTTCTATTTTAGCGTTATTAACTACCTTGGTTGTCCTCTTTTCTTTGAATGGAACTGTTTTGATACAGAATCCTGATCTACTGTTATTAGTAAGTATTCCCCTTTTGGTTGGATTTGCTATTGTAGTAGGATATAACATTCTAATAACTAAATTTTTTAAACTAAAATATAAAGAGGCAGTTATAACTGTAATTATTGGATCCTCGAGTCATTTTGAAATTGCAATTGCTACTGCTATCGCAATATACGGGGTGGGTTCAATTGCCGCATTAGGTACTACAATGGGCTTATTCTGGGAAGTACCAGTGATGTTATCAATCGTATATTTAGGCCGATATTTAAGAAAAAGAGGATTTTGGAAATCTGAATAGGATTATTTTATTATAAAATACAAGAAAAAAGGTATATATGTAATGGCTGTTGTATATATGCGTAAATTGGAACAAGAACCTGAAAGTTATGATTCAAAATTTACAATTCTTACAAAGGGAGTAAATATTGAAGTTCAAAATTGGGTTCTTGATCATATAAATACTGTAGAAACAGTTTTAGAGATTGGATGTGGTACTGGTGCACTTGCCTCTAAAATAGCATTAAAGGGTAACGATGTTGTTGCGATTGATAAAGATTTTAAGATGATTACGTATGCTATGCAGAATTATCCTCAAGAAGAAAATTTAAAACTCAAATATCAAATTGGATCTTTTTCAGATATGCCCATTGAAGATTCCTCTAAAGATGTAGTTGTGAGTACTTTTATGTTATCAGAATTGCGTCCATTTGAACAACAAATTTTTCTTCGAAATGTATGGAAAGTACTGAAACCAGAAGGGCGTTTAATTATTGGAGCTGAATTTTTACCTTCAGGATTTTGGAGACTAATATTTAATATTAAAAGATGGTGGTATAAGAAAAAAATTAGAAGACTTCGATTGAAAAGCACTTTCCGCGTTAAATGGTTCTTTAATTATTTACAGCAAATAGGATTTAAATTTAATACTCAAAAAAAGTGGAAACATGGGTCCATCCAAGCACTGGTACTACAAAAGATAAATATCAATCAGAATAATGAACCCGGCTATTATCGCCCTAAACCAAAAAAATTCAAAGGAATTCAGTCTCAATTACGGATTTTTCGATGTATCTTTACTGGTCAAGTTGATCATGTTCCTATTGAACCTGGAATATATGAATCTGGTACTCCTGATGAAAATTCCCCGATTATCGTAACTGCAAATTATGACTATACCTACATTAAAGTAATGCGAGACTTGAAAAGGATCAATGCATGGGTATTATGTGTAGATTCTGATGGAATTAATGTGTGGTGTGCAGCTCGCGGAAATAATTTCGGAAATTCCCAAATCCTTGAGGCGGTAGGAGCATCTGGAATTCAGTATATTTCTAATAAAAAGACTTTATTGCTTCCTCAACTTTCTGCAGGGGGAGTCGCTATTCCAGAATTACCAATAAATTCTGATAAATTCCCATTTAAAGTTAAATATGGTCCTGTGTGGTCCAAATTTATCCCCGATTATTTAAAAGAAAAACCCTCTAAGAAATCAGATAAAATCAAGCTTGCTAAATTTACCACATCTCAACGTATCCGTGCTGGAATTACTCATACTACATTTCTCTTTCGAAAAGTGTTTCTTTTACCCATTGTTGTTTTACTAATACTATTTTTGGGCTTAACAATCTTTACAAATTTTGATAAGTTATGGTGGATTGGCGAAGTTTGCCTTTGGATAGTTCTCACTAATGTAATTCTATTTTCCTTGTTTCCTCTTTCAAAATTTACTCAGAGGTTTATAATTAAGGGAATTTTCTATGGATTTATTAATATTGTCATTCTAGGTGCACTAACATGGTGGCTACATAATTCAATCTTTTATACGTTAATTAATCTGGGATTTTTCTTCTGGATTGCTTTCTTTTCAACAATGTCTTTTAGCGGTTACACGATGGCAACAAGTCCACGAAAAATTGAAAATGAATATCCCCTGTTTAATATTTTAAATAAAATATTTTTAGTAATAAGTTTAATTTCACTAACAATTGGAGTCATATTTGTTTAAATAATATAAAAAATTAATAAAATTGAAGATTAGGAGGTGTTATATATAACAGAAATAGATTTTAAATCATTAAATATAACAGAAATCGTAAAGGATTTGCGTATCTTTATCAATAAAGATCTCTGTAATGGTTGTGGGTTGTGCGGAGAGATTTGTCCTTTTGGATTACCAAAACCAATTGAAGATGGAAAGTATGAAATATCAAATGCTAATCTCTGTACAGAATGTAGTGCGTGTAAAAGAAATTGCCCCACAAAGGCTATTATCATGCAAGAACAACCTGGATGTGGATGTTTATGGAATGTTAGAAGTAGAGTAAAAAATTCTAATCAATCTTGTAATTGTTCTTAAAATCAAGTGGTTTAAGTCATGGAAAAAAATAATAAGTTAAACGTGGATATTTATGTGCCTCTAGATAGCTGTGCTTGCGAATGGGACAAGTTTATGAATCGTGTATTCGTAGTCTTGACACCCTATATTAAGCATATTAATTACAATACAAAAAATCTTAATTCTGAAGAAGCTCGAAGCCTAAATTTACATGGAAACTCTATTGTTATAGAAAATGAAAAAAAGTATACGGCTGTATTTTCATTAGAAAGAGAATTGCCTGCTCTGCTTAAAGAAAAAGGTTTGATTTAAGTATTATCATAAGACTGGTGAATTAAAGATTAAAAACGTGGAATTTGAAATTAGTATTCCAATTAAAGGATTACAACGGGGTAAAAAATATTCTCTTGAAATCGAAGATAATACTACATTTATAGAAGCTTTAGCATTGGTTGATAAAATTGAGATGGGAGATTCCATTAATTCGATATTTCCATTGTATGATAGTCACATTCATAGCTACCTTCAATTATTTGTAAATATAGATGAGGGTTCATTATATGGTGATGTTGGAATATTTGCATATGCACCTGATGATAATGGAGCTATGCGTAAATTTAACCCAATCAGAAATAATATAGAATTCAACATATATCCTGACAGTTTTATTCAATTACAACCGGATGTAGGATGTTGATGAGAGAAAGTAAAAGAAAGATTAGACATGGGAGCTTTGAAGGCAATTATTCTTAAAAAATACGGCAAGGAGAATAAATATTTTACCCATTATTTTCAAAAACTATGATTTGGATGATATCTTTTAAAAAAATTTAGTAAAAGGTTGACAAAGGGATTGTATCCTCTATTTTTTATACTACGTATTTAAATTGATCTCCTTTTTTTTTAAAATCTGAAACTTAAAGAATAATACCTTATTTAAATTTTCGAGTACTAATGGATATTTTTACACATTTTTTAATGGCAATATTCATAAGTATCTATACTCTTTACTTCCTGCCTTTTAGTATTGTTCTTTATGCTGTGATATTGGCTGTAATTCCCGATTTTGATATTATTTTGGAACCATTACGGCGGATTAAAAAATCTAACTTTTTGTCTCATAAAGGACTTTCCCATTCTTTATTTTCGGCTTTTGCTTTTTCATTTATTACCACAATTATATTTACTATTATAACTAAGGAAGATTTTTTTATTGCATGGATTATGGGATTTCTTTTTTACAGTCTACATATTTTGCTCGATTTTGTGGCAGCATCAAAAATACCTATTTTTTATCCCTTCTCAAAAAAGAGATATCGATTTTTCATTGATAGGGCAATAAATTTCCCTTTAGCTTTAGTCTCCGGTCTTATTCTTTTATTTTATACATTAATCTTCTTCTTTTTACCACAACTTTTCTTTTCAAATCTGTATAACTATTTTTTTGGATTTTATATAACATATTTCTCATATCGTATTGTTTCTAAAATATGGATTCAAACTAGATTACCTCCCAGTGCTCTCTACATCCCTGGTGTTATTCCCTTCACCTATTTAATCTATGAAAAAATTAATACAGAAAATTCAGATACTTTTCGATTAAAAAAAAAAATTCAATTCATGAAAAAAAATCATATTATTTTTGAATCGAAGTTGTTGAAAACACCTGAAGATTTGAAATTTTATGATAAAGCAATAGACCTCGCAAAAGATTATGTATTTTTTACTAAGTGGGTAGCAATAATACCAGTTATAAAAAAAAGTAATGACCAATGTACTGTGATTCTAATTCTTGCAGAAAGTTATTTTCGGAAATCAGTTTATGGGCTAAAAGTGATTTTTAATAGAAGATCAGAACTAGTTGAGCAAATTTCCGAAGGGTTTAATATATTTAGACTCCTTTCAAATTTCACTATTTCATAATTAGATTCTAAAATTTAATTACGCTCGTAAACACTTTTCGTGAAAAAATCCGAGTCTAATAATAAATATTTAAATATATGTTTATCTGAAATAGTAATTGTCAAATCTAATATATATATAAAAATTTTTCAATAACATTTTAATAAGTGATTAAAATATGGAACGAAACACGAAAAGAATTATAGCTATAGTCGCCATCTTAGTTATCGCTGGGGCGGGTATTGGTGTTGGAGTTTGGTTTTTGTTAACTCCACCAGCATCAGTATACGTAACACCCGGAGTTTCAGGCATTCCAGATAATCGAATAATTAAAGTTGGATTACTTGGAGGCATTACCGATATACAAGGAAAAGGAAATTATGAAGGTGCTTGGCTTGCGGCTTATAATATAAATACAGCTGGTGGAGTCCAAGTTAACGGTACAACTTATTATATAGGACTTGTATCTGAAGATACAGATGAATCAAATCCTGTCCTTGATGTCACAAAAGGAGTCTCCGCTGCAGAAAAAATTCTTGCAGTAGATGGAGCGCAGTATATCGTTGGAGGATTTAGAACAGAAGCTTTAAAAGCCTATTTAGAAGTTGTTATGGATGCTAAAAAGTTATTTCTTGGAACTGGAGCATCAACAGACTATTTCTGTTATAATGTTTACGGAGCAGCCTATTCTAGTTACAGTAGATATAAATATTGGTTTAGAGTTATGCCTATTAATTCAACTTCATTAGGGAGTGAGACTATTAGAGAAATATTATATCTCGCAGGATATATGAGTGATCCCCTTGTACTGAACAAAACTATACATAAGGTGGCAATTATTCGAGAAGCTTTAGACTGGACCATTCCTATGGATACTGCACTTAATGACGTTCTTCCATTATATGGATTTACTATCACAAATGACATTGCATATCCAATTACAGCTACAGCAACTGATTTTGCTACTTATTGGAATCAAATCGAAGCTGCCGGCGCCCAAATAACAATTCCTATTATCTCTGCTCAAGGGGGAATTTACATGATGACCCAATATGCTGCTCTCCACCCACAATGTCTTATAGCAGGTATCGATGTTCAATCACAATTAGATACATTCTGGGGCGATACTACCGGAGATTGTGCATATGAAATCATAATGCAGTCAGTTCTTAGAACAAATAAATCAGCCCTAACTGTAGCCTTCTGGGATGATTTTGTGGCTACATATAATCATGAACCACTGTATACTGCTGTAGGAGCTTATGATGCTGTGAATTTAATAGCTGAGGCTATTAACGCTACTGGAAGTTTTAGGACTCAAGAAATAATACCCTATATTGAAAGCTTTACTAAAGCTAGTCCACAGGCTGGAGCTAGCGTTACAGCACCATATTCAGCTTGGAACAAAGCTCATGATGTGTCAGAGGGGTATCCATATGGTTTTACTTTATTCTGCCAATGGAAACCAGATAGTACAAAAGATTGTATATCTGCACCCCTTGTTTACCCAGATGTCGGGTTATACGGGAACATAGTAACTGGAGGTATAGCACTCCCTCCTTGGGGTATTAATGACCCCTAATAAAAACAAAATAATTTCTTTTTTTTTTAAATTATATAGTATCATTTACAAATTTGAATAAAAAATAACAAACTTAAAATAAAGTTTTATATATTCTTTAATTTAAATAAGTTTAACATCACTTTGTAATAAAAATCTATAAAAATTTAGAGATTCTTTATCATAATTCTTATGTTTATCTGAAATACTAAAAGTAAAAGCGATTAAAAATGGAAAAGTCAAGTAAAAAATCCCCATTAATAGTGCGTATTGTTGAAATTGTGATCCCTTTATTCGTCATTATTGTTGGTGTCTGGATCTTAGATTTTTTAGATTATCCCATTATTGAAGTGATAATTTTTGGAACAATTGAAGCTTCTGTTTATGCCTTACTTGCTTTTGGATTCTCTTTAGTATATGGAGTTGGAGGGATCTTAAATTTATCTCATGGTGCATTCTATTTAATGGCGGGATATATTTTATTTTGGACTTTTAATATAACTGGTATAATTGGAGGCTCAATCATTTCGTTGGTTTTAATCACACTCATCGGAGGCGTTGCTTATCTTCTACTAATACGACCATTACAAGAAAACCAGGTAGCGGTTCTTATTATGACTTTTTCACTGGGATTCTTCTTCGAAAATTTTATAAAAGTTTTTGGTGATACTATCCCCCATGCAGTTCCTAGTATATTTGGAACTCTTAGTTTTGATATATTAGGTGTTTCGTTCCCAGCACAATTTTTTTTAATTTTAATCGGAGCATTAATAGTAGTTGTTATTACAGGATTAGTGATAAATAAAACAAAGCTTGGTAAATCCATAAGAGCCGTTTCTCAAGATAGAGAAGCAGCAATGTTAATGGGTATCAATGCAGATAGGGTTCTTATGTATACAGTTATGATTTCAGCATTTTTAGCAGGTATGGCGGCAATCTTATATGTACCTGCGTCATCTGTAGCGACTTTTATGGGATGGGACGTTTTATCAACATCATTCGCTATAGTAATTTTTGGTGGATTAGGAAGTTTGAAAGGTAGTATAGTTGGGGCATTCATTCTTGGATATACTCGGAACATTGTAAATTATTTTATTAATCCTGCTTTCTCTGCTATTGTTCCTATTGTGGTAATTGTATTAGTGCTTTTAATTAGACCTAGAGGTCTTTTTGGGAAGAAGGAAATATATTAAACTTAAAATTGTAAGGAGTTATTTAAAAAAATGTCACAAACAAGTGTGTTAAAAGAAAAGAGCCGTTTTAAAAAGAAATTATCAGGTTCAAAGATATATCTCATTAACTGGATTAAAAGTTTTAAAGGTATATTAACAATTATTTGTTTAATTATTCTTTTCATTATACCACTATTTACTCAAAATAGATATTATTTAGGTATTTTTATTGTAGCAATGATTTTTTCAATATTTGCCGCAAGTTGGGATTTCTTAGCTGGATTTACGGGACAGGTAAGCTTTGGTCAAGCAATATTTTTTGGAATTGCTGGTTATATCACTTCCTTCTTTATTCGTTTCATTTTCACTCCTTGGTTGGGAGAAACACTTTGGTGGTTAGCACTAATTATTGGGGCATGTGTTGGAGTATTATTTGGATTATTGATTGGACTTCCTGCTCTCAGACTTAAGGGACCCTATTTAGGATTAGGAACGTTCGTTCTTGGTTTAATTATATATTATGTATTCTCTAATGTTTATTTTACCCCTTGGTTGGGAGGGTCTGAAGGAATTTCCCAAATCCCCCAAATTTCTAGGAGTGCAGTACTAAATTATTATATACAATTAATCATAATGATCGTTTCTTTTGAAATTTTAATTTTAATCACTAAATCGAAAATGGGAACCGTTTTTAAATCTATTCGAGATGATGAAAAAGGAGCAGAAGCATCAGGAATCAGTTTAACAAAATATAAAATCATTGCATTTATGATAAGTGGTTTTTTTGCAGGAATTGCTGGTAGTTTGTTCGCTATGCATAGTAGAGGAGTAAATCCTGGAGTATATCAACCCTTATATTCATTCTATGCTATAATTATGGCTTCTCTTGGAGGTATAGCAACGATTTCTGGATCTGCATTGGGCGCCTTTTTCTTTCAGTTTGTGGCTGCATTATTTACTAATTGGCCCGATATTTCAGTATTTATATTTGCAATTGCTTTGATAATAGTCATAAGATTTGCTGAATATGGTATTTTGAAGCCTTTACTAGAGAGGCTTAAAGATTTATTTGATATTTTAATAGGACGATAATTATCTATTATAATAAAAAAAATTTGTGAAAATTAGAATGGGAGTTCTTTTAGAGGTTAAAAATCTAACTAAAAAATATGGCGGTTTAACAGCTGTTAATGATTTTAGTTTTGAAATTAGTCGTGGTGAATTTGTAGGATTAATTGGACCAAATGGTGCAGGAAAAACCACAATTTTTAATCTGATATCTGGATTTGAGAAACCAAGTTCGGGAAGGATCAGATTTGATGGAAGAAACATTACTGGTATGAAACCGAATAAGATAGTTAATTTAGGAATAGCTCGTACTTTTCAACTTGTAAGATCTTTTAAACTTTTAACCATACTCGATAATGTTACGGTTTCTTGTCTTTCACCAAGAGGTAAAAGAGTTGCTAAAAACTATGGAGTAGAAGAATATGCCAGTACAATATTGGCATCTACAGGGCTAGTTGATAAAGCTAGAATCCCTCCAATTGTTCTGCCACATGGAGATTTGAGAAAACTTCAAATTGCTAAAGCTCTTGGTACTAATCCTCAATTGCTACTCCTTGACGAACCTTTTAGTGGACTTTCTCATGAAGAATCCGATGTTATTACTGAATTAATTAAAGCATTGCATGATGATGGAACTACAATCTTTATGACTGGCCATGTGTTAAGAGAATTAATGCATCTTGTACCAAGAGTCATAGCAATGCATCAAGGTAAATTTATTATGGATGGAACTCCTCAAGAAGTAGCAAATAATAGAGTTGTATTAGAAGCATATTTAGGTAAAGGTGAAGAATTTGCTTGAATTAAAAAAAGTATATCATTATTATGGAAAGGCAAAATCACTGGAAGAAATTAATTTAAAAGTTGAAGAAAAATCTCTCGACGTGGTAATTGGTCCTAATGGTGCAGGTAAGTCAACACTCCTGAGAGTAATTTCAGGGCTAGAAGAACCTGATAGAGGAAAAATTACGTTCATGGGTGTAAGAATTGATGATATGAAGGCTAATGAAATTGCCAGAATGGGAATTGCACATTGTCCAGAACGCAGAAGACTTTTTTATGATATGAGTGTTGAAGAAAATCTTCGTTTGGGTGCATACTCTCTAAAGGATAAAACGAAGTATAAAGAAATAATGGATTTTATATTTGAATTGTTTCCACGCCTCAAAGAAAGGAAGAAACAAAGAGCAGGAACTTTAAGCGGTGGAGAACAGCAGATGTTAGCAATCGCTCGTTCACTTATGGCTAATCCGAAGCTTTTATTGATGGATGAACCTTCATTAGGTTTGGCTCCTAAAATTAAAGCAAGTATTTTTGATGCTATTCAAAAGATCAAAAGTGAAGGAACAACGACGCTGTTAGTTGAACAAGATGCCGTATTGGGTATGAGAGTTGGTCAAAACATCCATGTTTTAGAAGAAGGTAAAATAGAAATGAGAGGAACGAGAGAACAACTAGAAAAAGAACCTCGAATTAAAAAAGTATATTTAGGAATATAGGGTGATATAATTTGTCTGCTCCGTTAGAAACACTATTAAGAGATTCTCGAATTGATTTAGTATTATCTAGAATTGAAAAAGATCCCCTAGTAATCAAGGAAGTGATTGAAAATCTAGAAAGTGAAATTCGATCAGTTAAATTCAACGCAATATTTGTTCTAGGAGAATTGGGAGAGAAATCTATAAATGCTGTTCCAGAATTAATGAGTTGTCTCTTAGATAATGATTGGAGTATTTGTCGTGAAGCTGCTCGAACTTTAGGGAAGATTGGAAGCAATGTAAAGGATGCTGTACCATATCTTTCGAGCTTATTAAAGAGTGAATATGACTCTATCCGTAAAGAAGCTGCTATAGCTTTAGGTAAGATCAAAAATCCTACGCCTGAATCATTAAAAAGCCTAAATGAAGCATTGAAGGATAAGAATGAAGAAGTTCGAACAGAAGTAGTAAATGCTCTTAGTAATATTGGTCCTGAAGCAAGTGATTCAATCCCTTATTTGATGAAAAGCTTAAAAGACATAAGTTGGGCAGTTAGAACTGCTTCAGCTCAGGCTATAAAACAAATTGGTAAAGGATCTGTTAAAGCTCTGCCAAGTTTGCTCTCAACGCTTGATGATAAAGATTGGAGAGTAAGATATAGAATTGTTACCACATTAGCTGATTTGGGAGAAGCAGCGATACCAAGTTTATTAGATATGCTAAAACATAAAAATCGGATTATAAGAAAGGAGGCTATTGAAACGCTAGGAGAGATAAAACAATCTGATCCTAAAGTTATTGAGAATTTGTATTCTTTATTAAGAGACCAAAATGAAATAATCCGCGGTAAGGCTGCTGATGCCCTTCGTTCGATTGGAAGAGATTCAATACCTCTACTAATTAAGTCTTTCAATGAAAAACTGAAATTTTCATTCAGTTGGTTATTATATTGGATACTACTTTTTTTAATGATTCCATATATGTTATTTTTATCTTCAGATTTTTTTATAATCTTCTTATTCGCTATATCTCTAATAATACCTCTAATTACTACCCCCTATAGTATAATTAAATATTTTATAACTGACAACAGACGTAAAATAATTATTATTTCCTCAATTGGAGGCATCGGGACAGATGCTAAAGAAGCTATCCCGTTTATGATTGAAATAATGCAAAACGATAAAAAGCCCTTACGAGTTGAGGCAGCAAGAGCGTTAGGTAGTATTGGAACTAGTTCAGAGGGTGCATTACATGCTCTTCAACAAGCTTTAAAAGATAAATCGGCAATCGTTCGTCGAGAGGCGGCATTATCTATAGGTAAAATGGGCAAATTTGCTGAAAAGGCTATTCCATCATTGATGAATGCTTTAAATGATAAAAATCCTGATGTTAGATGGAGGTCAACTGAAGCATTAGCAAGAATTGGCGTAACTACACCAGAGATTATATCAAGCTTGAAAGCTCTTATACATGATGAATGTGATTATGTTTGTGAATCTGCGATTACTGCTTTGGATAGCTTAGAACAGTAATAAATTTTCAAAATCTTTTTATTGAATAATATATCTTTTGAATTATTATGAATTATCTAATTTTAGGAGGTATGTATGCAGAATGAGTGAAATCAATCCTTATGCTTCTAAACCTTGGGTAAAACACTACGATAAAGGTGTTCCCGAACATATAGATTATCCAGAAATAAATGTTTATGAGTTTTTAGACAATGCAGCAAAAGATTTTGGCAGTCGTACAGCAATATGGTATTTGAAAAATAAAATAACTTATAAAAAGTTAAAAGACTCGGCTGAGAGATTAGCTACTGCACTTGTTGGTATGGGTATTAAAAAAGGTGATGTTGTTGCCATTATGATCCCAAATTTTCCTCAATTCATAATGAGTTATTATGGAATATTAAAAGCTGGGGGAATAGTGACTTGTGTGAGTGTTCTTTATACTGAGCATGAGTTGATGTACCAATTAAATGATTCTGGAGCGGAGATTATTATTGCGTGGGACAATCAAGTAGATAAAATTAATAAAGTTAGAGATAGAACTCGTTTACGACATGTTATTATTACAAATGTATTTGATTATTCTCCAATGGCTCCAAGAAATCCTCCAGAGATATCAGGAACTCATCAATTCCTCAATTTAATCGATAACACGAAACCAAATCCTCCTAAATTTGAAACTAATGCAAAGGAAGATATTGCATGCCTTCAATATACGGGTGGCACAACAGGTGTTCCAAAAGGTGCTATGTTAACTCATTATAATCTTGTTTCAAATTGTTTGGCTACACTTTCTTGGATAGGTACCGAATTAAATAGAGGAAAAGAAACTATTCTAACGAATTTACCGCTTTTTCATATCTATGGACAAACCGTATGTATGAATATTCATATTCATTATGCTTCAACGATAGCATTAAACCCTGATGCACGAGATCAGAAGTCACTTTTTGAAATAATAAAAGCTACACAACCTTCAATATTTCCAGGAGTCCCGACTATGTATATGCGGTTATTAGAAAGAGATGATTTGGAAGATTATGCTAAATATCTTAGATCTATAAGAATTTGTAATACAGGAGCTGCTCCAATGCCTCCAGAAGTTCTTAAAGAATTTGAAGAAAGAACTGGTGGAAAAGTATTAGAAGGATATGGAATGACAGAAACTTCACCAGTGACTCATAGTAATCCAATAATCGGAGAAAGAAAAATAGGTTCTGTGGGTATGCCAATACCAGATACGGAAGTTAAGATAGTTGATATTGAAGATTATACAAAAATACTCCCTCTTGGAGAAGCAGGAGAAATTATGATGAAAGGTCCTCAAGTATTTAAAGGTTATTGGAATAAACCAGAAGAGACGGCTAATCAATTAAAGGATGGATGGGTTCTAACGGGGGACATTGGTAAAATGGATGAAGATGGTTATTTTTATATAGTAGATAGGAAGAAGGATATGATAGACGTAAGTGGGTTCAAAGTTTATCCACGTGAGCTTGAAGATGTCTTATTTGAACATGAAGCTATAGAGAATGTCGCTATTATAGGTGTTCCTAATCCAGATCTTCCAGGCAGCGAAAAAGTAAAAGCCTATATAGTGTTAAAAGATGGATATCAAGAATCTGAAGAAATGAAAAGTGAAATTAAAGGCTTTTGTCAACAAAATATGGCTCCCTATAAAGTTCCAAAATTTATTGAATTTAGGAAAGAACTTCCAGAAACCTTAGTGGGCAAAGTACAGAGAAAGGAATTAAAGGATATTGAAGCTAAAAGACGAGGAGAAGAAGTGTAACCCACTTATAATTTAACAAATCACTTAATAACTGAATCTTTTATTTCTTATTTTTTTTCATATTATGCTAAATATTGTCCGTGAGTATGCAAGAAAAACATATAACTCCAGTGATATTCATGGATACCCTCATATTGAACGAGTTTATAACTTATGTTTACAGATTGCTAAGGACTTAAATGTAAATATTGAGACTCTAAAAATTGCTGCTCTATTGCATGATATTGGAAGATTCAAACAATTAGATAACAATTCTAAAAGAAATCATGCTGAGGTTTCAGCGTATATAGCCGAAAAATTCTTGAATTCTAAAAATTTTAAAGTTTATAAATTTGATATTAAAAATATTCTTTATTGTATAAGAACCCATTCTTTTTCTAATGACATTTTACCTATCACTCTTGAAGCAAAAATTTTATCTGATGCAGATAAATTGGATGCAATTGGAGCTATTGGATTGTATCGCACAATAGGATACACAATTCAAAAATTAGGTAATCTAAATAATGTAATAAACCATTTAGAAAATAAAATTCTTAAAATAAAGGATTTATTATTCCTTGATATCTCAAAAAAAATCGCTGAAGATAGACATAAGATTGTTATTGATTTTTATGAAGAGATTAAAGAAGAAATTTCTTTCAAGTCTTTTGATAATAATGAACCATAAAGGTGTAAAAAAATACCTCAGCTTGTAAAAAGTGGAAAATATATATTTGGCTGGTCAAAAGTGGGATTTAATGGCAAAATTAAAATTCCTCCAAAAGCGTATACTGAGTATAATTTAATTCAAGACAATTATGCCATTTTATTTTCTGGTAGTAAAGCTTCTGGGGGATTTGGGTTGAGTTCTCCCCGATTATTAGGAGAATCTGTCATGAAGAAAGCCTTAGCTCAACAAGACACTAAATATAAAATTAAGGAAGGGGAAATCTCTAACGGTTGTAGCAGGAAGTACTGTTGGGTTAAAATATTAGGCGATAAAAGTATTATCCTGGCAAAAGAAACTTTGGAAATATTTGGAATTGATTATAATGATTATTTACTAACTGCTAGAGGTAGTGGTTTAGCTATTGGATTTGTCGCTAAAGGTCTAATTTTTGAAGAAGCCAAAAATTATAATAATATAAAAGTATTTGAGTAAAATTGCTTCTTTAAATAAAATTTTCTTATCTTTCATCCTTTTTAGCGTAGTTAAGAATAATACCCTCTTCAATCCAGTTCCAATGAAACATTGGTCTTTTAAATTTCGTTTTAAATTCAAAACCAGCATTTATTATTTGCTCCTGGACTTCATTTAATTTAAGGCCATAAGAACCTATATGTGTAGCAAAATAAGATAATATTCCAGATACCTTCTTTAAAATGCGATAAATTTCACCTAATAATATGAATTTTTCGTCTCTATCTAATAAATGATAAACATCATAAAGCAGTACCATATCTAAAGAATTAGACTTTAAAGGGATTGATATCTCTTTTGATGTTCTAATAATTTCAACATTTTTAATATGGTTACTTCTAATTTTATTTATTAATACTCCTAAGGAATCATCATCATGGTCGAGAGCATAAATTTTACCTCTAAAACCCACAATTTTCGATGCAATAATCGAATAAATTCCTGTCCCACATCCAAAATCCAGTATCTTTTGATGTTCTCGGATACCAAATTCTCTAAGTATTTCTTCCCCCTTAGAAGTTTGCCAATTTTTTACATTCATTTTACTAATTAAAAAAAATTGTTATAAGATTTTTAAATAATCTTTAAAATTTTGCCTAAGGAGATTTAAATTAATATTTACTATTATCGTTTCATCTTTGACTTTAAGCTCTGTAATAGCTAAATCGTAGAAGTACACAATTATGATTATTTAATCTCCCTCCTTTTAAGAAAACTCTTAGCTAACTTCCTTGTTTTTGGACTCTGAGACCTAAGTTGACTTTTTACAAAATTAATTACTTCTACTTTATCTTCAATCGTATCAAAATACTCATCAAAAGACTGGATTACAGATGCTTTTACTAGTTCCTTTCTTTGTGGCTCATGATGGGTTTTATCTATACTTAGTAATGTTTTGGTTACTTTTTCTCTTAAATTTGGTTTCACTTTAGCAATCTTACCTAAATTTAATGCTAAATGCGATGCCGTCATCACACTTTTCGCATCAATTAATCCACAATATTCATCAAATAAGCGTTCAAACTTAGCTTTATTATCAACTTTTGCAAGGTTTGCAAGTAATTGAATTCCAATAACGATGTGAAAATTATTAGTACTCCTCAGTAATTTAGCAAAAAAGTCCCAATCAGGATATAGAATCTCAGGAGCTCTTTCACTTAAAACTAACAACACTTTATTACTATTAAACCTAACATAATCATCCTTAACAAGTAAATTTCGTATTAATCTTTCACGTAGTTCTGCATCTTTTAAAGCTTTTTCAACAAGATTTTCCGGTTTGAAGTCTTTTTTATTTAGATTTTCCAATTTTAAACACTAATTATAAATATAATTAATATAAATAAATTCCAGTAATAGAATTTATGTTTTCTTTTATTTGCTCAGGTGTTCCTATTGCAATCACTTTTCCCCCTTTTGGCCCTCCTTCTGGACCCAATTCAATAATGTAATCCATATAAGAGAGAATTTCGGGGTCGTGTTCAATAATTACAACACTGTTTCCTTCCTTTACTAATTGATCTAACAATTCCATTAGCTTTATAGCATCATAAAATGATAAACCCACCGTAGGTTCGTCTAATATATATAAAGATTTTCCCTTACGGACTTTTCCAAGTTCTCTAGCTAATTTAATTCGTTGAGCTTCACCTCCACTTAACGTTGGAGCAGGTTGCCCTAGTGTAATATATCCCATGCCTATCTCATCAAGAATCATTAACATATTATAAATTTTAGGTTCTGATCTAAATAAATCTAATGCTTCCTTTACTGTCATGTCAAGTAACTCTGCGATTGTTTTACCTTTATATTTAACTTCTAAAATTTCTGGTTTATATCTTAAACCTTTACATTCTTTACAAGGTATGGTAAAACTACTTAAAAACGATATTTGTAAATCTTGAGCACCACAGCCTCTACAAACGGGACACCTTCCATTATCAGAATTATATGAAAAATGTCCTGCTGAATACTTCCTCTTTCTTGCTTCTGGAGTTTTAGCATAAATATTCCTTATTTTATCCCAAATACCAATAAATGAAGAAGGAGTGGAAGTTCGCACTCTAGATATGGGCTTTTGATTAACAACAATTACACCATCCAAATTTTCCCATCCTTCTACATTTCCAGAAAATTCTGTTAGATCATCATCGTTACCTTCGTTATCTTCATTTTCTTTTGCCAAAACCTTCTTTGTTATCCTAGAAAAATGAGGTTTTAAAAGTGGTATCAATGTATCTAACACTAAAGAACTCTTCCCTGATCCTGAAACTCCCGCAATTCCAACCATCATACCCAGAGGAATTTTAACATTAACGCTTTTAAGATTATTTGTGTTAGCATTTTTAATAATTATAAATTTAGTATTATCATCAACCAACTTTTTTTGTTGAGTTGATTTACTGGGTAATTTTATTTTGCCTACTAAAAATTGTCCTGTATACGAATCATCAATTTGCTTAATCCCACCTAAAGATCCTCGATAAACTATTTTTCCGCCGTTTTTTCCTGCTCCTGGACCTATATCAATAATTTCATCAGCGATGTTGATAAAATGCTTATCATGTTCAACAATAATAACAGTATTTCCTAAATTTTTAAGTTTTTTTAAAGTATTAATTAGAGACTCTTTTTCTTTTTCATGCAGACTCATACTGGGTTCATCTAGAATATATATAAGAGAATCGAGACCACTATCTAAATTAGTCATAAGAGACAATCTTTGTAATTCTCCTCCACTCAAGGTGGGCAATGAGCGATTTAGATGTAAATATGATAAACCTACATTAATCATACGCTTTAAACTACTGACTAAGTTTTTCATCATTGAATTACCTTGAGGAGTTTTTATATCCTTATTTCCCAAATTTTCCAAGAATTCAATCAACTCGTCAATGGTCATTTCTGCTAATTCACCTATATGCTTCCCACTAATCTTAATTTCTCTTGCTTGTTCATTAATACGGTAGCCGTTACATTCCTTACACTTTTTCATACTCATATATTCCTTAGTGATTTTACTTCTCCGATATGCACTTTTACTTTCGAATATAGCTCTCTCCAAATGTGGAATTATTCCTTCAAATTCTCTTTCTAATTCACCACTAAATCTTTTTGATTCCCATTTAAACTGCAGCTTTTTTCCACTTCCATAAAGATATACCTTCTTAATCTTTTCTGGTAAATCTTTATAAGCTGTTTTAATGTCAAAATCATAAAAACTTGGTAGTTGTTCAACAAATTTGATTTGATCAGCAAAACAACCAGAGCCTGCTCTTGTAATTTCTATTAGATTTCTATTATAATCTTGAACAATCATTTCCTCATTTAGATGCATCGTATATCCCCTTCCTTTGCAAGCCAAACACAATCTGGCCTCTTCGATATGCTCAAGAGAGATTTCCAGATGGCTCATTAAAAGAGAAATACTTAATTTGTTTACGCTCTGTTATTATTCCACAAATTTCACATTCTAGAGTAGTTTCATCTATAGGTTTCTTGCAAATTGGACAAACTAAAATCCCTTCTGTTGCATAAATCATACGAAGATATCCATATAATCCTGTTCTAGTTCCCACTGTAGAACGAGGGTTAAAGACACGTGTAGTTCTTTGTTCTACTGCCACAGTGGGACTAAGCCCTTCTATTATATCGAAAGGTTTCTCATCTTCAAACTTGGGAGGGAATCCAATTGATTGAAGGTATCTATTCATTCCTTCCTCAAAAATGATATCAAAAGCTAAACTGGACTTACCTGAGCCCGATACTCCAGTAATGAGGGTAATCTTCCCTTTTGGAATTTCTAAACTAATATTCTTCAAATTATGGATTCTGGCTCCAACAATTTTTATTTCATTCATTCTCATTTAGTTCCCATTTTTACATTGAGTTCATTTAAACTTAAAAAAGATTTACTAATTAAAATTTAAAGAGACGACAGAATATTTATTTAACATTTTTTCTAATTTAATTTTATATTTAAATTGTATCCGAGAACCATTTTTATTCCTCAACGATCTCATAATAATATGAATATTTATGGTAAATTCATCAGTCTCCTTTTTCTTTAATGCTGTATAGAAGATATCTGAGACAAAAAATTCCTTTCATGCCTTGTTCTATAAGGTATGAACAAACTCTAAAAATTTATAAATTTTAATCATTGAGTTTATTAAAAATTATAGATAATTATGATTAGCATTAGATATTTGATGAACTATGGAAGAAATAGCAATTCAAACAATTAATTTAACCAAAAAATTTAAAGACCTCGTTGCGGTTGATCACGTATCGGTTAAAGTAAAGACAGGTGAGATTTTCGGATTATTAGGTCCCAATGGTGCAGGAAAAACTACTTTAATACGTATGTTATGTACATTAGCGGAACCAACGGAAGGTACTGCCATGATCGCAGGTTATGATTTACGACATGACGAAAATAAGATTAGAGAGAATATAGGATTAGTATCAGAAAAGATGATAATGTATGATATGCTAACACCCCGAGAAAACTTGAAACTTTTTGGAAAGCTGTATAATATTCCAAAGAAAAAGCTTAAAGCACGAATTGATGAATTATTGAAGTTAGTAAAAATGCAGAAATGGGGTGATAAAATGATCAGTACTTTTTCAACTGGAATGAAGCAACGAATAAATGTAATTCGAGCTTTATTGAATGAGCCTCATATCTTATTTTTAGATGAACCAACACTGGGGTTAGATCCTCAATCAACAAGTGAATTACGTTCATTTATTAAGGAGATAAATAATAAAAACAAAACTACTATTGTTTTAACGACTCACATGATGGTGGAAGCAGATCTATTATGCGATCAAATCGCCATTATTGATTTTGGTAAAATAATTGCTTTAGACACTTCTGAAAATCTAAAACGTATGGTAATAGGAGCTGACGTCTCATTGATGGAAATAGAGATAGCAAATTTAGACAATGAGATGGTATCAATTCTCCAAAAACTTGCAGTTGTTCAACAATTAACAAGGATTTCTGACACTAAAATTAAAATCCAAGCAAAAGGAGATGATGCTTTTGATGATGTAATCGATATTGTTCGAAAATTAAATGGAAAGATTACATATATCAAAGATTTGGAACCAACTTTAGAGGATGTCTTCTTACACATGACTGGACATGAAGTAAGGGATGAACCAAGTGAGAGTAATTTAAGTAATGTTCGTCGTTTTCATCGTCGTCGAGCAAGTAGAGTAAGATAGGTGATAAAAAAGTGAAAATAATTAGTACATTAAGGCATAGTATTTGGATCTGTTGGAAAGACTTACTTGAGTTTAGGCGTAGCAAACTGCGTTTGGTAATGTTAGTTTTGATGCCCTTGTTTATGATGGTAATGACCGGTTATATATTTCCCTCCAATAACACAATTTCTAACATTCCTGTTGCTGTAGCTAATCAAGATAATGGCCTATATGGTACAATATTTTATAATGCTTTAAAGACTGCTAATAATAATACACACATGATGGTGTTGAGCAATGCTAAAGATTATGATTCTATCAAATTAGACATTCAAGATGGAAAAATTAGTGCTGGAATTTTGATTGGAGTGAACTTTTCCTCTGAATTAATGTCAGGCCATCAAGGGATCATAACAGTTGTTTTGGATCAAACTAATCCACAGATGTCTCTAATGGTAGAAACTGCATTAAATGAATTAATTAAACAATTAGGAACACAATACGCTATGCTTAATTTAAGTGCCACCTATGCACAAGTAGTTCCTTTTAATCCTACATTTAAGGGAATTTATCCAGGTAATCCCAGTTATTTTGAATTTATGGCTCCTGGTATCATGACGATGGTGGTAATGATGGCATTAATGACGGGATTACCACACGCAATCTCATATGAGAAGGACATAGGTACTCTAGATGGGATGTTAACAGCCCCGATTAAGAAAATATCGATAATACTTGGAAAATCACTTGCTCAGACTATCCGTGGATTAATACAAGGCATAATTGTCCTTATCTTAGCAATTCTGTTATTTAACGTTGTTATCAATGGGAGTTTATTGCTAGTGTTTCTTGTCCTTTTCTTAAATGTATTCAGTTTTGTTGGAATGGGAATCTTAATTACATCATTTACAGGGAAAGAAGAGACGGCGACCATGATGATGATGACAATTATGTTTCCCATGATGTTTTTAAGCGGTGTATTTTTCCCAATTCAACAAATGCCAGATTTCATGCAAATAATTTCAAAGGCTCTTCCGTTAACGTATGCTGCAGATGCAATGCGGAAAGTAATGATTTTGGGTGCGGATATTTCTGCTATATCACTTGATTTTATCTTTTTAATTGTTTTTGGTGTTATCCTTTTATTAATTGCAATACCAATGTTCAAAAGGGCAATGAAAAGATAATACAAATCCTTGATTAGAAAAGAATCCAAAATTTTTTCTTTCCATCAAAAATATTTTTTTTCCTTTTAACTAAGATTCTATTTTTCAATTAAATAAAATATATTTTTAATGCCAAAACAGCGTTTAGGGTGATCAGTTTACTTTTTCTACTTTCTCACTCAATATTTACCTGAACAAAGGGTTACAAAACTACTATGTTTCTTTATTCCACTGCCACAGTAGTACTATCATACCATTAATCTATATCCCATTGACTTTTTGTATTATAAAAAAAATTGAACGAAAACTTGTTGGATTTTTTCTATAAGCATTAATTTCTTTTATATATCTTTTTTGGTTTTTAAACTTTTTAGGGATATCAATTAACTTTTCTATTTGAAGTTCTAATGGCAAAAAATAATCCTTCCCCCATGCATCATCAGGTAATTGAAAGCAATTTATTAATTTATAACCACATCTGGCTATCATTTTTAATTTTTTTTCTTTATCACTCAAATCATCATGCACAACAATAAATCCATTACTTTTAAGCACTTTATCCCATTCTTTCAAAGCTCTCTCAAAACCGATAAATTGCATTACACCTTCAGCCCAAATAATATTAAAGCTCTCATTGGGAAAATGCATATCTAATAAAGAGCAATTAAGAGCCTCCACACGATCTGATAAATTTAATTTTTTGATTTTTTCGTTAAACTTATCCAAAGCTTCTTGATCAATATCTATTCCAATTATCTTCCCATTACTCAATTGCGCCAATTCTATAGCTGGTATTCCCGAACCACAACCTATATCAAGTATATAAGGATTATCAATCTTTGGTAGCATTTTAAATGCTTTTCTAGTATATGGAAGAAAATTTTTACGAAGTTCTTCGATTTTAATCTCTATCTCATTTGTCATATATTTCCCATCAATTAGACTCAGTATCTTTCTAACTATAATACTTTTTTAATGCTCTAATAGCATTTAAGGTGATCCACTTACTTTCTTTACCCTTATGTTCAATATTTACCTGAACACGTCCATTAAAACTTTTTTCTAATATCCATCTCCCTTCTTGAGTTTGTTTTGATAAAATTAAATCAATAGCATCTTGCATTCTATCATCCTTATACCCTAATTTTAATAAAGTGTTTAAGATTTCTAAAGCATCTATTTTCCATAATAAAGGAAAGCCAAATTGAGTCCATTCCTCCTTTGCTACAGAATTTTTTTCATGACTTTTTTTATAAACCCTATGATCAAGGATATATTCAACTGCTTTCTGAATAAAATTATCAATTTCGCTTGATCGTTTATTTTGTGGAATTTCAGCTAACGCCTTCAAACTTTTTACGACACCCATATGACATGTATGCTTTCCCCAACAACTTTTATGTTTTTCATAAGGCCACCCTTTAGGTGCTTTACTTATACTATCATCTAATCTTTGATATTGAACAATCCAATTAATAGCACGTTGAACTCGAAAGTCATCTAAATATCCAAATTTGATTAAAGCCCAAATCATATTTCCATTTAGGCAAGGGATTACTTGTTCATGGACACCCCCTTTCTCTTCATTTCCATGGACAGAGAAACCTCCACTATTACGATCTTGAGAATTTTTGAGAATAAATTCACATGTTTCTTTAATTCTATTATTATTTCCGTCTGCATTAAGTTCTGCTAAGATGATAAGAGTCCATACAGTGCCCTTATACTTTGTATATACATAAAAATTGTCTCGATTCACCCAGTATCCTCCTTCCTTTTGCTTGCTCAGAATTTTAGATACAATCATACTACTCATGATTTTTTGTTTGGCATCTTTAACTTCTTTAGAAGCAGCTGTCTTACCTAAAATGTCTACTAATGTAAAATATCTAACTGAAGGATTATTTTCTTCTAATAACCAATCTAATGGGTTTTTATTCAACATAGATTCCCAATCGCTCAAGATTTTCACCTTAAAATTAAATTTTTATTCTTGATAAATTTTTAAATAAAATTTCTTCATTTTTTACAATATGTAAAACTTTCTTATGTAGTTCATTCAAATTAATTTTTTGTAAACATTCACTATTATATTCTTCAAGAGTAATTTTTAGTGATTGAGCAAACAATGTCCAATTTTTCCTTGAAGCATCTAGAATAGGCAAGCAATCTTCGATTATCTTTATTTCTTCATTTTTCCATGCCATAGGACCTTTCTTTATATCTGGAATTTGTAGAAGTTCCTCAAGAAAATTTTTATACAAATTTCGAAAACATGCACCTCCTGTACCCCACGTCTCTATGTATCCGTAAATAAGATCAAACATTATACTTGCTAAATAAGTTTCATGTCCCTTTGAATCAATCACCTTCTTATTCAATTTATCATCCCATGTGAGAATAGAACTAGCAAATCTCCTTAACCCTTGTATCCCGTTATAATTCATCGAAGATCGAAGCATATTATTTACAACTTTCTGAATCGCGAGTTTTATTCCTGCTGCTAGTGGTGGATGTTTACCATCAGGACGACGTGTCATAAAAAATTGAGTATTCTGTGGATACAAAAATTTAGGGCCATAAGTTGAACTTCTCGCCGTCTTTAGGATACTAATTGGAACTGATTGAAAATCTTCGAATTCTGTATCACCTACATAAGCTATATTCTTCTCCTCATCAAATCCTGCTAATGTTATCGCATGTCCACCAAAATGAGCTTCATCAAGCTGATTAACAAAATTTTCATATGGCATATAGGCAATATCTACCCGTATTATAAGAGGCAGATTTTGTTTAATAAGCCTCTTTGATTCTTCCCATGCTTTATCAGCACTAGTAAACGATTGTTTTCTTAAAGAAATACCTAATAATCGACAAGCTAAAGACTCTTGGTCTATTGTCCCTTGTTTACCACCAAGAAAAAAAGGTATTTTTGATTCAGGGATAAATGAAACACTCTCAGTGGTATCAAAAAATCCAAATCCTAGTGTTGCATCCAAACCAAATGCCATAGCTTCTGACATATTAAAACCAAGAAATTCGAAAAGGTCTCTCATAGCGGATGACTCACAATGTACACCGACACGGTGGATAAAATTATTTATTATAATCTTTTGGGTCAATTTGACCGGCCCCCTTTTGTATTTCTTCTAAAATGATTTCCAAAAATTCAATATCTGTCTGTAAAATCTTTATTGGGTGAATAAACAGACCTCTGACATTTAATGGTTGATTAATATTACTGTTTAGCATGTCTTCTAATTCTCTTTTGTGTTTTTTTATTTTATTTAAAGAATTTGAAAAGACTTCTAATTGTTCTTGTTTTGAGAGAAAAGGAAGCATTGAAAAGGCCATATAGAAATCAGGATCATTTCTGCCTTCATATTCATTTAGGGTGTTATAAATTTTCTTCTTTAAATTATATATTCCTTTTTCAGTAATCTGGTAGATCTTACGAATCCTGTTATCAACTTCTTCAGTATAAGAATCTACTAATCCATTCTCTTCTAGGTTTCCTAAATCACTATAAATCGAAGACATTCCAATTTGAGTCCAAGCCCTCATACCTCTCTCTTCTATCCTCTGATTAAGACTATAAGCATGAGATGGGAATTCAGAGATTAAGCCTAAAATCGCAAATTCTCGATGGTTTATAGAATAATCTTTATTGATAATATTATTCATAAAGGATATTATTCATTTAGAATATATAAATATTTCTTTATCTACAAAAGTCTAGTTTATATTTTAACATTAAATTGCATTAATGTCTATAAATAGTATGCTAACGATGTCCTTAATATCATTTAGATAAAAAAAAATAATAAATTCAGGTCCAAACCTTTTTCTAATTACAACCTAGTGTTTAAATTTGGATTTGGGCTAACGAGAGGATTAAATAAGGATAATTCACCTAAAATTTTCATTAATATGTCAAAAAATACATCTATTTTAAATAAAATAAGTGAAAAAAAAAAATTAAAATCTCTTTAAGTAGAATTTAACGCTTCAAACTGGCTATTATATAATTCAGCGTAATATCCATTTCGAGCTAATAATTCTTTATGTGTACCTTGCTCTACGATCTCTCCGTCACGAATTGCGAGGATTAAATCGGCGTTTCGAATAGTCGACAAGCGGTGAGCAATGACAAAGCTGGTTCTATTCTG
>JBHLON010000073.1:0-8911 GCA_048940445.1 Promethearchaeota archaeon
GCTAACTTTTCAGCACTATCAATCATGTGATCTATTTTTCTCCTGAAAGTTTCTTCTTCTTGTTCCACTAACCTTTGTTGTTCTAAGGCTTGTAATCGCTCTCGTTCTGACTCTGAAATTTCTTGACTTTGAACTTTGTGTAATTCTTCAAACTCTTTTTCTTTTTCGAGTTTTTGAGTTTCTATTTGCCGTAATTTTTCATCTCTTTCGAAAAGCTCGTGATAATGAGCAATTTGATTAGAATATATAGCCACTTGATCCTGCCACCCTTTTTCTGCTACTAATCTCCTTACTTCTTCATATATGGCTATCACTTCTGGGTATGCACGACTTTCTAATAAACTGCCCTTTTTAATTGCTTTTTTCATCTCAATATCATATTCTCGGGCTAGTTTCTCAGCCTTATTAACCATTTCCATAATTTTCTTTCTAAACACTTCTTCTTCTTTCTTTTTTCTTGCAGCTTCAGCTAATTTTTCTGATTGTGTTTTAACTCTAATATTTTCCTCAATCTTGGCCTTTTCTATGAACTCTACTGCCCTTTCTTGCTCAAGTCTCTTCCTCTCTTCTTGAGCTTTCAATTGGCCCATCTCTAAATCTAATTTAGTTTTTGTTACTTCTAATTGTTCAATTGTAGCCCTAATCTTTTCGACTTCTTCTGACCAATTTATTTCCTTAAATAGTGTTGATGCTCTTAAATATAGATTTATTGCTTTGTCATATTGATGGATTTTAGCGAGTTCAGAAGCTTTAGCTAATATTTCATAACCTTTTTTAGAGATTTCTTCCTCATGTTTTTTAGTTTCTTTAAAGATTTTAATTCTTTGTTGTTTTAATTCTTCTTCACTAATTTCTATTTGCTCTTCAGCATAAGTAGGCTCTTGAGCAGATATTGTTTTTCTCTTTTTAAGATAATCTGCCTTTTTATTATAACACTCTTCAATTAATTTATTTACTTTCTCTATTTCATTTTGGTCCTCTAAATTTTGAAAAAGCTTAATGGCATTATCATAATTATCAAGGGCTTCATTAAATTTTTCCATTGCCAGAAATTCTTTACCTTTATTTATTGAATCATAAGCCCTAGCATAGATTTCATCTTTTTCGACCTCTACTTTAGCTAATTCATCAATTGATTCAGATTCTAATTCTCGAAAATATTTTTCTTTCGACATATAAGTCTCCGAAATTTTTCTATTTAGAGCTTCAACTTCAGCGACTCTATTAATTTGACTATATAATCCAATTGCTTGGCGTAATATTTCTATAGCATCATCATAATAATATCCATCGATTAACGATAGAGCGTGAGCTACTAAATCATAGGCTTCAGATGATACTTCTTTTTCCACGTTATCTAAATCAGCAAAGAAAGTATCAAAATCACTTTTGCGAATTTCATTGTTTTTATTGTCTTGCTCTTCTTCTGAATCTTTATTCTTATTTTGTTTATTCATGATAATCATCAGTGGTGAAAAAATAATATGAAAAGAATTCTACAAATTAACATAAAATAATTAATATATATAAACCCAATTTTATTTATTAAAACCTCATTAGAATTTATAACTATCATCAGTTTTATAGGGTTTATGATCATCTTATTCTATTGAGATTTTTATTCAAGTAATCATCACAAATTTTACCCCCTTCATTCGTTAACAACCACCCATCCGCATCCTTCTTTACTAATCCTAATTCTTCAACTTCTGTTAGGATTCTCAAAATTTCTTCCTCACTCATTCTAATATCAAAGTCAGTTTTTAGAGAAAAGGCGATTTCATCGATAGGTACTGCAGTACCAAGTTCATCTTCCATAACGCCTAAAGCGGAAATTATCTGATGCTGATCTCCCATTACCTTATTCATTTCAGTAGAAACCTCATCAAGTAACCAGGGATATTTGTCTAGCATTTTCTTAATAACTTTTTCATTACCACTCTTAAAGACTTCTTCAAATTCTTCCCGAATTTTTTTTTTCTTCCCCATAGATATCACTTTAACTCTTATAACAAAAATCCTAAATAATGGTAATCATCTTTAATTATTAAAGCATTTAATAATCTAAAATAATTCGATATTTTTATTTTTAAGTAAAGTAAAGTGATTAGTGATTTTATGGAAATATCCATATCAGACGACTTTAATGGGAATGAAAGAAATAAAGTTTCTAGGTTTCATTATAATCCGTTTAAGAAAAAACCTAAATTAAGAAAAATATTTTTTGGACTTCTAATCATAGTTGGGATTTTAATAGTTTTAACCATTTTTTGGTTTTGGCCAGCCTGGATTGGACCGATAAATCTTCAAGTTCAGCTTTATGGAGCAAAAGCCGGTACTAATTTCATAGATGTGCATTTTATAAATTTTTGGTCTTCGAATTTCTTTTTTAATTGGACATGTTTGATTGGTGCTTTAATTGGCTGTATTATAATGAGTCTTCCGCCAGATAGAACCTTACTTTCCATAATTGGTACGCGATTGGGATTTGGAAAACCTTCTTACATTAAATCATTACTTTTTTGGTGGACTTTTGGATTTATTATATTTTATTTATTAGGTTTCGTGCTTAACATAAATGGACAATCCTTTGCTTGGACAGCTTATCTTATTGAAAATGGAGAAATTCAATTAAGTCCAAATATTATAATTGATGCTTTTCAAGTACTTTTTAATCAAAATAATACTGATTTTATAACTATTTTTATTTATGGGACACTTGTGTTTCCAATTATTACTTTCATTTTTGTCATAATTATATTTAGAATAATTTTAAATATAGCAAAGAATCTATATCTAAGAAGAAATGATTACTATATCCTTGCAAATTCATTGTTGATTGTCGGTTTACTCTTTGGGATTTGGTTCTTTTCTTTGCCCACACAAGCGTTAGATGGAATAAATCTAACTCAAATTTGGTCAATAATATTTGCTTTTATAATTTTTAATGTTTTAGGAATCCTTATTTATGCATATGGTAAATATCTTTATCGTAAAAGCTCTCAAAATTACGTTCTATCAAGACAAAAAAGGAAAAAGTTTATTATGGTTGGCGCTGTAATCATAATCCTAATCATTGTTCCTTTAATGATAAGTATTAGTCCAGCAATTAGTTTGAATAATACTGGTGTATGGATTGAACAAGAATGGAATAAAAAAACTCATAGAGAAATTGTGTGGACCAGAGAATGTGCCGGATTGAGTATGTTTGAAGAGCGCCCTATCGAAAATTTTACAGAATCACCAATTTCTGATGATGCTACAATTAGATCAAATATTAGGCAATTTGATCAAGATTTTGCCGTTCAATATTTAGCTGCTTCAATAGGTTCTACTTTTGAGGGTTTAGCAGACTCAGATATTACTTATATTAGAAATCCAATTACAAACCAATCTAGTGAATATTGGGTTGCCCCAAAAACTATTAGATTTTCACAAATAACAGGGGACCCAGTCCAGACAAATACAGAATTATATGATCATGTTGAAGGTTTCTTAGCGATGGATACGTTTTCTGGTAATATAGTAAATGTAACTTCAACATTTAATATATCAGAGAATTATCCAATCTTTTTTGGTGAAAGTGAAAGCAAAAAATTTTTAGAAAAAACTCAAGGTTATTATGAAGAGGGGTCTTTAGGAGCCTATGATTCCGATATTTTATTAGGAACTGAATGGGCTGAAGGCATCCCAAATAATGAATTTCGTTATACTGGGGATCCAGATGGAATACTTACTGGTTTAGAAGGATTTTGGAAAACCATAAATCTGGGTTTAATAGCTTATGCAACCCAAGAGGTACACAAATATTTAATTAATCGGAATGTAAAGACAAGAGTAGGAAATACATTATTTCCAAATCTTAAGATTGACAGTGATCCTTATCTAGTATTTGATATTGGAGCAGGTAAGATGTATTATGCGGTATCCATTTATACAAACATAAATATTGGTTCTTATGCCAGATTTCCTGTACTGAGATTTTTAGGTGTGTGTTTAATAGATGTTAGGACAGGAGAGTTAACATTTTACAGAAACCCTAATTTAAACACCAGTAATGATCCTACATATCCTCTTTGGAGAATATATACTTCTACTTTCAGATATGATTGGCAAGATGCTCCTAATTGGTTAAAAGAGCAAATGAGATACCCAGAAGATTTATTCGAGCTGCAACTAAAAGCAAATTACATCTATCATGTACAAAATCCTACAACGTGGAGGAGAGAAGATGATTTCCATGAACGACCAGCACATGGAGATTTATATTATATTGAAACGGATTTAGGGCAAGGAATTGAATATGTTGGAATGGATCTTGTTGAATATAAAGGACGTTCAGCTATTGTACTTGCTGGTATGTACGTTGTTAGACACGGAGAACATTTTGGAGAGGCTATATTTTATGCCACCAGAAACTCTGATAAAACCTTAATAGGTCCAAAATCGGCAAATGAAACTTATCTCTCTGAAGCAACTCAAGAAATAACTTTAATATCAGGTGCTAGAAATGGTAATATCCTTTTGTATCCTCTTGGAGGTTCAATATATTACTATATTCCGACTTATAGTACCGCAGGAGATTTGCAACAACTGAAATTAGTTGGTTTTGTAGAAGCCTTCACTCGAAAGGTGGGATATGGTAGTAATGTCGAAATTGCTTATGATAATTTAAATATTACAACTTACATTCCACCCTCAAATTTCTCGATCTCTTATGAATTTAATATGGCATCAGAAATGATATACCCAACAAATCCAGCGAAATTCACCATTCAATTACTAAATTTAGATACTAATTTTTCAGCTCCTGGACTGAATGTAACAGTGAACTTATTAGCATATACTCTAACAGAATATAATGTAAATTTTAGTTTAGTCTTACCTCCAACTTATTCAATTACAAATACCTCCTTTACATTGGGTGCTTATAGCGGAATCAATTTTACTATTGTGGATACAACTCTCTACTTTGGAGAGGGTCTTACCCTAACTGGATTTTTAAATAGTTCAAAACAGCTTATAGTAATCATTTATAAATGGATTTTAAAAGTAAATGGACTACTGTTTTTTGAATCTCCCGTAGGAACAATAGAAGTTCTCGTATAAAGTTTTAAGGTATAGATAAAAAAATACTTTAATTAAAATCTAAACTTTTTTTTCTAATTTTGTTAAAAATTGCTCGACTTCTTCTTTCGAGCACATGTGGAACTTTTTATCCTCTGACTTAATATAAGCTAATCTAATATTCTCTTTAGTAGCTTCCTCATCTATCGATTCTTTCAAAGCCTTCAATGTCAATTCAATTAACTCTTCAAAGGGCATCTGTTCCTTATAATTTGCAACTAAATATTCTCTAGCAGTAGCTTCTCCTTTTCCTAAGGCATATGCTCTAAACGAACGATAAATACCACTCGGAGATGTAGTATAAATCTGCGTTCCTCCACCATCAATAGCAATAAAGAATAAAGCACATCCCCACGGACGTATACCACCGAATTGAGTATATTGCTGTATTATATCAGCAATGCTTTTAACTAACATACTAAGTCGAACGGGTTCATCATAGGTTAATCTAAATGATTGTGCTTGCGTACGAGCATAATTTATTAATACTCGTGAATCAGCATGTAAACCAGAGATTGCTACACCTATATGCTCATCAACTTGAAATAATTTATCTATCGCATCAGCATCCATTAGATTGGAGGCAACTTTAATTTGAGCAGCAAGACATACCGCATCATTAGATTTTACAGCTACAGCAAGTGTTCCACGTCTAACAGCCTCTAGAGCATATTCTACTTGAAATAAGCGCCCTTCTGGACTAAACACAGTTAGGGCACGATCATATTTTACTTGACCTCCACCAAACATATTTGCAACCTAAAAAGATTTAAAACTTATGTGTAAAAATGTGATAATCAATTTTAATTTAATTATTATAGAACATTAAATATTAAATCTTGCCAGAGGTTTTTAAAATCTCTAATGTTAAAAGCTTAAATACTTCTTCTACAGAATCCCCTTCTTTAGCGCTAGTTTCAAAATACTTATTTGCATTTAATTCGGACTTTAATGCGTCTCCTTCTTGAAAAGAAACTTCTCTTTTACCTTCTCTGGCTAAGTCAATTTTGTTACCAACTAATAAACATGGTTTTTGAGAAACAACTTTTTCTACTTCGCTCTTCCACTCGATTAGATCGGAGAATGAAGATCTTCTTGTTAAATCAAAGACATAAACTATTCCAGTAGCTCCTCGATAGAAGGGTGGACGTACAAAACTGAAATGTTTTTGCCCTGCAAGATCCCAGATTTGTAATTTTACTTGCAATTGAGGATAAGATGGTAAATCGACAGTCTTAGTAGAAAAATTGGAACCAATAGTCATAATATAATTTTCCTTAAACGTGTTTTCGCAATACCGTAATACCATTGAGGTTTTCCCAACGCCTCCGTTCCCAACTACACAAATTTTGTATATATAAGATTTAGAAATCTGTCCATTCAACACTTCAGATTATCTCCTTTATGTATATTAGTAAATACCTCTCAAATTAATAGATCTAATCGATAAATATTATTATGTGATATCTTGATGAATTATAATAATATATATAATAATCAATAAATAAAAATAATAATATTAAATATTTTTTCTATTTTTGTATCAATTTTCAAATGAATTAGGGGAAAACATATAAATGAATAAATTGGATGAAAAGATAAAAAAATTTGCCCAACTAATCATAGAAGCAAAAAAAATTGTAGTATTATCAGGTGCGGGAATGAGTACTGAGTCGGGAATTGCGGATTTTCGAAGTCCTGGAACTGGTTTATGGGAGAAAGTCGACCCAAATGAATTTGCTAGTATTCACTCCTATGTATCTGATACTCAAAAAAATCTAAAGTTTATGTTAGAAATGGGAATGAACATTTTTAAAGCGAAACCGAACAATGGCCATAAATCTTTAACAAAACTCCAAAAATTGGGCAAATTACAAGGAATTTTGACTCAAAATATTGATGGACTTCATCAAAAAGCGCGAACTAAAAATATCATTGAACTTCATGGTACAGCAAATGAGGCAATATGCATGAGATGTAAAGAAATTTATCCTATTACCACTATGATAAACCAAGTATTAAAAGGGTATTATTCTCCTTCCTGTGAAGTTTGCGGAGGTTTACTAAAACCAAATGCCATTTTTTTTGGTGAACCATTGCATTCTAAAACTCTAAATCAAGCTGATGAGATGATATCAGATTGTGATCTTTTTATTGTATTAGGAAGCAGTCTTTTAGTGTATCCAGCTGCTTTTTATCCAAGAAAAGCAATCTCAGTAGGAGCAAAAATAGCTATAATTAACATTCAAAGCACTGATATGGATGAAAAGGCTGAAGTGGTGATTCATGAAAGAATTGGAGATGTTTTACCTAAGATAGTTGAACTTTTGGAAATGAAACTACAAAAATAACCTAATCTATTTTAATCACTGAATATATAAAAATTACGAATAATAAATTATTTCTCTTGACGCAAAACTTTTTTATCAATTTTACCTACTGCCGTGAGAGGAATTTCTGACATAATATGAATTTTTTTGGGAACTTCATAAGGTGCACAATGTTCTGAAGCGTAATTAATGATATCTTTTTTCAAATTTTCTTCGTCACCATCAAATGTGTAATCGGGATCCAATTGTATATAGGCATTTACGATTTCAGAACCCGGTCGATCAGGGTTAGGTTCCCCAATAAGTGCTATCATACCAATCGCAGGATGCTTAGATAAAGTATCTTCAACTTTAGAAGAGAATACTTTATATCCTCCTACAATTAACATGTCTTTTGTTCGATCAACTACTTTTATATAACCTTCTTCATCCATTATTCCAACATCGCCACTATGCATATATCCGTCTGAATCAATGGCTTTCTTTGTTTCTTCAGGTTTATTATAATATCCTTGCATAACTAACACACCTTTAACACATATTTCTCCAGGTTCTCCTAATGGGACTTCTTTTGCAGTATCCGGATCAACAAGCTTCAAATCAACATTTAGAATAGGTAATCCTACACTTCCAAGCTTCTTTTTACCTAAGGATGGGTTCATAGTAGCGACAGGTGAGAGCTCGGTCATTCCATATAGCTCTAAAAGCTTTCCTTTTCCTATTATACTTTCTAATTCTTCTTGAGATTCTTTTGGAAAAGGAGATGCCGCTGAAATGCATGTCCCTAGTTCTGAATGGTCAATTGCTCTAAATTTTGGATTTTTTATTAATAGTTGATATAGAGAGGGAACGTTTACTAGATTGGTTGGATGATATTTTTTCATGACTTTAACTATGTGATCAGTATCCCTTGGATTTGGAATTACCAATTGACCAAAACCTGCATAAAGTGCACTTTCACAGACAGTTAAACCTGCAATATGAAAAAAAGGAAACCCGCTACATAAAATTCCTTTTCCCCATTCCCATTGCAACCAGGCAATTATACATTTCATATTTGATATACAATTCCTATGGCTTAACATAGCACCTTTAGGTGGTCCTGTTGTTCCACCTGTATATTGAATCCATCCAATATCATCAACAGTCACCTTTATGTTGATTGGGTCTGAAGAATACTTTTCAAATACATCTTTATGAAGATCTAAGACTTTTTTACCTACTAACGGAGTCACTTTGCCTTTAGGAACTTTTCCTAAAGCCTTGCCTAGAACTTGCTTTATTTTAGGTAAAAAACTGGCTACGTTTGTTGTAATTACTAACTTCAACTGAGGTATTGAATCTGCAATTTTTACAATGTGACCTGCAAAAATTGCATCAAGAGTAATTAAGGCAACATTTTTTCCACCGGACCCTAGATCATTAAGTTGATATTGTATTTGAACCGCTGAAAG
>JBHLON010000074.1:0-8651 GCA_048940445.1 Promethearchaeota archaeon
ATAGTACTTGCAATTTGTTCTGTTGGATTCGGATTAATTACAGCAACTGTAACCAAAAATGCTGGAACAGCAACCGGGTTATCATTTATTTTTATATTACCGCAGATGTTTTTTGGCACATTTGTTCCTTTAACTGATACTACAAGAATAATTGCTTTATTTTTACCTAGTCATTATGCAACTGATGCATTAAATTTAGTTTTTAGTGGTGAACAATTAACTAATTTAACGATTTGGATAGACTTAGGGATAATTTCATTGATGGCGCTTATTATTATTGTCATTGGAATTCTTCTATTTAAGAGGTTGGGGAAAACTTAATTTTAAATAACTTTTTTATCCACTTTTTATTACTTTTTAATAGAAATTTCTAAATGTTATAAATTAAAAAGTGATTCTGAAATGAATATTGTATTTCATGAAAGATATTATAATCCTAATTATGCAGTAGATCCAGCCGCATCACCAGGAAGGCTTGAAGGCATTATAAATTTAATGAAAAGTAAATCAGAATATGCATTTATAAAACCAGAGTCTGCAACAGAAGAAGATATTCTTAGAGCTCATACCGAAAGGCATCTTAGGTATGTTAAACAAGAGCCGTTACTTTTTGAGCTAGCGTCTTTAGCAGCGGGAGGAGCTATTTTAGCTGCTGAAGAAGGATATAGAGGCACTCCAACTTTTGCCGTCATACGCCCACCGGGTCATCATGCATCAGCTGATTCGTGTTGGGGATTTTGTTATTTTAATAACATAAGTATAAGTCTCTTAAAGCTTTATTCTGAAGCGAAAATAAAATCTGCGTTTGTACTTGATTTTGACCTTCATACTGGAGATGGTAATATTAATATCTTGACTAATAGAGAAGATAATTTCCAAGTTAAAATTCTTAATCCATCTTCCAATAGTCCTACTGGTTATATTAAAGAAGTTGAGACATACATGGATCAATTGAAAGATATCGATATATTTGTGGCTTCCGCTGGATTCGATCAGGGAATTGATGATTGGGGTCATCTATTATATCCTCGAGACTATACTGAATTAGGTAGATTGATGAAAGAATACTCTGAAAAATTATGTAAAGGTAGGCGATACGCCTTATTAGAAGGGGGATACAATCATGGTGTTTTACCTAAGAATGTAGAGTCCTTTTGTCAGGGTCTGAAATAATTTTTTTTATTCCAAAAACTAGAAGGTTACAACATCTTCATACTATCTTTTTTAAGATAATATGTCAATGAAAAAATCACTAAATTTGAAACATAGTCTATAAATTTATCATCAGTATCAAACAATTCCATTACCGCCAAATGGTGATAGATAAGTGCATTAACCAGATTATACATGAAGACAAATACGTCTACCAATTGATTCTCATTAAATTTTTTCAGATCTTCATTTGTTTTTCTTACTATTTGTATGGTATCTTTAAAAAAGTTAATAACTTTTGTTTTGTAGACATTAAGCAATTTCTTATCAGATTGTATAGCTGACCTAAAAGCAAGATTATATCCTTCATTATCTTTATGATTTTTAAATAAATCTAATACGAAATGATGGAGAAATTCCCTTACATTTTCATCTTTCATATTATTTAAATTATGGCTGTCTAAAAATGTTTGCATTGATTCCTCAAAGTATTTTCTTATGATATCTTCCTTTCCTTTTGGAAAATATTTATAAATTGTACCAATACTAAGATTAGCTGATTCTGCAACATGATTGGTGCTAGTTTTAGAATATCCACGTTTTACAATTAGTTTAAAAAATGTATCATAAATTCTATCAATTTTTTCTTGTTTATTTCGTGAAAATTTTCTACTTGACATTATAATTATATTAAATGAGTAATTACTCATAAATTTTATAAATGAGTAAATACTCACTTACTTAAATACTTATGGATAGTTGAAAAATGTGATTCAAGAAGAACCAATTAAATTTCAAAAATTAAACGATCCTAATGATGTTAAAATAATAGAAAATGTCATATATCCTATTTTTTCGAAGAAAAATGAAGAGGATAAGAACTATTTGAATGAAATCCGCTCATTAATATTAAATTCCATGAAATCCGTCAAAGTAAATTATCTTAAGCGTAAAATATTTTGGCTATATGTAAGTAAAACCATATTAAAGGGGATTAAAAAAGGACTACCTCTTATTGAGATTGAAAAAACATTAAGGAAGTTTATTAAAAGGCATGTTGATAATGACAAAGATATAAAAGCTAAAGAATTAGAAAATGTAAAAAAAAGGTTCGAAAAAATAAAAAAATATATAATTGGAAAGAAAGTTCTTGACTTAGGTGCAGGAAATGGGCTTCTAGCGCAACAAATAAAGGAACAACTTAAAAAAGAAGTTTTTTTAGTTGATGTTATAGATTATAATTATACAAATATACCATTAATTTTATATAATCCTGAGGAAAAGGTACCATTAGCTGATAAAGAGGTGGATACAACCATTCTCTATACCGTGTTACATCATGCAAACGATCCCAAACATCTCTTAGAGGAAGCAGCAAGAATAACAAAAAAGCGTATAGTAATCAAAGAAGCTTATATTGAAAAAGATAAAATTAGAATTACTAATAGCTTTATTGATTGGTTTTATAATCGGGTTATTGGAAATGAGGATATCAATGTTCCTCTCAACTTTCTTAAAGTAGAAGGATGGAAACTACTTTTAAAATTATATGGATTTAAGATTGTCGAAACTAACTTTGTAGGAATTGATGAACCTGCTGTTCCAGAACATCATGTATTTATAATTGCTGACCGAAACTAATAATCGAATATTAACTAATAGTCAATCATAACGGGAATTCTGTTATTTTAATAACATTAATATCAGTTTACTTAACCTTTTTTCAGAGAGAAAAATAAAATCTGCGTTTCTACTTAATTTTGATTTGCATTTCGAAGATTAAAACCATAAATCACAGTTTAAAAGGGATAAAAACATATTAATATCTTGACTAATAGGGACGATGACTTCCGAGTTAAAATTCTCAACCCTTCTTCAAATAGTCCCTAGAGTTATATTAAAGAAGTTGAGACATACATGGATCAATTGAAAGATATCGATATATTTGTGGCTTCCGCTGGATTCGATCAGGGAATTGATGATTGGGGACATCTTTTATATCCTCAAGACTATACTAAATTAGATAGATTAATGAAAGAATACTCTGAAAAATTATGTAAAGGTAAGCGATACGCTTTATTGGAAGGGGGATACAATCATGGCGTTTTACCTAAGAATGTTGATTCCTTTTGTCAAGGTTTCAAATGAAAGTGTAAAATCTCTAATTTATTTGATAAAAAGTATCCTCAAATTCAGGTTTTCCTTTATATTTATTCAGGTATATCAGCGGAGCTTTTTCAATGTTTTTGAAAATATATGAAGGGACTCTTATTCCTGCGTTTTTAAGGGCTTCCTTTATATCTTCAACGTCAGGAGGACACCCTTTAATCGGAATACATTCTTTGATATCTGGGTGGTCTTTGTTCTTATTATATTGACATTGTCCGAGTAAGATTGTTTTATTCATTCCAGGGGTTGGTTCTACAATTTTTCCTGTTAAAATTTCAATATTATCGAAATCTTCACCTTTCCATGCTTCTTTTATTGCAACTAAGATAACTCCATTATAAAAACTACAAAAAGTGCACATTGTTTCATCATATTTTGGATAGCTAATACCTCCTATTCCTGCTCTCGCATAAGAAAGCGGCAAAGTATCATTATTTTCATAAATAAATTCCCACTCATGAGGTTTTGCGAGTTTCTCGATAGATTCTCCTTTTATTTCAATATCAGATAAATCTATAAGACGATCCCTATCTTTAGCAGCTTGCACTAAATGGGGAACATCTTGAGGATCAATACCTAATAATCTTGCTCCAACTAAATCAGCTGCGAGGATATCAGTTGAGGCAAGTAAGATATTACTTCGATGAGCTTTGCCATCAAACGTTGGTCCTCGTTCAATCGTGTAGATTCCATCAATAACAGTAAGACTTGGAGGTATTTTATTTGCTAGTTGAGCCACGTTATAATGTAAATTAAACTTAGGATCTGCTCCATGGAATTTTTTACGGGAAGGTATATTAATTAAACCTTTTAGATTCTTAATTCCTAAGCTTACAACACACTGAGCATGAGTTTTTAGAACAGGAATGTCAATTAAGAAATCTGAATGAAGCATATCGGAGTTCATTTTCACAGAAACGCCTTCTCTTAATTCAATTTTCTCAAATGGGCGATCAAAAGTATCATATATTTTAACTCCATATCGTTCTTTGAGAAGATTATACCCGAGTTTTTCAAAAGCATCTTTTGGTGTTTCTCTATCATTAGGATCATCTGTAATTATACCATCCCCAATAGTGATGTCTTTTACTCCAATTTCACTTAATAGTTTCACCACATCTTCCACTACTCTTGAGGTAGTCAGCATCCCCCATTTAGGAAAGTCACAATGCCTATTCCAATATACTAAATTAGGTTTAATAAATATTTTTCCATTGATAGGTACGTTCTTTAATCCATCTATAAGCTCTATAACCTTGCGTACTGACTCTAAAGGCTTTTCATACTTTACTATTGAAACAACTGTTCTACTCAAAATAAAACCACAAAATTTTGGTTATTAATATATTGATTTATTAAACACGCTAAAGATTAAATTATTTTAGGTTTTAAAATTAAAGTCCTCCTTCCCACTCTTCTCTTAGGATACTCATAATGATATCATCGTAAAATTTACCATTCTTAAAAGTTGCTTGCCGTTTCCTTCCTTCTTCAATAAATCCCACTTTTTTATAACATTTAATAGCCCGTGTATTAAACTCATAGACTTTTAAATCTATTCGGTTAAGGTTTAAGGTATTAAAACCATAATTTAATAATAATTGTAATGCTTCCGTTCCATAACCTTTTCCTTGATTTTCCTTGTCACCAATAAAAATTCCACAAGCTCCAACTCTATTTATCCAATGTATATCTTCGAGGCCACAATTACCTATCAATTTTTCTCCATCAGTTAACAGAATTGAGAAGATAAATGCATTATCTCGCTTTTTGAGATTATTAAACCATTCTTCTTCCATATCTCGTGTAAGAGGGCGATATCCTATTAGATATTGCGTGACCTCAGGATCATTTAACCATTTAAGGAAGCTTTCAATATATTCTCGTTTAAGCGGGGCTAACTTTAATCTTTTACTTTGAAACATAGATGATTATATCAGAATAAAAATAATAAGTTTTTTCAAGAATGTATTAAATAATTAAAAGAAAATCCCTTTCTTTCTAAACAAGTATTTGAAGATTTCAAGACCACCAATACAAATCATTGAGATTAAAAAGCATATTAACCAATCAAGTCCAGTTAGATACATGAACATAAAATTTAAACCCCAATCTGCTAATGTAACTTGGAACCCAGGAATGTATATTATTGCAATAAATACTCCGAATAATAAGCCGATTAAAATATACATAAACTTAGTACTATCTTCTTTAATACTTTTAATTAAGGATTTATTTGGTCGTCGAATTTGATAGACTAAAAATGACTCACAAAAAAACAACGTTAACATAAGCATTGTAAGTGTTTTTCCTTGTGCCAGTGTAACGCCCACAGGAATAAGACCATTTGTTTCCGATGTATAAAGATAAGCACTATTAAAAGCACCAAATTCATAATTTTCTAAGAAAACTGGATAAGCACCTGTAATAACTATAACATATGTTATAATCATGCAGATGGAAAGCAAGATTCCAAATATAATTAACAGAATGAAGGTATTTTTTGAAAGAATTTCTTCCCCATCACGTGGTTTTTGCTTCATAAGGTCTTTAGGATTGGTATCAAAGGTCAAAATTAGACCAGGAAACATATGTAGTGTAATCGATAGGAATATCCATTGATAATAGAATTCGGTACTCAAAAAGTAAGGTTGTCCTAAAATAACCGTTAGAATAAATTGAACAATGCCTTCAAATACATTAATAACAATATAAAAGAATACTACTGCACGAATTCGGGAGAAAATCCCCCTCCCTTGTTCAATTCCAGTTACAATAGAATTGAATGAGTCATCACTGATAACCATATCACTTGCTTCTTTAGCAACATCAGTTCCTTGTATTCCCATGGCAATACCTGCATCTGCCATATTAAGGGCTAAAGTATCATTTACACCATCCCCTGTCATAGCGACAACCTTATTGGAATCTTGATATCTTTCTACAATATCCTCTTTATGCTCTGGGGAAACCCTTGCAAAAACCTTAATTCGGCTAAAGTCATGGAATGAAGTAATATTTTTTATATCCTTTCCCTCAATTACTAAATCATCATCATTCTTTATTATGGCTATTTGTTTTGCTATTGCTTTAGCTGTAGTTGGTGAATCACCCGTTATCATTACAGCGTTTACACCAGCATCATAACATTCAAGTACACTTTCTTTTACACCCTCCCTAGGAGGATCTAGAATTGTTACAAATCCAATATAAATCATTTCTGATTCAAATATTTCCCTGCTTTTGTCATCTTCGGGAGGTAATTCATCTAATTTTTTATAACATATGCTTAAGATACGATATCCTTGTTGTGCATATACATCGGCGATCTGAATTACTTTTTCTTTTAAGTCCTCCTTGAATTCGACTTCAGTATTTTTATATAAAACTTTACTACATTGAGGTATTAGAATTTCACTAGCCCCTTTTGTGAAAGAATAATATTTCTTATCTCGCTTATAAATTTTAGTCATTCTCTTTAATTTAGAGTCGAATGGAAACTCTTTAATATACTCAAAGTCTTCGAGCATATAATCTCCCATTCCTTTTTGGAAAAGAACCATCAAAGCGCCTTCAGTTGGGGATCCTATCACATTCCAATTGGGTATAATCTTCCTAGAGATCTCTATTTCATTTTTAACTAAGGCAGAATTATTATTCAAAAATCCTGCAATTAACAGTAGCTTGAGTTGTGGATGATCATCAATATGTTTTATGAATATGGGTTTTTTGGGATCATCAATTAAAATAATGTCACCATCAGGTGTATAACCACTTCCGGTGACCTTGAAAGTAGAACCATTTGTCCATACGTGTTGTATTGACATCTGATTTTTTGTTAATGTTCCAGTTTTATCTGAACATACTACACTCACGCGGCCTAAACTATCCACAGATGCAAGATTTCTGATAATGACTCCTTGACGAGCCATAACTAGGACTCCAGTTAAAAGAATAATGGTAACGAGTAAGGGGATATTAATAGGCAAAAGATCCATTGCAGAATTTAAGCTAACTACAATTTCTAAGTCCCCAAAAACCACCCACTTAATAAAAAGAATTAGCAACCAGAATCCAATCACAATTAAACCTAACCATTTACCAAAATTATTCATTTTCTGTCTAATAGGAATCTCACTCGTTCCTGCCTCTTCTAATCCTTTTGAGATTTTTCCAATCTCGGTATCTCTTCCAATCCTTACTGCAATAGCAGTACCATTACCAGTTGTAATATAAGTTCCATAGAAGATCATGTTAACTCTTTCTCCAATTGAAAGTTCTCTCTGTTCTAATGCTCTTCCCTCTTTGAGTTTCTTTACAGGTTCAGCTTCTCCACTAAGTGAAGCCTCATTAACTTCAAGATTAGAAGATCTAATTATTCTTCCATCTGCTGGAATTCTGTCCCCCTGGGCAAGGACTAATAAATCTCCAATAACAACTTCCTTTGTCGTAATATCAATCTTTTGTCCATTTCTTATTACTGTTGTAGTTGGAGCAGTCATTTCTCTTAGTGCATTCAACTTTTTAGTGGCCCGATATTGTTGGATAATAGCAACCAAACCATTTAGAGCAACAATTCCTAAAGTTAATCCTATAAAAGTTAAATTACCTTGACCACCTAAAACTGCTGCTAGAAATAATATTAAAGCTCCAATTAGATAAATTACAATCAACCAATTAAATAAAGGTGCAAGATAAATTTTTATAAAACCTTTTGAAGCTTTAGGGATTTCATTTAACCCATATAATTCCAATCTTTTTCGAGCTTCTTCTTTCGATAATCCATTAGTTGGATGGGTTTGAAATTTTGAATAAATTTGCTCTAATTCCATCGAATAAAATGGTTCTGAGGGTTCAGTCATAAAAATAGTCTCTCCCGCGACTTTTAAAATTTTTCAATATATTATGATAAGATTAACTTATTTTAATAGATAGACTATAATAACAATTATTTTTATTTTATTTCTTTTTGAAACTAGATGATAATGGAATAAGATATTAAATAAAAGAAAAGATAATGATCAAAAAAAAAAATAAAAAAAGTATAGCTCCTCTTATAAAACACCAGCATCTTTTAATATCTTCTTATGATCGAATGCTAAATCCATAGTTTTAACTTTTTCAATAGGTATCGCTTCAGCAATAGTAGCATCATCTCCTCCCGCCATTTTTGATAGGCCTTTGGCTAAACGACATTTAAACACAGTTGAGATAATTCTGCCCCGTGGATCACGACCCTTTTGATCATAAGTTCCTATCTTTTTAACTATTTCGACTGCAAGATTAGTTTCTTCTCTAACTTCCCGTATTACAGCTTGCTCTGCATCCTC
>JBHLON010000075.1:0-1671 GCA_048940445.1 Promethearchaeota archaeon
GAATCTTTAAATTTTGAATTTTAAAAATAATTAAATGATGGAAAAATGTATATTAATATTACTAAAAAATTTGATTTAAAGCCTGAAGATATCAAAAATCCAGTCGTTCTAATAGGTTGGCCCGGTATTGCTTTGGTAGCAAAATTAGCTATAACCTCAATTAAAGATTCAATTAAAGCTGAGGAGTTTTTAGATATTGAACATTTTGATTTTCCTCCCAAATCGAATGTTGAAAAAGGAAAATTAGAAATTCCAACAGCAAAAGTTTATTATAAATCGAGATCTGGAAAAAAAGAAAATGACCTGTTTATACTTACTGCTAATTATCAACCTCAAACTTCAGAAGGAGTGTTTGAATTCTCTCAGAAATTTTGTGCTGAAATGAATAATATAACCAATGGAAAGATTGTTATGTACGTTAGTACTGGAGCAATGGTTACAGATAAGATTAGAGACCATCCAATGGTTCATGTTTGTGGTACTGATCAAAATGTTATAAAATCGTTTTTAAAGTTCAAGAATACAATTTTAATGGAAGGGGGAATTATAGCTGGGGCAAATGGGATTTTACCTGCATGGGCGGGACAAAAGGGGTTTGCACCAGGAGTTTGTTTGTTAGCAGAAACATTACCATTACCTATGATGTCATTAGATCCCAAAGCTTCCAAAGCCTTAGTTACAATACTTAAAGATTTTTTTAATATAGATATGGGCTTTGAAGAATTAGATAAAAAAATAGAAGAAATGGAGAGTGTCATTGATTCTTATAAAAAGCAAGCAGAAAGCTTCATGAAAGGTGCTCGTGAAGATAGAGGTCCGGATTCATATTTCCGTTAGTTAATTATAATATGCTTCTAAAATCTTTCCTAAAGTAGATAAAAGATAAATTTTAAATTATACAAATTGGTAATTCTTTTTTTTGGATTTTACAGTTTTTTACAAGAGATAATAATTTAAATTGCTATCAATTTTTATAACTAACAAAATTAATAATTTAACTAACTGAAAGGTTTTCTATATGAAATTTTTCAAATTATTCGAGCCGTTTAAAATCAAGAACATAACTATTTCCAACCGTATTGTTATGCCAGCATTAAATCTCAATTACGCAAGTAATGGATTTATAACTAAGCGATTAATCGATTTCTATGTTGAAAGAGCGAAAGGTGGTGCTGGAATGCTAATTGTAGGCGGTTGTTATGTTTCTATTTATGGTAAAGGTTTACCAATGATGATTGGTGTTGATGACAATAAATTTATTCCTAAGTTAAAAGAATTCACCGAGGCAGTGCATAATGCTCGAGATGACGTAAAGCTAGTATGTCAATTATACCATGGTGGGGCTTACACTTACCCTCAAATTATAGGGCGAATGCCACTAGCGCCATCTGCAGTATATAGCAAATTTAGTAAAACTACACCTCGAGAGATGACTATTGAAGATATTGAGCGAGAAAAACAAGCATTTGCAGATGCCACTATTCGTGCCAAAGAATCAGGGTTTGATGCTGTCGAGATATGTGCTAACGCGGGATACTTAATGGATCAGTTTATATCCCCTTTAAAAAATAGAAGAAAAGATAAATATGGAGGAGACCTTGAGAACAGATTAAGATTCCCTATTGAAACTATTGAATTAATGAAATCAAGTGTAGAAGATTTTGTATTTGG
>JBHLON010000075.1:1771-8543 GCA_048940445.1 Promethearchaeota archaeon
CTAGGAATGGAGAATTAAGAGACATTATGAATTGCGTTGGATGCAATCAAGGGTGTTTTGACAACATTTTTAAGATGAAACCAGTAGGTTGTTTAAGAAATGCTAGAGCAGGTAATGAAGCTCGCACAGAATTAAAACCAATGAAAGAAAAAAAGAAAATTATGATTGTCGGATCTGGACCTGGAGGTTTAGAATCTGCCAGAGTAGCAGCAATGAGAGGACATGAAGTTCACATTTTTGAGAAAGATGATAAAATCGGTGGTTTGTTGAATTTAATTTGGAGACCACCTGGAAGAAATGAATTCAAGAAAATGATTGAAAACTATACTTATTGGATTCAAAAATACAATATAAACCTTCACTTACAAGAAAAAGTGACCCTTGAAAAAGTTAAGGAATTTAATCCCGATGTAATCTTTTTAGCCACCGGTTCCAAGCCAATTTTACCCCCTATTCTGGGGATAGATAAAAAAAATGTATACTGGGCTAATGATGTGTTTAGTGGTGATGCTCCAATAGGTAAAAATAACGTTATAATTGGTGGTGGCGCCACAGGAATTGAATTAGCACTTTACTTAGCAAAATATGGTAGCTTAAGTTTGGAAGCATTTGATTTCCTTACATTCTATAAAGCGTTAGAATCTGAAGTAGCATTAAATATGCTTCATGGAGCAAGAAATAAAGTTACTGTTTTAGAACAATTACCAAAGTTAGGTTCTGCATTAGGAAAAACCACTAAATGGGTTATGTTAGATAAATGTGATGCCTTAGGTGTTAAGTTAATTACTAGTGCGAAAGTAACTGAAATTGGGGATAATTATGTAAATTATTTAGACGCTAATGACAAAGATCATGTCATTGATAAAGTTGATATGATTTATTATGCTACAGGTGTAGAACCAAATAATGAACTTTACACTGATCTAAAACAACTTGGAGGACTTATTATCGAGAAAATCGGTGATGCTAGAAAACCTGAAACTGTCATGGAAGCTGTAAGTAGAGGTTATAAGTTAGCAAATGACATTTAAACAAATTTTTTTCATAAACATTTATAAAATAGTTAATTAATTTTTTTATTGATCAAGTTGGAAGATTCTAAATCACTCACTCCAGCAGATGACAAAAAAAAGGGAATATCCTATAATTTAAAAAATATAAGTGAAAGATCTAGAGCCTATATTAAGGATGTTATAGTGCTTATCAATAAGGAAATTGGAATCAATAAAATATCATCAATAATGTTATTTGGAAGTCAAAGATCTGAGAAAAAAGAAGAATCAACTATTATCTCTGATTGTGATCTGCTATTCATTTTTAAAGATCGAGTATCTGATAGACATATTAAGGAAATTGAAAAACACTTTATGGCACTAGAGGAAAAGCATAATTTTAAACGGTTCAATAGCTCTTTAATTAGAATTATATTAAATGTATTGCAATATTCAACCGGAATGTTTGTTAGCCATTTCTTAACAAGAAAAAAATTTTGGGATCAAGCTAATTTCCATAAAATATTCAGAGTAAATAGAATTATATCGGCACTTTTTGCACCTCGAAATATAGTTTTAAGTAATGTACTTGACAATAGCACTATTCTATATGGAGAAGATTTAAGAAGGAATATCAGGTCTAACATTAAAGTGACTGTAAAAGAAATGTTTAAAAGTGCTGTTATGAATTTGTTCATTTCATTTTTTGCCTTGTTAATAACTCCTCTTACAAACTTAAATGCCATTATATATCAATTAGAAGCAATTAAATGGACATTAAGGACATCAAATTATTATTGTTTTAAAGATACAGCAACGCTTAACAAAATAATTGAGCGTTTTATATCACTTGAGACATTACCTTCACAACCAAAAACCGAGCTATATTTCGACAACTTTCTTAAGTTAAGGAAAAATCCAAAAAACATATTCTTTTTTATGTTGCGCACCCCTTTGAGAATCTTAAAGATTCATGTAAAAGCTATAATTTACAAGAAACTAGTTAAGAAAAAGCCATTAAGGATTCCTTCTGAATATAAAGAACCCATTCTTCCAGACAGATCCTTCCCTATACAGTTTTAATAATGAAAAGTTTTAATAATCTTTGAACTCTATTACTAAGTAGATTATAATAAATAATTAACCTTCTACCTTAAAATGGAAAACAGTAATATTGATATTCGCGAATTATTTTTAGACATCTTAGCTATATTAAAGTTCGAGCTAAAATTCTATCAATATAAAGAAAGCCCTATGTTTGAGCGAATTGTCAAAACAAGAGTGTTCCAACAAAAGCTTCAAAGACTCAAGGATTTTATTAACGCTTATTTTGAAATAATGTATAAAGATGAAGAGAGCCCTATTAATCAAGCTGCTCTTCGTACACAATTAGATAATATTGCCAGAATTACCAATTACTACAATGATCTCTCTGATTTTTATAAAGATCATACAAAGACTCTTATTACTAAAGAAAAACTGCAAAGCTTAATAGATTATAGTCATATTGAGATTTTATTCATTATTTTTACCAATATCCTCGATTGGGAGCATTACAAGAGCAGTTTGATCTTTCCACACGATAAGGTTAAAGAAAGGATATTAAAAGAGTTTCTGAATAGACTTGCAAGTTCAGAAATAAAAGAAACGCAAGACTTAATTGATTTGGAGCAATCAATAGAAACTTTTGTTGAAAAAATAGAAGTAGAGCTATAGAAAGTATCAAGAGTTTATTTTTAAGTATTAAAATTAATCAGTTATTTCTTATTTTCAATTTAAAAAATTTGTATAAATTTACACACAAATTTCTAGTTTTCATTAATCTCTCGTGAAATATAGTCAAAAATATTTTTATATTCGTGCTATCATGTTTTATAAGAGCATAAAAAGATTATTTTGAAGATTTCTCAGAATCGCTCATTCTTAAATCTATCGATTTAAGCATTTGTCCCTAGGTGTTAATTGAATGGATTGTATAGCCCAAATTATGGAATTTTATCATAATAAGGTTAGAGAAAACCTTAATCCAATTCAATTTAACAAAATTTTTTTGAGTACTCTTCTCATAAAGTTAATGAAAAGTTTTAATGGAAATGCTACTAAAGAAGAAAATCTCCGACTTCAAAATTGCTTGATTTTACTCATTAATTTATTTTCAAATAATGATAGCCCAGACCATTATAATAAAAAGGGAAAAGGAGTCAATAAACTCTCTGAAGATGAAAAAGATCTCTATAAAGAGATTTTAGCAAATGAATTTCTAAATAATTAAATAAATACTATTAAAAGACTTTTAACTCTGATTCTTTCCACTTATCGTATTCATTAAAAATCGTATCAATTTTAACGAAAATTTTATTTAAAATCTTTTTAGCCTCCTTGTTTTTACCAAAAGTATCATTAATTATGCTAGATATGTTTACATTAAATTCGGATGCAAGTTCTGAAATCTTTTCTAAATCTCTTTTACTAATTCCATTTTCTTCTAATTGATTAGAAATTTCCTCAAATTCCTCTTTTAATTTTTTAGTTGCTAACAAAGACATGGAGCATTTTTCAAGTAAATTTCTTTCTTTTTCATAAACCAATTGATCTTCCTCAGTAAGATCAGCTGTGCCATTCAATATTTCCAATCTTTCATTTAAAAGATTTTTAACTCGTTCATAGATTAATATAGCTTCTATGATTTTTTTCATAGACCTCAATAAGTCATTCTTTCTCAATAACCGCGCCTCAATAATCTTTAGGGAGGCATCTTCATAATAAATTTGTAGTTCTCCAAACGTACTTTTTTCACCTTCAGCGATTTTTAACACTATTTGTCTTAGATCTTCATTGAGTAGTTCTTTCTCTTTTTCTGATACGGTCTCATCTTTAAATAATTCATAAATTTGATTAGCAGTTTTTTGAATTGAAGATGCCTTTACATTTAAGTTACGGGCTTTTTCTTCAATGTTAGTAATACTCCTGAATTCACCTTCTTTTTCGCAATAATTAAATATTTTTATAGCTTCACTGATTAATTTATTAAATTTTTCAGGATTTGTTAAGAGATAATATTTAGAATCCTGAACTTTTTGAATTGCTCTGTCCATTTGAATTTCTAATTCAAAAATGTAGTCTAATAAGCTTACTTGTTTTCTCTCGGAAAGGATCATAGATTTAGCCGTTAAATCTTTCCCAACGCTACGACTAGCAAAAAACCATAGAATACATGCTGGAATCCAAAAAAATATGGAAAAAAACATCATGTTATAGATTCCTCCTAAAAATGAAATTAGAAAATAAGACGCAAATAAGGTCATACTCTTACCAACTTGTTCTGATAGATTTAAAAACGAAATAGATGTACCTCTATGTTCGGGTAAATTGACATCTATCATCACAGCGTTTCTATTTGCTACAGGACCTGCGATTAAAATTGTACCTATTAATCCGAAAATAAAATAATAAATATAATTCGGATATTCCGAGAAAATGCGTCCTAAGGTGATAAATATATAATTAGTAATTTCACTTGTCGGAATAGGGTCGGGATAAGATATATCTATTGCCGTGACAGGTGTAATTAAAAGTAGGGTTATGATATAAAATGGGAAAGCCAATATCATACAAACTAACCCTAACCTTGTTCTATTTTTCTTGTTTCGTCGATATAATACATCTCCTAAATAAGAAAGAACTAAATTACCAATAATATACCCTACTCCTAATATACCTGCTAGAAGGGTTGCTGTCTGTAAACGAATTACTGCAGGGACTCCGGGCAAGTAATATAAATTCAACATTGAGGTTAAAAAGAAGATTGTAATCGTTCCTGGAATAATTGTAAAGAAATTTTGAAAAACGAGATATTGATTAGTTTTTTTTTTAACGATTTTTGATAAATCTTCTTTAGAGATAGTATAACTATATTCGAGATTTAATGCGACTAAATCAAATAATTCCTCTTCTTTTACTCCACGTTTAGGAATTTTCACAAAAAACAATAAAAATACTATAACGATACTTATACAAGACAGTAAAAAGAAAGGAAATCTCCATGTAGGGAAAAAATATGGTACCCTCCATATTGGACCAATAAATGATGATAATGCTTGCCCTACTCCATTTGAAATCGAGCTTAAAATAGCTAGAGTCCCAAACCATCCTGAACGTTCATCAGGAGGAATTGCATCTGAGATTATAGAATATCCAACAGGTAACACACATCCAAGGCCCGCTCCACTTAACATTCTTGAAATAATTAACATGATATAACTACTAGAACTAGCTGTTAACATCATCCCTATTGTCCAAGAAAAAGCTCCTGCCATAATCACTTTTGTTCTATCAATACGATCTGTATAATATCCCCACAATAAGGCAAATAGAGCGCTAACAAGTACAAAAAAAGCATCTGGAATGGCTAATAATGACTCTGAGATACCAAATTCTGCCTGAACAGCTGCATAACTAGGGATCAGCATATTAGCGCATGCAATCGAGACAAACAACAATAACATGACCAATAGAATCGGTGCTAAGTCCTTTACTTTAATTTTTGTTAATTTAAAGAGACCAATAAGCCAAAACCATACGATTTTAATTATAATAAAAAATAGTTGGGAATTAAAAAACCTTTCAAACAGATAATTTTATAGATTTTCACCATTCAGAATTGAAAATCTTCAATGATAATAAGATGCAAAATTATATCAATAATGACATATAATACTTTAATGCATAATCAATATGAATTTCCATTGTATCTAATAATCTTAAGGATGTATCGTTTTGTTGTAAAATCAATGGAAGTTCTGTACACCCCAAAATCACTCCATCTACCTCGTTTTTCTCTATTATCTCCAATAACGTCTGTTTGCTTTTTTGTTTAAAAAAACCAATAACTAGTTCATTGAATATAATTTTATCTATCTCATCTTGCTCCTGAATCGAAGGAGTTATTACTTTCATTCCAAATTTTTCAAATTCATCCCTATAAAATGTAGATTGCATCGTGAACTTAATACCCAACAATAATAGCTTTTTCAGATTCTCTTCTCTTGCTCTCTCAGCTGTTGCCCTAACTATGCTAAGGATTGGAACTTCTGCTAGCTTTTTTAAATCCTCATAAACCGCATGGGGAGAATTAGCTGCCATAAAAATAAATCCTACACCAGCATTTTGTAAAGAACTAATTCCTTCCATTAAATAATCAACATACTCTTCTGGTTGATTTCCAAGCTCATAGTCAATTACCTTTTGAAAATTTAAACTAAAGATAACAATTTCTGGATATGAATAATTTCGTTCCTTCTTATAATACTTTTCTAAGAAAAGTTGGTAATATTTTAAGGTGGATTCATAAGACATTCCACCTAATAATCCTACTCTTACATTTTTCATATACTAAACCTTCAAAACCTCTATTTTATAAATATAACTCCAAAAAATTGAATTTATCGAAATTACGTGAAATGCCGATTTCACGTATTTCAATCAATACCTATGTATTACAACTATATATACTCAGATGATATATTCAAGAATGTAAATTTTATAGATAATTAATTTCGTATCAAAGCGATGGTGGAGCTGGGGGGAATTGAACCCCCGGCCTTTCGCATGCCAAGCGAACGATCTTCCAGTGATCTCAAGACAATAAGGTAATCAAGATCTAATCCACAGCCCCACTAGACTGCTTTATTCACATGCTTACTTTTAATGTTAAGAAAAGCTGACAGCAAGTTAAACTAATAATTAATCTTAAAAAAAAATTATGGTTTTTAGAGTATTAA
>JBHLON010000032.1:0-35677 GCA_048940445.1 Promethearchaeota archaeon
CTAATGAAAATCCAACATATGCTTATGAATATGAATTCAGAAATAGAGGTTATTAATGAGAACAAAATAATTCACAGGGTTTTAGATTGTGAAATCTGGAGAATGGTGCAGAAAGTATGGAATCAGGATGCAATTCCTTGTCACAAGGTTACGCTAGCAAGTATTAGGGGTTTACTAAAGGGAGCTTTTCCAGAAAAAGAATTTATTTTAAAACATGAGAAGAAAATCCCTTTAGGAGATCCTTGTTGTGAGATTGAGATTTCTGTTAAAAATTGATAAAAATTCTTAGAAACTTTATCTCACGTTTTTCTTGAGAAAGGATATGCTAATTTTTTGAAAGAGTAATATTAATAATGTTATCTAAGTCACTTATCCAATTTCCAATTGGAAATTACCAATCCTCTATTAAAGAGTAGGACCTACGTATACTATTACTAGTAGAATGATGCTTAATAAAATTCCACCACCTAAAGCAATAAAAAAATATTGGAAATAAAAATCAATGAAGATTGTTGGAGTGCTAGCTGATAAAATAGAAATAATTATAGTATATAGAAGCAACCAAAAAACTGTTAAAGGTGCTAATGCATATATATAAGTTGTTCTTTCACTAAAATTTATATTTTTAATTAATTTTATAATAGATGGAATTATAAACACTAAAATCCATAATGCGAAATTTACTGTTAAAAGAATTATTAACATATACATATAAAGTGTAATTCTTATAATCATCAATGTTGTTATAATGATGAAAAAACCACCTGTTATTAACAACATAATCGCTCTATTTTTAATTGATAGTTCTTTATAAAGTAAAATAAATCCTATAAATATAGAAATAACAGATATAATAGGGAAAGCGATCCAATTTTGAAAAATAAATGGTAAAAATTCCATAATTAAAAGCATAGACATACCTATAATAAGAAGTACTATACCTGCTTTGCGTTTGGTTTTATTCTCTGCCATAGATATGCCCTTTATTATTAATTTAAAACATACTAAAAAGATACATAAATTTAATTAATTCAAACTTCATATAAAAACTTTACAAACCCTCTCTTTGGTTTAAAAAGTTTGATTATGCTTAAATTATTATATATGAAAATAGTTTCCTCCGCTAAGAAACAATTTTAATTTATCTTTAAATCCCATCGCAGAAATATAAAAATAATCTCTATTCAATCTATAGTAAAAAAATTGACCTTTCCTAATGGCTATAAAGTATATCTGAAAGTCAAATAATGGTTGATTAATCCTTTATTATCTCAGAGTGTATTGTCAAAAATAAAAAATCGCTTTAAATTGGAATAATCGAAATCCCAATTAAATCGAAGGTCAAATTAAATGATTTTCTTTAAAAAATAGATCAAATATTTAATAACAATAAAAAACTAGTTTAAGCATCATGGAAGGTAAATATGTAAGTCTTATCACATATAAAAAAAATGGGGATCCCATAACTACACCAGTATGGTTTGTAGAACAGAATAAAAAAATATATTTTGTTACATTACAACGAAGATTTAAATTGAAACGTATTAAGAATAATCCAAGTGTCAAAATTGCCTCTTCCAGCATGCGAGGTAAACCTAAAGGGGAATATTTTGATGGAATTGCTCGCATTCTCTCAGATGATGAGTCTAAACATATCATCGAATTATTTAAGAAAAAATATCGCATGTTTAAACTGATGTTTAAAGAAGATCGGGAAGGAGAAAAAAAATCAATTTTTATTGAAATTACCTTAAAATAGAGAGAACATTATAATTAGCTTAATAATTATAAAATAAAAACTCTAATAGAAATTTTTTAGTCAATTGTGTTTACCCAAAAAGGATATGTAAGTTATATGAATCTTGAAAATAACGTTCAAGATAAAGCAATAATAATTGATCTTGAAAATCGTGAGATAGTAAAAGGTTTATACGAGGCTTTTTTACAAGCAGAGATTCTTTCTCTCATTGATAAAACTCATGAAATATATGTACATGTACCAATAGGAGCTAGTTTTTTTCGAGATGAACAACCTATAGAAGGAACTTATCTGGATGTCGAGTTTGCTGAAGCCATAATTTTAGCCAGTGCTGGTAAACCAATCACTTTTTATGAAACCCCTGCAACAAATAATCGAAATATTAAAAGCCTGTTTGAAAAGTTTGGTTATATGCAACTTGCTGAGAAATACTCGCAGGTTCGAATATTATGTTTAAAGGAAGATTTATTAAAACATGAAGATATAGTTAGTTTTAATTATGGTTTCGATTATCCACCAGTTAGACTTCCTAGCTTCCTTTTCAATAATAAAAATTTGATTATAAGTTTTAGTAATCCTAAAGCGCCATTTTCTGAAAATGTCGCTGGATTTAAGGGTCTTCCTTTTTCATTGAGTGGAAAGTCACTTATCATAGGATCAACATTATTTCCTAAGAAGAATTTATTGCATCTTGCTTTCTCTGATATTGGATTAGGGTTAAAAGATTATATAGTTGACGCATTAGAAAAGATTCATAAAGCAGGTGTGGCTTGTATTGGAATCAATGGAGGGCATTATGCGGGTTATATGATCGAACAAGTAAAAGTAGAGCCTATTTATTGGAATGCACTTACAGTTTCTACAAGCATTGGAATTTCAGATGCTGTAACCGCTATCCTCATGGGCTATCAACCACAAAACCTAGATTTCTTTGCTAATTTAGCTCAAAAAGGGCTTATTCCTTCCAATATGAGTACTATACCAATTATAGAAATCGGAAATAGCCGTAAGCGTTTAGAAAAACAATTAAAACTAAATAATCCATTTTTACTAAGGGGAAGCCCTATAACAACACGTAAATGGATTTTAGGACTCCTTAAACAGGTTTCACTTAAAGATAGGTTAAAAATAATTGGAAAGATTATTCCTTCAATAATCAAATATAAATTTAAAAGAAAAAACAGATCAAATAAATAATTCTTTTGTCATCAATTTTTCACTAAAAGTTACAGCTTGATATAGGAGTAAAAATTTAATTTGGATCTAAAATTTCCTTTGCTAAAGCTGTTCCATATACCTCTTTAGCTAATTTTTTAATTCCCTCTATCCCAATTGGTTCATTAATAAGACGATTCGATTCCCAAATTTTCAATTGCTTAAATTCCTTTTTAATCTCTTCAATGAATTTTAACTGGCTTTCACGTAAACTATTACAGAAGTTGCATTTTTTTGCTTTAGGAGTGATCATGTTTATATGAACAGCATGAAGGGAAATGTACCTTTGAGTCAAATCACGTGCTCTTTTTACTTCTTCAAAGCTAGGGCGCTCTGCAATAGTTACTAATCTTAAAGATCCAACATTATGAATTAATTCACTTATTCGTTCTCCTCTTTTTTCAAGTTCTACGATCATATTAAATATTTCTTTTCCTAATTCTCTTCTCTTTTCATAACTACCGTCATCAAATGGTTTAACTATCTGTCTAAACATTTTAGACAAATTTCTAATGGCACCTTTTATCGAATTATAGAAGTTTAAAGAATATTTTAGAACAACTTTTACTTGGTCTTCAGGAATTTCAAATAGTGCAACCATGTTTCCTGTAGGAGGAAAATCAGCTACAATTATATCAAATTGGATGTCTTGAGTATTAATATCTTCAGCATCTAATAATTTCTGAAAAAACATTGCATTTTTTAAAGCTAGCGGGATAGAATCAGCCGTAAAACTAGTATTTATAAATTTTTCGATTTGTGGTAAACTTCCGATAATTGGCATTTGTTTTGTCAGATTTTTCATTTTTTCCACTAAATCTTTGGTATATTGTTCAGCATATAAGTCTGGATCTGGCTCAATCGCCCATAAATTATCCGTTATTGGAGATACTTTACTTTTAATAGTAATTCCAAAGATATCAGTTAGATTATGAGCTATATCAAATGATATTAATAAAACTTTTTTATCTGGGAGTAATTCTGATAATCTAAGAGCAGTTGCTGCACTAATTGAGCTCTTTCCAACCCCACCTTTTCCTCCAAACACAATAATTTTTTCAATCATTTTTATATCCTTTAAAATGAAGAAAGTAATTATAATTTATTTTTTGTAAATTAACTCTTAAAAATAATGCTAGTATAAATTAGAGTTCTTTAGGAAAAAAAATAATTTTTCCATTAAATTGAGAATTTTCATTTTTAGCTTCTTTTTCGAAGTAAAAGTAAAAACGCCCGACTGAAGTACATAATCTGAATTTGATGCTTTTTTTATTTATTTTATAAATTCTTTTCAATAAGACATTGTTCCAATAGAGACTCATCAATAAAGCTTCGAACTTATGATTTAAGAATTTATATCCTATGAGGATGTTATCACTTAGCAAAAAATAAATGGGATGAATAATTTACCTAATATGATCATTTGTATATCGATGATTGTTTATTAAAATATCAAAAAGAAGAAACTAAATTGGTTCAAAAGTTTTGAAATTTTCTAAAATCATAATTATCTCATTAGAATTTAATAAAATTTAATAATAAAAATGGAAGTGATCAAGATTACCAATAATCAAGTAGACTTTACTACAAAATATATTATTGAAGCAAAATTTGAAATTAAAGGAGTGGTTGAAAAAAGCGATATAGTCGGTGCCATTTTCGGTCAAAGATAATGAAAAAAGCCAGTTCGGCTCAATCGGCTAAACAGAGGGTCTCCTTTTAGATCTTGATTTAAGAGATCTTCAAAAATCAGGACGAATTGGAAGAATCGAAGTAGAAAACGAATCTAAGGAGGGACTTTCTATAGGAATTATAAAAATTCCATCTTCTTTAACTAGAAAGGAGACTGCATTATTGGCAGCGACTGTTGAAACTGTTACTCGTGTAGGACCATGCGAAGCTCAAATTAAATTAATCGAAATTAGAGATGTAAGAGAAACAAAACGAAAAAAAATTATTGAGCGAGCAGCAGAGTTATTAAAAGAGTGGGATCAAAAATCACTAGAACCAAGTGAGATTGAAGAAAAAATAGATACAGATATTAAACTTGGTGAAATAATAAAATGGGGTCCCGAAGGATTGCCAGCGGGGCCAGAAGTGGAAACTAGCGACGAACTGATTATAGTGGAAGGCCGAGCAGATGTATTAAACTTACTAAGAATAGGGATCAAAAATAGTATAGCAGTTCAAGGAACTCATATCCCAAAATCAGTAATAGACCTAGCAAAACAAAAAAAATCAATTACTATTTTTACCGATGGGGATCGTGGGGGTGAATTAATAACAAAAGAATTAATGCAGCTAATTAAAGTGGATTTTATTGCTCGAGCACCTGATGGATATGAAGTTGAGGAATTAACTAGAAAACAACTGATTAAATCTCTTCAAAATAAAAAAACTACGACAGAATCATCAGAAAAGACAGGAAGCGTCCCTCCAATTAAGGAAAAGAAATCTGTAGAAACTCTTATAAGTAAACTTCTTAAAAAGCTTAAAGTTAAAAACCAAAATACAATAATAGATGCAATAAATACAATCTCTCGAGATTTTAGTATAGGATTTAACAATAAACTTGAGAAACTATTTGAACTCCCAGTTAAAGAATTGTTTGAAGAGATTGGTAAATATGGCAAAACTGAATTTTTACTTATAGATGGGATCCTAACAAAACGTCTCCTTTCAGAAGCATTAAAGTTGAAAATAAAATTTATCGCTTGTAAAAACAAGGAAGAAGATTTAAATATCCCAGATCAAATCATTATTTATTATTTTTAAATATTTTTTTTAAATATTTCTTTACATTCAACATTTAACGGTATTCCGTTTACTAGAGAATCTGAAACTACACAATATTGTTTAAATTCATTTATACAAGTGTCTGCTTTCTCTCTAAATGAATTATCTTCTAATTCGTATAAAATAACGATATCAACCTGCACTAATCTCAAATTTAAAGTTGGACCTTTATGTTTTATCTTCCCATCTATTACTATCTTTAAATTACTTACTTTAATGGTTTTCTTGGTTAGACAATACATAAATGAACTTCCTAGACATCCTCCTATTCCAATTAATAAATATTCAACCGGACTTGGGCCTAAATTAGTTCCATGAAACGATTCTGGTTCATCTATATCAAGATTATTAAAATCCCTAACAGCTGCTTTAAAGTGGAGGTTTTTTTGATGGGTTATTTTTACTTGCATAATTAAGTTTAGTATCCTGGTAATATAATTAATTTTTAATATTCTTATCTCTTTTTTTAAGGTTACTAATCCTATATTATATACAAAATTGGAAATAATCAAAATAAAATATTTAACAGTCATTAATAATGTATTATGGTCCAAACGAATGCTAGTTGAGGAATCTATACACCCTTGGACTTTACATCATATAGATGAAGATAAAATGGCTTTAGATTCAAATAAATTAGTCTTAGTATATGACTATGAGAACTTTAATGATATTCCTCATTTGTATAATCTGAACCAATAATTTAAAGGTAAGGTTTGCACATTAAGAGATATTTATACAGTAAGGCGATTATTTAGGACAAGGAAAGTTATTACGCGTGATGGAGTTGTTCAGTTATTACAACTAGGTCGAATTATAACTAGAAATGATCTTGATTTAATCAAACAGGTTTTAGATGAAAATCAACTTGATGATTTTATCGAAAGTATTAATTTCTTCATTACAGAAGGTGAAAAAGCATGGTTTAAGAAATACTTTGAAATATTTTATCATGATAATAAAGGTGAACCTTTTTGGAATACGCATTATTTAACTATATTAAGAAATCAGAAGCGTGACAATCCCATATAAACTAAAAACATAGAGAATTTTATTAACTATAATGAAAAAGGATTTGAAAAAGAAAAAAAAATCTAGATCACCATTAAGTAAAGAGGAATATTTAAAGGCATTTGTCTCAGAATTAAGAGAGGCAGAAAATAAACACAATTATAAATTAATTCGTAAAATCTCTGACGATGTCTTAAAGGAAAAGATTACTCCAGAACAAGCAAAAGAAACCTTTTTAATTCAAAACAAAAATATTATGGAAGATGCTGCAAAAAAATTGAGAAAGTGATTTATTTATATCTTAATTAGAAGATACAGATAGTAACATTTGGGTAATACATCATATTGATGAAGACAAAATGTCTTTAGAACCCAAATGAAATGGTTCTTGGACATAAGTCTGAGAATCTAGCTCAAATTTCACAGTTATATCGGTTGGGACAACATTTTAAAGATAAGATATGTACCATAAGAGAGATGCTTATAGATAAAAGAGTATTACGCATAAATAGGATTCTTATGCGTAACGAAATTATTCAATTGTTAAAATTAGGGTGAAGTATTAAAATGAATGATCTTAAGCTCATTAGACAAGTCTTAGATACAAATCAATGTGATGAATTCATTAAGAGTATAAATTATTTCATAAAAGAAGGTGAAATTCAGCGATTCAAAAAATACTTTAAAAAATTTTATACTAACAATAAAGATGGTTATTTCTGGAATACACATTATTTAACTTCTTCAAGAAATCAAAAACAAGGAAATCTCAATTAATTTAAATATTTAATATTTTTATTGGATATAATGAAAGAAGAAAAAAAAAGTAAAAAAAAGAAACTCCATTACCCCTTATCGAAAGAAGAATTTTTAAAAGCATTTGTCTCAGAATTCAGTGAAAGCGGTTCTTCAAGTATCATAGAAGAAATTTCTAAAGATGTTTTAAATGAAAGGATAACCCCTGAACAAGCGATAGATATTTTAAATGCTCAAGAACAAGAGTTAAGAAAAAGCAAAAGTTTTAATCAAAAAGAAGAAAATTGAATGATATCAACTTATCTAGATCGAATTTTTCAAAATCTCTTACTGATGCTTTAAAGTGAAGATTTTCTAGATGGTCTAATTTTACTTGCATAATTACGTTAAAAGCATAATAAAATTAAATGTTAACTTATGAACCGATCCCTAAAGCATCATTAACGAGAGTAAAAATTAGTTGTATTACCCATGAAATTGCTCCTACAATTACTAAACCTATTGCACATATTTTAAATACTAGGAAATAATCTTTTCGTCCAGGTTTATTTGCAACTTTTAAAACTCTTTTAGCATTTTGGAAGAAAATACCTAATCGTTCATATATACTTGGTTTCTTCTTTTTCTCGAACTTTTCGTATTTGTTATATTTGGGGTATTGCTTTGACACAGATAAATTAACGCTAAATCTTTAAAAAAGTTAACTAGTAATAATAGTAATTTATTCAATTTCCATTAATATCGAGAATTTTGGAAATAAAGAACTCTTTTTCAAAAGGTTTTAAGTCATCATAACTTTGACCTGTACCTATAAAAATTATTGGCTTTTTAGTTTCAAAAGATATAGATAATGCCGCTCCTCCTTTTGCGTCTGCATCCAGTTTAGTCAAGATATTAGCATCTATCCCAACCTTACTTTTAAATTCTTTAGCTTGAACTAGAGCATCATTTCCAGCTAAACTATCTCCTATAAAAATGATTAAATCTGGTTGAGAGACTCTAACTATCTTTTGCATTTCTGTCATTAGATTTTTATTACTAACTTGTCTTCCAGCAGTATCTATTAATACTACATTAATTCCTTTCGCTATAGCATGTTGAATTGCATCATAAGCAACACTCGCTGGATCCGATTTGTAATTATGTTTAATCACTCTAATTCCAACTTTTTCCATATGATAGGCCAATTGTTCTATAGCCGCGGCTCTAAATGTATCTGCTGCTGCTGCAACAGAAGAAATGTTATTTTTCTTTAAATAGCTTGCTATTTTTGCAATAGTTGTTGTCTTTCCGGTTCCATTAACACCAAGAAAAACTATTATATAAGGTAGATTATTTATCTTCTTTCTTTTTATATTGTCTAATAGATTGATCTCTTGATCGGGAGTCAATACTTCAGTAATCACATTTTTCAATACCTCAAATAAATATTTTTTTTTGGATGATAATCTCCCGATTTGTTCACCACTTAATGAGGCTTTAATATTGTTGCATAATTTATCAGCAGTTTCTGTTGCTACATCATTACTGATAAGAAGAAGTTTTAAATCGTTAATGGTATTATCAATTTTATTTTCAGACAGGGATTTTTTTATAAAACTAGAAAATGCATTCTTTAATTGTTCAAGCATTAGTCCATTCACCGTTTAAATCTCTAATAAAAGACATAATAAATCTAAGATTTTAACCTCTTCTGCCTGAATAACTCTGTTGAATTGATTGACTCATTCCCTGAATAGTGATATCTAAATTTTGAATTCTTTCTGATAGAGCTTTGATTTGTTCATTATGTTGTTCTATTAACTTTTCAATAAATGTAATGGATTCATCTATATTTCTTTCTATTACACTGTCATTTCCAATAAATAGGAGGGTCTTTTCAGTATCTTGAATTAAGGCTTTTATTCCAACTAAACCTCCTATTGGAATAATGATCTCATCATTTTCTTTTACACCTTCTTTTATATTTTGAAGTGTAGTTTTTGTGTTTAATAAGTTTCCTAATGAAGCATTAATGATTTCTAATTGACCCTGAAACATTTCACGCTGTTCTTTAATTATCCTAAATTGATATAATTGGTTTTCTATATTCTGATTATTTTCCATTTTTTATAAACCATAATAATTTATTGAGATAATTCACGAATAAGGTAATCTTGCGCTTCTTCTGGAGGTATTTCTTTTATTTCTTTAATCCTAATTTGTCTTCTAAGAATTCCTATAGAAGTTATTTGACTTAATGCTTTCTCTAAAGCATCCTCTTGCTTTAATGCACGAACTTCTTTTCGAAACAAATATTTCTTATGATATTTAAAATAAGTGCCAATAATTCGATAAATTTTAATCTCTGACATGAAATTTTAAACCCAAATATTAACGAGATTAAAGTAAAAAATAATTCTGAAAATATTAAATTTTTGTTTTTTGAATAACTATTGGATTTAACATATTGGTAAATCAAGGAAGAGTATTTTTGAACTCAGTATGTGATTCTTTTAAAAAAAAAGAGAGAGATAACATTCAAGAGTTTACAAAACACTTCAAAGTCTCAAAATATCAGTCATTCTCATCATTTCTGGTCCGGTGCAAGCTAATCCAAAAATACCACTATCATCATTCACAGTAGCTCCTGAAGATAAATAAGGAATACCTCTATTAACAGTCGATACGTCTACTTCGTTAACCCGTAGGATTGAAGAAATCTGTTCCACTTCTTCATCACTAGCTAAGGGATGTACCACACAACCATTATTATTCGCCAATCCAATTGAACCAGGTAAATAATTGTCAGCAAAATCAAAAATCTGGCATTCTACATTTAAAACATTCTCAAGTTCATCTTTAAAATCTTTTAACAGTGAACTTATAATCGCACCTTTATCATTACATAAAATTAGGTTTCCATAAGCATTATCTATAGATTTAACTATCCCAATTTGATAATCATTTTTCATACTTAAAGCAAATTTTGTTAAATTATTAAGCTCATCTTCTCTTACTATATGTGGTACAATAATCCCATATTTATTACTAGCAAGATAGACTCCTAAAAGTGTAGAATTGTTAATCGAAATAGGGAAAAATGGCTCTTTAAAAGTTGATTTTATCTTTTTTATTGCAAAATTTAATAATGATGAAGGATAAAGACCAAATATATTATTAACAGAAAGATAGACTCCAACTGAGTTTTTTCCAAAAAGTTGATACTTGAGAATTGACATTTATAAGAAAAAAATAAAATACTGTTTGGTAAAAGAAACATTCAAACCATAAATATTTTTTTATAGGATTTAAACTGGGTTTCCTTCCCTTCCAGTTCTAAAAAAATCAATAAGTATTATTTATAAATATTAGCAAAACAATATTTATTAATTTTTTTTTAATTTTTACTTGATTTTAGGTAGTATTCCTTTTGATTTTAACAAATTAAAATATTTTTTTACATGTTTTTTTCGATTCTTCTTACTTAAACCATTTATGTACTCGATACTAATCCTATAATCAGCATATCGACCTTCAGGAGGTTCTTCCAAATAAAGCTTTGGACTCTTTTTTAATCCAAATATTAACATAACAAATAAAAAAATTATTGAAAAAAGATACCAACCATTTAAATTTAAATCCTGAAATGTATAAATTTGAAAGAAACAGATTAATAATATTGCAATAATCACAACAGCATAACCTATTTTACATACTAATGTTTTTCGATATCTTGCATCCCAATATCGACCATGATAACCATCTGATATACTTCGAAATAGATTAATATAACGGGCGAATCGTTTTTTTTGCCAAGGAATTTTTCCCCACATTATTCCATCTCCCGATGAAATTGAATCAAAAATGAAGTGCCCTATATAGATACCTATTATAGGAACTAGGAAATATTCAATATAAAAATTAAATATGATACTAAATATCAATGCGATAACCAAAGGAGTGTAACTTAAGGGCCAATGAGTCCAATAATGAAAATGATGTTGATATTCTGTACCAGAATCTTTTCCTTTTCGGTTTTTTATAACCCAATATAATGTATCAAAATCAGGAAATATTCCAGAAAAAATTATGAAAAGTGTAAGAAGCGGAGGTAAGATAATAACTTTTTTCCATATCACGAAAATTATGTAGTAGATAATAAGTGAATAGGCGCCATGTTGTTCAGGTCTAGACATTTTACTAATCCAATTCTTAATTAAAAAAAATCAGAAAGATAGGATTTATCTAAAAATAAGTAACTTTTATTTACTTAAATAAACTACTACTAAGCCATCTATATTTTTTGTTGCTCGAACTTTAAGCTTCCGAGGGGGGTGCATAATTCCTCTTTTCCAAATAGCTTCATTAACTTCTTGGGATATAATTAGAGTTTCGGGTTTAAAATGCCTTTCCATAAACTCTCTTAGAAATCGAACACTTTTTTTAGCCCATTTAGTTCGTGGACCCCTCCTCGCTTTTACTAATGGAACAATATAAATCCTTTCATCGATTATTTCTTCTTTTGGTGCTTCTTCTTCAACTTCTTCGATTTCTTCTATTGCTTCTTCAAAAACTTCGCTAATCTCTTCTCCTTCAGCCATTTCATCTAAACTAAATTCCTCTATTTCTTCAATCTCTTCTGGTTCTTCAGCTACTTCTTCTGTTAGTTCTTCTTCCAAATCATCTAAACTTACTTCTTTACTCTTCTTTTTAGCCATAGACATTCCTCATTTTTACTAAAGAATTTAATCTCTCTTTAAACGAGTGTTTCTCCATTCTCTTCTAGAATATGGACTATTTCTCATACGTCCCTTTGTACGTCTTATTACCCAATTAGGGATGGATTTGCTTTGCTTAGAATTTTTAGCTCTTCTAAGTTTTGAAGGTAAATCTTTATTCCTTGCCATAATTATTAACCTAACATTTATTTTTTAATTTTAAATTCTTTTTTGTTTTCCATAGAGGATAATTGTTCTAATAGTTTCTTAAATGCTTTATCTGGTAATGGTGTAGCACCCTTTAATCTTCCTCCTTGATATAATTGAATTAATTGCAATTCTATTTGTTCAGCATATTGAGGCTTTATCATTCTAATATTTTCTAATCTCTGTCTTCCTTCTGGACTCAAAATTAATCTCATAAGTTGATATTTCTTGTTTTCATATTCTCTTTGTTGTTGTTCTGCTATTTGTTTTTGGATTGCTTTTTGTTGTAACTCTTCCAACTTTCTTTTTCTAATGTTTTTTAATTGTTCTTCATCACTCAAAAATAATCCCTAAAGAAAATTCTTAATTATATTATTGTTTTCTTGATAAATTGTGTGCTGTTCTTTCTAAAAGACTAATCCCATCTGGTGAAACTATTCTACCAGTCTTTTCTTCTTTTAATATCAAATTTGCATTCTCTAATTGTTGAAGTGCAACTCTAATAATTTTACCACTACCCTTTCTACTATGATGTAATCCTCTGGCTTTCCGACTTCTCCCTCCATAATACTTCCTAAGCTTGTTAACTCCAATAGGTCCAAATTTTCTTACTTTTCGTAATATTGAAGCACATCGAATGTACCAGAAATTTTCTGAATCTGTGGGAGCTATTTCTTTAAAATATGCAGTTTTCCAAAATTGACTTCCTTCGGGAGGCTTAATTTCAGGATATTCTTTTAACTTTTCTGCGATTGATTTAATGAGTTTTGCTGGTTCAACGACATATATGGACATGCTAATCTTTAATTCAATCTTTCTTTAATATTATTTATTAGATGTAAAAAGAATAAATAAATTAAAAAATTTTTGGTATTTTAAGGATTTTGGGATAATGGATTACCGAAAAGAATTTAAGAGGGTATTATTATCAAGAGCTCATTGTAATTTGGGAAAAAGAGGTATCACAGCTAATTTCATAGATAATGTAAATAGATTATTAAAACAGTATAAAATCATAAAAATTAAAGTTTTAAAATCTATTGCAAAAAGATCAGATATTAATAGTATAGCAAAAGAAGTTTCTAATAAAACAAACTCCTATATTTTGGATATCCGAGGCAAACAAATTATATTTTCAAAGCAACTAATTAAAAAAAAGAAAGATAATGTTCTAGTAAATTAGTATAATGGTCAAAAGAAAAATTTATAGAGGAATTGTAAAGCAAGTGGCAGAAGTTAGAATGAATTTTTTATTTAAAAAAGCTCATGAAGTTTTTCCACATAATAAAGATCTAGCAAATAGATATGTATATTTAGCAAGACGTTATGCTCAACGAGCTAAAATTGAAATCCCTAGAGTTTGGAAAAGAAGAACTTGTAATAAATGCAAGAAGTTTTTATATCCGGGGTTAAATTGCCGAATAAGGTTACATTCTCTCAAGAAAGCGACTCATATCTCTGTAACTTGTTTTGAATGCAAGAAAACAACGCGTTATTATATAAAAACAAATAAATATATAATCAAAAACGTTTAATTTCATTTTAGAAATTAAATAAAATTAAATTAGAATATTATGGTCTTATACTTAGTTTTAGTGCAGTGTGGATTAGAACTTATTCCTAAAGAAATAAGAGATCACCCTTCTGTGAAAAAAAGTATCAAAAGTAAGAATTATTCATCCCAAATTCTAGATAACGCATTACATCATTCTGCTATGGTTAAGCTGAGCAATTCTGAGAAGAGAGGTCGCCCAGATATTCTTCATAATTGCCTACTTAATGCATTAGGGTCTCCATTATGTAAAAAAAATCTATTAAAAATTTACTTTCACACAATACATAATCGTATTTTTGAGTTAAATCCTGAAATAAGAATAACTCGTAACTATAATAGATTTAAAGGTTTAATCGCAAAATTACTGATAGAAGGTAATATCAAATTCAATCATAGGTTTCTTATTAAAGAAATTAAAGAAGAAATAACAAAATTAGTACATTCAATCAAAAAGGGAGAAATTTTACTATTCTCTAGTAAAGGTAATCTTATAGAACATCATTTGGAAATATTTCGAAATGATTTATCTAAAAATTATATTGCAGTAATAGGTGGCTTTCAAAAAGGAGGTTTTTCAAAAAAAATTTTAGAATTAAACAAAAACTTAATCTCAATTTCCCAATATTCTTTAGATGCCTGGATTGTGGTAAGTAAAGTTATTAGTTTTTATGAAATTGTAAATGATATTAAATGAAATTCAAGAAAGCAGTAAAGTTATAAGAAATGGTTTCTTTTTTATCATACTATTTATTTTAACTGTGCGTCGTTGGTCTAGATCCGATTAAAATACTTAATGGAGGAAAATGGTAGGATCTCGGCCTTCCAAGCCGGTGACCCGGGTTCAATCCCCGGACGACGCATCTTAAAATTCTTTTAACTTTTCGTGAAACGATGATTTCACGAAATCTTCTTATTTCACAATTTATTAAGCCCAAAATCCAATTAGAGTTCAAAAACTGAAAAGGAATATAATCGAATCATAAGGGTGAAATAAATTAACCAAAAAAAAAGTTCCCCTTTTCTCATATAATTCTTTATCTACTTTATTAAAATAATTTTGATTTTTTAATAAGAAAGGAAAGCTATTTATGAGAATTAATACAAAAAGTTAAATTTGCAAAATAGTACCCATAAATTGAAAAAACGCCCTTAAGAATATTTTTCCATTTCCATATTTTAATCACTTCTCTAACAATATTAGCGGGGCGTTTTTTCCTTATCAAAATATTATAACTTTCTGAGCAATAATCTTAAATTCTTTTGTTTATTATTCAGCATTATCAAGTTCTCTGTATAGTAATGACAAATAAATTCAAAATATCCTATAAAGAGTTCAAATCAACCTTAAACAAATTGAAGTATCCCGATTCATGGTTTTGGGCAAGATATACAATAAATCCATATTCTGGTTGCAATCATAGATGTATTTATTGTGATGCAAGAAGCCAAAGATATTATTTAGAACAAGATTTTGAAACTGAAATAATAGTTAAAGTAGACTTAGATAAAAAGTTAGATAACAGAATAAAAAGAGCTCGCAGCCTCTTACCAGATGTTGTTGGACCTGGAGGTGTGTGTGATGCATATCAACCAGTTGAAAAAGAAGCTCAAAATACGAGAAAAATTTTAGAAATATTATTAAAGTATAAATTCCCCGTAAATATAGCAACAAAATCAAGTTTAGTAATAAAAGACCTTGATATTTTAAAGCAAATTGCAAGAGATACTTGGTGTACAATTGGATTTTCCATCACTACTACTAATGATGAGTTAGCAAAATTCTTAGAACCTTTTTCTTCTACCCCCTCTGAACGTTTGAAAGCGATTAGCATTATTAAACAACAAGCTCCTAAAATACAAATTGGTACATACTTTATTCCTATTATTCCTTATTTAGAAGATGATGACGATAACCTAGAAGATGTGATTAAGCATTCGAAAAGAGCTGGAGCTGAATTTATTTTATTTTCTCCAGGATTAACATTAAGGGATGCTCAAGCCCAATTTTTTATTAATAAATTAAAAAATAGTAAATATAATGGTGTTGTAAAACCAATCTTAGAATTATTCAAGGGAAAAATGTATCCACCTGTGGATTATATTCAAAAATGTCATCAAAAATTATATAAATTATGTCAAGATCATAATATAGCTGTTCGCATTAAACGTTGGATTCCAAGCGATTATAGAAAGTGGAACTATAAAATCTCTGAATTACTACTCAATAAAGAGTATCTTGATTGTGTGAGAACTGGAAGAACAAATAACAATCTGAAATGGGCGGGTTTAAATCTAAACAATCTAGATGAATCAATAGTAAATTTGTATAAAAGAGGAAAGTTGTCGGAGTTAAAGAATTTTTCAAAGGATATCATTGAAGTAGTCACACCATATTTAGAAAACATCAAAGAAACATATGGTTTAGAAAGATTTTTTAATTAATTGATAGAATATAGATCAACCTAACTTGATCTACATTTTAATCGATTTGAATGGGAAAGAAAAAGAAAATCTTGGATAGAAAAAATCATTGCATTTTTGAGCCAAGAAAATTATGGCAAATTGCAAAAAAAGGGATTGGATATCCGACAAAAGAGGCATTTGATACTATTATTAAAACATTAGCTGAAGAATATCCTGGTTACATTGAAACAAAGCAAGATTGGGTTTTCAATTTTGCTGGAGGAGCAATGGGTCAAATGATAGTTCTTCATGGTTCATTTCGAGAATATTTAATAATTTTTGGAACAAGTTTAGGTACGGAAGGAAATTCGGGTAGATATAAAGCAGAAGTTTTCGATTTTGTATTTTCTGGTGAAATGTTATGTGAATATACGGGATGTTTTAAAAAAGAGATTTATAAACCAGGGTCACTGGCTTATCTCCCCCCCAGCATTGTAAAGCATTACTGCATCAAAGGGCAAGCTTGGATGCTTGAATATGCAAGAGGAAATATCGTCTCTATGCTTCCATTTGGTTTTGCAGATTCCATCATTAGCGCTCTTGATTACATGGCAGTACTAAAAACCATAAGACTTTATGGTAAACAGGTTGTGAAAAACTTATTTAAAAAAAGAAAAGATATAGATATTTTAATAAAATGGCTGTTAATTATAGCAACATTAATCTGGCTTTTCTTTTATGGTATTCCAATGATTTCTAACCTTATTTGACCTAATAGCATTTAAATCTGTATTTAAAAAAAACTTAAAGAATAGGTATATGACTAAAATAATTATAGATGAGATTAGAAAACTTATTCAAAAGAATAAACCTGGTCTCACTGATAAACAAAAAACAAGATTATATAAAATAATAAATCCAGATATTAAAGATTATAAGATTTATGGTACTAGAGTTGCAGTGATCGAAAAAATAGTAAAAAAAGCCTTAATTAAATTAAATTGTTCTTTTGCAGATGCAATTGAAATCTTTAGGGAATTAATTAGCGCTAATATTGAGGAAGAAAAAATCGCTGGTTTTCTCTTCTTAAATCGATTCAAAAAGTACTTTGATGAGAATATACCATCATTAATTCGTGATGAATACATTATACATTGTCATACTTGGAGCGTATTAGATAGCACTTGTATAAGAGTGATAGGTCCCTTTCTAGCCAAGAAAGGGAATGAAGAATTAGCAAAACAAGTAATTGAGGATTGGTCTGACTCCCAGAATATATGGATAAAAAGAGGCTCAATGGTGATATTGCTTAAAATTTTTATGTTAAAGAAGGAGATTGATATGAAATTTTTATCTCATCTTGTTGAAAAATTGCTTATTTACTCTAGTGAAAATTATATAGAAAAAGGAATAGGTTGGCTTATTAGAACATGCTCAAAAATCGATCCTGATCAAATATCTGATTACTTAATAAAAAATAAAGATAATTTCACCCGATTAATACTTAGAAATGGGAGCGAAAAGCTCTCTAAGGAAAGAAGGGAAATTATTTTAGAGAAATAATCGTACTATTTTAAAATTATTTTTGATTAAGGCTCTAAAAAACTTTATATGAGATTTTATACTTTTTAAATTACAAATTTAAATTACTAGAAATGTCGCCAAGGTGGCGTAGCCCGGAATTTTAGGAACTTTTATCTCTTATTTTGGGTATGAACGCACCAGACTGAAGATCTGGGTATCGAGGGTTCAAATCCCTCCCTTGGCATTGAATAAGTTCAATTATATGTCCTTTCCTATTAATTACAGTATATAAATATCCCCCTCTGGTACATACTCCGACTATGGAAATTTAATTATTCTAGGTACAATTTCTTTATAAATTAAAAAAATCATTCTCTCTTCTCTATAAAATTTTGTAAGAACCAATATGATTTAATAAAATTTTTTAAAGAAAATGAAAAAAGTAAGACACTGCATTGATTGTCATAAATTAATGAACTATAAGGAATTTTGCCGTGATAATCCTTCTCTTTCTGAGAAAAGGGCAGATGAATTTTGGAATAATCAAATATATTCAATACATTGTCCCAGATGTTTCTTTAATCATTCAGCAAAACCATTTAAGGTTAGGAGAGGGTATCAAAGATATAAAATAAGGAACTGGGTTAAATAAAAGAAATTTAATATAATTTTTCTAATTTATTTCTTCTACCATCATTTTTGATAAAATCTTGAAAATCCTTGTTAGTATCATCAATAAAATCCCAAAATTCATTATAAATATCTTCTTGATTCATTTTATATTTTTTATCTAAGCACTTAACTTCACTTTCAAATTGGTCTTTTATTTTCGCTTTTTCAATTATAATTTGATTTTCTTTTGGTTTATAAGCAAGATAGTTCTCTTCTATCACTATATATTCATAAAATTCTTTTCCAGTGCCTCCCTTTGATAAAGATTTTTTAGATTTAACAAGATCATAAGCATATTCAAAATCTACTTTCTGATATCCACGAATCATAAAATTTTTATCTACAAAAGCTTGAAAATGATGTTCACATATTAGATCTTTTGGAATGGATATTGTAGTAAGGTTTTTTGCTTGATTTATTACAGATTTAGGAAATTTCAGCTCTCTTTCTAATTTACAAACTGGGCATTTAATAGGTATTATTAAAGTTTCTTTTTCATTATTTTGAGCACTTTCTTCAATTAATTCCAATATATATCTCCCCAATACTCACTTTAAATTTAAAAATAAAAACCCCTTTAATAATTAAGAATGAGAATATGAATCTTAAAAGATGTTATTAAAAATACGAGATAACTTCATCTAGCTTTTTATTCATATTCTTATGATTCAATTCAAAGTTAAATTCTAATTTTGGAACTAATTCTGATTCTAAAGCAAGTTTATGCTTTCCCTCAGAAAATTTAGCAATTGTTTCTTTATCTACTTTTATAAGAATTTCTATACTATCACCTAAAGCGACTATTCTTCCCGCCAATTTACCTTTTATTAGGTCATCTATTCTAAATTCTTCACCTTTATGATATATACAAAATCTTTCTTTGAGTTTTTCAACTTCAAATTCCATTTTTGAGATATCAATAGGATTGTCATCTAGATAAAGCTTTCCATAATCAGACAAATCAAAATTTTTTACATTAAAATTTTCAGAATTAAAACCCCCTATCTCGATTTTATCAGGAATTTCAATTGGCATAAAAACATTTAGCGCCTTAATAACGATAGAATCTGCTGTCCCATCTGCATTAGAATCGACAGTATATACTGATTCTTTAGGTGGAAATATCTTCTTGATTAAAACTTTCAAAGCAGAAATATCATAAGACATATTATTTCAAATTCAGGATTTTAAAAAAATATATTCTTTATAAATTAATAATGCTCGGGTAATTAAAAAGTTTAAAATCACTAACTTTTCAAGGTTTAACAATTACTTTAACACACTTTTTTTTTTTCATCAGATCAAAACCTTTAGTCACCAAATCTTCTAATGGGATCGCTTTTGTTATTAATTTCTTTATTTCTATGACGTTATTAGCAATTACTTCGATAGCATCTAAAAAATCTTCAGCATAACCAATATATGATCCCATAATCTTTCTTTGATATCTGACTATATCGTTAGGTTTAATCTTTGCTTCGGCGCGATAATCTTGTCCAAAACATATTAATCTAGCTCCAGGAGCCCAAATATTTAAAGCCATCTCAAATGTTTCCGAAAGTCCAACAGCATCTATAATAACGTCTGGTCCATGTTGTTCAGTAAACTTCATAATTTCTTTTTTAACATTTTGAGAAAGAGGATTTATTACATAATCTGCTCCTAGATCTAACGCTTTTTCTCTACGCCAATCGTTTAATTCGATAATACCTAAGTTTTTAATTGGATGTTTTCTAATAACTGACTCTATAATTAGTCCCATCGGTCCGGCTCCAATTATTACTATACTATCAGATTCTCTAATATCAGCAATATTATGACAGTGGATTGCACAAGATAAAGGTTCTACCAAGGCTGCTTCTGTTAAACTGATATCATTTGGAAGTTTAAACACAGCACTTCTAGGAATAACGCAATATTTAGCAAAACCACCATGTTGGAATATGCCAAAAGTAGTACCTAAAGCCAAACGTTCACATAAATTTGAGTGACCTCTGCGGCAATTAACACAATAACCACACTTTTCATTGGGATCTACAACTACTTTATCTCCTACTTTTAAATCTTTAATACTTCTTCCTAATTCTTTTATTATTCCAGCAAATTCATGTCCTAATATGATATTATCATTAGCAGGATGAGCTCCTTCAATAATCTTTAAATCGGTTCCACAGATTCCACATGATTTTACTTCAATTAATAAATGATCCTCCCTCGTAATTCTTGGTATACCTATTTCTTCTAATTCTAATCTTCCTCCTCCACTTTTATCTTTATGAAAAATAGCTGCTTGCATTCTCTCCAATAATATGTTCACTCTTAATTTTTGTAAATTTTTACATTAAAGTAATTTAATTTATCTAATTACTAAATCAAAATATACATATTTTATTAAAGATTTAAATTTCATTAAGTCTATTTTGAATAGATAATTGATAATTTATATCTATTAAAAAGATGATACTATGAGTGAAGAAAAATTACAACTATATAGCTATCGTTGGATAGTGTTACTTTTATTTATGTTTGCTAACATAACAATGCAAATTTTGTGGATAACTTTTGCACCAGTTACCAATGGAGCGATGGCATTCTATAATGTGGAAGAATTCTCGATTCTATTCTTATCTTCAATTTTTATGATAGTTTACATTCCAGTAACTTTCTTATCGTCCTGGTTAGTTGAAAAAATAGGCTTTAGATGGGGAGCGGGTATTGGTGCATTGTTGGGAGGAATTTTTGGTTTTTTAAGATTTTTTGCTGGTAGAAATTATTCATTATTATTGATCTTTGAGATTGCTATCGCAATTGGTCAGCCATTCCTTTTAAACAGTATTACAAAGTTATCCGCAAACTGGTTTCCTGATACCGAAAGAACTACTGCTACTGGACTTTGTTTAATTTCCCAATTTATTGGAATTTTGTTAGGATTCTTGATTACTCCATTTTTAGTGTTTGGAAATGACTTATCAATTATGCTTTTGGTCTATGGGATTGTTGCTTTAATTTCAGGAGGATTATTTATAATTTTTGCTAAATCGAGGCCGCCAACACCTCCATCACATGCGATATCCTCAGAAAGGGTTTTCTTGTGGGAAGGCCTTAAGAAATTATTCACTAATAAGTACTTTATAATACTGGTCGTTTTGTTTTTCGTAGGTTTAGGGGCATTTAATATGATTTCTACATATATCAATTTGTTTGTTAATAGAAGAGGAGGGTACACAGCAGAAGATGCTGGAATTTTAGGAGCCTTGATGCTTTTAGGTGGTATTATAGGGGCCATATTAATGTCAGCTCTATCGGATAAATTTCGAAAAAGGAAGCTGCTTCTGTTAATTTCAATTTTTATAACGCTAGTATCTCTATGTGTTTTATCATTTACAACCGATCTATTTCTTTTAGATCTTTTTGGTTTCCTTTTTGGATTTGGAATTTTGTCCGCTGGACCTGTAGCATTAGAATACGCTGCTGAAATTACGCAACCTGTTCCTGAAGTTTCTTCGAATGGTATACTTATGATGGTCGGTCAAATTGGAGGTATTTTATTCATTACCGTATGGGCGAATTATTCCGGAGATTACTTTCCAGCGATCGTTTTACTTGCCGTTCTAACCTTTATAATTTTTATACTAGCATTTTTTCTAAAAGAAGCCAAAAAGAACAATCTATAACCTAAAAAAATTTTATTTTTTTAATTTTTAATAACACTTACTAAATCAAAAAAAAAATTATTATTTCATAAGACAATTTCATCATTATTAAAATCTAAAAAATTGACAAATAATCATGAAAGTAATTGAATTATCAGCAAATTGGAATCCTAAACCCAATTTTAAGCTAGGTTTGAAAGATGTAGAAGGCAAATTAACTTATTTAGGTTCCCAAGTTTGGAAACACCCAGAAGTAAAACTAGTTGAAAAAGAAGTCCCTAAAATCAAATCCAATGAAGTATTAATCAAAGTAAACAGATGCGGAATTTGTGGATCGGATGTTCATATGAACCAGACGACTAAAGATGGCTACATTTATTATCCAGGACTCACTGCTTTTCCCGTTACTCTTGGACATGAGTTTTCTGGAGAAATAATTGAATCCGGAACTAATACTTTTAATAAAAGGACAGGAAAACCATTTGAAGAAGGAGAACCAGTCACAGTTGAGGAAATGGTATGGTGTGGAGAATGTAAGCCATGCTGTGATGGATATCCTAATCATTGTGAACGTCTTCAAGAAATTGGTTTCTCAATTGATGGGGCATTTGCTGAATACATAGCAGTTCCAGCCAAGTTGTGCTGGAGCCTTAAAAAGCTAGAAAAGCGTTATGATGATATCTATAAAATTGGAAGTTTAGTAGAACCTACTTCAGTAGCATATAATGCGGTAATTGAAAGAGGAGGGGGGATTCGTCCTGGGGAGAACGTTGTGATATTAGGAGCTGGGCCAATAGGGTTAGCTGCTGCCAAATTATTGAAGTTTGCGGGTGCTGGAGTATGCGTAATGTCTGAACCGGACCATAACCGTAGTGAACTAGCAAAAAAAATGGGAGCAGATTATGTTATTAATCCAATAACAGAGAATTTTGTGGAAAAAGTCAAGGAATATACCGGAAATGAAGGTGCTGCAATATATTTAGAAGCAACTGGATTACCTCATATAGTTACAGATGATATTCAAAATGCTATTTGGGAATGCAAAGCTGTTAATAGCACTGTTGTAATTGTAGCACGAGCTGAACAAAAAATGCCTGTATGTGGAGAATACTTCCAAGTGAAACGTGCTCGAATCATTGGAGCCCAAGGTCACTCTGGTCATGGTACCTTTCCTAATGTTATTTCTTCTATGGCAGCCGGAATGGATTTGACTCCAATGATTACCAAGGAGATATCACTCGAAAAAGTACCAGAAAATCTGAAATTATTACAAATAGACAGAGAGAATTGCAAGATTTCGGTTAAAATTAACTAACTTATGGATTGTTCGGAGAATCTAATTTTGAATGACAGAATTTTTCCATATTTATTCCTAAAGAGAAAATAATAACTCTTTAGTATATATAAAATTAATTAAAAATTAACAAATTTGATTCAAAAATTAATTCTTTTCTACTCTTAATCTTTTTAAAAATATTTGATAGCAATAAAATTTAAATATGTGTGGTGATTATTGTCAATCAAGGGTTTACAATAATAGCATTACAAAATCTCTAAAATAAAAATTAAACATAATTATGAGGTGAATTAAATGGTAGATGATAAAAAAATTGAAGTTAAAAAGGGAAAAAAGGAAGTAAGAGAAGAAACTGATAAAAAAAGTCGTGAACTTGCTATAAGAAAGGAAAGCCCTTTCTCATTATTCCAAGAAATGGATAAAATGTTTGATAGTTTGTGGAGAGATGCTGATGATTGGTTCTGGCCCTTCGGAAGGAGAAGAAGATTCGCTCCAATTAGATGGGAAGAAGCACCAATTTTTAGAACACCTCTGTCTAATATTACTGAAACCGAAAAAGAGTTTTCTATCTCTGCAGAATTACCTGGTTTGGATAAAGGAGATATCCACATAACATTTGATGATGGCCTTTTAGAGATTAAGGGTGAACAAAAGAAAGAAGAGAAGGAAGAAAAAGAAGGATATGTGCGTAGAGAATATAGCTCGGCAAGCTATTATAGGGCTTTTCATTTACCTCAAAACATCGAAGAAGAAAATATTGATGCAAATTTAGATAAAGGTATATTAACAGTTAAAATCCCAAAGAAAGAACCAGAGAAAAAGGAGAAAAAGAAAATAGAAGTTAAATAACTTTATTTCAAACAATAAACTTTATTTTTTCCTTTCTAATCAAAATTTAATTAATTGCTCTTTAGAAGTTTTAATCATTTGAACCAAATATTCATTTAAAATTAGATTCTAGTATTTGCTATAAAATCAATTTTAAATATTCTGATGATTTTCTAGCAACCTCTTCAAATGAAGGCTTCATTATGGTTTCAATGGAAGCAAAACCATCATATTCAATTCTTTTAAAAATATCTAAAAATGTTTTAAAATCGAAGTGTCCCGTACCTGGAGCCCTTCTATTTGTATCAGCTAAATGGAGATGTCCTACAAGAGGAGATACATCTTTTAGATCTTCCCACATAAAACCAGGATCTTCCTCTAAGTATGTATGAAAAGAATCGATAAGCAATTTTAGGTTATCCGATCCAATCTCTTTTAATAATTCTAAAGATTGAGAAATTGTATTAAATGAGTCAGTCTCGAATTGATTTATTGGCTCAAAAACAAGTTCTACATTACTATTATAGGCAATCCAGCAACACTCTTTCAAAGAGTGGATAATATTTAATCGTTCCTTTTTAGGACTGCTATCAAATCTATAACGTCCTCTAATTAACCCAATAATTACTTTTGATTCTATTGCGTTGGCAAACTCAATATATTTCTTTATCCTCTCAATAGCTTTCTTTCTGATTGCCTCATCATTATCCCCTAAAGAATATCCAAATCTTAAAAAAGTGCCTCCTGTTCCTAAAGCGGGAATCTTCATTTGAAAAGATTCAATCACATCTAAGAACTTTTTAGCATCGAGTTTTTCAGGCTCTAGAAGGCTTAACTCAATACCTTTGTAATGGAGTGGTTTTAATAATTTACATAAATCATTAAATTTCTTAAGTACAACATCTCTAGGGTTTTTGGATTCATTCAACCCAGTAACTATACTGAGTAACATACAATTATTTTATTATTTGCCTTCATTAAAAAATTTAACAGAATAACAAAATTAAAAGTATAATTATAAAAATATTTTCTAAAGTGAAATAATAATGGGAAAATGGAATTTACCTCCCAAAGGGGGGCATTTAGATCTCGCTGATGGAATCTATCTCCAAAATATGAATATAAATGAAATTAAGGAACGTGTTGAAAAAAATGATTTAATCATTATTCCTGTTGGATCCACTGAAAATCATGGTCCTGCAGCATGTATTGGTGAAGATACATTTTTGGTAACTAGAATGGCAGAATTAGTTGCCCAAAAAACAGGATGTACCGTTGCACAACCGATCTGGTATGGATCCCATCCATATCATCATATGGGTATGCCAGGTACGATTATTGTGCCAGAAGAAATATTTAAAGGTCTCTTGAGATCAGTAATTAGTGGATGTTGGAATATAGGATTTAGGAAAATGATCCTATTGAATGGTCATGGTCAAGAATATGTCATTCCTAGTGCGATTCATGAATGGGCAAAAAAGTATCAATTGCCAGCTCTTATTTGTAATGTAAATTGGTATCATGCTATACCTGAATACTGTAAAGATAAAGAACATGGAGGTCCTTTTGAAACTCCATTTATTCATGCAGATGAAGCTGAGACTTCTTTCTCAATGACTTTATTCCCAGAAATGATTAAGAAGATAGATAAATGCGAGGATAATGAAGTTGTTGGGTGGATGCCTGAAGGACACGTTGATAAAGCTGGAAATATTTACCAAAAACCAATTAAATGGTATGGACAAGTGGGATTCGGTCCAATTGAACTTGCAGCCTATCCAGTGGGGCATGTAGGATGCCCCAGTAAAGCTAGCTTCGAAAAAGGAAAACCAGGAATAGAGGCTTTTCTAGATTATTTAGAAAAGTTGGTTAATGATATTTTAAGTACATTCCCTCCTGGAAAATTACCACCAATTGAGGGAATAACTCAAAGAGACCCAATAGAGATTGAACCTTATATAAAGGGACCTTTAAATGGGGGAAAAAGTATCTATGAATTAAGATATCCTCCATAAAATCTTATTTTCTTAAATTAAGGTTTAATTTGATCAGAAATTTATTCAAAAATATAGAAATGAAAGTTTTATAATTTTGATCCACATAAAGCACAATATGCTGCTTTTTCTAATTCAATTGGAGCTCCACAAGTAGAGCAAAAATTAAATTTTTCTCTATTATTGTCTACTTCTGAATTCTGAATAACTTGTAATGGCTCTTCTGTGGAAGTAGATGAGTTACCTATTGACATACCAGATGCCTTTAAATCTAACAATATAGCTCTTACATCTCTTACAGATATACCTGTATTTGAGCTTATGGATTCAATAGAAATATTTGGATTTAATTTATACTCTTCAATTACTACATTTCTTAATTTATTTCGATTAACTAAGGTAGCAATTTGGCTACTTAAAATTGCTATTCCTATGGCAAACCATAAGAACCCCATCCAATTAATCTCAAAATGCCAAAAACTTTGAATGAAAAGGGCATCAATACCCCAATAAAAAAACATACCTGCAATTAATAACGCACAAACAGAAAATCCAGAAGAATATTGATTTGGGTTGTACTTCATTATTATATCATTACTTTATTTTGAGTGACCAGAATTTTTAACAATATATATTTTTTAAAGAGTCCAATTTTTAAAGGCCAAATAAAATAGAAAGAATTAATGACTTACTCAATTTAGTCAGCATTTATTGAGTTATTAATTATTTTGAAAACATCTTTTACCCTTATTTGATCAGTTGTTAATAGGATAATTAATTTCTCCACTATCTTGATTGATAAAATATAGTAATTATCTGAATGAATAATATTAAAATCTGGATTGTGTAATCCAATAGATTCTGTAGTATCTTCTGCTAACTCATAAAGTTGTGATATATTTAAAGAAATTGAGGCTTTATTGAATTCTTCTTCATTTATATAAGATTTAATTACTGCTCCATTTTCAGAAGATATTAAAATAAAATAAACTGACGATCCCAATTCACTGATTAAGTTCCTTAAAATTAAGTCTAAATCTATTAAAATCGTCATTACTATATATTTTATATCTCAAAACCTTATATATTTTTGGTGAGAACAGAATAAAGCATTAGAGATTATGTTCAGTTTGAGTTTTAACTTTTTTGAATAGCTTAGAAGAATAAAGCAACGAAAGGGTTATTAAATTAATAAGTAATTATCGATAACACTTTCAAATTCACTGAAAGGAGTTACATCTCCGTTAAAATCTTTTAAATTATTATCAAATCGCTCCAAAAACTCATCAGCAATTAATTCTATAAATCTCTTAAGATGCTTCGATTCATTTTTCTTATTAATAAGATATGCAAAAATTATATTATCTTTTACATGAACAAAAAACCTTTCATTTTCAAAATTAATTGCTTTTAGACTTCCTCCAGATTCCTCTCCTATTACTTCTTTAGAAAAGGCCAAGATGGCTGAAATAAATCCGCTTACTTGGATATAATTATCAGCTAAAAATTTCTTCTCCTTATTAATCTTAGTGAATAAAGAATGACCACTACTATAAATTATAAATAATGCTGAAATTCCTCTCACACAGGGAATAATTTTATTACACACTCGATGTAACTCAACATTGGAAAGATTTAAATTGTAGCATCTTAATAAGATATTTGAAAGAGAACATAAACTTTCATATTTAATTAGCTTATCTTTTTCATTAAGATAAAAAATAGCAACAATCTCTCTTTTTATTTCATAGAAATGAATATAGACAGTAAAAGAACCTAACAAATCTATAATTTTTCCTTCTCGTTTTTCAATTATCTCTTCTTTATATAATTTAATTAATTTATTTAGAAGAGGGGTTCCCATCCCCTTGTAGCAAATTATATTATGATTCTTTGGTGTTATGGAAACTAACCCCAATCCTAACATTTCTAAAGGATGATAGTCCTCTATTATTTCAGGAATTGAATCTTCTAATACAATCATTATATTTTAGGGATATTATTGTGTTAATAACTATTCTCTTTTTGCTAACAAATAAATATTATTTTTACATTTATAAACTTTTGTGTTAATAAAGAACATTCGTGTACAAAAATGAATTTTATTTGTGCCAATAATTTTCTTTTATAAGGTAAGAAAATAGAGGAATATTTAAATTTTCAATGATATAGAAATATTTTGTTTCAGAAGTACATAATAAAAGTAAGTCTATTTCAGAAAAAAAATATCATTTAATTTGTTATAAAAAAATAAGAAACTTAATATTATTTGAGACAAGCAAAATTAAATAATTTTTTCCTTTTCCTTTAAGTTTAATCAGCAGTTACGTTCTGAAAACCCTTTCCCCTTTTCCTCTCTTTTAGAAGGACTGTTCTATAAGGTTCAAAATCGGGATATGTTAGAAATACTGACTCTTTTCCCGAATCTATTCGAAAATTATTTATTAGAACTCCTTTTTTTTTGAAAACTAACCATAAAAAAGAACTCGAGGATTTATAAACAATTATTACACGCATTATCCTTACCTTTATTGATAATAAAATCTAGGATCAGTCTAACATTTAAGTCTAATCCTTTTAGATTATTAGAATTGCGATTCAGTGAAAGAGATTAATTTTTCTTAGTTAAAATTTATATTTAATTTAATACTATGCAATTTCAAATAGAAATATAAATTTGAAATCTACAGAGGAATTAATATGGGTAAATCTCTTGGTATTGTATCATTAATTTTTGGAATAATAGGGTTATCGTCTGCTTTACTTCTAATCATTCCAATGACTCTGCCAATTGTAATCTTGTGGTATGCACCACTTGTATTTTCAGTTGTCGCCATAATTTGTGGGGGGATTGGAATTAAGAAAGATGACTCTCCTGGTTTAGCAATAGCAGGGTTAATACTTGGGATAATTGGTATAACATTGTGGCTAATATCTTTTATTATGAGCTTGTTGTTTCGATAGATTAATTCTGATTCGTAGTTATTCTAAAAAAACAGACTCACATTAACTCCAACTCTATTTGTTATCTTATGGTATGGACCCGTTATATTTTCAGTTGCTCTAATTTGTGGGAGTATAGGCATTATAAAAGACAATTCACCCGTTTTAATAATAGCTGGATTAGTGCTTAGTTTAATTGGATTTATAGTCTGGGCACTAACTTTCGTGATATTATACTTTTATTTATAAACACATATTTCGACAAATAATTTATCAGTGATTTTTAAAAATAAATTTATATACAACATTTTCCCTATTATGATTTATAAAATAAATTAAAATCAAAAAAAAATCTAAAGGAAGATATCAATGGGTAAAACTTTTGGAATAATTGCCTTAATTTTTAGTGTAATTGGAGTAGTTGTGTTTCTTCTAGCTTTAATAGTAATTAACATGCTTATTATGATGTCACCATTCATATTAATATATTCATCCATCCCGTTGCCTTTAATGATAGCAATAGATATTATTCCGATAATCTGTATTATTGTAGCAATAGTGTGTGGGGCAATAGGAATTAAAAAAGATGATTCACCTGGTTTATCAATAGCAGGATTAATTATTGGTACTATTGGAGCCATACCTTATATAATTGCGGTCATAATGATAATTGTTAATTCAGGAGCACCTCTATTTTAAAATAAGCATCTAACTTAAATTTCTTTTCGTTCTTAATTAACTGTTAATTTAAAAAGAACGGGCCTAGCAGGATTCGAACCTGCGACATCCCAGTCCGAAGCCGGGCACCCTTTCCGTTAATTTCAGTTATAGAAACTTAAATCCAGACTAGATTATAGGCCCTGAATTAGGGAATCAAAGAATAACTATATAATTCTTTTATATTTCCATTCTAAAAAAATTTTTCATGACTAGATTAAATATAACTCTTTTTCTTATATATATTCTAAGCAATGAGTATATATTTTTATTAAGTTTTTTGCAATCATAGCATCAGAGAAACTGCCATCAAATTCAACAAAACCTTTCATATAAGCTTCTGCGGCATCCATTTCTTTTGTAAAAATCCTTCTTAATATATCTTTTCCAAGAATGAAATGGATTGTTCTCTTTCTTTGAGTTTCAGGTTCATAGAAACTTGTGTTATAAGCTAAAATTCCGTCTGAACTCATAATCCATATATTGAAATCGATATCTTTCAGATAAAGGTGGAATATAATATCCCCAAATAATCGTAATTCGTCTTGAAAATCTATTGATTTGTTAGCAATCTTTACGCATACACCCATAAATTTATCAATATTAACTTTAAATGCATCATCTGCTAATTGTAATGCATTTAACATTGAATGGAGTACTTTCGAATCGGTCGTCATCTCTTAAACTCAATCTATAAAAATAGAGATTATTATTTGAATTAACTCATGATCATTTAAAAATTCGTAATATATATTAGTATATAATATAGCGATGATAACCGTTATTTAATTCGCAGAATGATTCTTTTTTTGTATATATTTAAAAAACATTCGGAAAAGTTTTACATATCTTAAACCTTGAGTTATATCCCCTTCGACATTAAGTTTTCCTCTCATAAATGCATCTGTTCCGCTAATCTCACCCTTTAGAATCTTGATCACCATTTCTGAAGTGTAATTCATCCTAAAGAGAGAATTTGGATTATAACCTTTTTCATACTCTATTTTTCCATTTTTCACTTTTAACCAATAACTAAAATCCACATCTTTGACATAAGTTTGATAAATATCATCAAATCCAATCAATTCTTCTTGTAGCTCTTCTGCTGAATTAAAGATCTTTACTCCAATTTTAATAATTTTATCTAAAACTTTCACAAATTGTTTCTTATCTTTTTCTAAAAGTTCCAATAACGAATTAATAGGATTGTTAGTAGCCATATCTTAATTATAAATTTATTTAAAAGTCACGTTTTCTTATACCTATAATTGATTATCTTTTTCTTCTTATTTATGTGTTTTTTATCCGCAATTATCAATATGAAATATGGTGTAATCCTTCCTTCTAACATTTTTTAATAAGTAAAAAGAAGACCAGTAAAGCATGAGAATAAAATTTTTATAGTTTTATTTATTTTTTCTGATATATCACTATAAATTAAGCCCACATAGTGTAGAGTATGTCTTTATTTAAAAGATACGCAAAACCCGGCCCAGCATTCGGGACTGTCACTCCTGCGACGCGGGTTCAAAATAATGTGTGTTTTCCACATATGAAGAAAATCCCGCTGTGGGCGCCATTCACTTAATTATTTATCAATATTCTGATTTTTAAAAAAATTCCTATATTTTTCAAGATTAATAAAAACTTTTTGCTAACACTTTGCTAAAAAGTTTAAAGTTTTTTAAATCAAAACGAATTATCTAAATCACAATTTCAAAAAAAATTTAAAATATAAAATTTTAAATTTAAAGGGTTAAAAAATAAAAAAAGGTTGAAAAACCAAAATGGTCGATCAAGGATTAATAGATGAAGTAAAGGAAAAATTAGATGCAGGAGCAGCTGCTACTGAAATCAGCTTTGCTCTTAAAATGTATGAACTCTTCAAGCAAATTGCTGAAGAGAATGAAGATTTGAAAGAAGAATTAGAAGACATGGACATCACAGTCCAAATGATAGTTACTGATGCCGACACGAAGGCTTGGATGAAAGCACACGACGGAATACTGGAATATGGAGAAGGAGAAGTAGATAATCCTTCTTTTACCTTTTCTGCCAATAAAGAAGTTGCATTAGGCTTACTCTTTGGAGAGGTTGATGCAACAAGTGCTTATATGGCTGGAGATATAACTGTAGAAGGTAATCTTCAGGATGCTATGGCTTTTCAAGAAATTATTGAATTAGCCATAGAAGCTTTTGAAGATCTCTCAGAATAAGCTAAATTTCAATCAAATCCCATATTAAATTAATTAACACTCTTTTTATTTTAAATTATTCTCAATTTTTTTATCCTACTGATTTAATTTTGTAGTTTAAAACTTTTAGATTAAGTTTTTCAATTTAAAGATTTTATCATTCTTTTTGACTGGTTTATCAACCGTAATTCCAATTGTCAATCTCTCATCACTGGCGGAAATAAATGGTGTTTCGGTTAAGTTTTTCTTCTGTTTGATTTGAATAGATTTCACTTTTTGTCTAATATATGTATCTGTATGAGTTCCCATAATGAAAATTTCATCGTTTAATTTTAATTTGTCAGCAGTTAAGAGAATTTTAGCAGCTTTTTTTTCTGGATAATACCTTAAAACTTTGCCAATTTCAACTTTTTTATACTCAGAGGCATTGCCGTCAAAATCCCGTTGTATTTCACTACCGTTAGGTAGTCCAAAATAGAATCCTGTTGAAAATCCTCTATTATAAATTTTATTTAATCTTTTAAGCCAATTATCTACTTTTTCCTGAGTGAAGGAATTGGCATAATATGCCTCGATTGCTTCATGATAACATGCACTAGCTTCTTCAATATAGATAGGGTCTCTCATTCTTCCCTCAATCTTAAATGCATCAATTTTAGCTTCGATTAGCTTGGGTATATGTTCAATCATACAAAGATCTTTTGTATTAATGAAGAAAACTCCGTCATAAAGTAGTTCATTATTCTGATCATCAATCACTCGCCATCTTCTGCGGCATGGCTGAACACATTTTCCTCGATTTGCGGAATAGTCTTGAGATTCACATAATTCAGCAGAGAAATAGCATCTTCCTGAAATCGAAGTGCATTGAGCTCCATGTACGAAAGTCTCAATTTCTGCTGTTTTAAGCTTGCTTTTTATCTGTTTGATCTGATTTAAAGACAATTCTCGTGCTAAAATTAGTCTATTTGCTCCTAATGATTCATAGAACATAGCTGAATAAGAATTTGAAATACTTGTTTGAGTGGATATATGAAATTTAAGCCCTCGTTCCTTAGCAAGTTGAATTGCTCCTATATCATGAACAATGACTGCATCAATATCCGCTTCTGAGGCCCTATCTAGAATCGATTTCAAAAGTTTAAGCTCATTTTCATAGATAATTATATTTGTAGTAAGATAAGCCTTTAAATGATTCTCATGACAAGTTTTTACAATATTATTTAGCTCTTCTAATTTAAAATTATCGCTATACATTCTCATATTAAAAGATTCGACACCAAAATAAACCGCATCAGCATTTCCTATTACAGCATTAAGAGACTTTAAGTTCTTTAGAGGTGCCATTAATTCAACTTTCTTGTTATCAGAAATAGTCATTTTCACATAATATTAATTGTAATTACAGTATACTATTCATGATCTACAAATTTTACATATGTATTAAAATGAAATAGAAAAAAAATAAAGATTATTTTTTAGAAGAAATAGGTAGCAAACCAGAAATAAAAGATTACAGCACTAATAATAAAAAACACGACTGCTAGAATATAGGTCATATGTTTCGAATAATTTCGATGACGTTTACCCATTTCTGTTTCTAACGTGTCAATCTGCAAATATGGTCCAGGTCCCCTACGATACCATCCTTTAATCCTAACTCGTTGTCCTATTAATCTATTAACCTTTGTTATTGCCCAGAAGAAGTCGACAATGCTCAATCCAAATCTATAATCAATGTACATCAAACCAGTGTTGTCTTGAAAATACAAGTCCTCACTAAAATAATAGCCCGGGATTCCTTTACCAATAATTCTTCCTTCGATAATTGCAGGAATAGGACGAACTGGTGAAACATTAATCTGGGTAACCAAATCAACTACTTTTGCTGGTTCAAATCCCTTCCTATACATAAATAAGGTTCTGATTATAGAAGAAATACCCATAACAAAAAAGCCAGTCGCCCACATAAGGATTATATTACTAACTGTTGCTACGCTTCCAATCTGTAACCAGCCAATAAATGCAAATAACCATACTACACTTAGAGCAATTAAAACAAAGAAGACTATGGAAGGTAAGGATTTAATAAATATATCTGTGAGAAATTCCCCGGCCATTGATTTACCTACTTGTTCCTCTTTTATCTTACGGGCTTGAGAAAAATCAATTTCTATAGATTTCCCATAGAATTCACATTGTTCATTTAAACGTTGAATTCTTTTAGCTGGTAGTGGATGAGTGCTAAAAAGTTGAAAATATTTAGCCCATGGATTAAATAAATCCCATCCAGCTGCAGCTTCTATTGCTTCTTTTGAATATTGACCAGAAGCGCCAATACCTTGCATAGCGAAATATTGTGCTCTGTTTGGGTCAAAAATCCCTAAGCCCCTAAGTGCTCTGACTCTAGATTTATTCCTCTCTTTAGCTTCGGCCTGACTTCCACCAACTAATAATCCATAAGCAATCTTCACTAAAGCAGTCGATAAAGTATTCGGATCTTCGGTAACTTCAGCTGAATGTTGATCAGCATAGTATTCTCTGATTCTACTCACAACTAATGAGACTAGATATCCTATATAATAGGATAGATAGGATATTACGGCAACTACTATTAATATTAAGGGAAGAAAATTTGCTTTACCTCTACTACCAGATCTGACGCCTGAAAAGCGAACCGCATAATATGACCATCGAGCAATTGTTAATAAGATTAGTGGAATGGCAAAAACAACAGTCATTAATATAAAATCATTATGTACAATATGCCCTAATTCATGCCCCACGACTGCAGTTTGCTCATCTTCATCTAAAAAATGTAAGATTCCCTCTGTAATTACTAATCTTGCAGAATTTTTAGACCAACCATAGCAAAAAGCATTTGGATTTTTATCGTAAATTATTCCGAGTCGTGGAGGCTTTATTCCTTGTATAGATACGACCTTGCTTATAGCATCTCCTAAATGAGGGTATTGATGAATGAATTTTTCATATGGAATCCAATCAATACGATATAACCATCCTACTATCAGAGGGCTTATCCCATATTGAAATAATACGATCATAACGGTAAATCCGACCATAATCAAAAGACTCCACCAAGCATTGGGCAAAAACCAAACTCCTATTACAAATACTACAGCATAAATAAGTGCAAATAAGAAAAATACCGATATTGTGGATGCTAATTTCAATCCCATTTTTTTCACTTAATTTTTATTATTTTTTATTTTAAAGCTTAAATTGGATAAGGCTTTGTTTTTTTAAAACAATTATTAATGATATACATGTAACATTTTCTAATTAATATTATTGTAGGAAATTATAACCATTGTTATAATCAAGTCAGATTAAGATCAAAAAAATTAAATCATTGTATTTTGATAATTATTGTAGTATTTATCTTATGTCAAAATGAAAAGTGATTTTAAGGTGTTCTAAAGATCGATACA
>JBHLON010000033.1:0-34463 GCA_048940445.1 Promethearchaeota archaeon
TCAGGATGCTCCTTTTTATCTATAGGTGAACTACTATAGAAAATAGAAGGACCGATTATTGAATCAAAATATGATAAGCATAAGATTGATTCACTAGAAACATTTGATGGAATAGGAATTGACTTGCTAGACATATTAAGGATGAAATTATAATACTTATCTAAATTATATAAAAGATAACCTCAATTTTATTTCAAACTGTTTTTGTTAGTCTTAATCATCCATTTTATTTATTTATATTTTTAAAAAATAATATTAATAGAAATTTCTAATAAATGATGTTTTCTGGGGAATTATAATATTTTATAAAAATCAAATTTTAATGTTTCAAAACTCTTAAAAACATATGGATTCTGATACTCAGAATAATGAATTCAATTTAGCGATGAAAAATCTCTTTCACGGAAAAGTTATGGAAAGAGCCACTGCTGCTATTACACTAGGTCATCTTAAGGAAGGTAGAGCAATAAACTTACTTGTTAAAGCGTTGAATTCAGAAAATGACCCTATAGTTATAAATAGAATTATTGAAGCAATGGGTGAGATAAAGGATCAAAAAGCAACCATATCAATAGTTGAATTCTTAAAAACAGAATTGGAAAAACCAGAAGTTGAACAGGATAAAACACGTTTATTTTTAATCATCGAAAGCTTGATGAAGATAGGGGATAAAAGAGCATTACAACATTTAGGAGTTCTTTTAGAGAGTTGTGATGCAGATATTAGAAGACTAACTGAAGAAGCTTTTGAGTGTATAGATCCAAATTTCAAACAAAATTTAAAAAATATTAAAAGTAAATAATTATTAAATTTAAAAAGCTAAAAATAGAATAAGGAGTGAAACCAATGTTCCCTGAATTTATTTCAAAATTCTTTAAAGATGTTAATGGCGAAAAAGACACGCATGATGTAAGTATTTTCACATTAAGTACCTGCCAATGGTGTAAGAAATGCAAGGCTTATTTAAATGATAGAAATATAAAGTATAAATATATAGATATTGATCAGATAAGTTATGAAGACAAAGCTAAAATATTAAAATATTTAAGAGAAAATTATAAACCAGATAGAATGGCTTATCCATTTTTGGTTTGTGATGATAAATTTGTAGTAGGTTATAACCCTAATAAGTACGAAGAAGTAATGAAGGATGGTGATAGATAAAATGAATATGGAAACCATTGAAGGAATGAAAGAATACGTTAACAAGGTTAGTGAAAAAAATAAATGGCTTTTAAATAAGGATCAAAATACACTTAATGAATTAATAGATGGATTAGTAGCAAATAAAAAGCGATATGGATATCAATCTTGCCCATGTCGTCTTGCTTCTGGAAAACGTGATTTGGATCGTGATATAATCTGTCCATGTGATTATGCTCCATTAGATGTGAAAGAATATGGTGCTTGCTATTGCAATTTATTCATGCGTTCTGACTTTTATAAGGCTATTGATAAAGAATTTGTACATGTGCCCGAGAGAAGACCTGTTGAAAAGGAAAAAGCAGTGTTAGAATTCTTTAACGAAGAAAAATAAACTTACTTGTTTCTTTTTTCTATATTTTTCTCTGTTATATTCAATTTTTTATAAATATAATCCTTAAATATTACTTTTTCTCTTTTCTTATTATGCCAGAAAAAGAAATTGATGATGATGAACTAGAAGAAGAATTAGAAAAGGCTTTCAAGGATAATGAAGTAAAACGAGATCACTGTGGAACACCATTACCAAGTAATAAAGAAGTTGGGATTCAAAGAACGAATGTAAAAGTTAAAAAAAAATAATTGAAGAGCTTAAAAATTAATTGTATCTTTTTCTTTTTATAAATAGCATAAATTTTAATCCATTAATGTTAATTTTGTGATTGCTCCAATTTCATTAAATTCTGAAGCTTCCATTCTTAATTCTTTCCCTGTTATTTTATTTGCAATGGATGCTGCAAAAATAGCCCATGGACATACTGCATTAGTTAATTCTTCCTTCGTCATTACGCTTCTTACTTGTGAGGTTGAGCAATTTACAGATTCTATAGTAAATGATTTATCGGACTCCCATTTTACTTTTACTTTTTCAGCCATACCAATTCTTTCCGCCATTTTCATAAACTCTCTCAGAGCATCGGGAAGATTCATTTTTTCAAGTTTTTTCATATCAAAACCCGACATTGCCATCATTTTTTCAATAAATTCATAAGTTCTAGGTATAACATATTTGAAAAGAGTTGGAGTACCGAGCAACTCTTTCGCAGATTTTTCATAACCAAAAGTTACTCCATGTAATAGGAATGCAATCTGATTAAATGCAAAGCGGGCTCTTTCTTTCATTCGCGAGTCTTTTCTAAATAAAACTAAAAGGAATAGCCCTAATCCTATAATAAATGGAATAATAGCTGCCCAGATAAATGTTCCAGGTACAATAACCACAGAGATCCCCAACGAGGTCCAAGCTGGAATTACAACATAATAAAAATTATAAAGACTAGTCCAATGCGCTAAACTCCATCCTAAAATTCCAATTGGCCCAATATACATTCCATATAAATAAATTTGATCTTTTTTAAATCGAGCAATGCTAAATTTAAAAGTGACAAGAATAAATGCTATTAAACCTCCGATCCACACATGAGTCCACACTCCAGAAGGTTTTAATAGATTAGGATCAGATGCTGTAATATGTAAATATAATGCGTACATACACTGAGCAAATAATAAGTAAAAAATCGAAATCTCTATCCATCCATATCTTTTATGGTATTTTACAACGATAAAATCAGTTTTCATAAGATTTAAATCCCTAATATTATATAAACCAATGAATCCATTTGCAAGGGCAAAAGAGTAACCTATGATAGTTTGTAAAATCATTAATTCAGTAAATAATTGAAGAACCATAACTAAGTTTCCCTCAGATTAATTGAATAAATATTAAAAGGGTTACAAATAAAACAATTTCTTTTTGTTTATATAATAATTCCATTTATAAATTATTTCAATTGCCTAAAAATGTTAATGCAAAGATCCTGAATAAAAGTGAACTCGCTAAAATCTTTGACATCTCCTATCAAAATTAGGGCAAAATTGTTAAAGTTAAGACATATCGTAGCGATTCTTTCCCCCCCCATTACCGTATTAAATAACTTTTTATTATATACATCCTCACTTACTTTTTTTGATGATGTTAGAAGGCTGATAGCTTCAGGAATATAATTGGAACAATCATAAGTAGTGTCAAATACTTTATAGTAGAAGATCTTCCCAACTAAATCAACCAAAAAGAGTTGTTTTATCTTTGGATTCCATTTAATTAATTCAAACTTTTCTTTTAGTTTTTGGGGTTTCCTAACATACTTGTCTTTCTCCTTAAAGAATTCTAAATCAAGAAACTCTACTTTAAAATCATTAAGCAGTTTAAATTGTTTAACAATTATAATTTTTTTTCTTGGTTCAACAATTAGGTTTTCATTTTGAACTGTGTTAATTAGTATCCATCTTAAATTTTCATTAAGATTATTCTGATATAACAGGTTACCAGAATTTAATAATAATGGAATGAGAAAACTGATTTTATCTTTATTTACATAATCTTTTGCATGGATAAAAAATATTGAGCCACTTCGAGGTTCTATTAAAATTATCGATTTTAATATGTCATTACTATCTATTCTTTGAATAGAGTCAGATAATAAATCCATTCCGTGTGAATACATAATTTGTGTTATTTCCTTTTTAAAACCATGAAACTTAGTAACTTCTCCATCAAATTCTTTATTCAATTCATTGCTAAAAGTTTCTAAAAATCGTTTCTGTACGTCATGAATAATTGAATGTAAAAGCTCGATTAAATCCTCATTTTTAGTAGTAATTACAAATGTAAGCTTTTGTAATTTTTCATAGGATTTTTCAAAAATAATCTGTGTCTCCCTTAATTTAAGAGACTTAATATCTTCTCCTCTTTCGACAGTAGCAAAACTATCTATCGCAGACAAAAATCCGCTAAATAAATCAGGTTTATTTTCCTTTTTACTTATATCAGAAGCCCAATGAAATAATAATGCTCCAGTTTGATTTATTATCAGTATATTATCTATCATAATTCACTGATTTCTTATTAAAAACAATTTATTTTAGTTTTTATTAAATAACTTTTATACTATTATAAAGAATTACTTTAATATTCAAAAATTATATTCTAATATAATTTATGAACTTTTTTTTCATAAGTTTATCCAGTTTAGTTAGAAGGTATAAATAATGGAGAGAAGGATTAAAGGAAGAAAAAATTATCCTACTGAGGAAGTTGATCCAAGTAACTTTATAAAAGATGAAAAAGTAAAACAAATGGTTGAAAACATTGATAGCGTTAAATTTGTCCAAGATGATTATTACAAGCTTTACAATTGTGTACACTGTGGAGAATGTGAGACAGAGAAAGAAAGGATATTGTTAAAAGAAAAATTTATAGCAGAGGGCTATACTTTCGAAGAAAAAAATGAGATGATTGAAAATTTTAAAAGGTTTAGGAGCCCTTACCCTTCAAATGAGATGCGAATAAAAAGGCCAGATGAAATTCCTGAGAATTCAGATACTCTTTTCTTTATGGGATGCCTTTCTACTATAAGAATTCCAAAATATACGGAACATGCTCTTCAATATTTAATTAAACAAAAAGTTGATTTTACAATTTTAGACACGGAAATATGCTGTGGATGGCATCTATTGGTAAGCGGATTAAGAAAGGAATATGAGACCTGTAAAAAAGAAAATATAGAATTATTTAAAAAGTTTGAGAAGATTATCTGTTTATGCCCCGCTTGTTATGATCTTTTTAGAAAAGATTATGCTAAGGATATGGATAAAGATATTAAAATCGAATATATTGCAGATTATTTGAAACCATCAGAAACAGAAAAGTCTGGAAAAATAGGAATTCAACATCTCTGCCAACTTATGAATCGTGGAAGAGAAGGAGTGGATATACTAATAAATAAAGTACTTGAGAAAAGTGGATATGAAGTTATTGATATTCCACACTGGTGTTGCGGGGGTGGAAGCGGATATATGGGACGTACTGATGTGATTGAAGCCATTGCTAAGAAAAGAATGGAAGATTTTGATAATTCCGGAACTGACATTTGTACAACTTACTGTCCTAGCTGCTGGTGGATCCTACGACGATTCAGCAAGAAATTTAGAATTCGCCCTAAAGTAAGGGACATTTTTGAATTAATAATTTAAATTTACTAATTGCTTTTTTAAATAAAGAAATTAAATCTCTAATTTAATTAGATCAGAAGATAATTTAGAAAATATTTCTTCAATATTTTCTCCTGTTAAAGCAGAAATTTCGAAATATTGAATATCCATTGTTTTTGCTAATTTCACTGCATCAGCTGGATTCACGATTCTATCTTTAGTTAAATCGATCTTGTTTCCGACTAGATAACCATCCAATTTATTTTTGGTAAGTAGATAATTCTTGAGATCTTGATGCCACTTTAGGAGATTAGCAAAAGATCCTGGATTGGTTACATCAAAAACTAAAAGAAATGCACTCGCACCCTCATAGAATTGCTTTCTAATAGTTTCAAATTTTTTTTGACCACCAATATCCCAAAATACTAGTTCTATCACATTATTCTGTATAACAAATCTCTTTTTAGTAATATTTAAAGCAACGGTGGGTATATAACCGCGCATAAAAACATTATCTGTAAATTTAAGGACGGTTGATGTTTTACCTACTGCTGGATCTCCTAAAATTATGACTTTGAATTTCTTCGTTGGCTCTTCCTCAAGAATTTTATCAATTTCTGGCTTTTTTTCTGCTTTTGAAACAATATTACTTTTAGAACGTAAATAATCTACAGTTTCCTGGAGATTATCATGTAATCTAATAATTTCTTCAAATGTTTTTTGATTATCCAAATTCTTTTCTTCATATTCAATAATTCTTTGAACAGTTTCAGTGAAGTATTTATCAATATAGCTCAGATATCTATAAAAAATAATATCATCTTCTTCTTTAAATAAGAAAATTATAGCAGACTTAGCAGTCTCCAGTCTTTGGCTGTTATTACGTTCAAAATATTTAATTAAAATTTTAGTCTTTAGCTGTTTGAAGGGGTAAATTAATAGAATTTCAGGAATAAATGCTTGATCGGTTGAAAGGATATCACTACATTTCAGTTCTATTAATTTTCTAATTTCCTCTGGGAAATCTATTGGATACCAGAAAAACGATTTTGGCTTATTTAAATCAATATAAAAGATTGCGGGGACTAAATCTAAATTCATATCGAACAGTTTCAGAATATCTTAGGCTTTTGTATAATAAAGAATAACTTATTATTTATATTTGATTGAGTTTATGTTATTAGGGAGATATCAGAGTGATACCGCAAATGTGAGGATATCTTGAGGATTTGATTTGAATGAAAAAGAGTTTCCATCTTTAATTTCTAACTTTCTTATAGGTTCTTCCAATAAATTTACTAATTTCACTTTTTTTATTGGTGAATAAAATGTTATTTTGCCTTTTCTTCTTTTATTTGATGTTTCACATATTCTAATAATAATTTCATTCTGATTTTCTTCTGCCTTTTTTATTGAGTTAATTAAAAAACAATCAGGTTCTACTTTAATGAAGCTAAATTTATCTGGCATATTCCCTTCTTGTCTTTTTAATAATTCAGTAAATAATGGAATATTATGACTTAAAGCCACTGTAGTAATGTTGCCTTTTTCACATCTTTCACTATGAAATAAAATAGAATATTTAAACTCATTTTTTGTGAGTTCTAAAGCTTTAGGGATGTCATAAAAAAGTCCAAGTATCATGGGAACTGCACCAGGAAAAATATTTGCTACATGACCAGTACTCCTCAGTAAAGTTAAGAACATAATATCCTTATTTTTTCCAAGTTCGTATTCAGGAAGCCCATAATTAATTAAACTTAACCCTTTATTATTATTATCTGAAATGTCCATCCAGTTAACAACAGGAAAGATCCGATCATACTGAGCAAACTCTTTTTTAACATCTATCCATGCTTTCCCAATTTCTGGTTTGATATCTCTTTCAATAAATCCATAAGGGATTTCAGAATAAACTATAGGATTTTTAAAGTTTACCGGAAAGCAAGCCTGTATTAAAACATTTTTTATTTTGTTCTTGAACTTCGTAAGGAAATCAATACGATCCGTTTCAAAGTTGTATAAAATAATATATTGAGTAATCTTATTAATTGGTTTGAAAAACCATTTATTTTTACATTTTAATTTTGACTTTAATCGAATCGCTGTTCTTACTGGCCCATTTTCTATGAGCTCAAGTTCATTCTCATAGGTTGTAAAAAAATTTTTAGGAATTTTTCCATGAAGATAACTATCTCCTCTATCAGTTGATATTCTTAAGTCATTAATAAAAAATTCTGAAGAACTAATCTTGAAGTCATTCTTTTTGTCATAAATAGATTGAAGTTTATTTTTCTCAAATTTCAATTTAAACCTGTTATTTTGTACTTCAATTACTTCATTCTGGGAAGAATATTTGATTGATACCAAATTCTTATTTACTCCACTATTTTTTCTCTCATATTTTTTGATTTGGTAAACTTTATATCCAATTGATGGAATTCCTGAAGCTTTTATGACGTATAGATTTTCATTAGAGTTAATAAGATCTTTTTGGTATGGTACTTCATTTTCTTTCTCATCAAAAATTTTAAAATATTTATGATTATCTGGGATCTTAATATAAGTAGTGTCAGATCGCGAAATAGAAATTGGATTAAAGACAAGTAGTGGAATAGAATCATCCGATAATCGTGAAGTATTTATTAGTGTTATTAATGAATTTATTGCTTTTTTATAAGAGTTTTGTAATTGAATTTCTGATAATTTCAACATGTTCATTATATTCGAAAAGACAGCATCCACATGACAGCCAGGTATTCCATCATGAAAGTCGCAACATAATATCCTCCATATAGCTTTATGAATTTTATCTTTAGGATAGATATAATCCTTATTGTAAACATTTGAAATCGTAGCATAAGTCTCAGCTAAATAGAACATATTTTCTAATCTTCTTATTTTTTGTTTAAGTTGAATTCTTGAACTAAACGTCCCTACAAACTTATCCGGAATCCCACTGAATTCATAATTTTTTATTTTTCCGAATTTCTTTTTAGTTTGTGATAATTCACGAAAAAAATCACTAGGTAAAGCAATTTTTAGATTATAATCTCTATTCTTTTTCTGTAAATAATCAACGGCATCCAAAACATTAGTACTTGGAGGAAGATTGTCATCTCCATTTAGAATAAGGATATTGTTAGTTGTAGCATTTTGTAACCTTTTATCAATTGCATATTTTAAACCTGCTCCCAAATCTCCTACTTTACTGGGTATCCCTATTTTTAAGCTATTTAATTTTTGAACGATGATTTTAATAGGAGGAAATAGTTTCTTTAGAATTTCATACACTTTAAAATTCTGTGGAATAAGATTTAATGTGAAAATAGCAGGAAAAACTGGAAATAATGGTGGAAAAAAAGAACCACTAAAAGGGAGGGGTATCCATCTATAAGTTCTAGACATAAAATGAGCTAATACTTTAGACCCATTAGGAGCCTCCCATAAAAATTCTGAGGGTAAATTCCGATTTCTTGCTCCTCGAACAAAAATGAAATATTTAAAGCCTGATTTTTCGAAAATTTGAGGTAATTGAGCTGATTGCCCAAAAGAGTCTATTAGATAGCCTATTTTTGGGATTATTCCAAAATATTTTTTAAAATACATTTTGCCATAAAGAATTTGCCTTACTAAAGATTCTCCATTTGGCAATAATGTATCTGGAGCAACTACCATTCCACCTACTAGTTCTATTCTTTTTCGTTGTACATGTTCTATTAATTCATTCATCATTTCTGGATAATGGACTTTAAAATATTCAATCGCCATGGCAGAATCAATGACAAATTTAAATTTGGGATGCTTACGCATAATCATTATTGCTTCTTTTATAATCCTTGCAGATTTAGCACCCATTCTGTCAGCAGTGTCACACCATGCCCAATCATAATGGAAATTTGGACAAATATACACATTAATTTTTGATAGTTTCAAACCCAATTCACTCTATTTTTACTTTAATCATAATAAAGGAAGTACGTAAGCCAACTAATCGAGCATATAGAGATATTAAGGATAAAATCAAATATAAATCCAAAATTACTAACAAAATTGAAAATTGATATGATTACCAAAAATAAATAATAAATTCCGCAGTATAATATAAATACAAAGAACAAAATACCTCCCCAACCCCATTTATCAGTTTTCTTCCTTAAAAATTCAAATGCAACACTCAAACCAAGAATGGGCCAAACTAAACTGATCAAATCAAGAATGTATTCATTAGAAGTAATAATTAATATTATTAAATCTGGTAAGAATTTTAATAACAATAAAACACATAACAAAATGATTAAAAACCCATAAACCAGATAATACTTTCTTTCATAATTCATATTAATATCTTATATCTTAAAGAATTAAAATGATTTTTTATTCTCAGGTATTTTTTAATTATTAATTGAGATAAAGGTTAAGTTATGGAAAGTTGAGTTTTACGTATATGAGTTTATAATTTAAACGAAAAAAAATTTTAAATTTGAATTCAAATAATCATAATAGGAGAAATTAAATAGGTTGATTTTGTGATGTTTTCTTCAAACGAGATTGAAAATATTAAACGAGAAATGGGAAAATTAAAGAATACAGTTGTTTTAAAACTATTCACTGATTTTAAAACTGAAACTGATGGTTCAAAGAATCGAAATTGTGCGGCATGTCAAGGAACATATACATTATTAAGAACCTTAGAGGAATACTCGAATGGAAAATTAAAAATTGAAGAGTATTCCATTGTAGAGAACAAAGATATATCTAAAAAGTACGATGTAACCCGTATACCTGCTATAATATTCACTGATGAAGATGATAAGGAAGTCATTCGATATTCTACTCATCCCACTGGAGCAGAATTTGTACCTTTTCTAAATAGTATTCAGTATTTTTCTGGAGTAAGACCTTTTTATGAGGATCAAATCCTAACAAATCTTAAAAAAATCCCAAAATCACAAATTAAAATTTTTATTACACAGACTTGTCCATATTGCCCCCAAACTGTTCCTGTTCTTACATTATTTGCCATTGTATCAAAAGGAAAACTTACTGTGGATGTTATTGATGTTGATCTAAATCCAGAAATTGCAATCGCGTATCAGGTACAAGGAGTTCCTCATACTGTTATAAATGAAAAAGAAAATATTTATGGAATGTTTACTCCACAGGATTTATTAGATGCCTTAACAAAGGGTCAACGAGATTTTGGTGGAATGTATGCATAATTATAATCTAGAAAAAATGAGGTGGTAAAAATTTCACAGGATGATAAATATAAAGAGATTATCAAGAGAGAAATGGCAAAATTATCTAGACCAGTCAGAATAAAAGTATTTACCTCCCAAAAAGCGTTACCTGATGGGACAAAGATAAAAGCATGTATGGATTGTGGACAATTTATGAGCCTATTAAGAGTCTACGAAGAAAATTCGAATGGGATGTTAAAAGTTGAGGAAATGTCAATTGATGACAATCCCAAATTCGCTACGCAGTTTGATATTCAAAGAGTTCCAACAATTCTATTTGTTGATGATGAGGGAAGAGAATATATCCGATACTTAGCAGCCCCTCAAGCTGGAGAAATTCAGCCATTTGTTCAATCATTATTTGTATTTGCTGGAGCTCCTAATTACTATGAGGCTACTATAAAACAAAATTTAGATAGGATAGGACCATCGACTATTAAAGTGATTATTACAAATTCTTGTCCTTATTGTCCGACTGTAGTAGCAATTGCAAACCAATTTGCAATTGCGACACATGGAAAAGTCAGATCAGTAATCATTGATATTAATTCAAATCCAGATATTGGTCAATATTATGACGCTGCAGGAGTTCCATATACAATAATTAATGATAAGAAGACTTTAGTAGGTATGGTTGGTGCAAATGAAATTTTACGGGCTTTAATTGGAGGGAATATTCGTGTTCAATATTGAAAATATTGATCTAGATAAAATTTATGATATTATTATTTTGGGAGGTGGTCCCACTGCCATTGGTTGTGCAATTTATGCTGCTCGATTCGCAATGGATGTATTAATTATAGGAAAAGTATTTGGTGGATTAATTGCAACCACTCATCTCGTGGAAAATTACCCAGGAATAACCTCTACGAGTGGTCAGGGATTAATGGACATGTTTAAGGATCATATGAATTCATTAAATATACATTATATTTCAGATGAGATAAAAAGCATAGAAAGGCTAGATGATAATTTTATTTTGCATTCTTTCTTTCAGAAGTTTAGGGCGTATAGTATTTGTATAGCAACTGGCTCAGAAAGGAGAAAATTGGGTATTCCCGGAGAAGAAGAATTTGCGGGTCGAGGTGTGTCATACTGTGCTACTTGTGATGGCCCTTTTTATAAAAGTAAAACAGTTTGTGTAATAGGAGGAAGTGATTCCGCTGCAAAAGAAGCTTTATTTCTAGCCCAGAATGCTCAAAAAGTATACATAATTTATCGGGGAGATGATATAAGAGCAGAACCTATTAACAAAAAACGTGTACTTGAAAATAAAAAGATTGAGATCATTTATAAGACAAATGTCGTTGAAATTAAGGGCCAAAACAACGTAAAATCCGTAATTTTTGATAATGGGAAAGAATTGAATCTTGATGGGGTATTTATTGAAATAGGTTCAATTCCGAATTCAGATTTAGCTAAGAGAATTGGCATAATCACAAATAATAAGGGTGAAATTGAGATTAATAGAAAATCTGAGACTAATATACCCGGAATTTATGCTGCTGGAGATGTTGCAGATGCTCCTTTTAAACAAGCAATTACTGGTGTTGCCGAGGGTGTTATTGCTGCTTATTCGGCTTTTGAATATTTAAAAGATATAAAAATTGAATATTAATTTATATTTTGCACTGATTAATCCTACTATTCTTCATTTTCTTGGATTTTTTATTATTAAAAATCAACCTGTTATCTGTAGAGATGAAGCTGGGTTATTTGAAACATAAACCGTAGTATTCATAACTTTAAATTCATTTGGTCTTGGAAATCCTAACAGTATAATTCCAGTTTAATTAGATTAAAAATAAGGAAAAAATAATTTATTCGATTTTTACATCAATTGCATTCTCCATCGGATTCTGAAATGGTACGTCAACTTTTAGAATGCCATTCTTGTAAACTGCTTTTGTCTCTTCTGCTTTTACAGGGCAACATATAACATAAGATCCAACATATATTGTATTATCTGTTTCACCTTTAATAAAAAATGAGTCTTCATGAATTTTTAAATTAATAGTATCTTTCTCTACACCCGGTAAGGTTATTTCAATGTGATAATTTTCATTTTCATCATCAGCCCATGAACAAACATCTGGGGCTAAAACATATTTTTCTTTCTCATCTGTCATAGATTATTCCTCATATAAAATTATTGATTTTTTTCTATTAATCCATACTAAAATTGAGACTTTAAACATTTGGATCATAATGTATAAAAAATAATGATTTTGGAATAATTTTTCAAAAATCAAATGAAGATAATGTTTTAAATTATAAAGTTTAAAAATTAACTAATGGTACAGACCCATTGTAATATAATTTTACACCATCAAAACTAATTCTTGCTGTGATTATAGGAATATGTTGAGCGTTTGCCTCAGATAATTTTTTGGAAAATTTGGGATCCATATCCCAATTTGGGCTAAATTTCAAGGCACTACGGAATATTAAAAATAGAATAATCCCATCATTTTTAATTATTTCGTGAACATGTCTAGTACCTCTTTCAGTGGGAGCATCAGGAAATAAAGCAATTCCTTCTTTGACGAGCGTAACTCCTTTTACTTCTAAAGGTACTTTATCTAACATAAAATCTATCCTACTATTACCTAAAGGTATTTCTTTCTTAATTTCTTTAACAGCTGACAATTTGGGTATATATTTAAATATACTTTTTGCTATTTTTGAATGAAGTGCTGTATCTATTAAGATCCATTCGTCTTCAGCTTTAACAGCTTTTATATAATATTTTAATTTACCGTATGAATGCGTAAAAAGTATTTCTGATCCTTTGATCAATAATTCTTTTAAGCGTCCTGGATCATGAACATGTGCTAATTCTATTTTCTTTTCAAATTCTATTTCAGCAACAAATCTATTAGGACGAGATAGAAAGATTCCTTTATTTAGATTAGAGATATCAAATATCGGAATATTTATTGAGTTCATTCTTTTCAGTGATTAACATTATTAAATAAGAATTTAAAACCAAATTATTATAAACTATAATCTAAATAGATAAAAATAAATTTAATTTAAGTTATTTAATGAGTAAGGCAAATAGTCAGCCTAATATTGAAAGTTATCGATTTCATCACATTGACATTAATAAATGTAAGCAGTGTAGAGATTTTTCATGCGAAGAAGCATGCTTTAGAGGAATTTATAAAGTTTTAAATAAGGAAACTGAACCAAGAAGCATTGTTATTGAAGAAAGGGAAGATCGATGCGTTAAGTGCCATATTTGTACGACTACATGTAAATTACGAGCAATAACCATCGATTAATTCTTATAAAACTCATTAAGTTCTTTTTAGTCTCTTATCTTTATCTAAACTTTAGTAAAAATTATAAATAATAAATTAAAGAAATCATTAATCAAATTATATAACCATTGAAGTTTTTATGAGGTATTTTATATGCTTTCAGAAAAATTAAAACTTGATGATATTGATAGGCAAATTATTACATTAGTGCAAGAATCCCCTAATTTAACCCACACAGAAATTGCGGAAAAGATCAATCGTTCTCAACCCACAGTCGGTATGCGTATAAAGAAACTTGAAAAAGAAGGAATCCTTCAATTTCAACCAGGTATTAACTTTAAAAAAGTAGAGTTACACCTAGCAACTGTAGAAGTAAATACACGTAGTCCTGATGAAGTTTTAGATATGGGGAAATGTTGTCCGTTCATGCTAAATGCTTTCAGATTAAGTGGAGAGCATAACATCTGTATACTTCTTGCTAGTTCAAGTTTAACTAAACTTGATGCCGTTGTTAATTATCATTTTAGAAAAAATCCGGATGTGAGCTCAGTTTCTATGGAGATCGTAACAGATATAGCAAAAGATTTTGTACTCCCTATTGATTTCGATTCTGAAAATCATGAACCAAATGAAGAGGTTGGATGCGGAGAGAAATGTAAATATAAATTAGCAAAAATGAGAGGAGAGATTTAGTACTATATCATCAATTAGATTAATAATAGAAGAATAGAGATCATTCTTCTCCTTCTTCTTCAATCTGATCAAATTTAAATTTAGGAAGATTCACATTTAGATTGCACTTTGGACCACAATTATTAGAATGAAAATCAAATTTTTCAATTTGAAAATCAATTGGTACCACAAAATCATGTACTGATTCTATTAAAATATTTGTCTTCACATTAATTACATTTGGATCTTTTCTAAAACAAATATCTACTAACCTTTCAATTGTTTGTAGATCTGAAGCTGAGACAAAACATAAAAGGTTAAATTCACCAGATATTTTAAATGCATGGTTAATAAAAGGGCAATTCTTTATTTTTTCAACAATTGTTTCTACATCTTTTGTTGAAATAAATACTATCGCTACTTTGATATCAACTTTCTTAATATTAAAACCTACTTGTTTAGTCAATAAATTTTTTCTTTCTAATTTGATGATCCGGGCACCTATCGCTGGTTGACTTTTTTCAACCTCAACCGCTATTTGACTATGAGTGATATCGGGATTCTTTTCAATCATTTCAATGATTTTATAATCATCATCATCAATATCTAATAATTCTTTAAAGGTTTTTTTAATCATGATTTCATTCTCTTGTTTTTTGGATAAATTACTTTATTTATCTCTTGTTGCTAGAGAATAAATTCTAATTTAAATTTTGTTTCTATGAATATAAAATTAAATGTTTCTTAATATTAAAAATTATGAATAGTTATCCGTAAGCTCTTTTATTTTATAAATCATTCCCTAGTAATTCTTATAATAATTTAGATCTTGAATTTAAATAACATATTGCAGCTTCAATTTTTTATATCTTTTTATTATATTTATCCATTTATATTCTAAAAATCTGTATAAAATAGTTCATAACAAATATAATAAATAAAATGGTTTTAATTGAAATTATTAAAAGATCAGACGATCTTATATACATTGATATTTAAATAATTTTGAAGATTTTTATAAAGTTTAAATAATTAAATCCACATCTTAATGAGAAAAATTTAAAAGTTTGAAATGTATGGACTTTCTAATCATAACATCATCTGAAGATATCGCCTCAATGAATATACGTAATAAATTATTAAATTCTGAGGATTATTCATTCGAGGAAGTCAACTTTAAATGGAAAAAAAATAAGATTTTAAAGTTGAATGAATATAGACTGGATAAAAATAATAATTTGCATATCGAGAATAACAACGTTTATCTAGGAATGACGCATGAGCGAATGATATTTATGGATGATCTAGAACTTAAAGGAATGGGATTTAATCCAGATTTCATTATATTCGCGAGCCGACATGCTTCTAAGTCAGCAAGACCTGCTTTACTAACCCATACTACAGGTAATTGGAGTAAAAAAGCAGATTTTGGGGGTCAGCCAGAGGAGTTATCCAGATCTAGTGCTCTATTGCATAAAGCAGGATTTCTTTCCTTATTAAAACAAGTAAAAGATGACTTTTTAAAACATTATGTTATCGATATTGAAGTAACTCATCATGGCCCAACAAACTTGAAAACTCCATTAATTTTTATGGAATTAGGAAGTAGTAGAAAAGAATGGGAGGACGCATACGCTGCTAAGATTGTAGCAGATGCTATAATATATTCTATCTCCAAATATTTAGAACTTGAAGAGACTAGCGATTATAAGATTGGATTAGGATTTGGTGGATCTCACTACGCTCCAAACTTTAATAGATTAATAGTCAAGGAAAATATTGCTTTATCGTTTATTTGTCCAAAATATTTCCTTCAAAATCTTAATCACGATACTGTTGAAAAAATGATTTTAAATACATACGAAAATATTAATTTCTTTATACTAGATTGGAAAGGTATGAATTCAGATGACAAAAAACATCTTATACCAATTTTAGAGGATTTTGAAATCCCTATAAAAAAAACTAAAGATATTTGAGGTTCTCACTTTTGTTCTTCTTTAACTTTCTCGTAATATTTTATTAAATTTTGAAATACATAATGAGAGGCAACATATCCTTGGGTTGCTGCTTTTTCTAAAAACTTATTTAAATAATCGGGGAACTTAGGATTTCCCTCTACTGTCACATTTAATTCTCTTATATTATAGAAACTTCTCCAGAAGAGAGTTGGCCATTCGACTAATGAGCGAATTGTTTGATTATATTTCTTATTACCCTCTTCGGATAATTCTATTTCTTTATTAATCGTGTAATAAAAATATTTTCCTCTTTTCCTTTTCCTAATGATTCCATCTAAACTAATTTTTTTTAAAGTTCTACGTAGGTCTGGTGTTTTTAGGTCAATTCTAATTCTATTTAGGTTATTTATAATTTCCTTTTCTCTCATTTCTTTTAATTTCATCATTAAGTAATTTCTAGCAATTAAATTGTATTTTAAAGGGACAGATTCATGATCTAATTCATTGTATTGAATCAAATCACCAAGTATTTTTTTAGCTACTAAATACTTCAAAATTAATTGATCTTGGATACTAAATTCTTCTTTAAATTTCTGAGAATTAAAATAAGATTGATAAAGGGTAACTAACAAACTTTTAATACTATGAAATCCATCTTCAAAAGCAAGCCGTACATTATTTAGTACTTTGATTCTGTAGTCAATGTCGGTTAAAAATTTTTCTTTTTCAGCTTGTATTTGACGCACCAAATGGGGATTTTGATTAATTTCTTTTAAATTCTCATCCCACTCTTTCTTAAACCTATAGGATTGAGTTTTTGCGATTCCTGAAAGCTTATACACAACTTCATAAAGCTTATTGAGAAAACCTTGTTCATCAAGATCAGTCATATAATAATAACCCTAACCTTACCTATCTACAAATTTCTGTAATTTAATAATTATTATTCTCTAAAAATTTTTAAATGTTTAATTAGAGTTAACAAGAAATAAATAATGTATTAATAATTAAAAATTAAATTATTTGTAGATAAGACCAATTGCTTTTAATATTGAAAAAAATAAATACTTATTATTTTAATCTTTGATTTCTTTAGGGTGCTGATAAAATATAACAAGACTGATGATGAGTAATATTGCGATTGTAATATCTCCAATTAAGTGTAATATTAGAACTTTATTTATAAGTTCTGCTACGTTAAGGATTTTTATTGCCCGAATTTCAAGGATTAAAGATAATCCTATGAATACTAAAAATATTATATTGAGCGGTTTACATCTTTTGAGTACAAGCGTTAAGATACCAAAATAAAATGAGACAATGAGACAAATTATCTCTATTATTATCATCAATATCCAGAAAATTAATACGGTAAAAGCTACTGCAACTGCACCTATTATAGCTTCTGCTAAATTAGAGACTGTTATATCAATCCCAAAGTTGAAAAGAACAAATAGCGCTTATTATCCATTTTGCGCGAAAGCCATTACTAAAATAGTTATGGAAAAGATGATGATAATGATTCCTGCTACAATTTTTAAACTTTCTAATGATCACATTTAGAGATTGGATTATAATGAACCTTAAGATATATTTTGATTTAAGAATTAATATCACAATTTTTATGAAATGAGAAATACCTCTAAATCATACGTATAAAATTGAAGAAAAGGAAAAGAAATATTGAAAATAGATCATATTGCTGTTAGTGCAAACTCAGAAGAAGAAAGCGATAGATTTTTTATTAACCTACTAGGATTGAAAAAAGATAAAATTTTTACTGTTAGTGAAGATTTAATGGAAAAATTTTTTGGAATAAGAAAACAACAAATGGTTGCAAGATATTCCAATGAAGATGTCAAATTAGAAGTTTTTATCACTAATAACAATAATATCTTAAAAGATAAATACACTCATGTTTGCTTTATTATTAAGGATAGAGACTACATTATGGTTAGGGCCAAGAATTTGGGTTTTGAAGTTATAAAAGTCGCTCGAAAAGGGAGTGATAATTACTATCTTTTTATCAAGGATTCATTTGGAAATTTATATGAAATTAAATCACAATAAAGCTTTTTAAGTTAATTATTTATTTAAACAATAGGATAGGGTTATTATTTAATTGCCTAATGAATGGAGGATGATAAAGCTGCCGAAATCTTATAAATTAAAACTCATACTAGGTGGAGCTCAAGGCTCAGGAAAAACTTCATTCATAAGTGATAGAATAGAAAATGACACACCAATTGGAGTCTCCTTTAAACCAATAGAATGTTATGCAAATGAATCAGATTCTTACAAATTTGTAATATGGGATTTAAAAGATAGAGCACGATTTAGATTTTTATTTCCATTATTTTGTCGAGGAGCATGTGCAGGTTTATTATGTTTTGATGTATCTGATAAAAATTCTTTTCTTGAATTAGAAAGATGGATAAAGATTTTTAGACTAAGCGCAGGTGATATCCCTATTTTCTTAATTGGAACGAAAGATGATTTAGAACGTAAAATTTCGAATCTTAAGATTGAACAATTAATTCAAAAATATCATTTAGAAGGTATTTATTATACATCTATTTATAGGGAAGAAGATAAGAAAGCGGAGATCTTTAAATATATTGTAGAAAAAATTGAACCCGATTACCACTTAGAGAATTTTACATTATTTACACCTAAACAACTTGATACCGAAGAATATAAAATTTTTGTTAAATATTTTTCAACTTGTCCTATATGTAAAAGAGAGAATCATCCTGAAAGTTTAAAAGATTTCTATATAAGTAAAGATCCAAAAATGATTAAGTTGAGAGAACAGTTACTTTTTATACTTGAAAATTTAGACACAATTCACATGGACATAAAACATCTTTCAATTGGAATGCCCTGTTGTAACTGCTATAAAAATATTTTTGAAAGAAATTATTTTTGACTCTGCTTGACTTCCTATTTTTCATATAAGATCTATTTTTAAAGTCTAAAAATAAGCAATTTTAGGTGTTAATCTAATCATCCCAGACAGGTGACCCCAATAAATGTTCAATACGAGTCCTACGTGGTCGAACAAACTTTGTATGATTTTCTTTCCTTTGGAGGAGTAAAGATTGTTCTAAATCTTCTGCATTTATCAACTGTACTTCTATATCTCCCTCATTCAGCGAAATGTGGTTGAAACTTGGATTTTCTGCAGCACGAACTTTATCAGAAGTTGAAGTTCCGCAATATAAGAAAGTAGTGGGCCCTATTACATAAGCATGTGGTACATGTTTATGTCCATGACATACTAGGTCTACTCCAAATATTTGAGTGAATTCAATAAGTTCTCCAGCATCTGGATAAGTATTGTGCTTTCTTCCACTATAGGGAACGCCAATTGTATGATGATGTAGAGCAATCACCCGATTTTCTAAATTCTTATTGAATTGTCTCCCTAGCCAATCTAATTGCTCATCTCCTATGAGACCCTCAGATGAATCATCTCTAGCAGTACATAGTCCTACAATCAGAGTATCTCTCTCTTCAATTATTAGTTTTGAGCGTCTAGGACCAATAAAACGCTCAAATTGAATCAAACCACTAGATTTTGCATCATGGTTACCTGGTATTGCCATGAAATTTTTAGATACGTCTTTGAGTTTTTCTAAATAAGGCATAAACGCTTCAAATTGTTTAAATCTACCCTTATGTACTATATCTCCTGTTACTAGAACTGCATCTGGTTTATTCTTTTTGATGAAATGTAAAATATTATCAAAATATTCGTCTCTAAATTCACTTCCAAAGTGTAGGTCACTTATTTGTGTGATTTCAACCATAAGATATCAACTGTAATAAATAAATATTATTTAACTAATTATTATTATTATTTAGAATATAATTAATAAGACTTTAAAGAGTATAAAAAATTTTGTGTTTAATCAATCTTCTATTATTTTATAATCAAATAGGGAAAGCAATAAATATTTCTAAGATTTTTGGATTAGATCTTAAATTTTATGCAATCAATTAAGTTGATTATTTTCTTCTTGGAGAATCTCATTTAGAATTTGATTGTCTCGGCAATCTAAACACATATCTTTTATTTTTAACGTACGGAATTGTCCGCAAACTGAACAATAAAATTCCTTAAAAATGGGTTTCAATAAATCACCAAATAGTCCAATTTATTTTTATAATAATATCTTCTAATACTAATTAAATAAAATTTGATTAAAAATTTAAATTGTTACGACATAATATATAGATACTATATAATCTATATAGAAGAAAGGATTAACAGTCTAAGATTTTTTCTTATTCATAATTTTTTGAGAAAGATATTCTACTACATTATCTATATTACCATATTTCCTATCAATAAATCCTTGACCGTAATCAGATTTTCCCCCTCCTTTACCTTCAAAAATTCTAATTTCGTTTTTTATAAATTCACCCATGTTTAATGATGAATTCTCTAGGGCCTTGGACCCAATCATACCGGTAATGGTTATTCCTTTGTTATCTTCATTAAAGAGCAATGTTATTAGATTATTATTAAATTTAAGGACATTAGAACTAATATTTTGGATATCTTTTTGATTTAAATTTTTAAATTTTTCAATTATAATCTTTGATCTTCCAAAAGATATAGCCTTTTCTAGAAGTTTTTCTCTGTAATCATCACTTAAATATCTTTTAACTTGTTCTAATTTCTTCCTTGCCTCGGCCCATTCATCATAAAACTTTTTAATCTTTGATGGGACTTTCTCTTTCTTCACATTCAGAATTCTTGATAATTCACTAAGTATATCTCCTTTAAACTTATCGTATGAACTCAATTGCATATCATCTTTACTATATATGCCAGTTTGAAGAGCTTTATTTAATTTCTTCCATTTACCTATTAATTCATTTACTCTTCCCACGATATTTTCTTTAGGAATATTTAAAAATTTCTGCAATTCTTTGATAGCATTAACTTCCTTTTTCTGTAATTCTTCTGTGGCTTTACCAGCTGTAAATGTAAGTCTTACAATTCCATCTTGAACTTTTTGAGACTTCACAATCTTTATCTTTCCAGTCTCATAGGTATTATTTAAATGCGTTCCTCCACAAGCTTCCACATCAACACCTGGTATTTCCACTATTCTTAAATTTTTTCCAGGAGCAGCACCACCTTGGTATATTGACATACCATATTCATATTCTGCTTCTGATCTGGGTATAAATGATAAATTTAAATCAATTTTTTTCTCTACTATTTGATTAGCCTTATTTTCTATTTCTTTAAGTACATTATCAGGAATCTGGGTATAATGGGTTATGTCTAAATGAGAATATCGTAAAGTTTTTTTTGCGCCTGCTTGATTTACATGTTCTCCCAAGATCTGTCGTGCTGCTGCATTTACAATATGAGTAGCGGTATGATGTTGAGAAAGTTGAGTTCTCCAAGATTTATCTACATCAACAATTACAGTTTCACCTTCCTTAAACGATGGCTTTTTTTCCATGGTATGAACGATATAATTGCCTTGTTTAAAGACATCTTTGAATTTCTCTCCATTGATTGTACCAATATCATGTAACTGACCTCCCGAAGTTGGATATGCTACAGATTGATCCAAAATTACATAATTATTAATAATTTTTAGTACAGTAGCTTTATTTGAGGTTTTAGTATAGTCATAATAATAAAGGGATTTAGTTTCTTTTTCTGGAATATTTGATAAGTCTAATTGAATCTCTTTTTGTGTAGCATAGCCTTGTTCTTGTTTTTCATGACGATCAACAACTAATCTATAAAAATTATCAGGAACTTTTATAGAGATATTAAATTTCTTTGCCGTTTCTTTAACTAATTCAGGATTTATTCCCTTGGAATCATATAGTTCGATCAGCTTTTCTGTTGATATAGGACCTTTTTTTAGCTCATTCTCCAAGATTCTTTTCGCTTCTTCTTTATTCGCATAGTACTTTTCTTTTTCATATTCTAGGATTTCTCTAATCTCATCTAGATGCTCAGAAACCTCAGGAAATATTTCTTTTAATTCTTGAGCATGCCATTCGCAAATTGTTGGAATTTCTATGTTCCACTTAAATTGATCAATAAAACTTATAGCACGTCTGAAGATAACACGTAGGTTATAACCACCTCCAACATTCGAAGGAAGTTTTCCATCATGAATCGCAAAAAGCAAGGTTCTTGCATGTTCAGCAATTGAATAAAGAGCTGTCATAGGTATAATTTTATTCTGTATTTCTTTAACATCGATTTTTAATTCCTCTGCAACTTTTTGCCATGCTAATTCCATATCATCAACCTCGTCAATGTTTAAATAAGCGGAATATTTCGAGAATTCATTGTACAAATCTAAATCCAATTCAAACTTAGTTAAATCACGTAATCTTGATAAAACATAGGGAAAGGTGGCTTCATAAATATTGGGAGTTCCTTGAGAAAACCAAGAAACTCTCTCCTGACCGAGGCCCATATCTAAAACTTTAAGTTTAAGTTCTTTAGGGCCCTCTATCTTTTGTTCAAACATCATATAAACTTGATTAAAAAGCTCTACTCCTCGACTGAAAAATTCTAAACTGCATCCAAAATTACCACCCCCCGCCCATGAATCTTCGTGAATAGTGATTTCTTCCTTTGGAAGTCCTACAACTTTATGAATAAAATCATGTATATCAATAAAAAATTCATTTTGATTCCACTCTTCTTGTGAAACAAATGCATGTTGCCCTATCATGACAAATCCAGTATTGTGCGATCCTGTGATACCTACATTTTCAATGTCATTAAATCTTAAACAAAATTGAGGGATGAGTAATTTCTTAGCAGGAGGTTCAACCTCGCCCGTTACAACGTATGGCTGGAAAGCTGAGATTGATGCAATCGTGAATTCAGAGGTTGGATTCCATCTTGCTACACAAGGATATCTATTTATTGGTTTATAACCTCTGGGCTCTAATAGTTCTACGATTTTCTTCCATACTTCTATAAATGATAATTTTACTTTTGACGGATTATCATTGACAACTTGAAACCCACCAGAGCAAGTGGGATCACCGCATACGGTTCTTTCCTTAATTACAGTCCAAAAAAATGTTCCACATCTTTTACATTGTTTTCGCATATAACCTAGGGTTTGAAGTTCGTTTGTTGGAAAAAATTTATTGGGATTTTTTGATGCAATTTTCTTGAATATTGTTTTAAGTTCTTTATCAGTATATGCTTTCTTAAGTTCATTTTGTTCTTTTTGTGATAGCATTGTAATCACTAATCGAGTGTTCATTTGTTATTCATGTAATAAAGAGATAAATAAACATTTACCAAAAACTTTTTGTTTATGTGAATTAACCATTTATTTTTTCAGTCGACACTTTAGTAAAAAATAAATTTATCCAAAAATGGTAATTATTTACATAAAATTTAATCAAAAAAAAATTAGATGTGAGGATGAAATTAAATGGCTCATATGATGGTTACAGGCTGGTACCCTCCAAATAAAGCGAGAGAATTATTGAAGGTTTATATGTCAAAAGATAAACCAACATATCCTGATTTCGTAAAGAAAATTCATCACTGGACTGTAGTGTCTTCAAATGGTGATTATAAAACATATGCTGTATATGAATTTCCAGACGGTAAAGTAAAAGAAACATTAAAGGCAATTGGTAAGAGATATTCCTTATACGCTACAGTAGAGGGTTATAGATATTATCCTGAAATATTATTGGATGCAGAAGAAGCAATAAAAATATTACAATAATTTTTATTTAATCTTTTTTTTCTAATTCTAAAATTTGAAGTCTTGAATAACCATCTTTTATAAAGTTATAATCCAGAAGTTCCATTTTTTCTGGAATTATTTTTAAAATTAGTTTTCTTTTTCCACGAACAATTTTTTGGGCACTCTTATACTCCTTGACCCCTTCTGATAAAAAAATTAATCTATCTCTTCCAGATGCAGTAATTTGCATTCCCTGTATCTTACCTTCTGACATTGGAGTATAAATTCCAATACTTACAATTGGATTTTGTTTGATATTATCTATTTTCCTTCCTGGTGTGGGTCCAATATATATATTAAAATTGTCACCATTCTTATCTACATAAAAATCCATTGGAGTTGCTCGAGGAACATTATTGGAACATGTACATAACACGAGAACTTTTCTCTTATCTAGAAATTCATGAATTGCTTTTTTAAGAACTGAATCTGGCATTTTTTTTGCAATAGTTAATCAACTCATTAATATTATATGTTATAGAAAAGGAGTAGATGCCTTTTAAATGATTTTTAATGATTTAAAAAGGCGGGTTTGGGAAAATCCGTTCCTTCAATAGTAGAAGTTACATATGGAGATATCGGACCTCTCCCTAAAGCCATTATTCTTATTTTTGATTTTAGTGAAGGATCAAGAGCAGTCCCGAATTTAAGCGAGGCTTCTTCGGGAATTTCACTTGAAATTGTAGCGATTATCTTGTCGATTTTGGATAAAGAGATTTTATGGTCGCCTGTTACTGATACAATACATTTATCGACTTGCATAGGATCAGGTTCTAATAGAGGATTATGCAGAGCTAGTTTAGCCTTTTTAATCAAGTCTGATCCGTCCCCAAAAGATTCTGTAATACCAATCAATCCGCTAGGAATTTTATCTTTTTTCTCAAAAACTTTCCTAACATCAGCATAATCAATATTTATCAAACCACAATTATTAATGAGATTAAGAATTTCACGAATGCATCTAATTAAAACCTCGTCCATAATTTTAAACCCAGTCAGGATTGGAATGTTTTCATTAAATCTTAGAAGATTATCATTAGGAATAGGTATAAGACAGTCAGTGTATTGAATTAATTCCTCAAGTCCCGATTTAGCCCTTTTTTTTCGCTCTTTTCCTTCAGAGGTAAATGGAATTGAACAGAAAGTAACCACAGTTGCATTATTTTTCTTGGCTTCTCTTGCCACTATAGGAGCAGCACCAGTCCCAGTCCCTCCACCTAAACCAAATGTTAAGAAAACAACATCTGCTTTCAATGTTTCTGACAATCTTTCTATATCTTCTTCGGCCGCTGTAGCCCCAATATGAGGGTCGTTTCCAGATCCTAATCCATTACAAGTTTCCTTGCCTATTAAAAGCTTTTTATTAGCATTAGAATAATATAGGTCATGAGCATCGGTATTTATATTTAAAGTTTCTACGAAATCATTTCCAATATCTTGCATTCTTGATACAGTATTATTCCCTGCTCCGCCAATTCCTACAACAGTACTTCTAATCTTTAGAATTTTTATTAGATCAGATAGATATTTATCATCATCTAGGTTTAAGGATTGATTATTTTTATTATAACGAGCAATTTCATTAAAACGAGATCTAACTGATATTCTTGATTTTGCAAGATCAGTTAAATCATATTCTTTATCATTCATTTAATAAACCTTTCAGGTTTTATTCCTTGATATATAATATCAGTATTATATCGGAATAATATAAGCAAGTATTATTCTTGTATTATGGATGTATTACCTTGTCTTTTGATTTGGGTTGATTTTTATATCATCAACCTTATTTTTACCTGCTTTTCACTCAAAATCCCACTTTTTATTAAAATTACATCTCTAGATGAAAGAAGAGGGTCTAATTAAGAACTTACAATTTGTTCATGTGAAAAGTATGAATATTAATTTAAGAATTAAATTTATAAGATTAAATTTTCATTTGGAATTTAGTAAGGGGTTTTAATTAAAATGGAAATTGATTATAATAAAGAGAGTAGCGCAAAATCGGGAAATAATTCAGAGAGTAAACAATCTGTTATAAATGTTAGAGCTATTTTAAGTTGTCCTTCTTGTGGGTATAAAAAGAAATTTAAAAATCAATTTTCTCGAGATCAATTAGAGCTCTTGATAGTAGCTGTCAAAATTTTCGATTTTATGACATGTAGTTGTGGTGAATTAATAAACTTAGATTTAGAGTTTAATTTTTAAACCGTATACTTTTTTTAAGAATTTTAATAGATTTATTCTTAAAGATTTAGCTTAATGTTTCCATATTTTCCTCCTCCCCCAGGAATATATTGAATTTCATCATTTCGAAATGCATTTATTACTGCTGCAATATCCTTATCAAATTTTCCTAATTCTGATAAGGGAATATCTAATAATATTGAAAATTCGGTTCCTAAGTGAGTAATAATTTGATTATATAGATCTAAAACGGTTTTACTATTAACACTTTTAATTCCTCTGACAGATCTAATAATATCAATTAGCGGAATTGCATTGATATATTTAGGGCGATGTTCTGGACATTTTGGCTTATTATAAGATGCGATGCTGTCAATTCTTTCACTCACTCCTAACTTAATTTTAAAATTTTTATGAAATTCTTCTTTACATGCTAAACAGCTAACATTTTCCTTTATAACTTGATTAATGAATTCTTTTCTAGATTTGAGAGGATCAGCTGAAATAAATGTTATAAAGTTCTTTGTTATGGCATATTTAGAAAGTATCCCAACCTCTGCCTTTTTACTTTTTTTAAATGATATTCTTCTTCTGCATTTATAACAAAACATTGTATAATATTTCCCCAATTTAGGATGTAAACCAACATTTAAGACAATCTTTCTTCCACCTTTCCTTTTTAAAGCTAACTCTACTTCTCCAAATGAGGGATTATCTATCTCTAGCTTATTAAATTCTCTACCTAAAGATCGTGGGTCTTGGGAATGAGCATCACTATTACTTAAAAAAGTTATGTCTTTTAGTGATTCCAATCGATCAGCTAATTCAGTATTTGCAGATAAACCTAATTCTAAGAAGGATACTTTTTTAAAAGCACTCTGGTAACATTCTTCTAGAGTTTTATATCTATTTTGACGAAAAATAGCTTTAAATGGCGTAAAGGCGTGAGCAGGTCCTATCAAACCTCCCATATCTGTTATCAAATCAACAAGGTTCTCAGGAGCTAAATCGACTCGTGGACGCCCCCCCCATTTATCAAATAAGTTTTTAGAATGCCTTTTTAACTTATTTTGAGCTGCTTTAACCGAATCAAAATCGGGGAATAATACCACATGATGAATACTTTCTTTATCCTCTATCTCAGTCTGTAAAATAAATGATATGTCCTTATAATAATATGCTTTATGAATATCTCTCTTAAGATTATTTTCTAAATACTTAAGCCAATCAGGTTGCAAAATGTCCCCTGTACCTAAGATATGTAGTCCTTTCTTTAAGCAAGTTTCTCTCATTGTATCTAAATTTAACGATTTAGATACAGCAATAGAGTGGGGTGAGTGTATATGAAGATCACAATTAAATAAATCCATGATTGTTCAAAATTTCGATTATTAAAAGAGAAGGTTAATATATCAAATGATTTGTTATTTAAAACTGATTTCTCTGCATTTTTTGGCTTTATCAAACTTATTCAACTTTTCATAACAAAAAGCTAAGCTCTCGTAAAAGTCTAAATTTTTAGGTTTTAGTTTAAGGAGTTTTTCAAACTGTTGAATTGCTTTTTTATACTCTTTTTTAATACTGCAATAAATTTCCGCTAACTTTAATCTTGCATTAAAATTAGTCGGTTCCTCATCTAAAACCTTTTGATAATAATAAATGGCATTATCATAATCTTTTAATGCATGATAACTAAATCCTAAATTCTCAAATAAAATTGGTTCATCAGGAGTAATTTCTAATGCCTTTTTAAAACAAATAATTGAATCATTGTACTTTTCTTTAAGATTAAAAGATAACCCTAAATCATTCCAAGCTTCAATAAATAGAGGATCAATTTCAACTGCTTTTTTATAATAATCTATTGCTAAATCATAATTATTTAATTCATATGCAATATCAGCTAATTCACACCATAAATCGGCATTATCTGGCTCAAGTTCTAGTGCTCTTTTATAGTAAAAGATAGCAGTATTATAATCATTTATATCATAATAAAGCGTAGCAAGATTATTATATAGTAAAACGTCATCAGGATTGATCTTAATAGCTTTTTCATAGCATTTTATTGCTTTCTCATTTTGTTTCTGTTTCCGATAGATTAAGGCAATATTATTCCAAACATCTGTATTACTGGGTTCAAGTTCTAAAGCTCTATTATAATATTTTAATGCTATTTGATAATTATTTTGGTCATCATAAGCAAATCCTATATTGTAATATATAGTTGCATCATTAGGTTCTAATTCAAGTGCTTTTTTATAGTAAAAAATCGCATTCTCTAATTCTCCCTTCATTGAGAATGCTAAACCGATATTATTTAATACTTCAGAAAAATAAGGATTAATTTCCAATGCTTTTAGATAACATTCTATTGCTTTATCAAAGTTATTATCATTATAATATGCATCTCCCAAATTGATCCAAGCATCAGCGTCTTTTGGATCCAATCTAACAATTCGTGTGTATCTATCAATCATATTTCTTAATTATTAATTCTAAATATTTTAATGATTGATTCCTCTTATTTTTTTAGAATAGTTCATTTTAAAATAATCATTTTATCAATTTTTTGATCTGTCAGTAAAATTCGATAGTATTCTTTGTTTTTTCTAAAAGTGACTCTTTCTAATTTACCTTCAACTAAAACCGTCTCTCCTTTAATAGCCTGCTCACAGAATCTCCCTCTATAAGATGCCACTTCATAAATGTCATCTAGATTAATTTGATCTGTATCAATCTTATTAATTTTTAATGGTTTTATTTTATAGGAACAAGGGGTAAAAATCGCATTTAAAGAATCACTAATTTTTGCCTCAATCTCGATTCTTCCCATATTCTTATATAAATAGTCGTAATAGGTTCCTTTCCAGTCATTGGGGCTTTTTAAATATCTAATAAAAAATTCAAACCCCTTATACATACCTTGATGTAATTTCCGTCTTTCAAATTGCAGAAACTTATCAAATGGTATAGCTGAACCACCTGCTCTCCATTGGTAATGAGACAAATATTCTTGCTGAGTAAATTTTCTGCAATACATATCATTACTTAAGATAGTTGCTAGATTTTCTTGAAAATTTAGACTTGTTTCAGTTCCATAAATTATTAAATCAATATCAGATTTTTCCCTACTCAATCCAACCATTTGGGATCCTGTTATACCAATTGCATGTTTCGGGATACCTCCTTTTTCAATAAATAATTTGCACATCTCGATTGAACACTTTTCAAGATGATTAGTTTTTGTTTTCCTACAGAGGTTTTGATAATATTCAAGCGGAGAATAAATTTTTTTTATTTCCCTGTTTCTAACACCTTGGAGCTCGATGTCAAACTGATTAGAAAAAAAAAGAAATTTTGGATAGTTTTTTCTTAAGAATAAGTATCTCTCTGTTAAATCATAAATTTTTTTATATTTTTTTCCATACTTAATGCGATCCCCATCTGAACTTGGATAGAACCGAATAAAGCATACTTTACGATCAGGTGGATGATGGATTCCTTTTACATCGAAGAAAAGATTATTATTTCTTGTTTCGATATAATCTCCTTCAATTCCTTTTGGAATTTTCATAAGGGTCCCGGAATGAAATAATTAATATTTTGAAGGAGTTTTTGATTTTATTTTATATTTTGGTATCTCTTTAACCTTTCTTAATTCATTCTCAAATACTCTTTTTTCTTTAAGAAATCTCTCTTTGTCATTCTCTAATTTTTCTCTTTCCCTTCTAATAGTATCTTTTTCATTACTAATATTTACCTTTTCTTTTTCTAATTGTTTTATTTCATTGTTTAATCCTTTGTATTTATCTTCTAATCCACTGATTTTATGTTCTAATGAAAAAAATGTGTTTTCTGCCTTTGGGACTTTCTTATCTAACTCACTTAATCTTGCCTCTTGTGTTCGTTTCTTCCGTTCTAAATCTTTTACATCATTTTCAACTTTGTCTCGAAATTTTTCTAAGTCTGTTCTTTTCTTTTCAATTTCACGATTTTTATCTTTTAGGTCTTTTCGTTTATAACGTAATTTTTCTTTTTCATCCTTTAATTTTCTTCTCTCATCATTGATCCTATTTTTTTCATCAACAATTTCTTTTTTCATATCACCTATTTCTTTTTTCAGATTGTCTCTATCTTTACCCAATGCTTTTGTCTCATTTCTTAAATCAAGCAGTTCAGCTTCTAATTTTTCAATGGTTCTCTCTAAAGCTTCCTCTCTCCTTTCCATTCCTGGAATTTTAGTTTTTATTTGTTTAATGTGCGACTCTGCTCTTTCTTTTTCTTTTCTTAAGTCATCCTTATCCTTTTCTAACGCAGCTTTTAATTTACTTAGTTCGGTATTCTTTTGATCTAATTCTCGCTCTTTTGAATCTAGATCATTTCTATATTGTTTTACTTCATTTTTCATTCTTTGTAATTCATTTTGTAAGTTTCCATGTTGATCTAAAAGGTCTTTAACTTCAAGTTCTTTTTCTTTTCTTTTCTTTTCAAGATCTTTAATATTATCCTTATATCCTTCAATTTTTTCGATTAATTTTTCCCATTCAACTTTCTCTTTCTTTAATTTTACTCTTTCTTGCTTTATCTGTTTCAATAATTTAGCATCTGGAACAATATCTAATGTTTCTTCTGGTGTTTTTTCTCGAATTTGATATTTAGGTATTTTATTTTCTTTCATTGTATCTATTTAATTATTCTTTCTTAATATTTAGATAATTAAGCAATATTTCTAAATTTTTTGTACCTAAATGACATATTTTATGATTTATTTATATATTAAGAGAATTATTATTTATATACAATATATTGAGATTAAGTTTAAAATTATTTTAATTATCTGTATTTAGGTGGTAAATCTATGGGTTTTGATGAAGAATTTGATGATGAATTTGATGAAGATTTAGATGAAGATTTAGATGAACCTTCTACTAAAACTCCTACTGAAGAGGTTAAATCCAAGACCCCTAGTGTAAAACCAGTTGTTGAAGGAAAAAAGATTTCAGTATTCTTTTTATCAACTATAGGACCTGGGGAGAAAAAGCAAAAACTTTTAGTTTATACAGGAAACAAAATAGGAGAAATAAAAAAAACTGTAGCTAATTTATTTGGTCTAGATCCTGCAGATTTTCATTTGTCTTCTGGAGGGGTTACTATGGAAGAAGATGCTGCATTAGCTGAATATAATGTAGCAGAAGGAGATGATATTTTATTAATTCCAGCAAGTACAGCGGGTTAGACATGCCTGGACGATGTGAACAAGTGACTTATTGAAAGTTAAATTTTCATTTTTTTTCTTTTCTGGAAGGAATTAAGACAATCTCATCGTCATCATCTAAGTTATATTCAACCATTTTCAAATTTTCTTGTAAGATTAAACCTCCAGACGAGAGTACAAAATTACTTAAATCGTAATTGAATAGAACTCCCAGTTTCTCCTTGATTTCATTTACTAACTCAGAAGTTTCAATAATAATTATTTTAGTTTTTTCACCAGATTCGATTAAAGATCTGACATAAACTCGTATTCTATCTTGCATTCCAATATTTATTTTAGGGGGAGTGAAGATAATTAGTTGATCAGGATTATCTTTATTCTTTAACATATCCTCAATTAATTGCTTTCTTTCTTGAGGAGAAAAATACAATAATTCCCTTAAAAAAAAAATTTTGTCCATTTTTGAAAGATTTAGAAGATCAATTTTCTCCAATTCTTCTAAATTAAAAACTGAGAAGAGATAATCATCCATTGAGGGTATCTCATTATATGATTCATGTGAATTTGCATAGTTATCTATTAGAGGCATTGCATCAAAATAATCCTCAATAAATTCACTTGTTTTTTTCCTTAATGATTTTTGTTTAGGCATAAATTTAGGTTTTGTAATCCTTTTATTAGGGACATATTTAGACTTTTTTATAATATAAAAAGTACCAGTAGATACTACTGCTACACTACTAATCGTAAAAATAAGATAAAAAGGGAAGGATTCTATTTTTAATAAGAACAGAATTAGATAAACCAATATGAACATTGTATAAAGAGTAATAATTCCTATAATTCTAAATCTTTTTATCATGATTTTTTTCATTTCTTTACAATTTTCTAATTTTTTATTTAAAATTTAAATTCAGTTGGTATAAATTTGAAATTTTAGTTTGATCTATTATTGATCAATTTGAGAATGTAATGATATTTTTCTAAATCTAATTCAAATAAAGGTCTTTTATTTTCCTTTTCAACATTTATAATTTTTAAATTAGTTAAGACCTTTATGTACTTCTTAACTGTATTATAATTTTTTTTCAATTCTTTTGTGATTTTTGTTAATTTTACTTTTTTATTTTCTACTTTCATGAATTCAATTATTTCTTTTACGATATCTTGATTGAGATAATAATAAGGCTCATCTAATTCTGGATTTGAATCATATTCAAAAACAACTCGTTGATTTTCAATCTTTCGTGATCGTGTAAGTTGGAATTTCTCTAAGCATGATAAATGCCACAGAGCTTGATTACTCCCAATATTTATAGCTTTCATGATCTCATTAATATTTGATGGATTTTTTTTGATGTAATTGTATATTTCATTTCTTATTGGATGTTCAATTATATTATTTTTCATTAGTTTTGTTCCAGGAATTATTATTCGTTTTTTGATTAGATTCTTTATGATTTTCTCAATCTTATTTCTATTTAAGTAAGGATAAGCTCTCGATCTATTATTAATAAAAGATATAATATTCTCTAATGAAAAGAAAGGTTTCTTATTTAGGTATTCTTTTACTAGTTCAAGAACAACAGAATCAACTTTATCTGGAGAACTCATAAGATATAATTTTTATTTTGTTTATAAATTTAATTTAGACATCCAAATCTTCTCTCTAAAACGATCTTTTCTAGTTCATATATATTATTAGATATTCATTTAATTTATAGATATATCTTAGAAAGAGCCAAGCTTCAATGCTATTTGTTTCTAAAGAAGTTGATAAAAAGTTCAAAATCATTCCAATTGGTTTTATAATATCTTGTTATTGCAATTTTATTAAGTTTAATTAAAAAAATAACAAAATAACGAAAGTGATATAAATGAGTTTTAAAGATGAATTTGATGAAGATTTAGAACCTGTTAAATCTAAAACACCAGTATCTAAAACTCCTGCTGCGGGAAAGAAATTAACTTTATATTTTATGTCAACAATCGGACCTGGTGAAAAAAAGGAAAAATTAATCGTAAATGATGCTAATCAAGTGAATGACATCAAACAAACTTTAGGAAATCTATTTGGACTCGATCCTGATGAATTTCATTTATCATCTGGTGGTGTTACTATGGAAGAAGATAGTCAATTAAGAGATTACAATCTGAGTAATGGTGACGACATTCTTTTAATTCCAGCAAGTACAGCTGGGTAAATTTTTATATTTTTCTTCATAATGTATAAATTAAGGGCAATTAGCCCCTTTTTTTTTCTTTTATTTATTAAAGGTGACTATAATGAATAATAAATCAGAGTTTTTTGGCAAGGGATTATCAAGCGAAGAAAGAAATTTGTATGATCGCCAATTTCGCCTTGAAGGATGGTCTCAGAAAATAGTAAAAAACTCGAGAATATTAATTGCGGGTGTGGGAGGTTTAGGATGTGAGATTGCTAAGAATTTAGCTATGTTAGGTATAGGTCACTTAGATCTTGTAGATTTAGATATTATTGAATATTCTAATTTAAACCGACAAATACTTTTCACAGGGGTAAAGGTCGGTGTCCCTAAAGCGATTGCAGCTGCTAAAAAGTTAAAAGAAATAAATCCCAACATTATTGTTAAGGGATATCACACTTCACTTGAGAGACTAGATCCTGCAATTTATCAAGTAGCTGATGTGGTCATAGGAGGCCTTGATTCAATGAATGCGCGTTTAAACTTAAATGCCCAATGTATAAGATTTAGAAAGCCATTAGTAGATGGAGGAGTCTCTGGTTATCATGGTCATATATATACAATTTTTCCCTATCAGAATGCCTGTTATGAATGTGACCCGCTGCCTGTAATGGAAAGTGATGAAATGGCAGCATGTACTGTTGTTGGCATACCTCGTAAGAGAATTCATTGTGTTTTTAAGGGAGATATGGCATTTAAAGAAAAATTTGATAGAGATCCAAATCC
>JBHLON010000034.1:0-33448 GCA_048940445.1 Promethearchaeota archaeon
AATTTTTTCTTCAATTTTATTTTTATACCAAATTTTTAAAAATCAGAATTTCCTAAATATTTTTTTAAATTTTCAAAATCATTTCCCGTTAGCGTATCCATGACACCTGAAAATACTTCATTAGTTTTATTGTGTGTGATTGCCATTAAAACAGATCCATTGCTCACTTCTCTAACAAGGATATAATTACTTTCACTTTCATATATGATTGTGGTCAGTTCTAAGGGAGTTACGGAAGTACTCATAAGTTCCATGATTTTAGTAAAAATTTGGTATATATTCGAATCAAGAGTTCCAATTTCAAATTTCATAAATTGGAGAGGTTTTGTTTCGATTTTTCCTAGTGTAGAAGCAATAAGTAAACCATCTGGTTGATTGAACAAAAGATACTCTGAGAAAGTATTAACCTTAAGTTGATCTAACAAATGTCTTATTTTTCCTAGTTTCTGTAAAGCAAGTGTATTTTTCTGGATCTCATAATCTAATATTTCTATTAAACGGTGCTGAGCAGTTCCCTCTTTTACGGAGACAGGAGTGAAAGCCAACTTTACTTTTAAATCATCTGATACTCCTTTAATTAATAAATTATAGAGTTCATCTTCTTTTGAATCTTGAAGATCAATTTTATTCAATAACGCATAAACTGTCTCTATTTGAGGGCTAAATTCAAAAATATAAGTCAGAAACTTATCAAAAATCTCTTTTATACGAGGTTCAATAACAGTAGCTTCAGCCATAAATACTGCTGTAGTAACTTCGGAAAATATAAGTTCTCGCTGTGTTTCGGAAAAATATCTCTCTATGTAGCGTTCTTGACCACCAGCGTCCCATACATTTAATTCCATTATTCCACGGAAGATGAAATTTTCTCTTGAGATACCTTTCGTTGGTTTAAGGTTCAAAACTTTCATGAAATTGTATCCCAAACATGTAGTTCTCATTAAGCTTGTTTTACCTGCATTTTGAGGCCCGAAAAGGAGTATCTTAATCTTTATCAACTCGTATAGATAATTGGTTTACTTTAGTAAGATAAAATGTTATAAACTATCCTTCTGAAAGAGATGTTTTTTTTATAAAATTTACTTTATAATATATTTGTTATAAATTATGATTTATTTAATTTTTTCTAATTATTATAAGATTAATTGAAAATTGATGAGAAGATTGTATTTGGACGATTCAATTAAATATCACTTTTAATTACATTTATTAGTATAAACATTAATAATACTAAAAATGGATTTTAATTAAAAATCAAGGTAAAAATTAATGGATTTAGAAAGATATATCAGAAATGTCCCTGATTGGCCTAAATCTGGGATTCAGTTTAAAGACGTTACAACATTATGTAAGGCTAATACTGCTTTCAAAGAATCATGTGATCGAATAATAAATCATTATAAAGGCATGGGAATTGATAAAGTTGCAGCTATAGAAGCCAGGGGTTATGTTTGGGGGGGAGTTATCGCCTATCAATTAGATGCCGGTTTTGTTTTAATAAGAAAGCCAGGAAAATTACCTTATAAAACAATTAGTGAGACTTATGAGCTTGAATATGGCACAGACACTATTGAAATGCATATCGATGCTATTGAAAAAGGAGAAAAGGTTTTACTGTTTGATGACTTACTAGCAACAGGAGGTACAGCAAAAGCAGCGTGTAATTTGATCGAAAAATCTGGTGGGTCAGTAATAGGGATTGCATTTATAATTGAGCTTACAGGAAGTTTACATGGTCGAGATTTAATCCAAGATTATGATATATTGTCTTTAATAAAAATACCAGTAGAAGAATAATATAAATTAAAATCATAAGCTCCTACTTTTTTAGATGAAAAACCACTCATTTTTTACCCGATATAATATAAGGCTGAAAATTTAAATAATTCTCACTACTTTATACTCACAATATTAAATTCAATACATAAAAAGGTGTAGATCTAACGAAAGAAAAAACTGAAAACATTAAGAAGACACCACTTTACGATACTCATGTTAAATTTGGCGCAAGATTCGTTGAATTTGCTGGTTACTATATGCCAGTACAATTTGAGAGCATTATAAAAGAGCATAAAGCTGTCCGTTCAAATGCGGGTGTATTTGATATCTCACATATGGGAGAATTTTTACTAGAAGGTAAGGATGTAATCCCATTTCTCCAATATATTATGATTAATGACTTAAACTTACTTGAGCCATCTAAAGGGCAATATTCAATCATGTGTTATGAAAATGGAACCGTTGTAGATGATTTAGTATATTATGAAGAAAATCCAGAAAAATTTAGAATGATTGTCAATGCTGGGAATATAGAGAAGGATTTTGAATGGTTAAATAAGCATATAGGAACTCAGGACGTTAAAGTAACTAATCTCTCTAATCTACGTTGTCGATTGGCATTTCAAGGGCCGAATTCAGATGAGCTCCTACACTCCTTAATCGATATAGATTTATCAAAAGTTAATCGATTTTACTTTGCTCATTGTAAATTAAAAAACATCCCCATTTTTCTTGCTAGAACAGGATATACAGGAGAGAAGGGTGTTGAAATGTCGTTTAATAATGAATATGCAGAAGAGATCTGGAATATTTTACTCGATACAGGGGCTAGCCCGGTGGGTTTAGGTGCAAGAGATTCCCTAAGATTAGAAGCATGTTATTCACTTTATGGGCATGAAATAAGTGATACTATAACTCCAATAGAGGCAGGACTTAATTGGCTTGTCAAACCCAAGCCAGGAATTGAATATATTGGTAAAGATCTTTTACTCCAACAAAAATCTCAAGGCACCGAAAGGACCTTAGTAGGGCTAAACTTATTAGATCGTGGTATAATAAGAGAGGGTTATAAATTATTAATAGATAGTCAAGAAATTGGGTATGTGACTTCAGGAGGATTTTCACCAACTCTGGATAAAACTATTGGTTTAGGACTAGTGAAAATTACTTACAGCGAAGTTGGTACTGAACTGGAGATTGAAATTCGTGGAAAATTATTAAAAGGGGTAATTGTATCTATACCATTTTTTCGAAATATATAATATTAGGACGTGAAAAGAATGGAATATGAATTTCCTGTTGATTTAAAGTATACTAAGACTCATGAATGGGTCAAATTAGAAAATAAACAAGCTACTGTTGGAATTACAGACTATGCACAACATCAATTGGGGGATGTCGTCTTTATTGAGTTACCTGATAAAGGTATTATCATTAAAAGAGAAGAAATAATCGGAGAGATCGAATCTGTTAAGGCTGTAGGAGATTTAATTATGCCTTTATCTGGAGAAATTTTAGCGATAAATCAAAATCTAATTGAGAATCCTGAACTCCTCAATACTTCACCTTTTAAAGAAGGTTGGATAGTAAAAATAAAATATTCCATGTCTGATGAAATAAACAATTTACTATCTGTTGATGAGTATAAAGCATTAGTTAAAAGTGAAGAGAAATAACTTTTTCTTATTCAAATAATTCATTTTTTTATTAAAATATAAGAGACGTTAAATAATGGATTTTATACCTCATAATGAAGATATCATTAAAGAAATGCTTAATACCATAGGAGTAAGTAGTTTAGATGATTTATTTCAAGATATCCCCATGGACTTGAAGATTAAAAAGTTAAATTTACCATCAGGTTTAGCAGAACCCGATTTATTGAGTCATTTAATAAACCTATCATCACAAAATAAGGTATATTCTAATAGCTTTTTGGGAGCAGGGTGTTATTACCATTATATTCCATCACTTGTTGACTTTGTGATTCAACGATCAGAATTCTATACTTCTTATACCCCCTATCAAGCTGAAGCAAGTCAAGGATTCTTGCAAGCCATTTACGAATACCAAACAATAATATCGAGATTGACTCAGATGGATATAGTTAATGCTAGCATGTATGACGGTTCAACTGCTCTGGCAGAGGCAGCGTTAATGGCTACAAATGTTAGTGGAAAAAGCTTAATTTTATTATTAGAAGGAATTCACCCCGAATATATTGATGTAGTTAAAACATATTGCTGGGGACAAGGAATTGAATATAGAATCATTAAGGAAGAAAACTTAGAAAAGGAGATTACAGCGGATGTAGCAGCACTATTATTTCAGAGTCCCAGCTTTTTTGGCGAAATTGAAGATATTAAGAAGTTGGTGGAAAAAGTGCGTAAAAAATCAGAGAAAGCTTTGGTTGTCCAACTGATGACTGATCCTACCTGTTTGGGTATATTAAAATCACCTGGAGAATTAGATATCGATATATTTGTAGCTGAAGGTCAGAGTTTTGGCCTAGCTCCTTCTTTTGGAGGTCCTGGATTAGGTATTTTCGCAACTAAAGAAAAATTCATGCGAAAAGTACCTGGTAGGTTAGTTGGGAAAACAAAAGAAATACATGGAGAAAAAATTGGTTTTATATTAACTCTTCAGGCTCGTGAGCAACATATACGAAGAGAAAAAGCGACTTCAAATATTTGTACAAATCAAGCTTTATGTTCATTAGCAGCATTAATTTACCTTTTATCGTTAGGTAGAACAGGTTTAAAGGAAATTGCTCAACAAAACTTTCAAAAAGCTTACTTTCTTAAAAGCGAGATTGAAAAAATACCTGGTTATGAGGTTCTAAATAAAAAATCTACATATAATGAATTCTTGTTGAAATGTCCAGACATTAAAGTGTTAATTAATAAATGTAAAAAGAGAGATCTGCTTCCACCATTAGATCTATCAATATATTATCCAGAATTAAACAATACTGCGTTAGTTTGTGTTACAGAGGCCTGCTCTAGAGAAGCAATAAATAAATTCATTGATGCAGCAAAAAAATGTAATGAAAAGAGAGAAGAGGTATTTTGAAATGAAGAGAGATGATATTTTAATTTTTGATATAAATGTAGAAAATCCTCATAAAAATTTCGTCCCTGAATTAGATATTGAAGAAATAGATATCAAGAAAATAATTCCGTTGAATTATCAAAGAACTGAATTGAATATCCCAGATATTCCTGAAATTGAAATAGTTAGACATTATATTAATTTAAGCCTTAAAAATTACGGAGTGGATAACGGGATTTATCCGTTAGGTTCTTGTACAATGAAATATAATCCTAAAATTAATGAAATCGTGGCAAGATTACCTGGATTTTCTCAAATACACCCTCTTCAAAAAGAAAATCAAGGTGCACTAAAACTTTTAAATGAACTCTCAAATTTGCTCGGAGAGATCACAGGTATGAAAGGATTTACTTTACAGCCTGCTGCTGGTGCTCATGGTGAATTAACTGGGTTGTTGATTATAAAAAAATATTTTGAGAGTAAAAAGATTAAGAAAACCAAAATAATTGTACCTGATTCTGCTCATGGAACAAATCCTGCATCAGCGAAAATGGCAGGATTCTCAATTATTGAACTAGAATCTAATAAGAATGGTGAAATACCATTAGATCAACTTAAATTTGCCATGCAAGAAGATGATGTGGCAGGAATTATGTTAACTAATCCAAACACTTTAGGGGTCTTTGATCGCCAAATTAAAGAAATAACAAAGATTGTGCATGAAAATGGAGGTCTTTGCTACTATGATGGAGCAAATCTAAATCCGATGTTAGGAATTTGCAGACCTAGAGATATGGGTTTTGATATTGTTCACCTAAATTTGCATAAGACGTTTTCAACTCCTCATGGAGGTGGTGGACCTGGGGCAGGACCAGTTGGTGTAGTAGATAATCTAGTAAATTATTTGCCTGAACCATGTATTATAAAGACTAGTGAAGGAGTTATTTGTCAACTAGATAATGAAAACTCTATAGGTAGAATAAAAGCATTTTGGGGGAATTTTAGTGTAATTATTAGAGCTTATAGCTATATTTTATCATTAGGAATGGAAGGTCTCAAACGGGTTGGTCAAATTTCAGTTTTAAATGCCAACTACTTAAGAGTTTTATTACAAGAAAAATATAAACTTCCTTATAACCGAATATGTCAACATGAATTTGTATTATCAGATCAAGGTATTCCAAATGATGTGACAACGGAAGATATCGCTAAAAGAATTCTAGATTTTGGAATTTATGCTCCTACAGTGTACTTTCCTCTTATAATTAATGGAGCTATAATGATTGAACCTACAGAGACAGAATCAAAAAGATCCCTTGATAATTTCGTCAAAATCATGTATAAAATAAATGAAGAAACATACAAAAATCCAGAATTAGTAAAAAGTTCACCACACAATACTCCTATTGGGCGTTTAGATGCAGTGATTGCGGCAAGAAAACCTGTATTGCACGATTAACTTTTTATATTTAAAAATATTTCAAACTTTCTCCAACTCTGGTGGAATATAACCATAGGTATTAAAGAATCTTTTCCTAATTTGATTAATATTGAAATTTTGAGTTTGAGCCCCACTAGTTTCAATAACAAAAGATCCTATTATAGAACCTAATCTACAAGCATCTAAAATGGTCATATTTAAAATTAATCCACTCAATATTCCTGCTCGATAACCATCTCCCGCTCCAGTAGTATCTTCAATCTTTTCTGGAATTGCTATTGGAATATTCACTTTAAAAATCTTACCTCTATTATCTTTATAAATTAATTCTGAGCCTTCTGAACCTTTAGTAGTTATTATCGCGTTAACAAAGTCCATTATATGATCTTCATTCAATTCCGTTTTCTTTTTTATTTGCTCTATTTCATGTATATTTCCAATTATAATCACTGATTTTTTGATAGTATTAATCAACGTTTCTTTAGGGAAAAGAGGAGTCACCTGACCTGGATCTAAGATTGTGGGGATTTTTAAATCAAATAATTGCTCTGCAAAATTACTCATTGCTTCAACGCTCTGCGTAGAATTAATTGCATAAGCGAATTCTTCAGGATTCTCAATTTTTTCTCTTAATTTAATATCCTTACATTTTTCTAAAGCTCCTCCGTGGAATACAATCATTTGATTTGATTTAATGTCATTTACGATATAACAAGCAGCAGTAAATAAATCATGATATTCATCAATAGAGAGTTCAATATTTTTAAATTGCATAATATGATTTTTGTATCCCAAACTCTCAAAATCTCTTCCTACTGATCCTACTAATATTACCTTCCCAATATTTAAGAGTCCTAAATTATAAGCAATATTCCCTGCAGTTCCACCAAAGTGTAAACTACGGCTATCAGCAGTAATGGTGCTTTGATATACTTCCTTTTCGTGATCAATTGATACGGCATTAATGAAATTTTCTTTAAAACTCATAATGTAATCAAATGCTAATGATCCAAGAATTAGAACTTTAGTTTTTGCCATAAAATTTCAAATTTATAGGTAATAATATATATATTTAATGCATTCTATATTAAAATCTTATTTAGAATAAATAGGGATCCTTATTTTTTTTAAAGTAAATTATATTAAAATTAAAATTTTCAAATATATAATAATCTAAATTATAATCTCTAATTAATGATATAATATGGTTAAAATAGGAATTATTGGAGGTTCAGGATTAGATAATCCAGATATCTTAAAGGATGCTTGGGATTTAGAAGTTAATACCCCTTATGGCAAACCAAGCTCACCTTTAAAGCTTGGAAAAATTCATGGTGTAGAAGTAGTTCTTTTAGCTAGGCATGGTAGAGAGCATACTATTCCTCCAACCCAAGTAAATTATAGAGCAAACATACAAGCATTAAAAGATCAAGGTTGTACTCACATTTTAGCTACAACAGCATGTGGAAGTTTAAGAGAAGAGATTGGCAGAGGAGATTTTGTTATTATTGATCAATTTATTGATTTCACTCGTTTGCGTAAAGTTAGTTTTTTTGAGGAATTTCCTCCCCATGAGCCTAAACATGTCACGATGGCTTATCCATATTCTGATGATCTAAGAAGGATTTTAATAAATACTGCTAAAGAATTAAATCTAAAATATCATGAAAAGGGGACAGTGGTGACAATTGAAGGACCCAGATTTTCCACTAGAGCAGAGTCAGAAATGTTTAGGATATGGGGTGCTGATGTTATAAATATGAGTATAGCTCCAGAAACAATTTTAGCAAATGAAGCAGGTATCCCTTATGCTGCTATCGCAATGTCTACTGATTATGATTGTTGGAAAGATGATGAGACTCCTGTAACTTGGGAAGAAATCCTTGAGATTTTTGGTAGAAATGTGAATAATGTCATCTCCTTATTGATTAATGCAATAAAGAAAATCAAGTAATCTCTCTTAATTAATTTTTTAACTTTTTGAACATTTTTAAATAAATCACTTTGAGTAATTCCTCTTGATTATAAAGAAAAAATTGATAACTCTTGTAAGTTTCAAATTAATATTACTATCGTTAATTTAATTAAGAACATAACAGTTAACAATACAAATGGTAAAAATTTCATTTTTAGGAGGATGCAGAGAAGTAGGACGTTCTGCAATCGTAATTGAATCGGCTAATGGTGAACAATGTGTTTTAGATTATGGTGTAAGATTTACAGAAACTGAACGTTTACCATATGATTTAGATTTAAGTAATCTTAAAGCGATAGCATTAACCCATTGTCATATTGATCATTCTGGAGGTTTGCCTTACCTCTTTAAGACATTTAATGGTCCTCTTTTTACTAATCCACTAACATTAAGAATCACTGAGATTCTCTTGAAGGATATGATAAAGATCTCAAAATATCCATATCCTTTTGGATATAGAGAAATAGAAAAATTAAGGCAAAATACTCATTTCTTAGAGAATGAAACTAGAAAAAAGATTGGAGAAGATTTCTATATTACTTTTTATAATGCGGGCCACATTCCTGGGAGCGTTTCAGTTTTAGTTGAAGTCGATAAAAAGAAACTACTTTATACTGGAGATATAAATTTGATCAATACTAACTTGATCTATCCAGCAGAAACTTCGATTAATACAAGAATCGATGCAATAATAACTGAATCAACTTACGCTTTAAAGGAACATCCTCCAAGAAATGAACTTGAAAAGAAATTTATAGAAAAAATATTAAATGTGAATGAAAATGGAGGTCGAGTACTAATACCTGCCTTTGGGGTTGCTAGATCTCAAGAAATTCTACTCATTTTGAATAAATATAAATTAAGTAACCAAATTTATATGGATGGGCTAGCAAGGAAAGTTGGAGTGACATACTCCAACTTTCCATCAGCTTTTAGAAACTTTAGCTATTATAAAAAATCATTAAAGAAAGTTAAATTTGTATCGGAAAAAAATAGGAGAAAAATAGGAAAAAAATCAAGTTCAATCATAATTTCACCTTCTGGTATGTTGAAAGGTGGAGCTGCAATTGATTATCTCAAACAAATATTAGATGATCCTTATTCGGCGATATATTTGGTTGGATATCAAGTTGAAGGAACTCCTGGAAGAAAGTTATTAGATGAGAAAATTTTCGAGTATCAATATAATAATTTAAAAAATAATAAGTATAAAATAGTAAAAAAAGCAGACTGTATAATTGATTATTATGATTTCTCGAGTCATGCTGATGGGATTCATTTATTGAAATATCTTTATCAACAGAAATTTAATAATAACTCTAAATATGTTTTCTGTGTGCATGGAGACGATAAAGCAACAACCTCCTTTGCTAGAGACTTGGCTAATGAAGGCTTTAATTCAGTTGCTCCTGAAACAGGAGAAGTATATAAAGTTTAGTTGCTAACCTAAAATCCCAATTGTTTTTTTACAATAGTATTACAATTTTCTAAAAATTCATCTACTTTATTGAAGGGAATTTTAGTACCTGCAGCAAGTGGATGGCCTCCTCCAAGTGTGTCTATATTTGTCAATTTTAAGGCACTTCTTAAAACTTCTGATAAATTCAGGCCTTTCTCAAGCAGTTTTTGATTGGCTCTAGCCGAAACTTTATACAGATCTTTTTCATTTATTTTTGCAAATCCAAATATTGGCTTTGAACTCTCTAATACTGTACTTTCCTCAAAAATTAGCATGGAACAAATCGTTCCAACTATTCTATCGGAGATTATGTCTTCACCGAAAAAATATTGAATAAATTCTTTTTGTTGAATTTTATTTTTGTCATGAATCCATGATAAAGCTTTCAAAATTGATTTTTTATATATATTTAAATTTTTTTGAGCTTCTTGAAATGCTTCTTTTCTATCCCCCATAGCGACAGCAATTCCTATTGAGCCATTATCTGTTCTTCCACATGAATTCAGCAAATTTGAAAATTCATTCAAATCATTGAGTTCTGGTGCCTTAATATCATTCTTAAATACATACCTATTAATAATTAACTTGTTTATGATATCATTTGGATTAAGGTTTAATTTAACTGAGATATATCTTATAATTGCAGATGTAACTTTTTGCTTTTCATTTTGATTTAATTCATTTAAGGATCGTACATTTCCATTTGTATTTTCCACTATAATTCCTAATCTTTGTAAAAAAATCAAGGTTTTGTTCGGATCACCCGTTAAACCCGGAATATTAAAATCTGAAGAATAAGCGATAGCTTCATTCAAGGGTTTAATAGGAGAAAAATTTAAATCAGTTACCTCCTGGAGATGATTCATGTTTATAGCATCTTCAAGAATTATTTTATTAATACCAATAAATGATTTTTTAGCTCCCTTGTTTTGTATATCTCCAGTAGCACCAACTAAAGCGATAGAAGAGAGATCTTTATTTTTTTCATTTAAGATTTTGGCAAATATATAACATAAACCAGACCCAGAAATCTCCACACTACCATCTATATCATAAAAATAGGGATTTACATGCCAAGGGCTAGTCTTTTTATAAATCTCATAGATTTGATTTTCACTTTTATCAGTAATATTCTGGGGGATGTGATGATCAATTATAATAAAAGGTTTTAAATGATTCTTAATATTAAATTGCTCAATTAATTCTAAATATTGACCACTTCCGAAATCACAAAATATAGGAAATATCCCTTCTTGTACAAGCTCTCTAATTTTTAATATTTCTTCTTTTTCTAATTGCTTTAAAATGGAAATCTGAAAGCCTATTCTTTCTCTGTATAGTGCTTTACCCAATATTGCACCAGCTGATAAACCATCTGCATCTAAATGAGTAAAAATATGGATGGATGAATTAATTTGATTTAATATTTCAAAAAAAAAATTTTTTGTATAGATCAATTCATTTTCTAATTTGGAAAATTTTGAAATCAAATCATCCATTTTTATATAATTTTAATATGAACTTAATTTAATATATTAAAATAAGAAATTAATAATAAATACTCAATTAAAATTATTATTTACTTGATGATAATGCATCATATCAAAATTAATACACTTGCATTAAAAATAGTAGAAAATATAATTCAAAATAAAGAATACTATAAAGCAGAAATTATCAAATTAGATAATGGATCTATAGTATTAGATATGACCAAAGCATCGTGGTTAGGAGGAAAGTTAGTTGCTGAAATTTGTATGGGGGGACTTGGAACTCTGAATTTCACCTCATTTGAATTAGGTGATCATTATTTACCTGCCGTAAATATTTATACTTCAGAACCTATAATTTCCTGCTTAGCTTCTCAATTAGCAGGATGGTCAGTCAAATTGAAGAAAGAAGTTGAAAAAAATGGAGAACTCAAGAAAAAAGTGGTTTTTCAATCATTGGGTTCAGGACCCGCTCGAGCAAAAGCTAAAACTGAGAAGATTTTTGAAGAAATAAATTACACAGATAATTCTGAATGTGCTATAATCTTTTTTGAGACGAGGAAATTGCCTAATGAGGAAGTCATGGCTATTATTTCTGAAAAATCTAATGTAAGTCCAGAAAATACTTATGCTGTTTGCGCACCTACAGCATGTTTAACAGGCTCGATTCAAGTAGCGGCTAGAATTGTAGAAACAGGGATTCATAAGCTTCATGAAATACATTTTCCGTTAGAAGTGATTAAGGATGGTTTTGGAATAACTTCAATTGCCCCGATTGTTAATGATGATTTTGCTGCAATGGGCACAACTAATGACTCAATAATTGCTGGGGGAAGAACATTTTATACTATTGAAGTTGATAAAGATAAGGAAGATGATTTATTCGATTTATTAAAACAAGCGCCTGCTAACCAATCCCCTAGCTATGGCAAACCTTTTAATGAAATATTTAAAGAAGCTAATTACGACTTCTATAAGATAGATCCTGGTTTGTTTGCCCCAGCTACGTATACTATAAATAATATTAAAACTGGAACATCTCTCACTTTTGGTTCCTTAAACTATGAATTATTAAAAAAATCTTTTGGATTAAATTAAAAATTAAATCTCTTTTTTTTGTTTTACTTTAAATAATTAGAAAGTTATTACTTAGAAATTTGTTAACTCCTCTTGATATTTTGATATTTCATCTAAAGGAATGTCTCTATCAAATTTGATCTCAGTTTGAATACCTAAATAAGCACAAGCAATTTTAGCAGCAGCTACAATTTCTGCTTTTTTAAGAGTAAGAGAATATTCATCAACAGCTTGGATTTTTTCATCATAATTATTTCTTCCAGAATAATTTGATACAGAGTCATCAACATACATTCTTTCTTTAAAAGAAGACTGTTCATACTTCTTTTCATGCATTTGTAAGGCTCTTTCAGATTTCATTTTATATAGAAGAGAAGCCATCTTATCAGCGACTTTAAAAGGTAATTGATTTTTAATTATTAGCCTAATAATATGATTAATATCAAAATAATTAAGAGTATCAAATTTTGCACGTAAATAATTCTTCAAATTTTCTGAATCTCTTTGACACTCTATTTCAGTCCAATCATGTATCGCTAATTTTCTTCTGAAATATATTAATTCCCAGTCAATACCTAGTTCTTTTAGAAACTCTAATAATTTATCATCATTTTCTTTTCTAGATTCCAAAACAATGAATAACTGAAGCCCGTAATACTTATGCTCTTGTTGTAGAAAATAACCCCTTTGTTGCAAAGAGGCAAGAATGACTATTTTTAACGAATAAATATTGTCTGAGACATTTTTTTTTCCACAACTCAAATATATAACGTTTCCTTCTTCACTGATATACTCACTGTCTAAGAACCCCAAAATGCTTTCATTATTTTCCTTAATAAAATCGCTCAAACCAGTTAAAGTAGGTTCTACATCATATCTTATTAAATCATTTTCTCTGATGGTAACATAGTCATTATAGCTGCTTCCAATAGCCAGCTTAATTGAATATAAATCTATTTCTTTCTCTTCACCAAAAATATTTTTGTATGCCTTCATCAAAGGGAAAACTTCATCTTCCAAAATTTTGAGATCGGCAATAGAATTCTCATAAGGTTCTGGAGTCTCAGCCATCTTATTAAGAATTGGAGCTTCTGAGGCATCAACTTCAATTTCATAATCTTTTGCTAAATTTCTCTTTATAATGCAAATAGACCTTTTCTTTTCATTATACATTGATAATGAAGTTGAATTGTCTATTACTGCCCTAAATTTTTCCTTTAATTTTCCCTCGGTACTCTCTGATTTAATTTTTCTCCTTCTCATGAGTTTTTCCAATTCTTTTTTCCTATGAATAAAAAAAAATTACATTCTTATAATCTTAACTATGATTATTTTAATGATTCAATAGATTTTTATAATTTAATATGCATGGACAGAAGCAATTAAGTAAAAAGTAAAAAATATTACAATTAAAAGCACGAATTCATTAATTAATAGTACTTTTTTTTTATTTATTTCTCTAATTCCTCTGTTAAGAAGTAATGATCACCTTTCTTATAATAGGTAATTGTTGTTCCAAAATTGTTACGTACGACAAATTTATTTCCTTCAACGTCTAATATTTCTATCGAATATGCTAACCTTCTATCTTTTAAAATTTCCTCAACTATTTTTTTTTCTTCCTCCGAATCCATAAAACGAAATAGTAAATCTTCAGAAAAAAATTTTTTTATTTTAACAATCTAATTTAAGAATTATTCTAGCCAATCTCTTAAATAAACGATTTTTGTAATGATATCATAAAATATGAAACGCTCGAATGAGATTTTATTAAAAAATTAATGAAATTTTATTAAATAGTTATCTTTTTTAATAAAAAAGTATCTAGATAAATATAGATCTAAACTTATTTTAGGCTTTACTTTATGGCAAAAAGCGCGTTAGACATTGGAATCTTTAGCGTGATGTATAGCCAAATAAATGGTACTGCCCATGCTGTAAGATTTTTAAGTGAAGCGTTAGCAAAGTTAGGCCATAACGTACATATCTTCGCACCAGGCATTAAAGATGGTTATAAAAAGCCAAAAACGCTTTATTTCCATGATCTGGGAGGAGTTCAAATAGGACACAAAACAGAGTTTGTTTTAAGTGTTCCATTTCACAAAATATTTCTTTGCCAAGAGGATTATTTAGATGTTGCTCATGTACATACACATGAAACAATAGGAGCCATGGCAATTAACTGGGCAAAATATCTGGGAATCCCTCTAATTGCGTCACACCATAGTCCTATGGCATTTTATACTGCTCAATATATCCCTATTTTTGGTAAATTTTTAGGTAAAAGTGATTTCATTTGGCGTTATGAACGACAAATGTTGGAAAAGTATGACTTAACGCATGTCCCGACAAAAACAAAGAAAGATTTATTGCTTAATTATAGATTCAAAGAGCCAATTATTGCTTTATCAAATGGAATTCACGAATATTACTTTCAAGAATTGAAGCAGAATGGAATACGAGAAAAATATAATCTAGAAAATAAAAAAGTAATGCTCTATGCTTCTAGATTATCTCCAGAAAAACACCCAATAAGAGTAATAAAAACTTTCGTGAAAAAAATACATAAAGAGGTTCCTGACGCCCATTTACTTTTAGTTGGGAGCCCTGGACCATCAACGGATGCTGTCGAGAAAATAATAAAAAAGAAAAAATATAAAGATTGTATTTCATATGCTGGTCTAGTGCCCTTCGATGATCTATTAAAACTATATAATACTGCTGATCTAACCTGTCTCTGGTCTTGGATAGAAGCTGAAGGTCTTGTTTTAACTGAAGCTATGGCTCAAGGTACTCCGAGTGTAGGAGCTAATGCAACCGGCATAGCTAATGTAATTAGGCATGGAGTTACAGGTTATTTAGCGAATAATCTAGATCAATTTAGTGAATATGTAATTAAATTATTAAAAGATGATTCTCTCAGAGAGGACTTTGGAAAGAATGCCAAGAAAGTTGCTCAAAACTATCGAATTGATAAAATAGCAAAAACTTGGATTGAACTTTATAAATTTGCTATCAATGAGTTATATCCTCTACGTTATCATAGAGAAGAAAGACGGTATGGTGTGAATCTTGTTAAAGAATTCGTTAGGCACTTACCTAATGTCTACTTCTGATTAAGCAGTGAAAGAATCCTTAATTTTTTCCAACTCAACTTTGCATTCCTTACAGAAGCAAGGACATTTTTTATCAACATCCCAAATATTTTTAGAAAAAGACATAATACATAATTTATTTTCACAATGGTTAGGACCTAAAATAAAATGTCCGACTTCATGAATGACTTCTTTAATTATTCTTTTTTGGAGTCTCTCATTATAAGATCGTGAAGTAATATCCTGAGATTTTAAATTGTAACTAGAAACAATTGCAGAGTTAAGATATAAATGAGCTTCACCATATAAAAAGATTAAATTATTTTTAGAACTAGAATAAATTGGCACATCTGTTATACCGACTCCTATTTTAAAATTGTTTCTTAATTTTAATTCTGAAATTTTTTCATAAAAACAGGTAGTTGGATACACATGAGCTTTTCTTAATTTTAGTATTTCCTTTACTTTAGTTTTTGAAATAAAATCATTCTCAATGACTTCCTTTTTAATTTTATAGAAATATTGATCAAAATTAGTATTGATTTCTCGCTTTAATATCTCAAAAAAGTTATAACTCTCACTGTCAAAAAAAAAGACTCCCAGATCACATGGATATAGATGATTGTGAATGGAGTCTCTAATGTCACTGTTATAAACATCTGAATTGAGTTTTTGTGTTTTGCTTAAACATTTATGAAATTTTGACATAATTTTAATAGATTTACCATTCTTTTTAAAAAAATTTACTATAAATAACAGATTTAAATTATTAATTATATTATATGTTTAAATAATTAATTCCTAGAAAACACATAAAATCAATATGTCAGATAATCTTAAAAAATTACCGAATAACAATGAAAATACAGCTAATAATCAAAAAGAAACAGAACAACAAAATTCTGAAAAGGAAATAATACAAAAAGATTTTATTCCGCACTTTTTACCAACTTATAGAATTAGTTCTAAATTTTACGCTTTCCCCATTATAGCTGTTGTAGTTTTTGCTGGTATATTATCTTATCTTTTTTATATGGTATATGGACAAATAGATGCAGGATATATTCCTGAAAGCCAATTTGGAGCTTTAGCAGGAATTCTAAATGGCATAATATTTACAGCTTTAGCAGCCGTTTCAGCATTCATAATAATTTTTCTTGTTAAAAAGCGAGGTATTGACGTTTTAAAGTACATTTTTGGAGCAAGTATAGGATTTCTGGGATTTTTCTTGTCTGTGATTTTTTTTTCTGTTATAATAGATACAATTTTATCATTTTTTCCCGAAACTGAATTTTTAGATTTTGTTGCTAATATTATAGGGATTATTATTCTACCGATCATCATCGGAATTGGTATAATTTTTTTACTTTACAAATATTTCACTTCAAAATCTATTAATACCAAGAATATTATCGTTTTATATATGGGATTATTAATCGGAGCTGCCATGGGAGTATTTATGCCTCTCTGGACTACTTTAGCTATCCTAATAGGAATTTCGATCTGGGACATGTTTGCTGTACTTTATAAAAGAGGGCCAATAAAAGAAATGATAGATTTAACCTCACAAGGAATGAATGAATCTGAATCAGTAATTAATCAAAATATTCAAGAGAAGATTGATAGTGGAGAAGCTGTATATGATACTTCTAAATTGGAAATAGGAATTGGAGATCTTGCATTTTATAGCATGCTCACATCAAGTGCACTCATTCAATCGAATAGTTTAATCGTAACGATTTTAACTGCTATAGCAATTTTAATAGGAACTGGTATAACAATTATGGGATTAAAACGGAATAAAGTTTTGCCTGGACTCCCCATTTCAATTTTCTTGGGTATTGCAACAATGCTACTTTCTTGGTATATAATCTCCATTATCTAAATAAATAGGTTTACTCGTTTCAATTATCAAAATTTTTAAAATATTTGTAACTTTTTCTATTAATTATCTAAAGGTGAACTTCACTTTGGTCAATATTGATAAGATTAAAACCTTTGCAGTTATAGGAGCAGGGACAATGGGTCGTGAAATTGCCCAAGTAGCCTTGATGTCAGGACTATTCCGGAATGTTATACTAAATGATATTAATAAAAAAATCCTAGAAAATGCGGTGATTTTTATAGAATATGGAATAGAAAGAATGATACATAAAGGATTACCTAGTGAGAATGTAACTAAAGAATCATTAATGAAACCTCTTATTAAAGAAAGTGATCTCACTAAATCTATTCAAGAGGCAGACTTCATTGTAGAAGCTATACCGGAAGTAATGGAATTAAAACAAGATTTATTTAGAGATTTAGGAAATCTTGCCCCCCATCACTCCATCTTAGCTACAAATACTTCGACGATGAGTATTACCAAAATAGCTGAAACTTCGAGTCGTCCCCAGCAGGTAGTAGGAATGCATTTCTTTATACCTATACCAGTACTTAGATTAATAGAAGTCATAAAAGGAGAAAAAACATCACAAGAGACGTTTGATATCGCGGTAGAGGTAGGAAAAAGAATGCCCGCTCTAAAAGGAAAAAGATATATAGCCAAAATAGAAAAAGAAAGTCCAGGATTTATTGTGAATCGTCTTACTATTGCATCAAGTCTTTTATTAAATTGGTTTTTAGATTTAGCAACTGAAAAAAGAATTGCATATGAAAAAATTGATAATGATTTTGTAAGTCCCCCAGAATGGGGGCCATATGCAAAATGGGATTATTTAGGACTTGATGTGATATGCGATAGTTTGAATTATTTTGCTAAAACACTTTCACCCGAATTTGCACCAGGAAAAACTCTTACAAATCTTATCAAAGAAGGACGCTTAGGAAAAAAAACTGGGAGTGGAATCTATGAATGGAGTGAGGGAAAACCAATCATTAAGATTAAAGAAAAAGCTAATTTAGGTAACCTAGAATCTTATTATGCTATTCAATTAAATGAGGGGTGCAGGCTTTTAGAGGAAGGTATTGTATCTAACTATAAAGTTATCGATGATGCAATGCTAGCAGGAATGGATGTACCAGGACCTTTTGGACCAGGAAAGAAAAAATATGAGGAATGGACCAATATTCTTGAAATACTTTCAGACAAAACTGGATTAAGCTATATTAAACCTTGTAATTTAATGAAATCTGGGGGTTTTATAAAAATGAAGTAATAATCTTCATTTTTTCTAGTCTCTAGCATTCTTCATAATATTAATATTGATATAGCAACCTTAATTTTTATTAAACATAGATTAAAATATCTCATAGACTTTGAAAAAAGATGTCTAAGAAAAACTCCTCACCGAAAACGGGATTAGAAAAGGTAATAGAATTTTTTAATAATGAGTTAGAAATCAACCATCCCATGGCTATCTCAGAAATAGTTGAAAAAACAGGATTCTCTTGGAGTTTCATTAAAAAAACACTAAAAAGTATGATAGGAAATTATGATGGATTCAATTTCGAGAAGAGTGGTGGCACCTGGTTAATTTGGAAAGATAGAAAGCACATTATAAAAAAAACTGATGACACTTGTTCCCGTTATCTTTCAGATGATGCAAACAGAAATGAATGTTAAATAGTTTTTCTCTTAACTAGGTTTTCTTAAATTTTAGGCTATCAAGTACAATTTCACTGTAAGCTAAATAATAATAAAAATGGTTAAAAAGCGATAAAAAAAGTTTATATATTAATAAATCTACTTTTTTATGTATTATGGAAAAGAACAAGGTTCCATCAAGTGATAATTTTAGAATATTTCGAATCAGTTTAAATGAAAAATATCGATTCTATGTTTTTATAATTGCACTTTTTGGCTTACCAATCGGATTATTTAAAACTTCAGGGTATTGGGTGGTTTTAAATAATATAATTGAATATCTTCTTTCAGGATTTCCTTCCGGAATGGTTTACTTATTATCATATTTGTTTACAATTTTAATTGTTGTACTAATTCAGCTCGGAATAACACTTGTGTGCTTATACGTACTTATTAAAATACGTGGCTATCAAAAAAGGATCATTCCTTCGGAAGAGAAACAAAAGATATGGACTTTTCACCTAGATGATGAAAAACGATTAATTTTATTGGCGACTTCTCTATTCGGGATTGTCATGTATAGTTTTTATTTTATGCAATGGGTTAATACTCTTTATTATAATATACAATGCTTAGTTCTAGATAGTCCCTTTACAACCGCTAGTATACTACAAATAATCTTTAATTTGATTACCATTTCGATGGTCTTATCCTTCTCAATCTATACACTAATAAGATTAAAGAGATTTCAAATAACAGAAGAGAATTCCCCCAGAATGGTCTCGTTCACCTATCATGAGAAATATATAAAGCTTATTTTCATTATAGCTCTAATAGGTATATTTGCCGCAATATTTGTTTACATTCTTGAGAATGTTGCTTATATTCCACTATACATGTCCTATATTATTAGATATGATGGCTATGGACCACCTTATTATCTAATTCTATATTATAGTAATTTTGTTAGGCAATTCTCTATTGAAATTGGGAGAGGAATAATAATATTCATTTTAAGCATACTAACTATTAAAAACGTATATACTTATCAGAAACAAATAAGGGTATAAATTCTTCTATTTTTATTTCCAACCTCTAAAAGAGAATAAAGAACAATGTTGATATTAACATCACTATTACCAATCTTCTAATAAATACGTGAGATAATTGCTCTCAAATTCTTTTCCTGTATGAATCTTTCTAGTATTATTAATTTCTAAGAAGAATTTGTGAAAAACTCTAACGTCATTTTCATATTTTTTATTTTCAATCTCAGGGAAGAGTTCAAGAAACCTATTAGACAAAAATTCAAGTTCTTCTAATACTTTATTCCGATTTACATCTATTAATGAGATTCCAACAAATTGGGTTTCAGATTTTGATAAAAAAGTAATTCGAAATTTATGGCCTTCAATCTGATATAAGTCATCATTAAGAGATAGGTTATAAAAAGAGTTTAATGCTTCAATGAACCCTCCAAATAGAAGAGAATCCTTAATTAATCCCGAACATGTACTAAAAATGACTTTTCCTCCTTTCTTGAATACAAGGAAGTCTTTTAAATATTCAGCCAAGATCTTACGCTCAATTCTTATTTTAACTGGATATTAGATGCAAACATACTTATTTAAAATACGGTAATATTTTCATGTTATTCAAATAACTTTGGTGTGATCTCAGTATTCTATGGGGCATTCTGCGATGATCTACAATGAATGAAATTTCACACTAAATTTATTTGCAATCAACAATTTTTTATAATAACTAAAAAAAAGCATTTTTGTGAAATGATGACATGAAAATTGAAAAATCTAGTCAAGATCTCGAGAATGAAGTAATTTACGCAGGACTGTGCATACATTGCGGATCCTGTAATGCTTTTTGTCCACATATGGATTTCAATGAGAAAACTGGAGAAGCTTATGTGGTAGATGAATGTGCTGAAACTATAGGGCTTTGTTATAATGCATGTCCAAGGAGTTTTTTACCAGTTTCTGAAATTGAAGAAAAATTATTTGGCCAAAGGAGAGTTGATTTAGCAGTCGGAGTCTATAAAGATATTGTCCAAGTAAAATCGAAGACAAAAGATAATATTCTTTACAATTTAGTAGTAGCAGCATTTGAATCAGGAGTGGCAAAACATTTTGTCCTGAGTAATCCACAAAGTAAAAAGCCACCAGTAGCATTTCCTGTTGTGGTGGATAATCCTAAAGATGCTAGAAAATACATTCCGGAAAAAACAATGGATAACGCAGGACCTTTAATAACTGGCATTGGTAAGGCATATTTAGATAAGAAAAAGGAAATTGGAATAATTGCTAATCCTTGCCATTTTCAAGGTTTAGCAAAAATTTTAACCTCAGATTTTAATACAGGAGCAGAACGTACTTCTTTAAGGATTGCGATGGCATGTTCCTCAGGAGGTATGACTGGTTGTAAATATTGTACTGATTTTTCTGGTGAATTTTCTGATATTTCATATAGCTCATGGGGGGCTCCTAAAGGATCAGGAGAAGCACTTTTAATTATAAGAACAGATGTGGGTCAGAAAGTACTAGATACTGCAATTAAGAAAAAACTAATTGAAGTTACAAATAAAGAGCCGGATTTAAGTGAAATGAAAAAGTTTCTTAATAATAAACGCAAAAAAAATCTCAAAACACTTATAGGTAAGGATTTAATTACTGCTCGATATTTGAAGCTTAATCTTGATGAATTTAAAGATTTATTAGAATAAGTTCTATGTAATCTATTTTTATTTTTTTTGATATTTATATTCTTGATATTTTTTCGTACAAGTTCCTACTCATTATTTCGAAAATTTTTTCATTCTGATAGCCTGTTTTACTGGATGTTTCAAAAAAATATGGGATCATATACTGTTTCTGAAATTCTTTAGCCTCTTCAACAGAAACAGTTCTTTTCAACTCTGCTAAATCTTGTTTACATCCAACTAAAATAAAAATGGGTTCTCCTGCATTCTGCTTAATGATTTCATACCATTCAGGTAAACTCTGAAAGCTAGAATATCTTGATATATCATAACATAATAAGCATCCCTTTGCTCCCCTTGAGTAATTTGGTAAGAAAAATCGGAATCTCTTTTCTCCAGCAAAATCCCAAACTTGAAGCTTTATTTTATTTTCATTGATATCTAATTCTTTTGTAGCCAGATCAGTTCCTATAGTAATCTTCATTGGAACAAACCTACCTGTAATTAACCTCTGAATCATTGTACTTTTCCCAATCCCGCCATCCCCAACTACCACTACTTTAAAAAGGTATCTTCGATTCTGATCAGCTATTTGTGTCATACTTCTAGTTAAAAACAAAATTTTCTTAAAAATTATATGGATTTATAATATAAATTTTTATTCCATCGAAAGAGTAAACTCAAATTTTTTATTCAAATTTTTAAGGTTATTTATGATTTGCTGTTTTAGATCCTCGGGTACATCTTGTAATAACTTGTTTAAATTTTCCATTGAAAAATTGTTGACATCTTTATAAATAATTATAAGTATGAAGGTAGTTACCAGAGGAGAAATGACAAAAATAAGGATTGACATCATTGTAATTTGTAATGGTCTAGAAGACTCTAAGCCTGTACCTGGCAAGAAAAAATTTATCCCTAGAACAGGATTATTCAGAATAACCAGAGAATTCAGGATATTCAATATATTTAGAGTGATAAACATGGCTAGGTTTATTATTAAGATTTGATTATATTTCTTTCTGTTTAAGAATGACACTGTAGTGCTTAAGTCTTCGCCCAAATCAATTTTACTATGTTTCCATATATCGATAATTATCCAATAGAACCCAAATGAATAAATAAAAAGGAATAAAATATTGAAATATATATTATAATCATCTATTAATTGAGGATGATATAAAGATTCTGCTCCAATCCAAAATAAAAAGATTAGTTGTATTAGACAAGAAAATACAAGTCTATTAGCATGTCTTTTTTCTAAGCCAAATGGATTATATACAATTGAACTAGATGCGGGTTTAATTCTCCATTTATTGGTACTAATTATCCTAAAGAAGATAGCATATGCAAAGGTAATAATTGGAAATAAGAACAAAAAAATATTTTCCCAAGATTGGGCTATTGTGAATAAAAATAAGATTACAAAAAGTACAATATCTCTTAACAAAATTTCATTAAATATTTCCCTTAACAGAAGATATGGCTTTTCAGAATTATCTTTAGTCATTTTTTTTCTATAATCTTGTTAATAATTAAAATTTTATACTCCCTTTCCTAATATAAACTTTAAATTATAATATTATTAAAATATGACGGATATTTCGGTGTTTTAAATAAACTATTTTGATTTTTTTCCTTATGAAAATTTTAGACAAGAACAAGAAAATATAATAAAAAAAATTGAAAAGGCTTCAAAAGAGAAGAAAGTTATATTATTATCTGCTCCAAATGGAACAGGAAAAACAATAATTGCACTTAGTGCCTTATTGCCCCTCGCTTATGAAAGAGATTTGAAAATTGTCTATTTATGTAGGACACATGCTCAAAACAGTCGGATTATTAAGGAATTAAATAAAATTTCGAATTTATTAGAAAATTCTAAATTAAAGAATAGGGTAAATGGGCTCTCAATTAGGGGACGAAATGAGATGTGTCTAAATAAAACTCTTATACAACTTAAATTGAACCCTAGAGAAGCCATGTCAGTTTGCAGGGATTTAAGGAAAAATGGAAATTGTGCTTACTATAATAATTTAATTAAAAAAAAAGATCAGATAGTTAATCTGAAATCAATCGCTCCAGAATTAATTCACAAACCTGTAGATGCTGAAGAACTGATCGCTTTTTGTAAGCATAAGGTATTCTGTCCTTATTATTTAAGTAAATTTCTTTTAAAAGAAATGAATTTAGTTATTTGTAACTACCAATGGCTCTTTAATCCCTTTATTAGAGCTAATTTCTTAAAGTTTTTAGGTAAAGAAATTCAAGAGTGTATTGTAGTAATTGATGAGTGCCATAACTTGATTGATGTAGCTACTGAAATTAATTCTGAACAAATAAGTCCATACTTATTAAGATTGTGCCTAAGGGATTTGGAATTATATAACGCTCCTGTATCGCTCCAGAGTTTTGTTAACTTTTTACTAAGTCATTTAGAAAGAAAGTCAAAGAATATCAATAATAATGAAGAAGAAATCAACTCAAAAGGCTTTCTACAAAATCTTATTAAAAGTTTAGGTTTATCAAGTCTAAAACAGTTAGAAAACCTCATAAAGGATTTATATGATTTTGGAACCTCAATCCATGAACAAAGAATTGCTAATGGTGAATTTTCAAGAAATCATATTGGAACTTTAGCAGAATTTTGGATTAAGTGGTTTCAAACATATCTATTACCTAATTACTTTTTTTGTTATACAATGAGGGAGAAAAAAGGAAAAAAATTAGTCTTTTTAGAAATTGTTGCTCTAGATCCACGAGACATCACAATCCCCATTTTGAAAGAATGTTTTACTTGCCTCAACCTATCTGGAACGGTCAATCCATATGTTTTTACAAATTTAATAGGATTTAAAGAAAGTGGTAAGAAATATGAAGGAATTATTACGGATTCCCCTTTCAGTAAAGACAATATTTGTGCTTTGATAATTGATGGAGTAAACACGCGTAAAGTCAGTAGAACCTCAGAAATGTATAAAAAAATGATAACTAAGATTGACGAGATATTAAGTTGCACCCCCGCTAATATTGGTATTTTTTGTGCATCATATAAAGTCCAACACGGGCTAATATCAAATGATCTGGAATATATCATAAAAAAGAATAATAAGAGATTATTTATTGAATTATCTGGTCTATCTGCTTCTGAGAATCTACTTTTGATTAATAATTATAAATCAATGGCAGGAACCAGTAATGGTGCTGTTTTATTAGGTGTATGTGGAGGAAGAAATTCAGAAGGTGAAGATTATCCCGGAGACTTTATGAATTCTGTTATAATTGCAGGATTTCCTTATCATCTACCTTCTCCACGAGTTGATGCTAAAATAAAATATTATGATAAAGTATTTAATAAACAGGGTTGGAATTTTGCTTACCTTTATCCCGCTATTCAAAGAGCAAATCAAGCTTCTGGACGTCCAATAAGAAAGTTAGACGATAAAGGAGCAATAATCTTTATGGATAGCCGATTCAAATCAAAACATAATTGGATTTCAGAATGGATAAGGAAAGAATTAGAGATTGTCCCTGATAAACCTAATGCGATAAAGGAGAATTTATCTTCTTTTTGGAATGTGGTTTAAATTTCAAAAGTATAATTAAAGTAGATATGATTGGAAATATAATCATAAAATACATTGCAATGTAATAATCCGTATGATAAGCAAATATTAAAAATGAAAATAATAGTCCACCTGAAAAACTTCCAAAAGATACACTAGTATTAGCATAACCCATATACCTTCCTTTGTTATTCGGTGTGGTATTTTGAGCAATATATGTAATTGTTGCAGCCCAATGTAAAGAATAACTAAAAGATACTAATAGTTGAGATATTAAGAAACTCCAAAAATTAGTTGATGCAATGTAGCCAAAAATACTAATAGCACTTAATGTATATCCAATAATCATAAAAGACTTAACATTTTTAGTTGTTATTACTCTCCCTACTAATAACATCTGAAAGAATTGTAATAAGAAGTTGATACCGATCAAAAATCCAGTTTCTGGATAACTTTTTAAAAGGCTCATCATAATCACTGCTAAAATTGGCATAATTGGTTTGATACTAAAATTTCTGAAAAATAATCCAAAAAAAACTGATTTAGATACTGTATTTTCTATATCAGAGCCATTGAAGATACGTTTAACATCTTCCTTCTTTTCTCGATCTTGATACATTTCTATAATCATAGATCTATTCTCCTTTACAAAAAATACGGTTATTACACTTGGTATAGAGACAATAAATATAAATAAAAACAGGTTATCAATCCCAAAAAAATTAATAAAAATGCCCCCAAACTGAGCACCAACAAACCAGGCACCTACAATTATAGCATTATAATAAGAAATGAGTGTTTTATCGTCTTTTACTAACTCAGCATAAAGGGTGATAAATAAATTAGATGACGCCATGAAAAAGCCAAAAATAAATAGTAAAATTATTAATATTATTAGATTTTGCGTCATCAATAAGAATAAATAAGTAAAAGTCATGCCTATTGTTCCAATTACGATAAATATATATCGATTTTGAATCTTATCAGAAAAGAAACCATATAATGGAGGAAAAATAAAAGTAGTTAAAGGAAAAATTGTAATTATGAGTTGCGTTAATGGTTTCCCTGTATTCAAATCTAATAGTAAGTATTGAGGTACATAAGTAAAAACGATAATAGTTGCTGTATTTATAAAAAAAATTGATAATAAAATGAAAATTATAGACTTTTTTGCTAAAATCAATTTCTGTACCATTACAAATTTACATATAAAAATTTCTAAGAACTTAATTAGTTTTTTAAAAAATTAGCTCCTTGAAAGTATTCTATTAAGGGATTGTATGTAGCTCTTGAATTTCAGTGTACAATTCAATTAATTTCTTAGAAACCATCTTCCATGTAAAATGATTTTTTACTCTATTTAGGCAATTTTCTCTGATTACACTAAAATAATTCGCATTCAGCAAAACTTGAGATTTTATGATCTCATCGGGGATTGTATTTATTATTTTTAATGTCTCGTTATTATAACTCGTCCCCGTTTTTGAATCATTGACACTTAAAGCAACTTCAGCAGCCTTAAAGAGGGAAGTGGCTGCATTGCAAAATTGGGTCGAATTATCCTTTTCTATTAAGATACCGGTACCTATTTCGGGAAACAATCTCATATCTACTATTGTTTCTTGTAACCCTCCGACTTTTGAGGCTATTATGGGGATTTTAGAAGCCATGGCTTCTAATGCCATTATTCCAAAAGGTTCCCAACGTGAGAGAGAAGCATACACATCTGCAGCTATATGAGCTAAATAAAATATATCAGAAGCGACTCCAAAAACTACTCTTATATTATTAGGGAATTTTTTAACATATTCAGCATAAAGTCTGATTTCATTAAGATTATAATCAGTTGGTAATACTAAAAATAAAAATTTTGCATTAGGAACTGATTCAATTATCCTTGGTATAGACATAAAAATAGTCTCAAATCCTTTTTGAGGTGAAATTCTACCAGTGGTAAGCATTAATGGACCAGATTCTGAAAATGCTTTAAGATTTCCATTTTTAAAGAAAGTTATTCCGTCATAAATCTCATTTATAGTATCTAAAACTTTTTGAGAACTAATGAAAGGACTCTCACTTAAATGTTGTATTTTATACTCAAGTAAATATTTCTTATAATCGTCTCTTTTAAGTTTTGTACCGAATGGTATGTTAAGTATATCGTAAATCTCATTACCTAGTCTTTGGTATACATCCTTTAATATAGTATCATAATCCCAATCGCAGCCATCCCATACGAAATTAGATTTAAACTCTATTAAATCCTGACCGCAATTAGGAATTATGTCTGAGACTAAATATGATTTGCTAACGGTTGTGACCATATCACAAACAATAGCGCCCACTTTTTCCACACTAGGGATAACGTCTATGGTTTTTACTAAAGAAAAAATGTCGATCATACTTATAGACTTAAATCCATCTGGTAGCCGTATTTCTATTGGTGTATTATCAATCCCACATGCTTTATAGAAATTTAAATCAAATTGAGGCCATGTTAATAAATGAATTGTAATTATAGAAGCAATATCTAAATAATTTTTAGTCAATACTTGTTTCATGCTAATATATGCTAAAACCGCATGGTAATCATGCAAATGAACTACATTAGGTAAGCTACCCCTTTCTTTATCAATTAAATATTCAATATAACACTTAATTCCTAGACTAAAAAAACAGATTTTTCCATTAATCGTATTAGGATTATAAATTGTCTTGTCATCTAAAAATTGGGCTGTAAATGAATTTTCTCCAGATACAAGTATAATATTTACATTGTCTATTTTAAATTTATAAAATGAGATATAATAACTTGATTCTGGCTCCGCATTTCTAAAAATAGATGGATCTATAAGACCAATACTTGAGAATGGTAACTTTTCATATTCAAAATTTTGCTTTAATCTCTCCAATTGTCCATGAGAAGGTAAAAATATTGTAACATCAAAAAGATCGGCTAAATGTTTAGCTTGATTTGCGGGTACTTCTCCTAAGCCACCAAATTTCACTATTCCGGCATATTCAAATGTAAAAATCCATACTTTTTTTTTCTCCCTAACCAAGGTACAATAACTCTGTTTAATTAATTATAATTTTAGTTAGAAATGAGTTCTATTAAAACTTGATTATGAATATTTTTTTCTAATATCAAATTGAGGCTATAGAGGCATAAATTTTTTATTTTTTTAAATATTCTAAAAATTAATTTTGCAATAATAGGTTATTATTTTGGTATTAAATAAATTAGAAATTCTAGGAATGGAAGGAACAATCTCAAATTACAAGAGAGGTCGCCACAGAATACATCCTAAGCACTGTATAATAATTTTTCCAGATATAAAAACTAAAAATGAAGCAAATAAGTTAGTGGGAAGAACTTTAGTTTGGATTAGTCCTACTGGGAAAGAATTAAAAGGAGTAATAACACGTTCTCATGGTAATAACGGTGCAGTAAGAGTTCATTTTAAAAAAGCAGGAGTTCCAGGTCAAGCTCTTGGGACAAAAGTGAAGATTATACACTAATCGTATTTTTTTCTATCACATCTAAAGATCTTGTTTAATCTTCACTAATTAATATTTCAAAAATAATATTATTTGAATATTATAAGTATATCATACTTATTTTAGTAGTATATTTTATCTACTATTTTTGATAAAGCGATCAAATATTGGTTTTTTAATAATTTAGATTAGGGTTAATCATTACAATGTTAGACCAACACATACAAATATGTCGTTTCTGTCAACGGAATGTAAAATTAGCTTATTATTGCGAAGATTGTGGTATTAGCTGTTGTAATGATTGTTTGCATGAAGAAAAATATGATTTCTATGTTTGTCAAGATTGTAATTCAAAAAATATTGAAATTTTGGATTCGGGTAAAAAGAAAGTATGTAAGAATTGTGAGAAAGAAAACATAAAATTAGTTAGTCAACAATTAAAATCCTGTCCTAAATGTCATTCTCATCAAATTATTAATATCTATGAAAAAAAGGAACAATTAGAAAAAAAATTCTTAGATTTAATCAAAGACGCGCGTAACTTTATAGAACCTCTAAGAGGTGGTCTCAATAGTTTATATACACTAAGACAGAAGATTGAAGCAGCAAGAGCTCCCCCGATTAGGTGTTTTCATTACCCAAATATGGAATCTGATATATTGTCATTATTTAAATTATATATTTATGCTAAAGAAAACTTATTAGAAAAAATCAGAATTCTTTTTCATCATTTTTCCCTTAATAAAGAGTACTTCTTTAATATTTATGACCAACCAAATTCAAATGTAAAAATAATAGAAGGAATATTTGAAAATCTTAATACAAATTTTCATTCTATTAATGAATTTATAACCAATAATATTGTAACTATTATTAATAGTATTGAACCTATTCAAAAAAATCTCTATTTCATTGAAAAAATAAACTCCCTTTTTGATTCATATAGAAAGTATTTAAATTTAGCAGAAGAAGAAAAACCTGTATATTCTATATTTGCTAAACTAACAAATGGATTAAATAGTCAAGATAAATTTAAGAAAAAGAAAGGAATTTTATTTATAACTAATTTCGATTTGTCTTTTGTGCGAGTTTATGGGAAAATTAAAAAAAAGAGAAAAACTATCTTTAAAGCTCCCGTAAAAGATTTAATCAGGATCAAAATTCAAGGAAAGCTATTTAAAAAATTGTATGTAGAATTTGAGTATGGTCGATATGAATTTACTCTTCCCTCTAATTCCCTCACAAAAGTTATGGATTATATACTTCTAGCAAGAAATTTTGATGAATGTGTTATTTATGATGAAGAATCTGCGAAAAAGCTATATGACATAGATATTGATTTTTCAGATATCATAAATTATATTGAAGAAGCAATTAATTCCTTTTTCAGTTTGAAATGTAAGTATAATAATATACAACACAGAGGCATCTCTAATGACCAACAAAAAATCAATAATCCGTTTACTCAAAGCTTAAATTTTCCTGAAAGACAAATCCAATTTAATACAATTCCACTTCAAAATCCTCAGCAATTTGATACGGTTCAAAATTCTTCAATTTTCCCTCCAGGATTTTATAAAAATTATAATCCTAATCTACAACACCCATCGCTTTATCAAAATCCCTATAATTATCAAAATTCTCAAATACATACTCCTGGAGATATTAAGTACTATGGTAATAACTTAAGATGGTATCTTCCACCGAATTATAATGAAAATGATTTTTTTCTGCAAAATTTTTATAATCCTAATCGTATACAAAATTATCGTCCAACAAAATATGATTCTCCCTATAATAGCTTTTTTGATAGTGAAGATAAAAATCTTTTAATGAGAAGACTAGGGCAAATGCAACGCCAAGATTTTCGAAATTTTGGCGATCTAAATAATCTTAAAAATGACATAGACAATGAACTGTTTATGCAACTGAATGCTGAAAATCGTGAAAGAAATTCAATTCCAGTTTATCAAGAGTATGCAAAAAATCATTTATCAGACCTATTTAATTCAGATTATACTTTGTCTCAATCAGATTACAAACCAAGACAGCAAACATCCAAATATGAAAAATCAAAAAGAAAGAAAATGTTAGAATTAGAAAAAGAGAAATATGGCCTTGAAGAAACATTGAAAACCTTAGATGCTAAATTCGATAAAGGGATCATTTCTGAAATAGATTATTTTAGAACATTTAAAAATCTGCAAAAAGATATTTACTTAATTGATAGAAAAATCGAAAACTTAGAAGAAGAAATAAAAGAAAGTGAATATCTAAAAAGATCTAATAGAGAGTTTGATAAAAGAAGATACTTTAGTTAAATAATTACATATATAGTGTCTTTTTTTCAAAAAAAAATTATCCGCCTTCTAGTTCCTTCCTTAGCTTTTCTATTTCATCTTCTAGCTTCGCTTTAGTCTTAATCTCAGGTTCTTCTTCAATATCGAATTCAGAGATATACTGAAGATCATCGGCAGGTACTTCGGGCATTTGGCCTCCTTGTTCTAATAACATTTCAGTTTCAAGCTGATTCAATTCATCTGTAACATCAATTGCTAAATCAATTTCAGGGTCACCTGCCAAAATATCAGCAGATTCCTCTATTTCTGATACATAAGCCTCAGAATCTTCTGCTATTTCTGCAATTTTCGTAGGAGAAGCCTTTGTAGCAATTGTTTCTAGTTCATCTCTAATTCCTCCCATTAAATCCCCAGTCATAGAAATCATCTGACCTTCTTCAATGGCTTCAATTTGGCGTTCTATTTTAGCCCTAATATTGTTTGCACGATCAACTTTTTGTTGATATTGCTTATATTGAATTAAATAATTTTTTGCCCTATCCCGTTCGCCTCTTTTTAATGCAATTTTTGCATTTTTTCTAGCAATTTCCGATCTTTGACTATAAGATTTATTTGCTAACGCAATTTTACGAATATGAGACTTGGCTTTTATTACTAACTCATCTTTTTCTTTACCTTTTCGAGGGAATAATTTTTTCTTAAGTCCCACTTTCTATTTTCAACTCCATTTAGAAGTTTATATTAATGTTATCTCTTTTATTATAAATATGATTTTTTTGACTTAAAAATTTATTAGAATATTATTATTATAAAATTTTTTAGCAATAAATCTTTCATAGTCCAGAATTTATCGGTGTTATATGAAAAAAATTATTTTAAATTTAGAACATAAAACAAATAATCTAAAAGAACTTATTCAAGAAGCTTTCAATCAAAATATTGTAAACTTTTTAATATCTAATGAAACCATAGAATATTTTGAAGGTATTGAACGTATAATCCGATATTCTGCATTTCCTGAAGATTTCTCTGAAAATGTTATTTTTAATTCTGTAAATAATCTCCAAAAATTCAAAGAAAGATATCACAATAAGAGAAGGATTGGTTTTTTTAAGGTTTTAAAGTCAAAAGAAGATGAAAATGAGATTCGTAACTTAATAGAACAAAAAATTCTTACCTTTATTATAATTGTAGCTACTGATTGGAAAGTTATTCCCTTTGAGAATTTAGTATCTATTAGTCAATCAAAAGATATTGAATTGATCGCATGCGTACAAAACCTTGAAGAAGCAGAATTATTGCTAAAAATACTTGAAATCGGTGTTGATGGAATTTTATTTTCCCCTAAAAATGTTAATGATTTAAAAGCCTTAAAGAAATTGATAAATAGTAATGTTAAGCTAGATTTAAAGAAAGCACGAATTCTTAAAATTCAAGCACTCCCGGAGAGCGATAGAGTGTGTGTTGATACTACTTCACTCCTACAAAAAGGTGAGGGAATGCTTGTTGGGAGTACAGCCCAAGGATTTGTGCTTATTCATTCAGAAACCATTGACACAAAATTTGTCAGAGCTAGACCATTTCGTGTTAATGCTGGTGATGTTTCATCGTATATTCTTGTTCCTGGGGATGATTTGAATTCATATCGTACCAAATATTTAAGTGAACTAAGAGGGGGAGATAAAGTTCTTATTGTTAATACTGAAGGACTAGGAAGAATAGTTTCTGTTGGGCGAGTCAAAATTGAAACACGTCCCATGTTAAGATTTGAATTAGAAACTATAATTAATAATGAGCAGATTTCTATAAGTTGCGTCTGTCAAAACGCAGAAACGATTAGATTAGTAAATTCAGAAGGGAACGCTATATCTGTAGTAGATATTAAAGTAGGAGATGAGATTTTAGTGCATCTTGGACCTAAAGCAACACATTTTGGTACAAAAATAAAAGAAAGGATTATAGAGAAGTAATACTTTAATCTTGATAAATAGCCATCGTGTCTTTACTTTCTTCTAATTTAACAGTGAGTTTCTTATTTTTATAATGCTCCTTTATTTTCTCATAGATGTATTTGGCGAGTAATTCACTGGTAGTTGCTGGAATAGGTAAAAATACAACCTCTGAAAGAGGAAAAACATATCGTTTATTTAAAGCCTGAATTTCTAAAGAATCGAGATTTTTCTTCATTTTAAAATCTGAAGATTCATTTGGAATTAGAATGAAGTGATCTAATTGTTTAACAACTTCTTTAATGATTTTCTTTAACTTAATAAAATCTTCAACAAAATAATTTTCATCTAATTCTGCTTCTAATTCAACAGACACATAGTAATTATGACCGTGAAGTCTTGAGCATTTTAAAGGTTCTTTTAAAAAATGACAAGCACTAAATTTTATCCTATTTGAATTAATAATTACTTTATATCCCATGTAAGCTACTTTTAAAGATTATAATTTGAATTTTAAAGATTTGTA
>JBHLON010000076.1:0-7741 GCA_048940445.1 Promethearchaeota archaeon
ATACCTCGTAAGAGAATTCATTGTGTTTTTAAGGGAGATATGGCATTTAAAGAAAAATTTGATAGAGATCCAAATCCAAAAGATATAACTGATATTAAATTTATCCAAAAGGTTGCAAATGAATTGGTTATTAAATATGATTTCTTACCTGAATATACTGAAGATGATATTGTGAAGATCCTTGATAGACATGATCCTGGAATAATAACTATAAATGCAGTTATTTCTGCTTTACAATCTCATGAAGCTGTAAAAATTCTTCACTGGAATAAAGGACATAAAGGATTAGGAGAACCAATTAAAAGCTATGTAATATTTAATGCCATGACAATGAAATTCTATCATATTGAAAAATCAAGGAACCCAGAATGTTCTCAATGTGGTAAAAATGTACGAAGACTGGCTATAAAGATGAATCATCAATCCCCTTGCATAAATATAATAAAAACCTTACAAAAAAATGGATTTGAATTGGAACCTGATTTTGAACCTGTATTAACTCTATTAGATTTCAATGATATAAAAGTGATTGATTTAGAAAAAAATCCAATTGATAATGACCTAAGAAATTATGAATTTTTGACGGTAGCAGGATTTAAAGGTGGAGAAATTTATATAACTCTAAAATTAAAATAAGTCTTTAATTAAAAATTTTTTTTTAACATTTAAAGAAATACATACTTATAAAAGAGAATATTTTTAATATGAAATTAAAGAAATTAAAAGGATTGAGAAAATGAGTATAAGAAGCAGTCGCATTTCCCGAGACTTTGCAGGATTAAAAAAAATGCATAAAGAGGGGAATTTAGTGCAGTTAGTTCCCTTTAATCCTAAAAAGAAGAGTATTGATCATTTAGCCTTAACAATTAAAGGCCCCAGAGGTACTGCTTATGCAGGTGGGCTTTTCAAATTAGAAATGAAATTCCCTACTCAATATCCAAAACAACCACCCTTCGTAAGAATGCATACTCCAATATGGCATCCAAATTTTTGGCCAAAACCAAGTGAGTACAAAGGACAGAGAAATATTTGCCTTGCATTAGTAGATCCATCACTAGTTGGTCAAAAAGGTGGATGGAGTCCTTCAAAGACTGCTGTTACCGTCGTTCAGGCGATAATTGCTATGTTAAACACACGTGGTAAATATGTAAATCCAACCGATGTTTTTAATAAAAAGGCAGCTATAGAAATGATGAAAGATCCGAAATTTTTTGAGAAAAAGGTTAAAAATTTAGTTAAAAAGTACGCTAAAAGTAAATGGTGAACTTCAAAATGGGAGAGCGAAATTCAAGTAGAGAATCCATAAAAGAAGAAATAAAAACTAAGATTAAAGAAATAATCAAGAAAGAGTTACTAAACGAAATCTATGAAGAATTGAAATTAGAAGAAAAAGAATTAGTAAATGAAATAAGCACGATGATATCTCAAACAACACCCGAAAAAGAATCTTTAAAACACTCTGGTAGTAAAATTCCCACTCAAAGATCAGCAGTAAAAGAATCCACTAAATTCATTTCTGAAGAAATTATTGAAAAAGAAGTATATATCTCAGTTAAAGCAATTCTAAAGGTGGCTAGTCATGCGCTTAAATATGCCAATCCAAAAATTCCAAGAAAAAATTGGGTAGAGGTAATAGGATTACTTGCTGGTAAATTAAACAATCAAAATAATATTTTACATATTGAGGATTACTATCCTATGGGGCATGGAACTGCTGTTTATGCTGAAATAAAGGACTATAAAAATTATGCAAGAGCGTTCAGAGACATTAAAAAAGAGAAGTTATTTATTTGTGGATGGGCACATAGTCACCCCTCTTATGGTTGTTTTATGAGTAATGAGGATATTGGTACTCAATCACGGTATCAAACGCTCTGGGATAAAGCTGTTGCCCTGGTTATTGATCCATACCTTATTGATGGCACATCAGCGGGTTTTGAGATTTACCGTGCAAATTTAAAAACAAAAACTTGGTATCCTTTAGTATACGGTATTAAAGGTTCATTAGATATTAGGATGCTTCCTGAAATCCTAAATTTTATGAATCCAATTATTCAAGGAAAACCCGTTTATATGGAATATGATGAATAATAATTTATTTTATAATCGGTGATAATTAAACTATGGTTAAAAATAAAGTTTTAGTGGTAATATCTATTTTATTTTTAATAGTTGGTATAATACATGGTTTTATTATCACTTTTTCACTAAATATATTTTTTACCTGGCCTTTAATTGGTTTATGGGTCATTTTTACTCTTAAAATTATAGAAAATTTAAGAAGGCATCGAGAATTTAATTCTCCTCACAATACTGCTTTTTTTGTAGTCATTCCATTATTTATTGGCATATTTTATTCTATTTGGGGCTATTTTACAGGGATATTAGGAGAAAATCTAATTGAGGGTTCAGGTTTATATTTCAGTTGGTGGAGTATTATTTTTGGATTTCCATATGTGTTATATGGATCTTATTCACTTTATCGTTGCTTTAAGAAGTATAATGTAATATATTTTGGAACAAAATCAATTAATGCAAGAAGATTAGGATATATCTTAACTGTTACACTTCTTAGTTTTATTTTAGGATATTGGATAATTTTTTATTCAATTATTATTTTTTATAATTCTCTCTTAATCCCTTTGCATTTTTCTTTAAATCTTAACCTTTTAATATTAATCATTACAACCTTAGTAATAGTGATTGTTTTTGGATTTATTAGTTCGAAAAGATCACTGCCAACCTTGACTCGAGAATATATCATACAACGAACGCGAAGATTAAATTCATTAACATCACCCTCCGCATCAAGTATATCTAGAAATAGAGCATCCAGATCAAATCCCTCATCTAGAACAACCACACGAAGTACTATAAGAACAACACCCACTTCAATAAGCCGAAAAACTAGAACTACATCAACAACAAAAACCCAAAGTAAAAGTATCAAAACACGTGATTTTTCGAAATATAAACCAAAAGGATCATTTCTCTCCATTGAAGATTTTAAATGCATTTTTTGTTTTAAATTACCTAAACTTCCTGATGATAGAGGAAGAGGGATAGTTATTTGTCCAAATTGTAAGTATCCTGCTCACGCAGATGAATTTAAGGATTGGATGCGAACTTCTAACCTCTGTTCAAGGTGTAGTGCACCCATCTCATCTAACTTTAGAAGAAATCCTAAAATAATTAGTGTAAAGAATTATTCCATTATATATTCCCATTTTCTGAAGAAAAAGAGATAGATCTATAAATTTTATATTTAAAATAAGTTTAGCATTTTAATACTCAAAAAGAGCTAATTTAGTACTCCTAATTCTTTCTTTAATTCTCCTATAGTAGTTTTTAATTCCGCATAAACATTATGAGGATGAATTGATTCATAACTCTCGATTTTAAAGATTATTTTAAAGTGGTCCTCTAAATTGGGAAAGTCTCTTAATATGAAGTTTTTAGCCATTTCTCTTACAACATCTTCCGCAAATAATGGTTTTAAATGGGCGCTTCTTACAAGTCTCGCTTCTTCTGGTCTTTTTAAAACAGATTGCATCTTTCCACTCATTGAATCTTCGATAATATCAATAATATCCAATACATCAATTCTATGATTATTTAAATCTTTAATTTGAACTATTATAGTTCCAGTTGATCGCTGATTATGGGAACTAAAAGGTAAAATATTAAGAAGTTTTTGAATGATTTCAGTAGATAAGTTAATGTCACTCCGATTTTTGATAATTTCTTCAGCATATTCTTGACTCATTTCCTTAGCACATGGACAGACTGTCATTCCGACAGCGCTAGCTCCAATATAATAGTTAAATTTGGTATCTTCTTCGTTGTTTCTCGTAGCTTTAACAAAAGAAATGATATCATAGGCTTTTTGAATTGTCCTTTGTTCATTGTCCTTTACTTGAACGATTATTTTACCTTCTAATTTTACCTCAACTTTCTCAGTATAGGGGTGTTTTTCTAATAGTTCTCGAGCAATCCTGTCCCCAACGATTTCGACAGAAGGAGTTGGTTTAAATATTACCTCATTTATGATTTCTTCAATAGTTTCGGAGGTACGGGACATATGAATACCTCTTTTATGGCTAGGTAATGAAATTAACGCTGAAATTTTAGGATAAAATGAGAATCTCTTATTTTCTTGAATAATATCGACTTTCTTTTCTACACCTACAATTCCAACTTTGTCAATAGGGATATTAACTGTGGAAATTGAATCTTGCAAATCTTTTTTAAATTGATTGATTAAAAATCACCGAAATTTATTTGCGTCTACCAATTTTAATAATTAATATTAAATTAAATTATTTTTTGATATAAGGAAAAACCTTTCTTACTTCTTTATGAGTGATATAGATATTTTAAGTGATTATGGTCTAATTGGTGATAATTTAGAACTTAAAAAAAACATAAAGATTAAATTTGACGAATTTGGGAATTTTAAAGGGATTTCATATAATGATGTGGAAGCCATATTGAAATCTCCAGATAATAAGTCAAAGTCATTATTAATACCTGGATTAATTAATTCTCATATTCATATAGGAGATAGTTTTGCTAAGGAACAAGGGTTTAATAAACCTTTAATGGAAGTAGTTACACCTCCTAAAGGGATTAAACATCTACTTTTGAATCAAACTCCACAAGAAATGATTGTAAAAGGAATCAAGAAAGCTGTGGATGAAATGATTTCAAATGGAATTACATTTTTTATTGACTTTAGAGAAGGTGGACTTAAAGGTCTTAAAATATTATCTGAAACCATTAAAAATTATTCGGATATTAATTATCTTGCATTCGGAAGGTTTATTAAAGAACTAGAAATTGAAAAAGTATTCGAGGCCGCAGGAGGAATTGGTTTAGCAAGTTATAATAACTTATCTCATGAAGTTAAAGAAAAGTTAAGGATATATAAATCAAATTATGAAAAAATGGTTTCGTGCCATGTAGCTGAACTTAAAAGAGATCCTGATTTAATTTCTCAGATTTTTGATGATGATATTATTGATATTTTTATACATGGAACTCACTTTAATAGAATAGATTTAAAATTATTAAAGGAAAAAAATAAATCCTTAATACTATGCCCACGATGTAATGGTTATTTTGGGGTAGGACTTCCTCCAATAGATAAAATTTTAGATTTAAAAATGCCTGTAGCTATCGGCACAGATAATATTATGGCTAATAGTCCGGATCTATTTGAAGAATTACGATATTTATATCGAATGTTAAGAATTTTAAATAATAATAAGTATATTAGTCCAGTAGATTTGTTAAAAATGGTTACAATTAATGCAGCTAAGATATTCAAGCTTCAAAATCGTATTGGATCCATTAATGAAGGAAAAAGCGCGGATTTTTTCATGATTGATTTAAATGACCCAAATTATTATGCATCGAATTTAGACATTGATAAGTTTTATGCTTTAATTTTTGGAAGAACCAACTCATCTAACATTAAAAAAACATATATTAGAGGTAAACTTGTTTATGAAAGATCTTAAAAGGCCTTATATTATTTTAAGTGCTGCCATGACGATAGATGGGAAAATTGCTTCAAAAATAGGAGACTCTGAAATATCGGATGAAGATGATTGGAAAGAAATTCATAAAATTAGGACTCAGGTAGACGCGATAATGGTTGGCAAAAACACCATTCTTAAAGATAATCCTAAACTTCATATTAAATTCTATCAACACACGGGTTATTACCGTATTGTTGTAGATAGCAACTTATCTATTCCAATCGATTCACAAATTATTGATTTCAAACCAGAAGTATACCCTACTATTATATGTACTACAGAAAATGTTTCTAAGGATAGAGTTAACCGCTATAAGGCTAAAAATATTAATATTGTTAAAAGTGGAAAGGAACAACAAGTAAATATTAAAATATTAGTAGAAAAATTATATAACTTAGGCATTAAGTCGATTCTTTTAGAAGGTGGCGGGAACCTAAATTGGAGTTTACTTAAAGATGATTTAGTAGATGAGTTAAGGATATTTTTGGCGCCATGGATTATTGGAGGAAAAGATTCCATCTCCCTAGTTGAGGGAGAGGGCTTTAATAAAATGAACCAAGCTCCAAGGTTCGAACTTATTGAGGTCATGAGAAGAGAAAGCTATGTAATTCTAAGATATAGGAGAATTAAAAATGAATGCTGATATAAGGTATTATAAACATTTATCAATACAAAAGATAAAAGAAAAGGTAAAAGAGATTAAATCATCTTTACCTAAGGATGATCGGAATACAATCACTTTCTCAAAAAACTTTACTCTCTCATTATCTAACTACTGCCAAAATCAATGCAGATATTGTTTTTATAATTATAATATTCCTAAAAATAACATAACGCTTTTGGAAAATGAGCATTTATTAAGCTTAGTTCAAAAAGCAATCGAAGTGAACTGCAAGGAAGCCTTATTGATTTCTGGAGAAAGACCAGATACCTTCTGTGAGGTCACAGAAGAATTAAAAAATAGAAATTATGATGATTATATACAGTATGTTATCGATATTTGCTCATATCTTTTAGATTATAATTTATTACCTCATACTAATATTGGAGTTCTAAAATTTGAAGAAATGCAAATATTGAAAAATTATAATGCTAGTATGGGACTTATGCTTGAGAGTTGTAGTACTGAATTGTCCAAGAAGGGAGGGGTTCATGAATTTTCTCCTGGAAAACTGCCAGAGAAACGAATTGAACATATAGAGAATGCCGGTAAGTTGAAAATTCCATTTACTACCGGTTTATTATTGGGTATTGGTGAGAATATTAGCGACAGAATTAAGGATCTCCTCCTAATTAGAGACATTTATGAAAAATATGGACATATCCAAGAAGTTATAATACAGAATTTTGTGGAAAAAGCGGAAATTCAATATCATCCAAAGCAACCGATATCTATTGAAAACACTTTAAAAACTGTTGGGCTAGCAAAATTGATATTTAAAAATGAAATTGCTATACAAGTTCCACCTAATTTAATTCAAGGTTACGAAAAAGATGCTATTGAGTTAGGAATTGATGATTTTGGAGGGCTATCTCCATTTACTATTGATTATATCAATCCAGATCAACCTTGGCCTAAAATTAATGAGTTAAGAATTATTTGTAACGCACTAGGTTACGAATTAAAAGAAAGGCTTGCTATTTATCCCAAATTTATCAAAAAATCTGAATTCTGTCCAGTAAGTATTAAAAAAATTATAGATAATATACATTTAGATGTTGCAGATTTACAATCAAATTAAACCTACTATTAAATCGATATTAGAAAAAGCTCTTGGTTCTGAGGAGATAGAACCACAAGAAGCGCTGCAACTTTTAAAAGTGACAGGAAAAGAATTCTTTGCGCTCCAAACTACAGCAGACACAATTTGTTTTGAGAAGAAGCAAAATCTCGTGACATTTATAGTGAATAGAAATATAAATTTTACAAATATATGCCATCAGGGTTGTAAATTTTGTACGTTCAGCGTTCCTATCACCAGCAAAGAGGGCTTTTTATTAAGTATTGAAGATGTAAAAGAAAAAGTTCGAGAAGCAAATGATTGTAACTGTTCTGAAGTTTGTATCCAAGGAGGCATACATCCTGAGTTAAAATTTGAATATTATTTAGATATATTAAAAAGTGTGAAAAATATAAATCCAAAAATTCATATACATGCATTTTCACCTCAGGAAATATATTACATCTCAAAATTATC
>JBHLON010000035.1:0-32829 GCA_048940445.1 Promethearchaeota archaeon
AATTATTACACAATTTTGAGCGGATACACGGAAAAATGGTATCATATTCGATTGGATCTAAATTTTGGAACAAAAAAGTGGAACTGTTATGTTGATCAAGTGCTAAAACAAAGCAACATCGATTTTGAAAACACCCAAGTTGGTAGTTATAATAAAATTATCTATGAAACATGGGGCAGTGGTGATAATTCACAAGGAGATACATATCTCGATTCAGTTGGGTTAATTGGATACAACGGATATGATCAAGGAGACAATTTGGATACCTATTCTTGCGATGGTACTCCTTTTGTAGAAGGAACAAACGTGATCGTAATTCCAACCAGTTTATTTACCCGAACAGAATTACATCATTACATCGAAAATGATCAGTTGGAACAAACAGTACTCTACAGCGATGAAGAAGGCTTATTCGAAATGATCGCAAATGAACGTAATGGTGAGTCTGATGGTGGCTGTGCTGATGTTGATTATGTATTTATCCGTTACGATATATCTCCCGATGAAGCAATGATAGTACTGAATATGGTCTTACAGGGGATGATTGAGGAAACTTTGGATGAAAATAACAACACCGTGTATATTAATGGCACGATTAACGAGTATTTAAGTTCAAAACTCGATGGGATCCGAGCAACTCTACTGAACTTGCCCTATGCATCGCTGGGCTACATTCCTTGGGTAATGAACTATTTCAACTCCCCCACAGGACCGCAACCACACCCCGCAGACCCTCTCGGAATATTCATATGGCTGATCACTTGGCTGATTCCCATCCTGCATGTAATTATCTTTATGATAGTTAACATGCTCGCTTCGGATAGTACGGGGTTCATCCTAAACTTTGCAAAAGCAATCTTCATGAGATTACTGACAGCGCTTGGTGATCTTCTATGGCTGGTAATAAGGGCAGCAATTTTGATCTTCGCATGGTTAATTTTTGCGATAACCCTCCCGTTTATAGTAATTGTGTTTCTTACTGCTGTTTTTAGTTTAAATTGGATTTTATCATTTAAAAATATTGATTGTACGATTACTTTTGATTCAATGACATTATGTACTGAAGAATATACGGCAACTATTGGTTATAATTGCAATTTAATCTACGTAAATTTCTTCGATATCGAGATACCCTCTATAAATATATTCTATAAAAAAGACAATGTTGTTTGCATGTCTATTTCTAATAATATTTACAATATAGGTTTGAATACAATAAATAACAACGATTTTAGTACAATTTTGAATTCAACGATAATTTCAACAGAACAATCTTCTAGCACTGAAAACTTGCTTATCAGTTATGTAAACGGTGCGGGGGCAACAATGGCGTTTACAGGTTCAATAATAGCAATTCTAGCAGCATTCTGGACCCTTCTTAATACATTTAAGGATATACTCCTTCTATATCTATCAATTAATTTAGCATGCGGATCTCTGTCGTTTTTTCTATATGCCCTAAAAAGTTGCTTTTTAGGGTCCGATCTAGGGATAGGTGGAATGTTAGCAGGTATCGGGACAGGATTACTCGTAACTGCAATCTTTAGCCTCTTTATTATGACTTGCTCTTTTTCAAAATGGAATCCTTTATCCTATATAGCTCTTTCAATTTCAACAATTTCATTGATCTTGTCGTTTATAGAGATCTTTTTTCCTGATTACACATTAGATATCGAAATTATTCAAATTGTATTGGGATTATTTGCATTATTTTGCGGGACATTTATAGCTACTTCTTTATTAGGGAGTGATTCTACTAAAAAGACATTGTTAGGGTTTGCTTTTCTATCAATAGGTTTTGCTTACGGAATAGCCTTTGCTGTATTTGGATGTATCCTTATGAGTTTAAATATTTAAATTTTTTTTTTAATTTATATATTTAATTAATTACAAATTTAGGAAGTAAAAATAAAAATGGCAGTTACTAAAAGAATAATAATTGAATCAATTATCGTAGTTATTCTCATTGCATACTTTTATACTAGTTTGCTGTTAACAATTCTCTCTATATCAATCAGTATTCAAACTTTCGAAGCAAAATTCTGGTTTTTAAACTTAGTTACTTCTATTGTATTGAGTTTTGTTTTCACGATCATTCACTTGATCATCAGGAATTATTCTTTAAACCAAATCAAAGAAAATCTTAAGTTACGAAAATTAAAAAAAGTGGAACGATTTAAAATGTTTTACGCTATTAGTACGCTGTTTATAACAGTACCAATTTTTACATTTTCTTACATTATCTTTTTTATACATAGTGAAAATCTCCATCCAATCTTCATTTTGATGATAATATCAGCATCTATAGGATTAATATTCTTCATAATCGGTGCGTGCTTGAATCCGAGCAAGAACCAAGAAAAGTCTGAACTAAAGGTGGTTCCATCAACCATTATTTTGACAAAAAAATCGCCGATTAAATCTCAAATGAAGAATTACTATATTGTGTTTTTTATTCTCAATTTGGTCGTAATCATACCAATATTTGCATTTGTATTTATTTTTGTCTTCAAATTAGACTTAATATTAATTATACTAGTCATATCACAATGGGCGATTATTTCTATCATTATGTTGTTATACTTAAACACAAGGAAGAAACAGGATTCTAACTAACGGAAAAATGGTATCATCTCAGATTAGATCTCGATTTCGGAACGAAAAAATGGAATTGTTATTTTGATCAAGTATTAAAGCTAAGCAATATCAATTTTGAAAGTACCTCAGTAAGTAATTACAATAAAATGATCTATGAAACATGGAGTAGTGGTGAGTACTCACAAGGAGATACATATCTCGACTCAGTTGGATTAATCAATTATAATGGATACGATCAGGGAGACAATTTGGAGATCTACTCCTGTGATGGAACTCCTTTTGTAGAAGGTACAATCGTGATTGTAATTCCAACCAGTTTATTTACCCGAACAGAATTACATCATTACATCGAGAATAATCAGTTGGAACAAACAGTCCTCTACAGCGATGAAGAAGGCTTATTCGAAATGATCGCGAATGAACGCAATGGTGAGTCTGATGCTGGCTGTGCAGATGTCGACTATGTGTTCATCCGGTACGATATATCTCCCGATGAAGCAATGGCAGTACTGAATATGGTCTTACAGGGGATGATCGAGGAAACTTTGGATGAAAATAATAACACCGTGTACATTAACGGTACGATAAACGAGTATTTAAGTTCAAAACTCGATGGAATCCGAGCCACCTTACTGAACTTGCCCTATGCATCGTTGGGCTACATTCCGTGGGTAATGAACTACTTCAACTCCCCCACAGGACCGCAACCGCACCCTGCAGACCCTCTTGGAATATTCATTTGGCTGATTACCTGGCTGATTCCCATCCTGCATGTGATTATCTTCGTGATCGTGAACATGCTCGTTTCTGATAGTACAGGCTTCATCTTAAACTTCGCAAAAGCAATCTTCATGAAATTACTAACAGCCCTAGGTGATCTTCTATGGTTGATCATACGAGCTGCTATATTAGTCTTTGCATATATAGAATTTGCTCTTTTACTGATGATTTTTTTACCCGTTTTTCTATTCCTAATTGCAACCTTTTTAATATTTAGTATATTTATGAGTAATACTACTTATACTGTTGAAATAAATTCAATATCTTTCACACACGAAAATAAATTCTTCACATTTATATATGTGATTGTCCTTGAATACATTGAATTTTTCGATATTTTTATCCCAACCCTCTGCTTAAAATACGAGACAGAATGCTATTGTTCCTATTTGCTATTCAATTTGTTTCAAATGTCCACAACGATTCCTTTAGATGACTATGCAATGTTTATGTCAGATATTCTCCATTCTTCAGGCCCAAAATCGAGCTCCTTAAACCTTAAATCATCTAGCTCATCTGAAAGCGATATAAATCCATCTTATCTAAAAGGATTTTCAACTTTTTTTACTTGGGTATCTTTTTTTACGGCTTTATTTGGATTTCAAACGTTAATAGAGTCTAATGATTTTGTTGAATTAATAATTTTTATCTTCACGTTTTTGGTATTTATTTCAAGTATATTTACATTGCTTTATACTCTAATAAGTGAGGGAGACTCTTTAAATTTGGGTTTGGGATTCTTTACTGGATATTGCCTTTCATTACTTATAACATGTGCTATATCAATTCCCATATTACTTCTTAAAGCATCAGCATCTAATTTTCAGGCAATAACAGCGGCAGCTAGTTTAATTCTTCTCATCTATATTTTATCTAGTGATATTTGTGACATCATTTTCTTCTGTTGTAATATCAATTTACCGGTTGATTATTTTATAAGCAAAGTATTGTTTGATCTCCTATTAGGTCTTGGCTGTACTATTACTGGAGCAGTTTTATTAGGTTTAGATGAACATGGGCAAAAGAAAATTATAATTTGGATTGTAATAGGATGGATTATTCTCCATTTCATTCCTTTCTTTCTATTAAAATAAAATTTTTTTTTTATTAGATTAATATTATTATGGAATAGTGTCAATGTTTAAAATAAATAATCTTTAATAAAATGCCATACTGTTTTCTCTTTAACTTTTTAAATGCGGAAGAGTTATCGTATATGTTTTTTGTTTTTTGTTCGTGAAACTTTAGAAAAATAGGAATTATATTTCTGCCTTAAACCATTTTTGTATCGTTTTTTTATCCCGTGTATATTCTTTTGTATAAAATTTCTTAATCATTTGGTAATTCACAGGAATGTTCAAGTTTTCTCCCCACTTCTTAATATTTTCAAGTAATTCTTTCCTTTTTTTCTCATGTATCATTATACAAGAAAATCTAATAGTTTTTGTTTCTGTTCCAATGAAATTTAAATCATAATCTGGAAAATTCTTCTTTTTAATTATTTCAATTGCTTTTAAATCTTCTTTAGATTGCTGAAAGTAAAGTCTATCTTGGAGGAATATTTCAATTTTAGAATCTGAAAAAATTATTCTAATATGCTTTGCTGGGGTAAACTTCTTTTTAGTATCCCAAAATAAATATAAAAAAGCCGGATTGGCTGTACATATACACATTATAAATCCTATAATGCAATATTTTTCACAATGTTTACCTAATAAAGGTAATATAATGAAAATATAGAATGGGATAATCGTATTATACGAAATTATACATCCAATCCACCATTTCCTAATTGCTTGATAATCTTTTGCATTTGAATCCAAGATTTCTATCATTTATTTACCCAATATCCTAATAAAGTTATTAAATATTTATATATTATCTTTTTATATAAACTTTTAAAAAGTTCAAGTCTATAGATTATCTAAACAATCTATATAATAATCTCACTTTTATTATTTTTTTATAGCATTATTAATTTTATTGAAAATTATTTCATTAGAAATAATAGGAATCGTATAGATTATAAAATTAAAAATATACTTTAGCTTTTTAAATTGCAGATATTAAGTCACTCTAATAAATATAATTTTTGCTAATGTAGGAATTCCTATAAAAACTTTAAATTAAAGGAATACTATTTAAGATGTTATGGGTGAAAAAAATGACATTCTTCATTTTCGATTGTTTTGCCTTTTTATGGGAGGAGCTGTGATCCCGTTAATATGGATAACAGTTAATTACTCTTCATCAATTTCTATATTTATTTTCCCTCCTCTAATGGCAGGATTTGGCTTTCAAGTTTTTCCATTATTAATGCGATTTGTATTAATTGATAAAGAAGGAATAACAAAAGCCAATAAAAAAGAAGTAATTTTACATACTATATTAATATTTTATATAGTTATACTGGTTTTAATAATAATTATTTCAACAATATTAGCTATTGGACTATTTAAGATAACACTTATTTATTTTTTTCTTTCATTATTCATCATTTTTTTTGGAATTGACAAGACAATAACCCAAAGAAATAAAAAGAAAGGATACTTAAAAATATATAAGATTTGGGTTATGTTGGAAAGTTTCACTTCAGTTTCATTGGGATGTATCTTATTAGTAATGACTCTACAAGGATTTAATGATCTTTTGCTCTTAAACTATATTTGTTTGGGTTTAACTGCATGCACTAATATTCTTCTTGCCACCACAGGGGTAAAATCAATAAAGTAAGACAAGAATTCCGAATTTCAACTTATGTATTTCATTTGTTGGTTTGTAAATGAAATCCTGAAATATTCAACTTCATAAAATTCTCCTCCAATCTTTTGTAGTTCTTTATATCTATGTTTATACTCAGGATTTAAACCAAGAGTTCTTATGAATCTATCGATAAATTCTTCATCTTCTATTTTTACTTTTAACCCTATACGATAGTAAGTTCTATATTTATCAAATTCTTCTATAATATATCCATCTGAATACATAACTCCTAACCAATATGCATTTTCATTAGTAATTATTGTTTCAAAAAACCTTTCTTTAAGATTAGGATGATATATTTTTGAACGATTACTGGATCTAATAAAAAAATGACGTGATAAAAAATCTTCATATCGTTCCAAAGCTTTTTTAAGTTCTTTACTCACAATATGATCTATTTCACTAGAAAAAACTACTAGTATATCTTTAATTTGATCATATTTTTCTGAGGTAATATAGCCTTGTTTTCCATTTCTAATATTATAGTACTTTTTTGTGATATAATTCTTGTTAAACCCTAAAAATAGTGACAATTTATCGTTATTAATTTCAATCCCATAAATATGCTTAAATTCTTTCCTAATAGCTTCAATTAATATTACAGACGGATTATTGAAAATATCTTCATTTTCTAATCGGGGTCTACCCCCCGGTCTATTAGATCTGAAGAATTCCATAATAATAACAAAGTATCTTATTAGTTATTTAATATTTAATTAAAGAGTTTGTTTTCAATAAAATTTATGAAGATTATACTATATTAATTTTTGTAGGTAAACAGATTTTTGATTTACACTTTTCTCTTTTTATATAATCTAATAAACTTCGAAAATTTTTGCCTTTAAATATATTTGGTATGTCTTATATGATTTATTTAGATTAAGTACTTTATACTCCTATAAACTATTCATAATCGTTTCCATAACACGATCTGTAACTCAATTTGCCCCTCTTTGATTGAAATACTAAAGTTGAAGCAACTTATAAGAAATGAAAAAAAATTTGATAAATTTAAATATCTCTATTAGAATATATTATTTAGGGCTTTTAAACAGGTGATAAAAATCAGAATTTTTATAAGTTACAAATATGAAGATTATGAATATGCAAATGGGTTAGAGGGTTTACTTAAAAATCCAAATAATATATATCGACATTCCCCAAAGAGAGAAAAGGAAGATATGAGAGAAAATGGAGAAGAAGCAGTGAGATCATATCTTATAGGGTTAATTCGGGATTGTGACGCGTTAGTATGTTTAATTGGTAGAAATACTCATAATGCAACTGGAGTTATGTATGAATTAGAAGCAGCTAAATCGTTAGGAAAAAAAATCATAGCCGTAAGAATCCCTAATACTTTTGGAGGTTTACCTAAACTTCTTAAGTCTTGGGGGATAATTGAGATAGAATGGAACGCTTTAAAAATAAATAATTCCCTAAGTAATTGATGAAAATGAATATATTGGTTGGAATATATGCATTCTAAATGTGTCTTCACTGATTTATGTAGTTTTTGTGATGATTTCTTTTATAATCTCTGTTGTTTGCGTTCAATTAAAGATCAAAAAGATTTTAAAAAATGCATTAAAATAGGGTTATGTCCAAACCTTAATTTGTGTCAAGACGCAATAAATGGTAAACTTAGAAGAACGATGATATTTCACAAGGTTATTCCAAATTTAAAGGATATTGAATCATTTGATTATATTGTAAAATATCCTTTTAGTGGGTTTAAAACACGGTTTATTCCCCGGATTTCTGTATACGGTGAAAGTTCAAAAAGACAAATTGAAATTGTGAAGAATTTAAACTTAAATTGTATTATTGTTAGTTTAAAAGAAATGATTTCAAATAGAGATGGTGAGATTCTCAAAGAAGACTTTAAAGTTAACTTACATGAGAAATTTAATTATGATGGGCAAATAATCCTGCAGACTAACATTCCTGATTGTTTTTGTATGAAAATCATAAATAACTCTGATGAATATATTTTAGCCCTAAAATGTCTCAGACCAGATATCATCACAACATTTGATGCTAATTTTTATTTAGACCAACCTTTATTCGTTAGTTCTATTCAAATGCTGAATATTCTAAAGGCTAATAGGTTCATTAGTGAAATTGATATTCCTCAGATTTTTTTATTGCCTCCTGCCCCTATACCTTTATTTAAATCAATTTTTGATGTTTTTATTAAGAGTAATCATCAATCAATCTGCATTCCATGTGGAGAATTTAAAAAATCAGATCAGTCATATCTTTTAAAAATAATAAGATACATAAACCACACTAGAAAGATAATGGACAAAAATTTTGAACTACTATTAATATCAAAAAATCCTGATAAATCATTGTTTTCTGATTGCTATTCATCTAATTCTTGGACAAAAATTAAAAAAGGAAATAATGGACAAAATCATTCAGATAAAATGCAAAGCAATTTAGACAGAACTATTAAAAAAGCTAATAAAATTCGACTCCAAAAATCTTTAATATCATTTATTAGACGAGGTGTGTAGATTTGGGTAGTGGTATAAGAGTAAAACAACGCTATAGGAACCCAAGCACAAAAACGAAACAAAGAAAACCAGAATATATAAGATCTCCTTCAATACCTATTAAGATCTTGCTTGCTCATGACAATAGAATAGACTATCATACACAAAAAGCTCATAGATTAGCTAAATGGATGGATCAAAAAAAAGAATTTGAAGTTTTATATGATAAGAAGTTCTGGAAGAAAGGAGAAATAACCTCAGTAACAGAGACTAATAGAAGAGAGCAGGAAATGGTACAAAAAGCAGATGTCCTTGTACGTTTGATACATCCATCCTCTAAAACTGGCGAAAAGCGGCATGAGGGAGCAAAGAGAGAATTTAGAAAAGCTATGAGAGTAGGTAAACCCGTAATTGAGATCTACTATATGGACGCTAGAACAAGTTCTACTCGTAGAGTTCAAGAAACTCATTATAAAAACAGAATAGTAGTTGGATTAAAAAAAGGAGAGCGAATAGAAAAAGGTCTTAAAAGGGGGCTAGAGGAATACAAAAAATATAAAAATGAAATGAATTAACAGAATTATTTAATTAAAGGCGTTAAAAATTACAAGGCATGTGTTTTTTTCATTTAAATGGGATCCAGATGTTTGGAGAGCGAATATTCTAAGGAATGCAGCAAGAATCCAAGGAGCTACATCCGTAGGATATTGGGATGATTCTCTATATGAAAGATCATTAGCTAGAAACCCTGATTACATTAAAAGAAAGATTAGAGAAGGTTTAAATGGGACTTCTGTAACTATTATTGTCGTTTCTGATAGAACCATTGAAAGTAGCTATGTAAAATACGAGTATGAAAAAAGCATTGAGATGGGAAATAAAATACTTCAAATAGATGTATCAAATATGAATACCCCCATTGGTTACTCCAATTTTAATGGTTGGTTACCTTATATAAAGGGTGGATATACTGTAAAATGGTTTAAAAATTGTCCACTTGGCGATTGGATTGAATATACATTTAGAAATGGGTAACTAAAGAATATGAATTAGAAAAATCTAATTTAGAATGATCTTATTATTGATTTTAGATTATCGAATTACTATATCGTTAATAATTAATCTTGCTAATGAGGGATAAATTTTGGAAATATAAAGCTCTTCTCTTAGATTTTCATAATTGTATTTCCATGGAAAAGTCCAGTCTCGATCGTACCGAACGAATTCATCATATAACAACCTTGCTGCTCCCCCTGAAGATGCAACTAAATAAAATGGATTATTTGGATAAAATTCTCTAAACATTTCAAATTCATCTTCAATTCCTTCCATACCTCCAACAAAAATACCTGCGTGAAGATAATTATCTTTAAGCATCCGATTTCTCATTTGATTTAGACTTTGAGTTCTATCATTATTCATATTCTCAGTCCAAATTATTTTTCCTAATTTTAGATCTAATAATTCTTTAGTATACTTACTAATGATATTTTTAAAAAATTCTGATTGGTAGATTTTAATCCTATTAGGATTAATCTCGTTTAAACTAAATTTCATAGCAACTTTAAGTATTAATGGAGATATTGTAGGATGTCCTCCAAAAATCAAATTTCCATCTCTTTTTAATATCTCTTCTACAAATGAAACGATTGCGTTTGTGATATCAAGAGGATTGGTATTTCTGGAGTATTTTGGATCCCGTTCTGCTGAAGGAAGACTCGATGACAATAATATATTCTTATCTAGTAATTCAGAGTTTTTCTCAGTAGTTTCCTTAAAAATAATTAATCACTTCCTTTATTGATTTATAATAAATAAATTCTTTTTATCATTTAAAATCCACTCTAAAACTTCCTTTTGAAAATCAGGTAGTTTTTCTGCTTTATAAAATAGAATTTTTTTAGTATCATTATGAAAATCTTTGATTTTCTTTGAGATATTGTCAATATAATAAAGATCTTCTGGTTGTGGAAAGTGAAGAGCCATTGTAATTAAACGATCTGAATCTGATTTCTTACTGTTAGTAAAATAAATCACCCAACTTTGTAAATAGTTATAATAATGATAATCTTTGGAATAAGAAGTTTCAATACTTCTCAAAAAGTCATTTCTTCTTTGATTAAGTCCATAAGCATGCAGACTCTCAATTTCATTTATAATTCCTTCAACAAGATTTTCTTTTATAACGTAAAATTCTTTACTTTTAACAAGATCATTATTTATATCCAATTTTATTTTAGGTAAATTAAAAGTTTCACTTATTTCTTTATCCCTATCGCACCAACTTACTACATAGACAGGAATTTCATGTCTTAATGCATAAATCACTTCTTTAGAAATCCATTGAGACTTATTTGCTTTTGGAGATTCAATTACTAATAAAAATGATTTATCTTCTAATGATTCGTAAATCCTCTCTTCAAAATCAATTCCGACATCAATGTCATAAAGATCTAAGAAAATATTGAATTTCTGCTGAGACAGTTTATCAAATAATTGAAAAGCCATCCCTTGACCGTCATCTCTTCTGTAACTTATGAAGATTCTTCGATTTTTATCTTCTAAGCCCAAATTCTCAAAAATTTCTCTTACTAATTTTTTTTCTGGAACTTGGTATCTATCCCAGAAAAATATATTTATTTTTAATAATAATTCAGGAATACAATCATTAATAATCTGTTGCGAATCAAGGACAGGAATTATAAAAATGCCAGCATTTTTAGCCTCTTTTAATAAGTCAATATTTGTTTTTCTAATGTTAGCAGATCCAAAATAAATCATAATTTTTGGACCTTCAACAAGTTTTTCAAATTGATTATGAAAGATTTTGAAGGATGAGGTAAAATAACCACAGATATTCCGTTCGACATATTTCTGAGTCTCAGTTATAAGAGCTTTCTCCAAATTTAAAGCTTTAGACTTAGTTGAGTGATCATAGATTAAAGAAACACTATATTCATATTTCGCCATATATTAAATTGTCAAATTAGATATTTAATTTTTGCGAACTCTAATTAAAATAAAAAAGAAAAATAAATTTAAAAATCCACAATTAACTCACACCAAATATCAATACACAATTTCCTTGGGAACAAATCCCATTCATACCATTTGCTAATCCTAACTTTGCATCAGCAATCTGTCTTTTATCTGCTTTTCCCATTAGTTGTAAAGCAACTTCTGCAACTCGAATTAATCCATTTGCCATTGTTGGATTACTTGATAAGACGCCGCCTGATGGGTTTACGGGAATATTTCCATCCATTTGTGTATCTCCACTATCAATAAACTCACCACCCTTCCCCTTATTACAGAAACCTAAAGCTTCATAACTCATTAATTCATGAATAGAAAAAGCGTCATAAACTTCAGCAACATCCAATTCTTCTACGGGATTTTTAATACCTGCCATTTTATATGCTTCCTTTGCAGCTAGTTCAAGAGCAATCAAGTCTGTCATATTACGATGTCCTAGATAATATGCATCAGTACAATTCCCATACCCTTTCAGCCATACAGGAGCATCTGTGAACTTTTTTGCAACTTTCTCATTAGTTAACAACATTGCAACTGCTCCATCTGAAAAAGGCGGAAAATCTAGTTGTTTTAAGGGATAAGCCATCATTGGTGAGTTCAAGACTTCCTCTTGTGTTATTTCTTTCTGTAAGTGCGCATAAGGATTATTTAAAGCATTTTTCCTATTTTTTACTACTACTTTTGCAGCCTGTGCCTCCGTAACACCATATTTAGTCATATACATATTTGCCATTAAACCAGCAGAAGAGATTTGATCTAATCCTAGATGTCTTTGATAATAAGGATCAAAAATCGTATTATTTACCAGATATTGATTTACTTCTGAACACTTACAGTGAGATACAACCATTACAGTGTCATATTCTCCAGAAAGAATTCGCATTGCGGCATATATATACGCGAAAGCTCCATCACCCGAAACTCTAGACTCTGATTTCCCAATTGAACCTACAGCATCTTGAATCCCCATATTGGCAATGGTTCTACCATCATTAAAGTCATTTGAACTTGTTATAACAGATCCAACATCATCATTATTTATTCCTAGATCATCATATAGTTTCCTTACTACTTCAAAAACAAGCTCCATATAAGTCTGATCTATCTTCTCTGCTTCATATTTTGTTTGGGCAACTCCCACTATTGCAACTTTATCCATCTTAACATACCTAACTACTTTCTCATATTTAAATTAAAATTAATATAATGTTGATTAAATCTTATATAAATAATTTTCAATTAGATAAATAGAATGTGAAATAACAATGATATTATAGTTTTCTGATAAAATAATTAACTTCTTTGTTCAAAATAAAAAAAAATGAAAAAATTATCTAATTTTAATAGTTAACTTTATCAAGCCCTTTAAGTTTGAGCATTTTTCTAGTTTCATCTGGAGTAGCGACCTCACGGCCCAAATCATTAACTATTCTGACCATTTTTTCAACTAACTCAGCATTACTTTTTGCTAATATTCGTTCTTTCTTTTCAACATCATATCCTATAGATATATTATCTTCCATACCAACTCTTATATGGCCTCCCATTGTTGCTGAGATAGCTCCAAGATGGAATTCTCTAGGATATCCTAAACCAATTACTGACCAAGTGAAATTCTTATCTCCAAGGAGTCTAAAAGCTTCAGTATGCAAATGCATCAACTCCCATGGTGTATTTCCAGTTCCACCTAGCACTCCTAATACGAATTGCATATGAAGAGGAAGTTTTAACCATCCAAATCTAACCATAGACCCTGCATTCCATAAACCACTGGTACTATAAATTTCAAGTTCAGGTTTAACATTATTTTCATACATCGTCTTTACAAATTTCTCTAAATCTATAAAACTATTCTGAAACACCAAACCTTTACTCATAGTTACTAGTTGTTTTTCCCAAGGATACTTCCAGTCTTGAATTCTTTCCAATAATGGGAATATTGAAAAATTCATGGATTCGCAATTAAAAGAACACATTTCTGGTTTGAATTCTGGAACAACGGAAATACGTTCCTCAGCTGTCATTCCAGCCCCCCCTCCTGTGGTGCAACAAACCACTACATTGGTCTTAGCTTTGATTTTCTCGAGAGTTTCTCTCCAAATCCCCAAATCAGAAGAAGGCATAGCAGTTTTAGGATCTCTAACATGAACATGAACCACAGCAGCTCCTGCATCACAAGCTTTTTTAGCTTCTTCAGCTATTTCATCTGGAGTTATTGGTAGATAGGGTGTTTGAGATGGGATTGTAGCTGAGCCGGTAATAGCACAAGTAATTATACATTTGTCCCGCCAAGCTGTAAGTACAGACATTTATATATCACTTCATTTTTCATTTCATTTATTTATTAATTACAATTTACTTGTTAATTTTATAAGTTTATAATTTATCGGATTTAAAAAATATAAAGGTTTGTTTACTATAGGTCAAATAAGCTCATTTAAATTACAAATTTGAAAAAAAATCATTTTGAACGCCTTAAAATGAATTTAACTTAAAACTCATTAAAAAGTAACGAATATATCGTAATATATTTTATTACATCAAATATTTTACTTCAATGGATAAATTTTAATTTGAATGATATCTATTTTCGTAGTAGTTCAATGTAAATATAATAAGATAATTAATATTTAGAGATGTGATAAAAATGTCAGATGAAGATTTATCAAGAAAGTTAGTTATAAGTGCCGCTCTTACAGGTCCAGCAACTAATAAAGCACAGAATCCTAATGTTCCATACACTGCAGAAGAATTTGGGGACGAAGCTAAAAAATGTTATGAGGCAGGCGCAGCAGTAGTTCACATTCATGCTAGACATCCAGAAAAAGGGAATCCAACTCATGAATTAGATATAATTGGTGCTGTTTTAGATAATATTAAAGAAAAAGCTCCAGACCTCCTAATTAATTTAAGTACTGCAATAAGTACAATAGTTACTCCTAAACAAAGAATTGCACCTATTGAGACCTTTAAGCCACCGATAGCATCGCTAAATTCTAATTCGATGAATTTTGCTGTAGGAGACCATAAAACTGGACAAGTTGGACTTGGTGCTAAAAACATTTTTGCAAATACTTTTGATACAATCCAAAAATTTGCTAAAACAATGAAAAAAGTAGGGACCAAACCAGAAATAGAAATCTATGATATGGGCGGGATGTATAATATCCTCCATCTAGCAAAACAACAACCAAAACGGCTTTTAGATCCTCCACTGCACTTTCAATTTGTTTTTGGTGTTCTAGGAGGGATCCCATTTTCTTATGAAAATCTAGCACATTTTATTAATTTAAAGCCACCAGATGCTAGTTGGAGTGTTTGTGGAGTAGCTAAGAATCAATTCCAAGCAGCTATGTGTGCAGCCCCAATGGGAGGGCATATTAGAGTAGGTCTTGAAGATAACATCAGAATGCCTAATGGTGAATTAGCAAAAGGAAGTTGGGAACAAGTGGCATGGGCAGCAATGGTTGCTAAATTAGTAAATTGTGAGCCTGCAACTCCAGACGAAGCAAGGAGAATCTTTAATCTATATTAGCAATAAAAATTAGTTTTTTTTACTTTTAATATTTTAAAATGAAAATAAAATAAATAAAATTAGAATTCATTCTCTTTTACTAGAAAGTGAATCCTTCAGGTAATTCTGATTCAGATGTACCTTCAAGAACAAACATTAGATCCATAATTGTATAGGTTGGGCTTTTAGTTCGAAAAATTGGTACAATTCTTTTTCCAATTTCTGGTTCTCCCACAGCTAATATGCTCATTAAAATTGTTACAACTTTTTCATCAAATTCGACGTTTATGAACTTAATAGGTTTAGGAAGTGTATTAAAAGCTCCTGAACGATGGGTGATAATAAATGAATGAATCTTAGCAGTATCACGCGCCTTTTGGGTAATATCAACGATAGTGGCTTTTCTCAAGCAATCAGGACAGTAGATTCTAAAGGGTTCAAAGATTGATCCCTTGCTTTCGCACTTATCATTATCACACCTAGTAGCTAATAACTTTCCTTTACCAATACCCTCAAAAAAAGAAGCCTCTCCACCATAAGAATGGATATAGGTCATATCTCTTGGATTTGTGACTCCGGCTAGCTTTCCCGTATTCTTGTTAAATATGGGTTGATTTGCTTCAATTATATGAAATTTTCCTCTTGGCTTATATCTTCCATCAATTATATCAACAAAACCTTTCTCATCTTCAGTTTTTGGCATTTTTAATCCTCCTTTATTAAATTATTTGGATTCATTAAAATAGTACAAGTCACATGAGAGCCTACTCCTGCATGGCTTATTGCTAATCCACGTTTAGCACCATTAACTTGTAAGCTTTTCCAATCTTTTGGTTTTTCACGATCGAATGCTTTCCACTTTTCTTCTGGTTCATGAATTTCATCCCATCTATTCCAAATATGGTAACCGATTTCAGCTATTTGCATTAATCCAGTAGCACCTACAGCGTGCATACAACCTATCAAACCACCACATGGATTGCTAGGTAATTTTCCAGGTTTATTAGTATTTGGATTAATTACATAAGCATCACCAGATTCAATATATTCACGTCCATGACCATATGGTCGTATCCCTATATCTTCATAGGTTTGAATATCACTAATTGTAAAAGCATCATGTAGTTCAACAACATCTAAATCTTCAGTAGGATCTACTACACCGCTCATTCTATATGCATAATATGCTGCCATACGAGCAGCTAAAAAACTTGTAAAACCAGGATATCGATCGCCTCCCGGAAAATCCTTACCCAAATTATCATATTGACCCGGCTTTTCATTAGGGAGTAGCGGAATCTTCATATCTCTTCGATCAGCTACTCTTAAAGTGTGACTTCCAGCAGCAATATAAATTCTGAGGGGTTTGTCCGTAATTTCATAAGCTGTCTTCTCATCACACACAATACCACATGCTGATCCTACGCTCATTAAACAACAATCTAAAACTCTTAAAGGGTAAGCTACAATGGGTGAAATTTTAACATCCTCTATAGTGATCTTCATTGGACCATGGGCATGAGGGTTCATTCTAGCATATCCACGGTTTTTTACCGCAATTGCTGCCATAGTGTCTCTGAAAGACGGTTCCTCTCTTCCAAATATTTTCCAATACCTCTGAGCCATTACAGCGTAATAACCCGTATAAATATGCCCTAGTGGGGTTTCCCAATCCTTGTCTGCTGCACAAGAAATTAAATGATTTCCCTCATCAGTAGGAACTTCGTCCATTCGTTCCCAACCCAACGCAAGAGCACAATCACTATACCCTGAAGCTACTGTTTTAACAGCTTCCCACATAGCTGATCCACCCGTTGCACCACCTGTTTTTACACCAATATTACCCAAAGGATCTAAACCTAATCTATCATGAATGACAGCCTCTCCAAGGAGCTGATCACCAAAATGGTCAGCAAAATGACCATAGTAACATGTGTGAATATAACTTTTCAATTCAGAAGGTGTCATATTCACAAAGTCAGCTGCAGCAGTAAATGCATCAATGCAAAGCTCTTCAGTGCGAGTCTCTGGAAATGCTCTATCAAATTTAGACATCCCTACTGTAGCTAAATATACAGGTCTCATCAATTTAGGTATCTTTAATTGTTTATCACTAAATTTTATCATTATATTTCACATTATATTATATAACTTTTTAATTTTCTTTCATTTGGTTTTTGTAGTTAGATTTTTAATAGATTTGATATTTTATTGTTATGTTTTATTTTGATTAAAACATTTCTAATAATTAATTCTTAGAATTAAAATTCTAATTTTAAATTACAAAAATGTTAATGATATTTTATGGATACAAGGATCAATGAATTTGAAAAAATAAGAATTCAAAGATATGTCCCCGAGCTTGACTTGTTATACAATCCTGTTCTAAATACTGAAGAAAAAGAGTTTTTAGCTCAATTTTACAATTTTTTAGAAAATGAACTTGATAAGGAGCTAAATAAATTAGAAGAATTAAACTATTACATGGAAGAACCTATTGAAGATAAAAAGAAAGATATTGTTATAGGTATCATGAAAAAATTAGCTGAAAAGGGTTATTATTCAACTATTCTAAATACTGAAGAATTTGAGGTTGGAAGGATCACAAGAAATGCTTTGATTGCTTATGCTTTATGTGGAGGGCGTTGGAGTGAACAAAGTGAAAGATATATTGCAGGTAATTATAGTATTGAGATGGGGAGACTAGCAGGAGGCACTCTATATTGTAATCCTGTCAATTATGCTTCAAATGAATGGCAAAATGAAAGTTTTTTAGTGCCTGTTGCTACAGATGGACAAATTGGAGCTTCAGCTATGACAGAATTCAATGCAGGATCAGATATTTTTAGAATGGAATTAAGACTACGTGAAGAAGAAGATAAAATAATTGCGAGAGGTAAAAAATTATTCATTACCAACGGAATGATTGCAAATTATATCATTTTATATGGAAGATTAGATAATGGAGAACTTGGGGCAGTAGTTGTCAATACTGATAATCAGAAGTTAAAAAATTTTAAAAGCACAAGAATCAGCACTTATGGAATGACTGATGCTTTCGTAAGTCGTTTAATATTTGATGATGCTGAAATTCCAAAAGAGAATCTTCTGCATGGACACGGTTTAGATATTGCCTTTCATCAACTTACAGAAGAAAGGCTAGTTATAAGTGCTGAAGCACTAGGAGACGCCATGAAAAAATTATTATATTCACATGCTTATGCCTTACAAAGGGTACAATTTGAAAAAAGATTGCATCAGTACCAAGTTATAAGATATCCTATTTCGGAAAAAATTCGGGAATTAAACTTACATATTTCTGCATTAATTAATTATGCAAGACAACTTGATGAGCATCCTGAACTAGGAAGTTCAAAATTAATGGCATCGAACGCTATGGGATTAAAAGTAAGTGCTACAGAATTGGGTTTTGAAAGTTCGATACATTGTTTTAGAACTATGGGAGGACGTGGATTTACAAGACAATATGCTAATGAAATCGGACTTCTTGATCCCTATTGCATGGTACATGGCGGTGGCTCGAATTATGTATTGGGGGATAGTGAATCTAGAAGACTTTTTAGGTATAAATCATCAGGTTAAAGATATGATTAAAAACTTTAAAAAAAGCATTCAATCTTAATTTACTTGCCTTTTTTCATTTCAGTTTTATCATAAATCTCTAGAGAATTAATTTTTAAATAATCCAATTTAATTAGAAAAATTAATGGATTATTATTATAATTTTGAAGATTTTGATATATTTCCTTTAATTAAGGGATATGAAGGAACGAAAATAGAAGATATGTTTCAAAATTATGAGATTATAAAAAATTCAATGGGTGAATTCATAGAATTAACATGGAATGAATCGTTATGTGCTTGTAATATTGATCTCAATAAGTCAAAGATAAATTTATTACAAAACCTTAAAACAGTTTACTATATTGGAGATAAAATTGAAAGAAAATTAATTAAACGAGGAGTAAAATCGTTATATGATTTAAAAGTTAATTTTAAATATATGCATTCAGCGAATACTCTTTTAAATCTAATTAAAAGAAAAGATTATAATAATTTATGTGAAAATAGATATATTAATGATTTAGATGTAGCTTTTTGTTTCGAACTAGAAGACCTATTGTTTCTTGATATAGAAACAATGGGCACATATAATAGTCCTATTATAATAATGGGAATTGGATTTTTCAAAAATAAAACTTTTGAGATTCACATTCTATTTGCTCGAGATTTTTCTGAAGAGATTGCAATACTTGAGCATTTTAAAAATCAAATTCTCCCTTGTTTTAAATGTTTTGTATCTTATAATGGAAAAAGTTTTGACATTCCTTACATCGCCAATCGATTTCTTTATTATTTCGAAGATAATCCGATGATTACAGACCAAGACATTCCTTATGAAGCCTCTAACACAATATTTCATCATATCGATTTATATCATAATTGTAGAAGGAAATTTAAAGAAAAATTTGAAGGATTTACTCTCACGAACATCGAAAGGAAGATATTAGATATAAAGAGAAACCTTGATATTCCAGGAGTTTTAGCTGGCTTATTCTATAAGAAATATCTGGAAGAACCATTTACATATGGAGGATTAATCAAAAAAGTTATTGAACATAATTATTATGATGTCTATTCTATGCCCTTGATTCTTCACAAATTAATAGAAGAATGATCTAATTTTTAGATTAATTCTTATAAAAGATGAAATCGTATTATTATCTATGGTGAAGAAGCACAATAATTATGATGTTACATTAGATACATTAAAGCTTATTAAGTCAAAATTAAAATCTTTAGAACATCTTTTTAATTCTAAGTCTTGTTTTTTAGGCTTTGATGGGTATGTTGATTCTCTTTATGATCTAGTTCAAGAAAGAATTAATAAAAAAGAGTGGTTAAGGATGGAAAGTATGAGAACATTTGGAGAACTTGCATTAAACGTGTCAGGAAGTTCCGCAAACGTCGAAAGAGTATTGAAAAAAAGAATCTTTGGCGGTTTCGCCCCCAATACTAGTAGGGCATTAAGTGCATTTAATGTTAAAATATATTTAGTGGCAGCATTAGGATATCCAACTTTAAGTGAACACTATAAGCAAGGTCTAAATGTAAAGTTTTTTCCGATTGCGAATCCCGGTGAAACAGTAGCTTTAGAGTTTAATGATGGCAAAATTATGATAACGGATTTTGAAAATATTTATAATATTAATTGGGATTCGCTGATGGTGCGAGTTCCTCAAGATCAGCTAATTGAAATAATTAATAATTCAAACATTCTTGGATTTGGTCATTGGGCTCTTGTTCCTAGCTTGAATGATATCTGGAATAATTTAATCAAAAATATTTTACCAAATATTAATGATTTGAATAAAAAATTATTTTTTGTAGATATTGCTGACATTAAAAAGCGTAAAGTTGAAGATATTATTGAAATGGGAAAGATTTTGCAAAAAGTAAATGAACATATCCCTGTTATTCTATGTGCAAATGATCAGGAGGCAAAAAAACTCTCAGAAGTTTTTTTAAAAGTAGAAATTATAGATACTTCTAAAAGGAACTTTAAAGACTTTGTTGAATTAGGTAAAAAACTCAATAATGTGTTGAAATTGTCTGCTTTTGTAATACATTCACCACATTTTGCTACAATTTCAACTCTAGATGAACATTTCTGGGTTACAGAAGCTTATACTTCCAGACCAAAATTTACTACAGGAGCAGGAGATCATTTTCATTCAGGCACAATTTTAGGATTATCTTGTGGACTCACACCTGCAGAAGCAATTTTAATAGGCAACGCGTTAGCTGCTATTTTTGTCAGAACAGGTAATTCTCCTAACTTTTCTTTGCTTATGAAATTTATTTATAGGTATGAAGAGTTTTTAGAAGATGATATTACTGATTTTCCTTGATTTTGGAAGTTGAAAAACTTAATTTATTTTCTAATATTCTTATAGATGATATTTATGAGTAGTTTAGAAGAAAAGCTATTTGACCAGACATGGAACCAAAAGTCAAGAACCTCAATCTTGAATGACTTAAAACAAAAAAGTTATGATATAATAGTAATTGGAGCTGGTATCACAGGTGCAGGGGTAGCAAGAGAAGCAGCTATGAGGGGATTGAAAGTAGCCATAGTAGACATGCAAGATTTCTCTGCTGGAACCTCTTCAAGAAGTTCGAAGTTAGCACATGGAGGTATCAGATATCTTAGTCATGGAGACATGGATTTAGTAAAAGAAGCAACGAGAGAAAGAAATTGGATGAGAGAACATATCCCTCACTTAGTTCGTCCTGTTCCTTTTCTTTTTGTGACCCTAAAAGATGGAAAATATAAAAAGCGTGATATAATTGGTGCTTGTAAGATATACGATTTCTTAAGTGATAATAACTCAGAATTTAAAAATTTTAAACAACATAAATGGTATTCACCCGAAGAAATATTTAGGATGGAACCAAATTATATTAGAGAAGGAAATTTAGGAGGTGCTGTGTATTATGATAACAATGTTGATGATGCACGATTAACAATTGAGACAATTAAAGAATCTGTAATTAGAGGTTGTGATGCTCTTAATTATTGTAAGGTGATTGGATATCTTAAAGAAAAGGGTAAGATTATGGGTCTCAAATGCAAAGATCTAGAGGAAAATGTAGAGTTTAATATGAATGCTAAGTTGATAGTTAATGCAACTGGTGTTTGGACTGATCACTTAATAGAAAGTTATCCCAATGAAATTCCAAAACCCTTAATCCGCCCTACAAAAGGAGTTCATTTACAATTTAGGAGAAAACATATAAAGAATAATATGGCAACAATTGTATTTTCGATTTCAGATGGAAGAGCCTTTTTTGTACTACCACGTAACAAAGATTTCACTATAATAGGTACTACGGATACGGATTATAAAGAAGATTTAAAAGTTCCTTTTTGTAATAAAGAAGATGTTGATTATTTAATTGAATCTGTTAAATTTTATTTTCCGAATTCCGAATTGGATTATAATAATATTTTATCTACATATGCGGGGATAAGGCCATTAGTGATGCAGAAAGGAAAATCTGAAAGTGAAGTCTCAAGAAAACATATCATTTTCTTTTCTGATGATGGTTTATTAACTATTACAGGTGGAAAGTTAACTGAATGGCGCGCCATGGCAGAAGATTTGTTTAACCGCATCGAAGAAAAAAACATTTTCCCAAATATTGGAAGACCAAAACACTTTTCCAGGCAAAAATTTATCATTGGAATAGAAAAAAAAGATTGGATTGAGGAATTGAAAGCATCCGGAATTGATTTGGATGAAAATATCGCTGATCATTTGTATCAACAATATGGTAGGGGAGCAATTAAAATACTAGAACTTATAAAGGAAAATAATTCACTTAAGCAAAAAGTTTTTGAAGATCATTATTTTGTGGAAGCTGAAATCATCTATATATTAAGATATGAATTGACAACTCACTTGATTGATGTGTTTTGCAGAAGAACTGAAATGGCATTATGGATAAATCATCGAAAGGTTCCAGAAGCAGCTGAAAGAGTTGCGGATATAATGGCAAAAGAATATTGTTGGGACAATGATAAGAAATATCAAGAGATAAAGCAATTTTTGGATTATATTGCCAAAACAGTCGCTTTTATGAAAGAATAATCTTTTTCTCCTATATTGATTCTTTTGTAATATTATGAATTATTGGACTCCACTAAATATATATTTTAATCGGATGATTATCTATATAATAATAAATCTTAATTCAATTTATGGAGTGAAATAAAGTGTTTTTTGAATGGAATTTTGTTGATAATTTCTTTGGACCCTTGGGTACATACGCTGGTTTTTTACTATTGATTTTAGGACTAATGTGGTTGATCTATGCCATCTATGAGACCAAAAGAAGAGGTTCCTTTGAAAAAAGAAAAGTAGAAGAATGGGAACATGCTGAAGCAACAAAATTTTTGAAAGTACTAACCTATTTTGGATTTGTAGTCGGAATTTTTAGTTTGTTATGTGGAATTTCTGGTTTATTGTATAATGTACCACCGAGTCAAGCATATATAACTGTCACAGGAAATCATGCTAGCACTTTTACTTCAATTTTCTTAATAATATTTGGGATTCTTACATTTTTAAAACCTTCAAATGATTTACCTATTCCTTCTATTATAGGAATATTAGCCGCAAGTGCAGTAATTATCATTCTCGTATCAGCATTATCTCCAAGTTCGCAAGCTTATCAAGTCATTGATGTATTTATATCTGCACAATGGTTTTTCATTATATTATTTATCGTTGTTTTTGCAGTAGTAGCGCTCTCAATAAAATTTTATATTGGAACATTAATGAAAATTTCGAAAGTAATATCTTGGCCACCGTTAGCATTTGTAATTTCTGCATTTTGTATACTTCAAGGATTTCTTCTACTGGTGGTGGGAGTTTCAATCACTGGTATTTTCTAAATTCATTTTTTCTTACATTTAATCTTCCTTTTTTCCCTTTGCTTTTTTAATCAAAATAGAAAAAATTTAGAACAAAATTTTTATACTTTAAAAGAGCCGATTTATAGACTCCATGATTAAGATTCAGATAGAGTTTAAGGAAAAAATTAGAAAAAACTAAATTTACGTGAAGGATTCCTATTAATCTCTCCTATTATTTCTCTGCTTAGATCGTAACCGCAATTTGAACATTTTTTTTGTTCAGTTATATCTATTTTAGTAAAACTATAACCGCTTCTACCTATAATTAAATGATTGCAGTTGGGGCAATACGTATTTCCCCCTTTTTCATGCACAATATTTCCGACATACACATAACTAAGTCCTGACTTTTTCGCAACTTCATAAGCTCGATTTAAAGTTTCATATGGAGTTCTTTCATTTGAAGGCATTTTAAAGTCAGGATGATAAGCTGAAAAGTGAAGAGGTGTATCTTTTCCTATGTTATTAACCAACCATTCGGTTAATTTCTTGAAATCTTCTTGAGTATCGTTTAACTTAGGAATTACCAAATTTGTAATTTCAACATGAATTCCACCTTCTTTAAATCGTTTCGTGGTATCTAAAACTGGTCGTACAGATTTTACCCCGCATATTTCTCTATAAAAGTCATCAGACATAGATTTGATATCAATGTTTGCAGCATCTATACCGATCTCAATCAATTCTTGCGTTGCTTCGGGCGTAGAATATCCATTTGTAACTAATATGGTTTTGATATTACGTTCTTTTAAAAGAGAAGCAGTGTCTAAAATCCACTCATGCCATATAAGTGGCTCATTATATGTATATGCTAAAGTCTCAGCCCCACTGTTTACTACTCTTTTTACTAATTCATCTGGAGTCATTTCTACTAAAGAAATCCCTCGATCGCTATAACCTTCAAGGTTATAATGCCCATTCTTTCCATTGTCATTTGGTATAGCCTGCGAAATATTCCAATTCTGGCAATTTTGGCACCGAAATGAACATCCTATGGATGCAATTGAATAAGCTGTAGCACCTGGCCAAAAATTATAAAGTGGTTTTTTTTCTATGGGATCTAAGCTCCCCTTAGATATCAATGAACCATATATAAGTGTAAATAATTCTCCATCGAAATTTTTCCTGGTACGACAAATTCCTAATTTTCCAGGAGTAATTACACACTCATTTGCACATACATGGCATTTTACTTTTAATTCCCCTATTTTCTCCCATAATTTAGCTTTCTTTTTCAAATCCAATCCACACTCAATACCATTTATTAAATAAATATTAGAATGTTATAATTATTTGTTCATCGGTTTTAATTTAAAAGTAGATGTCTATATGATTAATAAATTGAAAGATAAATTAGTGGTGACTGAGTTCTATTAACTTTAAAAAAGAGGGCGCTGTAAATAAGAAAGAAATTGAAGATTTAATAAGAGAATCGAAGGAAAAGCTTGAAAGTTTAGAAAAATTAGGCAAAGATTCCAATTATATTAAAGAATTAAGTAATTTAGCTCTTCTTCAAATAGAGTTGGAAAATTTTGGACAAGCTGAAAACAATTTATCCATTTGTTTAAGACATTTTAAAATCCAGCGTGATAGATTAGGACAAGCTGCCTCTTTTGGATTACTTGGTATTTTGTATTATAAGCAAGGAGAATATGAGAAATCAATTAAATTTTATACTCAAGCTCTTGAGATTTATAGGGAATTAAATCAGGTCGAAGAGGAAATTACATGTTTAAAAGGAATTGGAAATAATTATATTAAATTAAATAAATTAAATACTGCTTGTGAAATTTTCTTAGACTGTAGTGCTATTTGTTCAGATAATAATGATATTTACAACTTATTAGATTGCTTAGGAAATTTGACATATATCTACGAGAAACAGGAAAATTGGGAAATTTTAAATGAATTGTATCTCAAATCATTAGAAGCCTTTAAACAATTAAAAGATAATAAAGGAATAATTGTCACTAACTTTAATCTAGGGATTCTTCAAAAGAAAAAAAGTAACTTCAATGGATCTCTGAATTATTTTAAAGAAGGTACAGATATCGCAATAAAAAGTAATTATTCAGAATTGATTATAAAAGGTTTAAGTTATATTGGAGAGACACTATTTCTTCTTGGGAGGATTAGAAATGCTAAAGATGAATTTATTAAAGCTTTGAAGCTAGCGAAGGATGTTAAAGCTAAGAATGCAATTATTCAATTAAAAATTGTTTTGAGGTCTCTTGGCTTGGATGACAATGAATTTGAGGATATATAAAAAAATAACCTGAAAAATTAAATAATTATAAATACAGAAATTATCTTTTTTCTAATATCTAATGACTCATACTTGTCCTTATTGTAATAAATTAATTGAAAATCATTGGTTATATTGTCATAATTGTGGAAAGCCACTAATTACAAATCTAGATGAAATATTAATTAATAAGACTCCCAAATTGTCTAGAGAAAATCCATCTTTCTACTCTAATTTTGAAGAAGAATTACAATATGATACTGATTCAATAGAAGAAAAAGAAATTGAAATCAAATTAGCAGAAATCGATAATCAACTACGACAAAAAGAACTTCAAGGAGAGTTAATGGGAAATTTATTATTAAAAAAGGCTAGTTTATATTATAGCCTAAGAGACTTTTCCAAAGCTATTTCAAACTTACAATTAGCCTTAAAAAATTTTTTGGAAGAAAAAGATTTATCCCAAATGGCTATTTGTCATAACGAGATAGGGTTAATCCATGAAGAAGAGGGATATTTTGATCAAGCAATTTATCATTTTGATGAAGCTCTTACCATTCTTAAAGATCTAAAAGATTACAATAAGATCATTCAAGTTTTAAATAATTTAGGAAACGTATATTACTTGATAAAGGATTTAGAAAAAGCATATGGATATTACCAAGATGCCCTAACACTCGCTGAAGAAAATCACTTTGAATTGGACGCTGTAAAATCAGCGAGTAATTTGGTTGAAATCCTTTTCAATTTTAAAGATTATGACAGAATATCAAAAATTCTCAAAAGGAATTCTGAATTTTTTGAAAAAAATCAAGATATTTATGGTGTAATTCAAACTCTCATAAAATACGGGAAATTGAATTATTTCATCGGAGAAGTTTATTATGAAGAATCTTACCAACATTTCAATAATGCTTTAGAGTTAATAAATAGTGTACAAGACAGAATCTCAGCTTCTTTAAAGGCTAAATTAGAATGGGAATGTTACCTTTATTTAGGAAGATTAAATCTCATATGGAACAAAGATGAATTAGCAGAATCTGACCTAATTAGAAGTTTAAAAGCGATCAGAACTTTTGAAGTAAAAGATCATATAAATGAGGCGATAATATTGGAAGATTTAGCAAAGTTATATTTACTTAAAGGAGATGATATAAAATCTATTGAATTTTTGAATTTTGCTATTGATATCTATAAAAAATATGGAGATAAAATTAAAATTGCCGAAATAAAAAGAGAATCGGCGAAAATTTACAATAAGCATTTACAAAATCACTTTAAAGCACGTGAAAATTATGAAGAAGCCTTGGAAATATTCGAAAAGCTTGACTACATAAAACAGGCGGCAGAAGTTTTGAACAGTTTAGGAGATTTATGTTTAGATAACAATAATTTTCAAGAGGCTTCAAATTACTTTAAAAGATCTAAATTATATTATCAAGATTTGCGAGATCAATATAATCTTGACCTAATTACTGAGAAAATCAAATCATTGAAAGGATATTAAATTACTTCGTCAGCTGACTTTCTACTTATTTTTCTTATTAACCATTCAATATTATACTTCATTTCAATTTTTTTTTCCCATAAATAGATGAGAAATCCAATCATAAGAAAATAAGTCAATGAAATTGGGATATAAATATAATAAATTAATAATTGATTGAATAATGGCAAAAAGAGCCATTGAAAAAATAGTAACGTTATAGCACTTCTCCCAAAAATTATCAAAATTTTTGATATTCTAGTTTCTTTTTTTTTAATTTGTATAAAGTAGAAACTTAGACCGATTATCAATAAAGATATTCCTATCATAAAAAAGATATTTTGAATAGTTCCTTTTATCAGAGCTTCTGGTATGCCTGGAATATAAGTAATAGTAGTTCCTCTTAATATGGGTAGGCTATCGGTGAAGGGATATTTCATTGGATTATAGCTGAAGGGTTCGACAAAAGGGAGAAACTGTATAGTAGAATAAATAAAACTTACAATAATGAAAATGAAAGCATACTTTATACTAGAGTATGTCGATTCTAATGTTGCTTTATCTGATTCTAAGATTAAAGCATCGTAGATTAATTCGGAAAAAATTGTTGAAAAAAACCATAATGAAGCGAATGGTAATAATGGAAAAATTGGAGTAGAAGATACTAAAATAAAATGCAAAATATAGACTACCATATTGCTTTCCTTCCAGATAAATAAAAATTCTCTGATATATGGCGTAATTAATATTATTATCAAACCGATTACAATTCTTGACCACCTTGCTAATTTAAACGTATAATAACAGATAAATTGACCAATCCCAACGAAAATCAGTATATTCCAACCCCAAACTACGAAAGAATTATGCTCAACATAATTAAAAATTAAATTATATGCAATACCTAGTAATATCAAGAGAAGAGATTGTTTAAACAATTTATTCCGGTTTTCTCTATCGGGAAAACATCCCATCTTCTTTTTTAAAGTAAATATTACCGAAAATGATAATATAAAAATCAATAGAGAGGAACCAAATATCTCTAATAGTGTTATTAATACACTGAATAAATAAGAGTATTCATAACTATACATCCAATAATTTATTGTATTTGAAAGTAAGATACAAATAATTGCGATCCCTTTACTTAACTCAATACTATTAAAACTCTTCAAAAGATTCGCTCCTCAAACCCTTATTTTCTATTAATTTCAAAATCTTCACATTTATAAATTTTAGTGTCAAATTCTTCAAATCCTAATGATTTGATAAAATTATACGAAATTTTATTATCCTTATAAACCTCACATCTAAGCTCCTTGATTCCTTTGTTCTTAAAATAATTCCATGCTGCCATTCCTATAACAGTCCCCAACCCTTTACGTTGAAATCTTGTAAGTACTCCTAATCCGGCAATGATTCCATATTCATTACTAGGGCCCTCAAAGTCAAGAATGACAAATCCAGCATCAATACCATATACCTTAGCAATTAAGATTTTAATTTCAGGATATTGAAATAAACTTTTCAAAGATTCAAGAGATAAGGGAGAAAATGGTTCATTTGAAGTCATCCATGCTCTATTATGGAGAGTAACAACGCTTTCTAAGTCATTTTTTGATGCTTCGCGGATTTTAGCTTTAAGGATATTTCGTTCTACCTTTTCTTTTATTTTATTTTCAAATTCAGGAGTAATTTTTTCAATTGGTAATCTCATCTGTATATATTCTAATCCTTCTCTATTCAATTCATCCTCTAAATCTTCTTTACATGCATTTTCTTTATCTGAAGCTAAAAATAAGCTTCTTATTTTTCTTTTTTTAAAACTTATTTTTGACATGAATTGTTCTAAAGAAAATGATTAATTTGCTTAAATAAAAATTCATATTTTAAAAAAATTTTATGTGTTTTCTAATTCAAAATCTTCTTTTCGATAAGCTTTTTCCCCATATGTTTCAAAATTAAGACTTTTTATAAAATTGAAGGATTTTTTATTTCCTTCATAAACTTCACATCTAAGCTCTTTAACACCTTTATTTTTAAAATATTCCCATGCTGCCAAACCTAACACAGTTCCTAAGCCTTTTCTTTGAAATCGAGGTAACACTCCCAATCCCGCAATAATACCATATTCATTATGTTCGCCTTCGAAGTCAAGAATAACAAAAGCTCCATCTATTCCATACACTCTTGCAATCAAAAATGCAGTAGTTGAATCAGCAAAGATTTTTTTCATGGTCTCTCGCGCTATAGGTCTAAACGGAGTATTTGCAGTTAACCAGGATTTATTGTAAATGTCAACAATCGTTTGTAAATCTTTCTCTGTAGCCACTCTAATATTTGCGCGATAAATATTATGTTCAATTTTTACTTTTAATTGGTCTTCAAAGCTTTTTGTTATTTTGTCTACTGGTAATCTCATCTGAAAATATACCATCCCTTCTTCAAGAATTTGTTTTTCAAGGTCACTTGCTGTACCTTTTTGTTTATCTTTCTCAATACTTAAAAAAAGAGATCTTAAAAATTTCCTTTTTAATAACACTTTTTTACTGAATTTTATTCCTTGAGGAGGCATAATCTTAGAAATCACAGATTAACCAAATAGTTCAAGTTTTTCTCTTATTTTATTCTCTATCAGATTATCTATAATACTTTTTTCCCTTAAAATTGAAATACCTTGTTGGACCTTTTTTATAAAACTTTTATCTTTAAGGAGATTTTTATTTTCGCATGAAAATTCAAAATTAGATCTTAATGCCATATCAATTTCAATCTTTTCTAAAACAACAGCATTCAATTCTTTCATTGCATCTGATAATTCTGTGTACAAATTTGGGGTGTCTTTTTTAACATTACCTGGAAAAAGAAATTTAAAATTTTCTCCATTAGTCTTTGTATTTTCAATAAGTATTCCATATAATGGCATATAAACCCATTGAATTGGTCTAGTAAATAATTCTGCCTGACCATCACTCAATGACCATGCAATTAAATCTTTAGTCTCCTGTAAACATATCCCTTGCTTTTTTTGAATTAACGTTTTCAAATCTAAAAATAAATTTTCAACTTTAGTTTTTAAATTCATAATTTCGGAAATCTTCTCTTCTTTTTCTTTCTCGAAAGCTATCAAATGTATGTCTCTGTCTCTTAACTTTGCTTTTAAACCTTCTGAAAAATTTTCTAATTTTTTCCTTGCTTCTTCGTTGATTTGATTAGTACGTTCTTTTAGCTCCATATATTTAGCAGTTAAAGAATTAATATCTTCCAAAAATCTTTTTCCTTGATCTAATAAAAAACCAAAATGATTTTCAAACGCTTCTGTGATATCTTCAAAAACCCTCGTTTTTAAAGTGTCTGTATTAGTAAAAAATTTGTTCTTTTTAATTATTTCTTCAAGTTGCCTTTCAACAGTTTTAAATAAAACCGATATATTTTCAATAACAGTTTTCTTTTCATTAACCTTCCATTGGTCAATTACATCGCTCTCTAAAGCGATTTGTTCTTTAATTTGATTAGAATCTATTATTTGAGAAGTTTTACTTATCTGTGATGTAATTCTAGTCTCAAGATCTTTTAGTTTAACGTTTAAATTTATTAACCATTTTTCAACTTCTTTCTCAATGAGCCCTATTTGAGAATTCCATCTGTATGCATTACCTTTCATATATTCTATCAAATTTCTGTATTTCTCTGCTACATTCAAAGCTTCTTCTGTAGAAAGTCCATAATCTAATGGCATATAATCTGAAACTGGTCTATATTCTACTAGATTAATAAGTTGTACTAATGACTGAAGAAAATCTGGATTAACTAAACCATCTATTTGAAGTTCTTGAAATTCTGATTCTTCACCTTTTCCAATCTCTTCTGCTTCCATGTCTTTATACGTTAGAACTTCTTTTATTTTAGTTAATTGTTCAATCTCGCTTCTATTATCAATGTTTCTTAAAATGTGTCCAATCAAAGGTTGACGCGGTGGATTTGTCAGTTTTCCTCTTTTATTAAATATGTTAATCCCATCTAAAATGATATGAGTCCCTATTACTCCTTGAATACATAAAAATGGCCATAATAATCTTGAAAAGGAAAGAACTTTCTCATAAGGCTGTAGATCTTTAGATAATAGATAAAATGCTAAAACTACCTCATCATTTTCTTTAATTGGAGCTATAGTCGAGGGTGTATTAAATAGTGGTAAAATATATTGATTCCCGTGAATCGACATAAAATAAGCCTCTTGAATTATATTTATAATTATTTAATAATACAAGTTAACAATACCTAGTTAATTATTGCTAAAAATTTTATTTTTTTAGAAAAAATGAATTTTATCTTAATTGTTCATAATTATTTGCTATAACGATAATTAGCAAGGAAAGTAAAATTAAAAGCGGAGGTAAGATTGCCCTTACATGATACCATTGAAACGTATCCAAAACACCCTGAAGTATTCGGCCAATAAAATAAATAAGAAATCCAATGGCATTTAATGCATAAGATCTCCTTAGAACTCCATAAGTTCTGATTGCAAGATTAATGAATAAAAATGGAATGATAGCTACAAATAAAGGTAATAAAATGAAATTTAATACGGCTCTTCCTGCAGGATATCCAAAAATTGTGATTAAACTGTTAGGATCAACCGCTGGAGAATATCTATCTACGAAATCAGGGTCCATAAAAAGTGAATCTGGCAAAGTTAAAGCTAGTATACCAATAATTATTGGAACTATTATTAGTAAAATTTTAAAAAAAACTCTCACTGATTTATCTTCCGTAAATCTCTTAAAATTTGTCTTAGACCCACTTCTTTCACTAGATTCTTCTAATTCAGTTATTGGAGGAAAGATTAGAATCCCAAATACCCCCATTAAGCTTGCGATTCCTAACCATGTTGAAAAAGTTGCTAAACGATATTCTAGCATTAAAATATTTACAAGTTCTGCATTACTTATAGAACTATATAGTTCAGGAGCATAAAAATAATAAATTATAAAAAAGACTCGTCCACCTGCTAAACATAAAAATAATATCGAAAAATATAACCAATAATATTTTTTCGAGGTTCTAAACCTCATCAGTAGAAAATAAGCAAAAATTAGAAAATAATATCCTACTATTACATAATATAATCCCGATTCAATTGCATCCCAGATATCAAAAAATTGGAAATCTTGAAATATCATAATTATCTGTAATAATTATTTTGTAATTTCAATTTAAATGATAATAATACTATCGTTTAGTTATATAAAAATTTATATTATTAGAATAGATATCTTGAATTCTGAAAATACAAATATCATTAAAAATTTCTAAAACTAATAACTGAGAAAATAGAGATAAAATGAAAATTGATGATAATATCGAGACTTTTAATTCATTATTAAAACGAAGAGGATTTAT
>JBHLON010000036.1:0-32811 GCA_048940445.1 Promethearchaeota archaeon
ATAGACCCCAATCACAATTTTTGGACTACTTCTCACATATTAAAAAATAAATGGTTAATTGAAGCTCATGCAGGTAACACTGGAACCGTCTATGATTGGTTTAAGAATGCCTTTCTAAAAGAAAAAGCTGATAATGTTGATGTTTTATTTGAATCCTATTTAAAAAATACTGATCCGGGAGCATTTTCAACATTTTCATATCTAGGTCCTGAAAAAATGAATATCAAAAATCAAACCTCAATTAAGAGAGGTATTTTTATTTTTCCGCCTCCAACGATGATATCTGAAAAGTTGCCACATCTTGAAGATTTTGCAAGAAGTATAATCGAAAGTATAGCGTACGGAGTTTATGAAAACCATCATATTTTACAAAAATTTGTAGATTTTAAAAAAAAAACATTTTGTGCCGGAGGATTGACTAAATCATATGAATTCTGCAAAATTTTAGCCAGTATTCTAAATACAGAAATTATAACACCCAATGTTAAGGAATCTTCAATTATAGGAATAGCAGTAAACGTCCTTAAGACTCTAAATTCATCTCCTGATTTTAAAACGCTTATTAATAAATTTATAAAATTTGAAAAGTTTTCTCCAGTTCCTCCAAACGCAGAAGATTATAAGAAGATTTATAATAAGTGGAAAGCATTTAAACAAAAAATTGATGATTTATAAAAATATATCCTGTTTCTAATTAAATAAGATGCTTTTTAAATTATTCCCTTGTTTCCAATACTTTCTAAAAAGTTCTTTTAACCACTCTATAAATCGTTTATCTGAGCCAAATTAACACAAGCTATAATCGATTTTTCCGCTTTTACTTAAAAATAGAATACCTCCTTTATCAGACACTAAAAAAGATAGTACAACTTGATCTAAAACACGAACATTTTTAAAAACATCTATATTATTGCAAAAGGCATGCCGATCTTTGAGGTTTCTTCCGATCTTTACTGAATTTAGCAAAATTTTTTTTCAATTAAAGTTTAAATTTCAAATAAATCATTATTGCTTTTTTTTTCAATAATTTGGAGGATTGATTCTTGAAATTATCTAAGATTTCTTTAAATGCAGTTAATCTTTATCTTATTATAAGGAAAAAAAATTGTATAATGTGATTCTCTTGAAAGATTTTACAAATATAGAATCTTGTTTAAAAGAAATTGAAAATCGTTATATTAATACAGAAAAAGTAAGAAAAAAATTGGCCAATTTCAATGAACCGATTCAAATAAAATTTTTAGATACAAATCGGTGTGCATTAATTCTAATTAATAAGGATCAAGGGATTGAAATTAAAGATCAGTCTAAAGATGAAAATGCTATAGTAAAGATTGAATTTTCAGCAGAACAAGATATGCTTGATTTATTTAATAAAGAACTAGGTGCCGTAAAAGCATATTCTAGCGGGAAAATAAAAATTCTAGAAGGTAATATACGCAATTTAATGAAACTCAAAAGTCTAATGTTTTAAATAGCATAGAATGGAGGTTTTAAAATGAAAGCCTTAATAACTGCAGAAATTTCGGATGATGTATTAAAAAAGCTCAGAAATCTTATCGAGATCACTTATGAAAGTTGGAGAGATACAGGAATTATTTATTTTGATTCTAAAGAATTAGTAAAAAAGCTAAATGGATATGACATTTTTATCACTGCAGCCGATGATTTAAAAAATTCAGAAATCTTTGACAAAACAAAACTCAAATTAATCATTTCTTGTAGAGGAGATCCTTTTAATATAAATTTAGATGCGGCGACAAGGAATAAAATTCCTGTGATTTTTACACCACTTAGAAATGTTGATACTGTGGCTGAGCTTACAGTTGGATTAATGATCGCTTTGGCTCGAAAAGTAACATCAATAGACAGGTATCTTCATTCTAAAGACTTTGAAGTAGTGGATTTTGAAGATTGGATTCAGCTTTATAATAAATACATGGGAATTGAATTATTAGGTAAAACGATTGGTATTATTGGATTTGGTCAAATTGGTCGCAGGGTAGCTGAAAGATTGAAAGCTTTTGGAGTTACATTTCAAATTTATGATCCATATTTACCCAATGAAATGTTAGAGGATTATGGCAAAAAAGTTGATATCGATAATCTAATGAAAGAGGCGGACTTTATTACAATTCATGCGGTTGCAACAGAAGAGAATGATAACTTAATAAATAAAGAACGCATTAACTTGATGAAAAAAACTGCTTATCTTCTTAACTTAGCTAAAGGTAGCCTTGTAGATTATGAAGCTTTACTTCCTGCACTGAAAAATAAAAAAATTGCAGGAGCTGCTCTAGATGTATTCCCATTAGAACCTATTGATGAAGATAATGAATTTTTGGAGTTAAATAACGTGATTGTAACTCCTCATATGGGAGGTAATAGTAAAGAAGTCATAATCCGCCAGTCATCTATGCTTTTTAATGATTTTAAAGCTTGGTTAAATCATGAAAAACCGAAGCATCTTTTAAATCCTGAAGTTAGTGAATCTGCAACAGAATTTGAATATGATACAGCAGATTTAATAATGATGAAAAGAAAGATTGTTGATACTTGTAAAAAGCTATTAAGTGATGGACATGTTATTGGTTCTGCTGGAAATGTTAGTGTAAGAGTTAAATCTAATGATAAGGAAATGGTTTTAATAACACCAAGTAACCTAGCTTATGAAGAAATGAAACCCGAAGATATTTTAATCATAGATATGGAAGGAAAGGTAGTTGATGGACAGAGAAATCCCTCTGTTGAAAAAAGAATGCATTTAGGTATCTATAAAGAAAGAGATGATATCAATGCAATAATTCATGCCCATAGTATCTATTCTACTATATTAAGTACTTTAAATCTCTCTTTACCACCTATAATGGAAGAATTAGTACCATATATTGGCGGAGAAGTTCTATGTGCTAAGTATGAAGAAGCTGGCACAGCTGAGTTAGCAGAAGAAGTTACTAAGGCTTTAGGAGAAAATAATGCTGTATTGCTTTCAAATCATGGGAATATTTGCTGTGGAAGCCATTTGGAAGGCGCATATACTGTATTACAATATTTAGAAAGAGGATCAAAAATATATTTTTATGCAAAGTTAATAAAGGATCCAAATCTATTGCCGGATGATACTGTTGATTATGAGAAAGATATATTTGAAATATTTAAGGAATCAAAAAAAATTTAAGTAAATTATACTCTCAATGTCTAAATATGACTCTAAAACTAATAAGAAAAAGCTATTAAATTTATTAAGTTTTGTCGTATAATTTAATCTCAATATTATGAATTTAAATCTATAAGAGATTTATAGTGCCAATTCCTATTCTATTATGGAATCTAGATAATTTAAGTAAGATATTTATTAATAAAAATCATAATTGGTGATAATTTGTCACAATTAAGGGGGGTCACTGTTCCATCCATCACATTCTATAATAAAGAATATGAAGTAGATACAGAACTACATGCCTTATTAAATCGCCATCTTCTTGTTAATGGAGCGGATTCACTCTATTTATTTGGAAGTACTGGTGAGGGGGTGCTTTTCTCATACAATAAAGTTGAAAAAGCCAAACTCATTAACTTAACAATAGAAAGTACCGGTAAAAAAATTCCATTAATGGTAGGAGTATTGGGAAATGAACGAGAAGAAATAGTTGAGGAAATTAATGACTTAAGTAAAAAATTCAATGAAGTTAACTTTGTTTTAGCTCCTCCTTATAAAGAAAAAATTGATGATTTACAATCGCATTTTACAGAAATTTTTGACTCAATAAGTATTAAAAATTCTATATTTTTATGCAATAATCCAATAGAATTTGGAGGAAATGAAATTACTCCATCGATAGTTAACAATTTGATGGATTATATATCTGGTATAATAGATTCATCTGATAATATAAACTATTGGAAATCATATATTCAAATGATAAATGAGGAATTCACTATCTATTGCGGAAAAGAGGAAAATTTTCAGAAATTTCTTCAATTAATACCTCTTAATTTACGGAAATCCTGTGGAATAATCCCAAGTATTAGTAATTTAGTAAATATTTGTTCAAAGTTATATTATTGTGCACTTGAAGATAATATTTTAGCACTTCATCAGTTACAAGACCAAATAAACGATATTAGAAATAAAGTTTATGATATTAAAATTGAGAAAGGAAAAATTCAAAGAGGTTTGAAATATTCATTTTTATATCTTTATAGAGACATTATTCAAAATTATGACGAAATTTTTAAAAATATAACCCCAGAATTTCAAAGAGAATTAGATGAAATTACTAAAGTTAGGATACAGGCAACCATTAATTCTTTATTAAACCAAAAAGCCATTTACCAATTATATTCTCTTGGAAAAGAAGAAATTTACCAATTAGACGATATTATTAAAAAATTTTCCAATGTAGATATTTTAAACAAACAAGGCAAAATTAAAAAAATTGTAGGGCCATTTAATGCTCATATAAATACCATTTATCGTGTTAATTTTGAGAATAACCAGTTAATTTTCAGATTTCGAACTTCAAAATCTTTTAAAAATGAAAATCTAATTAAAGAAAAATTGCTCTTTCCTTTTTTAGATGGTTCGATAAACCCAAACTTAATAGACTTTAGAGAGAAAGTAAAAGAAATAATCTCAACTACAAAGGGGGAATATATTTTTAAGGTTGATAGTCCTCCTTTAATCCCTGTAGCTAATTTAATCTATTATGATGAAACCAAAGAAGCAATTCCATTCTTATTTTCTATACATAATTATATTCATGGAAAAACCCTGAAAAGTTTGTACGAAAAATATAAAGGTGAAAATTTTAGCTTCAATAAATCAAAATTTCTTAATTTATTTACAGAGATAGGAGAGCTATTAGGGAGACTGCATAATATAAATTTTAAATCATTTTATAAAGATATTTACGAATTTGGAAAAGAAGGGAAAGAAGATTATATTGAATTTTTTAATTTAAATCTAAATAGACAAATTCAAGTAGTAAAGAAAAATAATTTTATTTTAGAAAAACAAATCATGGACTACATAAGTGATAGAATAACATTATTAGAGGGAGATAGCCCTATTTTGATTCATAACGATTTTCAATGGACCAATATAATTATTAAAGATGATCCAATAAAGTTTCAGATAAATGGAATAATTGATTTTGATAACTGGATGGTGGGGGTAAGAGCACAAGATTTTGTGGAAATGGAACATCTGACTTTTAAGACAATAGATAATACTGAAATAAGAAACAAATTTTATGAAGGTTATCAAAAATATTATAAAGTTAATAGCGATTTTCATAAAAAAATTGATTTATTTTCTGTTTTGTATTATTTAAGAGAATACAATAATGCGATACAAGAACGGTTAAATCCAAATTTATCCTTAGAGAAACTTCAACAGATTTTAGATCATATTTAAAAAAATCTACCAAAAAGCATTCTGAAACTTTTTTATGGTTTTTTCTAGACTTTCCTCAATGTCTTTTTCAAAATTTGAAAACCGTGAGCTTTCTCCATCCCAACTGTTAAGAATCTCATCAGAATAACTTTCAAGAAACTTATCAGCAATCTTATTCAACTCTTCAGTTACCTTTTTCTCGTTAATTTTTTTAGGTGATTTTGCTATAAATAACAAACCTTTTTTCTTGACTAATGTAAATCTTATGTTCTGTATTTCGAAATTTGATAATCCATCATTGACTATTTCCTCAGCAAAAGAAGTTAATGCACTCATTAAAGCTCCTAAAAGTTGATCATCAATTTTTTCATCATAAATTCGATGGTATAAGACTATGCCTCCTTCAGACAAAATCCAGATATCTTGTAAAATTTTAGCCATTTTTTTTAAGAACTTTAATATTTAATTGGAAAAAAAAAATAATGTTTAATATTTATTTGCTTTTTGGGCGTATATATCCATAATATGCACCAATAATTCCACAAATTACAAATATCCATCCTAAATAGTAAAAAACTGAGAATGAGAATTCATCTCCACCAATTAAAATCATCAATCGATCAAATAAGAAATTTAAAGGTACTAATATGAAAAATATCGACATTAAAGCTAAGGCTAAGAACGCGTTTTTAAAAATTCTCTCTTTAGTTAATTTATAGGATTGATAAGATCTCCATAGGAATGGAAAATATACAACAGCCATAAAAAGAAACACAAGAAGAAACGCTATTGCATCTAATAGTGTATTCCCTTTCTGATATATTAGAAAAGAATATCCTGCTGTTATCCCTGCTAAGAGTATCACAAGATATTTTTGGATTTTATTATATCCTTTTCCAAAAACATTCACTTTGAGGATATATGATATAAGGATTGCAATCGTGAGAAACACGAAACTAAACCTAAAATCAACAATTCTCAATATTATCCAAGATTGCCATGTTCCAGGATCAGGAGCTAATTGATTATAAATATACTCCTGGTCAGTAGTTAAAACTAAGACTTTTGAAAGCCATGAGAATATTATTGCAATTACGTAATTTAAAAATATCAAAAATAGATAAAGGGTTAAGCGATGTTTTTTTTGATAATATTTGATTAAAATTAGAATTAGTAGAAATGTAGCAATGCCAATGATAAATGATTCGAAAACCATTCCTACAAATTGTTTAGGAATATCAATGAAAATCATAAAAATATGATTAAACTAAAGATATTTATATTTTGATTTTTGGAAAAGCGTTATTTGAAAGATTATTTAAAGTTGATACATTGATAAATTCATAAAATAAACATAATCAATATAATGTAAAAATCATGAGGAACTTTAACAGTGAGTTGGATCTTGCTCTTGATCTAGTAAAGGTTGCCACTCGAATCACTGAATGGTTCAGAATGGAGGGATTTGAATCTTTTCTAAAAGATGATGATTCTCCAGTAACTTTAGCCGATTATGCTTCTCAACTTTATATCATAAATATGTTAAAAGAAAAATTTCCTAAAGATCAAATCATAGCTGAAGAAAAATTCCATGCTTATCTTAATAAAGCTACTCAAGATGTAATTAAAAGATGTTATAAATCATTAAGTTTAGATTTGATTGAAGATATAGAAATTGTTTTAAATTATAGAGGAGCATTATCCCCACGACAATGGACAATCGATCCTATTGATGGTACTAAGGGTTTTCAAGAAAAACTCACTTATGCTGTAGGGATTGGATTTATGTTCGACTCAGAAATAGTTGCAGCAGCAATTGGAATTCCAAATTACAATGAGAAAGGAAAAGCAATCTTTATAGCTGAGAAGGAGAAAGGGACCAAGGCTTCATATGGGGATGAAAAATTTTATTCTGTGCACGTAAGTACGCAAGAAAATATTGAATTAGCTCAAATGTGTCGTTCCTTACATTATGATAAACCATGGGTTATGGAGTTCGCAAATCTGGCAAAAATAGAGAAATTCTTTCAAATTGATAGTATGGCTAAATTTTGCATGATTTCTGACGGGACTGCTGATTTATATATTAAACCTTTAGACAAAGAAAGGAGTTATTCATGGGACTTTTTGCCTGGAACTTTAATAGTGGAGGAGGCAGGAGGAATTGTCTCTGACTTAAGGGGTAAGGACGTAAAATTTAAAGACGAAAAATGTGTTACAACATCTCCGGGATTAATAGTTTCTAATGGAATATTACATGAAAAAATATTAAAATATATTAAAAAAATTTCTTATTATTAAAAATTTAAGTAAAATTAAATAAATCTACTTGTTTAGACTCAATATTTTTTGTTAAATTGGATAATTTAATTCCAACTAGTCTAATCTTTTTATTTTTATGTATAAATTCATTAAGTAATTCTAAAATGACCTTTAAAACCCTTTTTTCATTTTTTAGGGGATAAGAAAATGATTTTGATCTTGTATAGGTTATAAACCCCTCTAATCGTATTTTTAATGTTACTGTTCTGTAGAAAATATCTTCTTGATCCAATTTTTTATGTATTTTTTGATTGATGTCCTCTAATTTAGAAATGATTAAATCAAGATCCTTAGTATCTTCTGAAAAGGTTCTTTCTTTACTAATTGATTGACGGTCCTCATAAAACTCTTTTACTTCCCGATTATCAAGACCATTTACAACTTTCCATATCCACTCACCATGCTTTCCAAAAGTTTCTTTCATTGCTAATGGAGGTGTTCTAATTATGTCTCCAATGGAATATATTCCCTTCTTATTATAATAGATTCTTGATTTCTTGCCTATTCCAGGAATACGAGTAATATCTAAATTCTCTAAAAAATCTAAGATTCTAGATGGTTCGATAAGAGTAATACCATTTGGTTTTTGATAATCTGAAGCAATCTTTGCAATAGATTTAGTTGATGCAATACCTATAGATACAGTAATTCCAACTTTAATTAAGATTTCTTTTTTTAACTCTTCTGCATAAAATTTAGCTTCAATAAAATCATTACAGATATCCGTCATATCAAGGTATGCTTCATCAATTCCAACCTGTTGAAATTTAGGAGAGTAATGTTTAATAATAGTCATTACCGTCTCTGAAGCTTCAATATATTTTTTAAAATTTGGGTGCAAGTAAATTCCATGAGGACATAGTTTGTAAGCTCTTGAAATTGGCATTGCTGAATGTAAACCATATATTCTCGCTTCATAGTTACATGTACTTACCACTCCTCTACCTTTTCCCTCTTTGGGATTTGCTCCTATAATAACTGGCTTTCCTTTCAAATTTGGATTCTCACGCTCCTCAACTGCAGCAAAAAAGCAATCGAGGTCACAATGGAATATAATTCGACTCATATTATAACGAAAATCTATTTAAAATTTGTATTAAATAGTGCTTATTTTGGTAATATTTACAATAGATATAAAAAAAAGGACTTCTCAAATTTTTCAAAATGATTTTGTTTGGTTTTTTAACAATGCTTTATAATTAATTTTTAATTTATTACCTTATGTTAAAAGAAAAAGAACCTTTTTACCGAAGTGAAGTGCTTTGGGGGGCTAAAGCAATATATGAAAGGGATTTAGTAGATTTTGGAGAAGGTAATGTTAGTGTGAGAAATGGTAAGGAGGAAGAACTATTTATTACACCCTCTTTTAATAATTATGAAACGTTAGTAGAGAATCAAATTGTACATATGAATTTTGAAGGAATAGCTTTAAGTAAAGGAAAATTGCCATCAACTGAGGCAAAAATGCATATCCTCATATATCGTTCTCGACCCAAAGTCCATGCAATAATACATACTCACTCACCATATGCAACAATGCTTTCAATAAATCAAATGAGTGTTCCTATTATAATGGAAGAACAAATTGTATTTCTAGGTGGTTCAATAGATGTTTCTGTGTTTGGAGAAGCTCATACAATAGAAATAGGTCAAACTGCCCTTAAAGCATTAAGTAATAAAAATGCTGCTCTATTGGCTAATCACGGAGTAATAGTATGTGGAAAATCAATTGAACACGCCGTAAAGTTCTCAGAATTAGTCGAAAAATTAGCTAAAATATATTGGGGGGCAATACAAGTTGGCAAACCTAACATTATTTCTAAAGACCAAAGTGATAAATTCATTAAGTTATTTGAAAGTTTATTTGCTAGTTACTCTCGAATTAAACATAAATAACAAAATCTATGATTTAAATATGAATCTAGGAATAAGTAGTTTAGGATTTATTATCGAATTAGGGATATTGAACCATTATCAAGATGTTTATGATTTATTATATAACTCTACAAAAATGTGCTTAGATTTTGCTGATGAAAGGAATATAGATCTAGTAGAATTAGTGATAGATCCTCCAGAAATTCAGCAGACTGAAAAAAGGCTTCAACTTATCGATTTAATCAATTCTTATCCTATTAAAATACAAGTTCATGGTCCTTTTATAGATGTAAACCTTTGTTCTCATAATAATACCATATCTAAAGCTTCACTCGAAATCTATATAGATACTGCAAAATTTTGTAATGCTATCAATGCGAAGATTATGACTATACACCCCGGTTTGGCTAATTCCTCGATAGAAACAATACAAGACTACAATAAAATCCAATTAAAACACACTATTGAACAATTACTAAATTTCACTTCAAACTATGATATGATAATTTGCTTAGAAAATATGACTAAACGCTCAGGTATCATGTTGGATGAAAGTAATATAGAAGATATAATATCATTTATCAATCGTGATGATCTATACTTAACATACGATACAAGTCATTTCTACACTGCTAATGGTAATATTGAGTTATTATGGGACAAATTTCATAATAAGATTAAAAATGTCCATTTAGTCGACAATTTTACCAAAGAATCAGACCCTCATCCTACATTAGGTGTAGGAAATATCAATTTTCAAGAAATATTTAATATTATTAAGGGATATAATTACGAAGGTCCATTCATAATAGAATTATCATCAGCAAAAGATTTAGATGAAAGTTTAAATTTTATCAATAAATTCCTTTAAATCTTTGAATAAGATTCTGAGTTGAAACTTAAATGAAAATTATATCATTACAAATAAATGATGATTTATTGCAACGTTTTGAAGAAGTCAGAATCCAAAGTGGGTTCAATTCAAAAAGTGAAGCACTTAGAGATGCTATTGTAAAATTTATCGAAGTAAATGATGTTTTCGAAAACATGAAGGGATATAAAATTATGACTATTAATTTAGTATATCCCTTTAAAGATGTTATTGCTGATGAAATCTCCGATATTTATAATCGTTTTCATTCAATTATTAAAGCAATTACTGATTGGAGAATAGCAGAAAAGAAGATTGAGGTTATTCTAGCGGTTGGAGATATCTTTGTCATAAAAGATTTACATAATAGTATAGCTAAGATTAAAGATGTCATCTGCTCTATGCATGAAGTCATCATCGATTAAGCTAAAAAATTTTAATCCAAACGAAGAGATAAATCTACATGTTTAAATGGGGCATATGTTAAATTGCCTATACTAATGATGTCTGGCTCTGCTAAAATAAAATCAACGATATTTTCATTGTTAATACCTCCTGATACTTCAACTATTACTTGATTACGCAAATTATTTTTATGCAGAATATTTATAGAGTCTTCAACTTGATCCGGTGACATATTATCAAACATTATGATATCTGCTCCATTTTGAGCCGCAATTAATACATCTTCAACTCTTTCAATTTCAATTTCAATTTTTTTTGTAAAACTTGCTCTCTTCCTTACATCCGCTAGTAACTTCTTAACGTTATTATTATAATACTTTAAATGTGTGTCTTTTAACAATATCATATCATCTAAAGAGAAGCGATGGGGCTCACCTCCTCCTAAAATAACTGCTTTTTTTTCAAAAATACGAAGTCCAGGAATGGTTTTTCTTGTAGCAGCTATTTTTACATTTTTACCAGATCTTTTTACAATATTTACAAATTCTCTAGTTGTAGTGGTAATAGCAGACATATGAGAGACTAGATTTAATCCAACACGTTCTCCAGTTAATATATTTCTTGTATTACCTCTTAATTCTACTAGAATTTCATCTTTATTAAATGGGTCTCCGTCTTTTTTCTTTAATTGACATTCTACTTTTAAAATCATAAAGAGAATAGTTAGTTCTTCTAATCCTGAGATGTACCCCTCACTTTTGGTAATTATTTTAGCAGATGATATTGCCTCTAATGGGATAAAATGTGACGAAATATCAGTAAAATTGCAATCTTCTTCGAGAAATTCTCGAATCTTCTTTTCAATAATAATTTTATTGAAACTCATTTTTCGTAAGAAATACTTTGTGGTATAATTATTATAGATTAAGACTTAATTAAAATTATGGTAAAAACGGAAGTAATATTTATCCCAAGTAATCAAGCTGAACTTGAAGCGGAGTATTTTCAATCAACTAAATCCCTTAAAAACATTTGTATATTAATATTTCATCCACATCCTCAATTCGGGGGAGATATGTTTAATAATGTGGTAAGCCAAATTTTTAAAAAATTCATTCAAGAAGAAATTTCTTGTTTAAGATTCAACTTTAGAGGCGTTGGAAAGTCGACAGGAACTCACACAAATGGTGTAGGTGAATTAAATGATGTTAAAGTAACCATTGACTATCTATTAAATGAAAAAACTGAAAGGTTATTCTTATGTGGATATTCTTACGGAGCGGCAATGGGATGCTCTATGGTAAATTACTCCAATAAAATTATTGGTTATGCTGCAATCTCCTTCCCTTGGGACTTTATGGGAGAAAAATATAAAAAATTGTCTCAATCAATTAAACCTAAATTGTTCATACAAGGTGATAAAGATGATATTGCTTCTTTTGATAGATTTAAGCTCCATTTTAATGATTATAGAGAACCTAAAATACAGAAAATAATACATGGAGCTGATCATTTTTATTGGGGGTATGAAGCTCAAGTAGCTAAGGAAGTTTTCGAGTTTTTTATTAGACTGCTTTAAATTGACGAGAGCTTTTCAAGATCATCCCGACTATTATCTTCTGCCCAATCTAAAAGTTGATCATAATATTTCTCAATATCTTCAGATTCTGGGACTTTTGAAAGTACCGCTAAAAGAAATTGAGTCTTTTGGTCCTTCATTATAATATTTCTACAAACAATAAAGTCATCTAGATATTTTATTTTCATACTAGCAAGTTGAGACAGATCTAATTCTTCTGATGCTTTATAAGCTGAATCGCTCAATAACGAACCCATAGCAGCAATTACTCGTTCATCAACATCATCAGCTTTTTGTGAAGCTAAGACTAGTCCAGTGGAAGTAGAAAATAAAGATGCTCGAAAATTACCATTATCATTCAATTCTTTTAAGACCATTTCTAATCTACTGACCATAAAATCACGATCTTTTATTTTTAAATTGCTTTCGCGTTTTATATGTGTATATTAAATATGAGGATTCATTTATTTAATATTTACTCATTTTACATTATACATTTAGATTAATTAAAAAAGTGGTTAATATCCCCTCCTTATCTATATTTAAAGTAATAACACTGGGTCTAGCTATCGGCTTATCGAACCCTCTTTTCTGAGGAGGCGCTACTGGTCGTGTAGGACTACCGGGATTAATTATTAGCGTATTATATGCAGTTCCTTTAATTAGAGGTTGATGACTATGACCAATTATTAAGATATTTAAATTCTTTTCTTTAAAAAAAACCTCTAAATTATCAGGTTCTTGATGAATTACTCCAATATTATATTTTCCTACTGTGAATTTAATGAAATCAGGCAAATTTTCAATCCTATCTTCATTTCCGCGAACACATTTAGTTGGTGCTATTTTTTTGAGTTCTTTTAGAAAAAAATTCTCACAAACATCTCCAGCATGGATTATTTCATCTACATCTCTGAATGCTTTCTTCAACTGATCCAAAAAATTTTTAACCGAAATTGGATCTGTATTTGAAATAAAATGAGTATCAGCAATAATCCCAAATTTTACCATTGTAGTATCATGGTTTTATACTAATATAATTCCGATCATAAAAATAATCAATCCAAAGAGAAAATCGGCAAAAATTCTAAGAATTTTATGAGAAGATTTTTCTTTAATTGTTATATCATTTTTAAAATATGCACCGAATTCTCTAAGACCATTAATTAATCCTTCTTTTATTCGAGGAAACTGCCATATAAGCAAAGCTATACTTATTGATAATAGAGGGCAGTATAAGTAAAGTGAAAAGGGAAAGAAACTATTTCCTTGTAAAAAATTCCAAATTGCATGAGCACTGATAATATTATTAACAGCATGAGCGAATATTGCAGGAAATAACCACCTTTTTCTTATAACTACCATTGCCAAGATAATTCCAACAAAAAAGGTCTGTATAAACCAGATTAGTGGGAAAATTATAGGAAGATTTATGGTAAATGGAGTAAAAATATAAGAAAAATGCCCCAAACCAAAGAAGAAGGAAGATATTACTACAGCAGACATATTATTTACATAATCACTTCCTCTATTGGCTAAAAATCCACGACTTAATGATTCTTCATAGATCGCAACACTACTTTGAATTATTAACACTGATATAATGAAATATAGATAACTTTGTAAGAGATATGAGTTATAAGAAGCTGGAGTCACTTCAGGAAAAACACCAAGAGCAATAGAAAGGTATTCCAACATATTAGGAAAAATTAAATATGTGAAAAAGTCTAATGGTATAAAGACTAAAAAGAGTAAAAGAAAACCATACAATAATTGATACTTAAAATTTTTTTCTGAAATCTTAAATAAATTGATAAAATTCTTTGAAGGACTAACATCTTCTTTTAATATTAATTTTCTTTTTTGTGATTGCAGCGCAAAATTAGATACAATAAGAAAAATAGGAATCGCAGCCAATATAATGAAAGCTCTAAATAAAAAATATAAAGGTTCATAAGCAGGTGAATTTTCATCTACTATTAATTGAGGAATATACGTAGGGATCAATAAAAATAAAAAAATCCCTAAAAAAATTATTAAAATTTCAACAAGGAAATAAAATCGTTGTTTAAAAATTAGATTAGCTGTGCTCCTTATTCTAGTCATAAATCATTTTGCATATGATAATTTGAATAACAAAGTATTGATTTAAAAAATTTTAAACTTTATTATTTTCCCCAATTTATAGGTTGAAATCCAATTCTGATTTGAGAAAAGATATTATCTAGAAAAACTTTAATTGTATTGCATTAACTATACCTAAATGTTCCATATTCAGATTTAATTTCGGCGATATTTTTATCTGTTATTGAACTTTTTTCGCAATTACCAATGATTTTACAATCTATATTAAAACATTTAATTACTTTAATAATTTCTTTAGAATAAGATTCATTACAATAAATTTCCATTCTATGTCCCATATTAAAAGTCTGAAACATCTCCCTCCATTGAGTCTCAGAAGATTGTTGGATAATTTGAAAGATTTTTGGAACCTTAAACAAATTATTTTTGCAATATTTAATCCCATTGCCAAAATTTAAAACTTTTGTTTGACCACCACCAGTAATATGAATTATGCCATGAATTTCACTTCGAAACTTTTTTAAGATTTCTATAATAACGGGAGCATATGTTCTTGTTGGAGAAAGAAGAGCATCTCCTATTGTCATCTGAAGATCTTTAATTTCATCTGTTAAAAGATAATTTCCATAAAATGTTAATTCCTCAGCATTATTTGGATCAATACATTCAGGATATTTTTTAAAATAATTATGGGAAAGTAGTCCATGTCTAGCTAGTGTGAGCCCATTACTCCCTATTCCACTATTATATTCATTTTCATAAATAGCTTTTCCATAACTGGCTAAACCTATTATAACATCATCGTTTTGTATATTACTTGCATCAATTACCTCATTTCTTTTCATGCTTGTGAATACAGAGGCGTCAACTAGTAGGGTTTTAACAATATCTCCTACATCAGCAGTCTCTCCTCCTGAAGTTATTATGTTTAACCCCAAATCAGAAACCGTCTTGGAATATGACTCATATTCATTAATAATTATTTCAATTATTTCTCCAGAAATGAAGTTGCGATTCCTACTGATATTATTAGATAAAAATATATCCCCTGTGGCTCCAACACATAAAATATCGTCGATATTCATTACCATGGCATCTCTTACTATTCCCCTAAATACAGATAGATCGTTTGTTTCTTTATAATACATATAGGCAATAATAGATTTTGTGCCTGCTCCATCAGAATGGAAAATAGAGCAAAAATCTTTACGATTGTTAACATCTCTTACTATTTTACAGAAAGCTCCTGGAAACAATCCTTTATCAATTGATTTTATTGCTCTATGCACATCCTCCTTTTTGGATGAGACCCCCAATTTAGGATAAATATCCTTATTATTAACCATTTTTTAAATTGAATTTTTTCTTTAGATAATTTTTCAAATTTAGGACTTGCTCAATTGCCTTCCCAATATACTTATGGGGATCCAGCAATTCATTTAATTCTTCTTGAGAAAATTTGCTTTTAATAATGTCATTTTCGAGTAATATATCATTAATCATACGTTTCTGCTTTATAGATTTAAGAGCAGATTGTCTTAAAATCTCATGTCCTTCTTGCCTTCCAATACCCTTATCAACCAATCTTACCATGACTTTTTCAGCTAAACAAGCACCCTTAGTTAGGTTTAAATTTTCTTCAATTTTATTAGTATTAAATTCAATATGAGAAAGATTATCAATTAATTGTTTTATAATAAAATCTAATAATACAAAATTTTCAGCAAAGATTATTCTTTCATTTGCTGAATTCGTTAAGTCTCTCTCATCTTCAAGTATAATGTTATCCAAAGCAGGAATTATGTTAGATTTGATAAGTCTCGCTAAACTACAAATTCTCTCAGATTTATATGGATTTCGTTTATGTGGCATGGTTGAACTTCCAACTTGCGCTTCTTTAAATGGTTCAAACATCTCTGATATTTCAGTTCGTTGTAATATACGAAATTGTGTAGCTATTTTTGCTAGAGTTTGTCCAATTAAGGCTGTCAGCAATATTACTTCAGCATGTCTATCTCTTTGAACTATTTGATTAGCAATAAGAACCGGATTCAAATCAAGCTCTTTCATAACTAATCTCTGTAACTCTATACCATAATCACCAAAGCTTGCCATAGTTCCTACTGCTCCTGACATTTTACCATAAGAAATGCGTTCTAATACTTCATTTATCCGATCAATATGTCGATTTATTTCATAAGCCCATACTCCAAATCTCATTCCATATGTCGTTGGTAATGCATGTTGTCCATGTGTTCTTCCAATACAGATTAAATCTTTATTTTTTTCCATTTGAGTTATTAAAACTTGCAATAAAATCAAAAGAGATTCTCGAGTATAAATTAAAGCTTCTTTTAATTGTAACCCTGTTGATGTGTCTTCTATGTCATAACTTGTGGCACCTAGATGTATATATTTACCTGCATCGCCTTCACATTGCTCTGTTAGAGCCTTTACCATGGCCATTAAATCATGATGAATTTTATTATCAATCTCTTTCACACGTTCTAATTTAACGTAATCTAAATTTGCTTTCTTTATAATCTCATCTGCAACTCTTTGAGGAATATTCCCAACTTTCGCATGAACTTTAGCTAAAACAGCCTCTACCTTTAGCCAAGTTTCCAGTTTCTTTTCCTCTGTGAAAAGGTAAGCCAATTCAGTACGATAACGTGTTTCGATTGGATGAATATAATTATGATTCATAACGCTCACTTTATTATTTTCTAATTTAATAAAAGTAAGAATTTTTTATTATATTTTTTATTAAAAACACCTTCTTAACAATTAAAGAAGATTATGTCCTTCTTAATAATAAATTTCTATGTAATCTATATAGCAAATTACTAAATTAATAAACTTTCCAAGATTTTAAGTTGTTTCTAATGCTTCTATGTTGAGATGCAAAATATCAGAAAATATTATTTTTATCGATGTTATCATTGTGGTGAGTGGTATTATTGTAATAAAATAATTAAAACAAAAAAATGCTGGAGATGTAATCATTCATTTACCTTTAAGCCATCGACAAAATTTTCAAAATATGTAACTCTTTCTCAAGCAATACAAATTGTTAAATATTTAAAAGAAAAGGCTGAAAGTGAAATTAGCCCAACTTCTCAACCTCAGAAAAATTAAATAAAAAAAAATTAATTTACAATTATTCAATCATCTTATTAGATGAACAGCTTTTTTATTTTTGAAAGAAATAAAATTAATTATTACTATCTATCATGAAAATAGCTGATGAATTAAAAATATTTGATGATAATTTAACCACACGACTATCTAATTTAGCAAGTAATGAGATTGAATATTGGGATATCAGAGCCATTTTACAGAATGGAACAACTTTAGACTTTACAAACAAAAGAAGCAAAGAAGTTAGTTCATACGAGACTTTTGAATGTGGAATAAGAACTTTTTTAGATGGAGGATGGGGGTTTTGCGTTCCAAGGACTTTAACTAAAGAAGATCTAATTAATAGTTTTTCGAAAGCTATAAAATTAGCAAAGAAATCAAATCAACTTTCAAAACATAAGTTTAAAATAACTGAAAAAAACCCGATTGAAAAATTTTTTAAAGTCAGTAGTAAAATGAATTTAGAAGGCATCGATATAAAAGATAAAATTGAAACAGTAAGATATCATGAAGACGTTGCTTTAAATTATTCAAAGGAAGTAAAAAATAGTCACACAATTTATTTAGATGGATATTCAAAAAATTTGTTCTTAAACTCATTCGGTAGTAAAATATATCAAGAACTGGAATTATTACGTATTTTTTCAGCTGTCTATGCTCAAAAAGAAGGCGTAATACAAAACGCTATGAATTCAGTTGGAGGTGTTGGAGGATTTGAGATTTTAGAAACAGAAGAAGCTCAAAATATAAGTTTAAAATCAGCAAGACAGGCAGTTTCTCTCCTAAATGCAAAATCTCCTGTAGGTGGCAAATTCGATGTGATAATGGATCCAAAATTAACAGGAACTTTTATTCATGAAGCTTTTGGCCATGCATGTGAGGCAGATTTAATTTTAAATAAAGAAAGTGTATTAGAAGATAAGATTGGAAATATAGTGGCAATTGAGGATGTAAATGTAATTGATGATCCAACAGTTGGTAAAGGAAAATTATTTAATTTACCATATGAATTATATGGTAGTTATTTCATAGATGATGAGGGCACACCTTCACAAAAAACTGTGATAATAGAAAATGGTGTTCTTAGGAGCTTCTTACATAATATTGAAACTGCCTCTAGAATGTCTGTTAAGCCTAATGGTCATGGAAGAGCAAATTCTTGTACAGCAATTCCTCAAGTTAGAATGGGTTTTACATATCTAGAACCAAAAGATTGGGAATTAGACGAGTTAATTGAAGATACAAAATTAGGAATTCTGTGTGAAGATTTCCAATATGGATATACTGATGCAAGTACTGGAAATTTTCAATTTAAATGTAAATTTTCTTATAAGATCGAAAATGGTCAAAAGATGGAACTAATGAGAGACGTAGCGCTTTCTGGATTGACGCTTGAAGTGTTAAAGAAAATTAATGCCATAGGTAATAAAAACACATTTGGTTACTCTGACGGTATGTGTGGGAAGGGTGGCCAAAGTGTGAGAGTTTGTGATGGAGGTCCGTACATTAGAATAGAAGACATAGTAGTTGGAGGTCTCAGTTAAATGGAAGAAACTTCAAGTATCTTTGATCTTGCTTTAGTTGGATTAAATACCGCTGAAAGAAGGGGTGGAAAGCTTGCTGAAATATTCTTCTCCCTAAACGATTATATTAATATAGATATTGAGGAAAACTCTATAAAAAACAATGAATATGGGAGTGACTATGGAGTTGGTATCCGCATAATCAATCAAAAAGGGTCCTTAGGATTTTCATTTACGAATAGATTAGAAAAGAAGTATGTAGAGAAAATGGTAAAAGATGCTCTTAGTATGATGAGAGCCGGAACTGACGATCCTGACTTTAAGAATTTGCCTCCGAAATATGAAAATTATAGTCTTGTTAAGGGGTTATATGATAAAGATGTAAAAGAACTTACCATAGAAGAATCAGTCAAATATATAGAAGATTTAATTAAAATTTGTGATGAGGATGAATTTGCAATTTCCCAGTCTGGAAATTTTTCCTCTACTTATTCAAGAGCCTTCATTTTTAATACAAATGGTTTAGAAGTTGATTTAAAAACCACAATTTGCTCTTTATCTTCTCATGTCATTGTAAAAGATAAAATAACAAAAGATATTTCCTTCGGTTTTGAAAATCAGATTTCTAGGACACTTAAGGAAATTATTAGTGAGGAGGTTGTTAAAATAGCCTTAGACTGTGCTAAAAGGAATTTAAATAGGAAAAAAGTAACAAGTGGAAGATTTCCTATAATACTAACTCCCAGGAGTGTTATTAGCTTCATTTTAAGACCATTAGCTTCAGCTATAAATGCAGAAACTTTCCAATATAAACGTAGTTTCCTTGTTGATAAAAGAGGGGAAAACATTGGTTCAAAACTTTTAAACATTGAAGATAATGCATTAATTGATGGAGCTGTAGGATCAGCAAGTTTCGATGGAGAAGGAGTCCCTTGCAAGAATAAGAAAGTTATCGATCAAGGCATGTTTTTACACTCAGGATTACTTCATAATAGTTATACAGCCGCAAAAGAAGGTGTTGAGAACTCTGGAAATGCAATACGTAATTCCTATAGTTCTCTTCCCAGCATAGGAGTCTCAAACTTTATTCTTCAACCAGGAAAATCATCGAAAGATGAACTAATTAGAGAGATCAAGGAAGGAATTTATTTAGATTATACCGGAGATAGACCTAATATCTCTACTGGTGACTTCTCTGGATTAATTCTTCAAGGAAATCTAATAAAAAATGGTGAACTCTTAGATCCACTCAATGAAACGATGTTTGGGATTAATCTATTAGATTTATTTAATCATATTGAAGAGATTTCTAAGGAGATTAAAATTTATGGACCTTATCAGGCCCCATACGTAAAAATTGCAGACGTTCAAATTATTGGAAGTGCATCTTAAGCAGTTATATTTAACCACAAATATAAGATATTATAAAATCTATCAACTCCTGAAGAGAGAATTTCCCATAATTCTGCAATAATACTCTGATTTGCTCCCGGCTGAGAAAATGATACATTTAACATTTCAGACATCCAGAATTGATTATTAGACAATGTTACTTTAGAAGTATTGTAATAGGACTCTGCACCAATCGATCCTGTTGATGTTAAAATCGTTTCATTATCCCCTCTTAAAATCTCTACTTTAAAATTGAAATCCCGATTTAAATGGTTTTCAACAGACACATAAAAAGAGACAGTTTCATTGACTTTTGCATGTGTTGGATAATTTTCTGCTTTCTTCTCCTTATTTAATAATCCAAAAATTACAAAACCAGGTTCAGGAGTCAAAATGTAATATATTATAAACCCGGATACAACTAGAATCCCTATAATTATACTTATTTTAACGATGGTCCCTAATTGCTTTCGGTTTCTTATATTTTCAAATTTTTCTTGTCTTTTTTCCTCTTTATACATTTTCTCTGAACCATGCAATAGTCTTTTCTAAACCTTCTTTCAAAGGAGTTGTTGGTTCCCAATTTAATATCTTTTTTGCTTTAGATATGTCTGGACACCTTCTGATAGGATCATCTATAGGTAATGCCTTAAATATAATATTCGATTTAGATTTAACCAATTCTTTTATAATTTTAGCTAATTCTAGAATTGTATATTCTTTATTATTGCCTAGATTAATTACTTCTCCAACAGCTCTCTCATTATAGACCATTTTTAAAATTCCTTCGATTTCATCAACAACATAAGTAAAAGATCTTGTTTGAGAACCATCTCCAAAAATAGTGATATCTTCATCATTTAATGCTTGAAAAATAAAGTTGGGAATAACACGTCCAAATTCAGGACCATGCCGTATTCTAGGACCAGATGTATTGAAAATTCTTACTATCTTTGTCTTTATTTTGTGTTGAAGTTCATAAGCTTTAACAAAAGCCTCCCCAGCCCTTTTAGATTCATCATAACAAGATCTAGGTCCAACTGGATTCACATGCCCAAAATAATTTTCTGAGGTTGGAACAGCTTCACTCGGGGGATTTCCATAGACTTCAGAGGTGCTAGTATAAAAGAACAGGGCATTATGAGCCTTAGCAATACCCAAAGCATTCATAGTTCCCAGGGTATTGCTCTTTAATATTGGAATGGGATATCTCTTGAACTCAAATGGCGATGCTCTACTCGCCATATGCATTACTATATCTATTTTATTAATATCACCAATACAAACTCCTCTGGGATGATGAGTTAAGCCAAAATATATTGGTTCGGATATATCGTGATTTAAAAATCTAAAATTATCTTTATCCATCAGATGGGCAATATTAGCAAATCTCCCGGAAGATAAATTATCTAAACAAATGCAATACGCCCCTTGTTTGATTAACACATCACAAACCCAAGAACCCAAAAAACCTGTACCACCCGTAACTAAAATTGTTCTATCTTCAAAATTTATGCTTTCTTTTCTAAGACGATTTATTATTTCATCTACATCTTGATTTATGCTGTAACTCATCTAGAATAACCTATAGAAGAATGCCTATCCTATCTTATTTTTGTATTAAAAATTATTATTTTCTTTAAGATTTTTGTTTTCCTTATGAGTCTGTAGCTTTATTAAAAAAACAAAAAATCAGAGGTTTTTCTTCCAGAGATGACTTTTATAAGGTTCGATTTCCACAATATTGACAAAACTTTAATTCTAACGGATAAAGTCTACCACAATTCGAACATTTTTTTAAAGAACTTTTTAGAATCTCTCTTCCAAGCATTTCAAACACAGCTTCAACATTCTGACCTGTTTTTGAGGATGTACCAATAATCTCACCTTTAAAATTATATTTGAAATGTATTTTTTCAGCATCTTCTTTAGTAACTTCCCTTTGATCCTCTAAATCAAGTTTAGCCTCTACTAATATCTTTGTTTTAGGAGAATTAGGAACAGAATTAATCACTTTTATCCAATCATATAAATCTTTCAAAGATTCTCTATTTGTAATGTCATATAAAATTAACGCTCCCGACGCACCAGAGACATAAGAAGGTAATAGAAGTCTGAATTTCTTCTCTCCAGCGAAATCCCATTTTAACTGATTTATTGAATAAATAAATCATATATTAAGTAGGATTTCGGTATCATCAACTATTACCTTTTTTGTTTCAAAATCCACGCCAATAGTAGACAACGTTGATTTATCAAACTTTCCAGTAGCATAGCGCCTAATGAGAGATGTCTTTCCAACATTTTTAGCTCCACAAATTACAATTTTGAACTTTATCATTTCTCAATATTACCTTTAAATAAATTGTATCTGAGTTTATTTCAATATAATATTATTAATATGAATAAATAATTTTATGTTTTCTTTTTTAATTGATTTTAAAAGCACTAATAAATCATTTATTAATTGTCAAAATAAATTTAAGTTATAATCTAATTAATTATATTGAGTAATCCTATATGAAATGAGTGAATATGACTCAAGAATCATGGAAATATCTAATAAATGGTAGTTATGTGATGTTAGCCTCTTTATTTTTACCGATTGGTTATACTTCGCTATGTTGTCCTACAACTCATACTTTCATATGGATGTTTTGTACAGTTTCGGTAGGCAATACCGTAGGAATTACTTGGTTTCTTGAAGGACTCCCAAATTTTTGGTTCTTTTGGTTTTATTGGATGCTCTTGATTCCATTCCTAATTATTATAGTCAGTTCGCTTATTATAATAAAGTTAGCAAGAATGATTAAACAAGGGAAAATAGTCAAAAAAGAGATATTTACATTGATAATTTTTTTTCAAATTGTGGCTCTATTAATAAATTTGGGTGCCATTTTTGGTCAGGTATTTTTTGGATATTTGTCATTTTTATTTGCATTAATCTTACTAATTAAAGGTAACAGAAAGTTACATAAAGAATAATTAAATAATTCAAAAAACAATTTGGAATCATGACTCAAGAGATTTGGAAAAATCTGACAAACTGTAGTTATGTAATGATAGTGTCTCTATTAATTCCATCTCACTTTTCTATTCTTGGATTTTCTTACGGAAGATCAGGCATAACTGTTGGGATACTTCTTTGGATACATGGTTTGTTCTACTCAGGCTATGGGATAGGTTGGATTTGGCAAACAACTTATACTCGTTATATAGGGGTTCAACTTATAGATTCTCTGTATCTAATAATTATAATTGCGATAAGCTCATATATTCTCGCTCGAGTAATCAAGAAAAAGGAAGCAATTAGAAAAAATACAGTTTATGTAATGGTTGGTTTAATAATCTTTCTACAAAGTATGTTATTGTTACTTAATTTAATCATGCGTCCCTTTTTACCATTTTTTGGTTATTTATTGTGGGTATTTGCTCTTTTTTTATTGGTTAAAACTATAAAAACTTTATAATCTAAACTTTATCCTCATTTGTATATTTATAACGACTGATTTTAAGAATCTCTTCGGCAATTTTTTTCCCAATATTCTCAACTCGCATCAATTCTCCATAATCTGCATTAAAAATGTTTTGGAGAGATTTTAATTCTTTCAGGAGATTCTTTGCTCGAAGTGCGTTTACACCAGGTATCCCAGCTACAATATATTCCAATAGATGGTCAATTTCGATAGGTTTCTTTTCAAATCTTAGTTTTGGTTCTCCCTTCGACTCCGCAAATTCTTTTTTCGCTAATTGGAATAGAAATTTAGCCGTTTCTAAAGAATCCTTAGTCTTATAAATCAATACTCCAAGATTAAGTATAATCGAAGTAATTGCACCGTAGAGGGCATTTTCATTTATCGCAGAACTCCCAAATGGGTCACCCTCTAAAATTAATATAGGTTTCTCAAAATTGTTTTTCAAGTCAAATAATTCATTAAATAGCCTTCCATCTTTTAGAGAATCATTAAAATCTTGGCTGGATTTTCTTTCAATACCTACTCTGTCTGAAATTACATAATCTGCTACTTCTAGCTGTTTTAGCTTTAATTTTGCTCCCATAAGTGATAGATTTCTAACAACTGAGGAGGAAGTTTCTCTATTGTCACAGATTATAAAAAAACCTTCACTTTCATTTGACTGGATTCTTTCTGATTGAATAGTCTCATTATTTTCTCTATCATTCGTTTGTGAATTTTTTTTTTCAATAAAATTTAAGAGATTAGGTTGATCATTTTTCAGAGACGATTCCGATTCTTTCATTTTTTTAAGACTCTGCCTCATATTTTTCTCTTTTGACTTTTCAGCCCAATAATAGCCCTCGTCTCGAGTATTTTCTGCCATTAATACGTAAACCTTGCCCTCCTTTCTTCTTCCAGTTCGTCCTCTTCTTTGAATCGATCTTATTGCGCTTGGTACGACATCATAAAATATCACTAGATCACATTCAGCAATATCCAATCCTTCTTCAGCAACACTGGTTCCTACTAAAGTATTGAAAACCCCTAATTTAAAGTCTTCTAAAATACTGATTTGTTCTTTTTGAGACAAACCTTTATCATATGATCTCTTCTGTTGCCCTACAAATTTATGGGCCTTAATGATTGGGTGGTTATCTAAAAATTTTACAATATTATTAACAGAATCCCTAAAATGACAAAAAACTAAAACCCTAGAACTTGGATTTTGCATTAGTTCATGCTGTAATATTTCGACTAATTTTTCTAATTTAGGATGAATAATACCCTTTGATAAAACAGAATTTACTAAATTATTCATTCTTTTAAATTCATAGTCTCCATAAAGTTCTTTTAATGATTTATTTGCAGTGTTTTTCTTTATTTTTTCTTCAATTTTTTCTAAATAATCTTTTAATGCGTTGATACCTTGAGTTTCAATCAATTCCTGCATATGAGAAAGTCTAATAGCGTTTGAGGTATACTTTTTAGCAGTAAATAATTGTATCTTTTCTTTATCGTCTCGAGAATTGGAAATCTTCTTGTTTATAATGAAGTTTAATTTTAATAGATCTTTTCTATTAATTTTATTAATATCTGATGAATTTAAAAGTTCTATTTGTTTTAACCATTTAAAAATAGTTCTTAATTTACCTGTAAAAATGTTACTAATTTCAAGAAATTCATTTGGAAGAACAATTTTGATCCATTCATTATCAACATTGTGGATATATGGTTTTACATCATAATCTGCATCAGTTCTGATTTCAATATGATTTATGAACAAATTATTCTTAATTTCATTTATCTTTCCTTCCGTAGACCCAGGACTAGCTGTGAGGCCTAATATTTGCGTGTTTTTAGCAAGCTCCATGTATTTTTGAGCAATAAAACAATATGCATAGTCTCCAATTGCTCTGTGGCATTCATCGAAGATTATTAAAGATACATCCTTAATTGTGTAAAGATTGGAAATTATATCGTTTTGTAAGACTTGAGGAGTCATAAATGCGACTTTAGCTTCATTCCAGATGCTCAAACGCTTATTAGGACTAATGTCTCCGGTTAATGCTACTAAGTTGGTTTCTGGAATATTAGTTAATTTTAAAAAAGATTGATAGTGTTGATTTACTAAAGGTTTTGTTGGAGCTAAAAAAATTGTTTTGCTATCTGGTAAATTTGAAAGTCTTTGTACAGCTAACATTAAACCTAGTATGGTTTTACCCAATCCAGTAGGAATAACTACTAAACAGTTTTTATTCAAACAATTAATAAAAATATTTTCTTGGTATGATCTTCTAATTACCGCATTTTCTTTAATTAAAGGATGGGAAATAAAGTCTTGTTTAGTAGATACGAAAATCACCGAAATTGATGAATTTTATTATTATTCGAATATATCTTTTATTAATCTGTTATATAGTTATAGAGTCAATAGAATCTCTTAAATTATATTGATAACTTTTTAATAATAAGTTAATAGAGGAATTTGAAATAATTGGAGTTTTAGCTAAATACGCGCGAGTGGTCTAGGCGTTATGACGACATTTTATATATGATAACTATGAAAAACGTTATACGCTCACACCGTGTAAATCATCACTAACTAATAGTTTCGATCTCGACGGTCGGGGGTTCAAATCCCCCCTTGCGCATTCTTTTCTGATAATATTTATTATTAAATTAGGATACTATGTTTTAAACCAAAAAAGTTTTATTTTATAATGTATTCTAAATTTTAAACACTTTTTTTATGGGATAAACCATGTCTTCTTTTTTAGAGTCTCGAGAATTAAGAAAAAAATATAAAGAAGTCAGAAATTACGTTAAAGTAGGGCCTATTTTTCTGACACGATATGAAAAAGCCAGAATAGTAGGTGCACGTGCGTTACAAATAAGTTTTGGAGCTCCCATCTTAGTAGCAAAACCAAAAAATTTGATAGATCCCATAAAAATTGCACTTGTAGAGCTAAAATCTCAAATCTTGCCCTTAACAATCCGAAGGGAACTTCCTTCAGGTGAATATCAAGATATACCAATTATTAAACTAATTTTAAAAAAAGACTAATAACTCATTAAATTACTGAGTTTTGTATTTTCCTCTCTCTGTAAGAAAATAAACAATATTACTTCCTACCTGTTCAGCTTTAATATATCCTTTCATCATTAAATTTTCAAGAATTTTTTCTAATTCTGCTTTTTTAAAAGGATCCAAACCTAATAAAACTCTACTTTGATTAGCTATGATCGCAATTCTAGACAGAAATAATCTCTTTCCTTGAAATGTTTCAAGAATCGTAAGTTCATCATTATTTAGCCGTTCAAATTGATCATGTTCAATATACTTATCCCTTAAAGCCTTTGCTAAATCTAATGTTTCTTGGGTCACTTCCTGCTTTTTGACTTCTACATGCTTTAATTGAACCAAATCTTTAGCAACAGGTTTCTTTTTCCTTTCAGACATCTGTTCAAAATAATTTAGGATTTTTTCTTTTGATTTATCATCATTATCTTCTTTTTTGTTTTCCATAATAATACCAAAGCACTTTAAAAATAAAAACTTATATTAATTGATGCAAAAGGTTATCACATTGAAGAATGGAGAGAGGACTATCATACGACATGTTAAAGAATCAGATGTTGATGGGATTTGGAATAACTTTAATGAAGTTGTTGAAGAGGGAATTTACATCCCTGTTTTGTCTCCCGTTAGATCTGAATTTGAAAAACACTCTTGGTATAGCAATATAAAAAAACAGAATGAGATTTGTATAGTTGCTATTAATAAAAAATTAAAATCTCCCTATAATGTCATCGGAATGTGTGAAGTGTCTAATATAGATTGGGATGCTGCTTCTCATGTAGGAAGCCTAGGGATTATCGTTCAAAAAGATTATCGAGATATGGGAATAGGATTTAATTTAATAGATATGGCAATTCGTGAATCTAAACGATTATTTCATAAAGAAAAAATAATATTAAGCTGTTTTTCTAATAATGAACGAGCTCTATACCTTTATCAGAAATTTGGTTTTCAGATTATAGGAATAAGAAAAAATCAATTTTTCATGGATTCAAAATATTATGATGAAGTGCTTATGGATTTATGGATTGATGATTATATAATGAAGCATAAATAATCATTTCATTCCGCTTATTCATGGAAACCTTGTTTTTCTCTCATAATGCACTCTACTTTCTGAAGTTAATGGATTGTTATTCAAAAAGATAAAGTTCAAGTTCTCCAAATCATCAATATCCTGAATTCTAAATTCTGAAATACGATTATTCTCTAAAAAAAGAATAATTAAACTTTTAAGGTTTTTTAGGCCCTCCAGTTTAACGATTAAATTTTTATCTAAAAATAATTCTTGAAGTTTAGTTAAGTCGTCGATTCCTTCAATTTTCCTTATTTTGTTATTAGAAAGTTCCAATTTTGTTAAATTCGTTAGATTCTGTAAACCATCGATACGTTCAATTAAATTATTTGATAAATTTAATGTTTTTAATTCTAATAAGTTATGTAAACAACAAATTTGCTTAATAAAGTTATCATTTAAACGGAGCGAAACTAATTTTACAAGACAAGCTAATTGAGACATCTCCTCTATCCTATTATCAGACAAATTTAAGCTTTTTAAATTATTTAATTTTTTTAGGTTTTCCATTTTCTCAATCCTATTATGACTAAGATTTAATAATTCTAAGTCCTTTAACTCCTCTAAATTTTCTATTTTTATAATTAAATTATGATCTAATGATAACTTTTTTATTTTTTTAACATTAAGATTCTCAATTTTCTCAATTTTATTCATAGCAAGCTTTAATTCTTCTAATTTCTTTAACTTATCCAAATTTTCAATTTTTTGAATGCGATTTTCTGATAAATCAAGAACTTTTAAATTCTTTAAATGATCTAAGCCTTGAATCTTATTAATTTGATTCCTCCGTAACATAAGATGTTCTAATCTTGTTAATCTATCAAAAGCAGGAATCTGTGAAAGGTCCTTAAGATTAAAGCTCTCACATTCTAAAAGAATAATTATCCCATTTTTCAATATAACATTATAACCCTTTTCATACGTATAAAAAAGATATAGAATTATATTAAAACAAATTTCTAAATGAAGTCCTTGGATTGAAAAATCGTGATCATTGGTAAAAATATCCTCGGGAAAAGCCTTAATATCTGCTAAAAAATATTTCTTTATCACTTTTTTCAAAAAGTTCTTAATTATCTTATGAGCCTTCCTTGATTTCAGTGAGTTTAAAATCTCAATTGCCATAAATTTTAGTTCAATATTTTTTTCATTAAATAAAGTAAATTCTAAAAGTGCAATTAGCTTGGGATGATGAAAATAATTATGTTTTAAAAACTCTCCAGCTAATAGACGTATCTCAATATCTTCATCAGAAAGAAATAATTGTTCAAAAAATCTGAAACTTTTGCCATCATCAAGCTCTTTATAAACTTCTAATGCACTCTTCCTTAATGAAATATCATTAGAATTATTTATCCAATCTTTAAGGATAGAAAATCCTTCTTTTAACCCAATATCATCAATATTTTCCTTAATATAATAAGGATCTAAATCCATAACAACAAAAATCTATATGCTTAAAGTATGGAATATCTTAAAGAATTTGAATATATCTTATCATTCATGCTTGTTAAAAGGTAAATTCTTTTAATTTTTAACTGTAATTCCTATCGTTTTTCGATTGTTTACTTCTTGAGTGTAGAATTTTATTGTGAGCTCAGAAGATTATAATTTTGATCTCAAAAAGTTTTTATTTGTGATCGCGATATTAAACTCCAAAAAAAAGAAAAAGATTTATTTTTCACCAGAACGCAACGACTTTATAAATCAGATTATCGTTCTTTTTAAATAGTTTAAAAGAAATTCTTTTTCATATCGCACGTTTAATTTTTGGTTTAAAAAAATTTATAAAGGCGAAATTTATTATATTTGTAATTTTAATTTGTTATAATTTATCGATATTATTATACATAAAAAAAAATATAATAGAGATAAAAATATAAAAACAAAAATTTCTATTTGGAATATAATCAAACATCAAAAATAAAATCTAAAAAAATAAAAATAATAAGGCTGAAAAATATGGCAGAAGAAGAAAGTTTTTTAAACGCAAAAGCCTTAGTTGTTGACAATGGTACTGGCATTTCCAAAAATGGTTTTGCCGGTGAAGATCAACCACGTTCCGTCTTTCCAACCTTAATTGGATATCCAAAATATGAGTCCATAATGACTGATGTCGAACATTATACTCGTGAATATTATATCGGGGAAGAAGCCATGCAACTAAAGGGAGTATTGAAATTAATGTTCCCTGTTGAGCATGGTATTATAGAAGATTGGACTGCTATGGAAAAGATTTGGCATTATACTTTTTATACCGACTTAAGAATTGATCCTAGTGAACACCCTGTTCTTCTTACAGAAGCTCCATTAAACCCTCGACCAAACAGAGAGAAAATGGCTGAGATTATGTTTGAAACATTTAATGTGCCAGCTTTGTATGTAGCAATGCAAGCAGTACTCTCTTTATATGCTTCTGGTCGTACTACTGGATGTGTTATAGATATTGGGGATGGAGTTTCACACGTCGTTCCAATTTTCGAAGGATTCGCTTTAAGTCATGCCATCCAAAGAATTGACTTAGCGGGTAGAGACATTACTACATATTTGCAAAGATTACTAAGACAAAAGGGATATTCATTTACCACTTCAGCAGAGAAAGAAATTGTTCGTGATATTAAAGAAAAACTCTGCTATGTAGCAATCGATCCTGAAAAAGAAATGATGTTGAGTAAAAAGGTGGCCGGAATGGAGAAAAGCTACATGCTCCCTGATGGAGAGACTATAAATGTGGGAGTAGAGCGATTTCTGGCTCCTGAATGTTTTTTTAATCCTTCAGTGATCGGGAAAGAGCTGGAACCTCTTGATGATGTAATTGTTGGTTCCATTTCTGAATGTGATGTCGATTTACGCCGTGACCTTTATAGCAATATCGTCCTTTCGGGCGGCAGCACCATGTTTCCGGGCATCAAGGAGCGGTTAACGAAAGAAATTAAGGAACAAATTCCTGAGAGTGTTGATGTAAAGATTATCGCTCCACCAGAGCGTATGTATTCTGTATGGATTGGTGGATCAATTCTAAGTTCACTCAAGACATTTCACCGCATGTGGGTTACTAGACGTGAGTATAAGGAAATGGGTCCCCAAGTAATTCACCGCTGCTTCTAATGGGTTAATTTCTTAAATTTTTTTTGCTATTTTTTTATTTTTCTTTTTTTAAAGTTAATATAGAATAAGTGTAATGATTTAAGGTAAAGCCATAAAAGGTTACAAAAAGAAGGCTACAGAAAGGTCTTAGAGTGGTTCTTAATGGCTTTATCTTCGTGCGACTCAGACGTGGCTCTCTTTTGGTGCAATTTTTTAGCGTAAGCTATTTCCATCCCGTAGCATTCAGTACAGTACCAAGCATCGTAAGCTTTATTATAAACCATATTTCGGTGGCCTTTCCCACAGCTTACACATACAAGAATAGACTTATCGAATGAAAAACTTAGCTCAGTTTCTTGCTCTTGAAGCGCTCTAAATCTTTTTTTTTCATCAGAAATCATGTCTCTTACTGATTTGGGCTTTTCGTCGTTATATCGTGAAATATTAGTCCTTTCATTAAATAATCTTTTCCATTGAACATGAAACTCTTGTATTAATATATCACGTAGATTATCCCGAATTTTTTGAAGCTTTGGATTTTTGATAATAATTGCTCGTTTATCTTTCACAGGTATTGTAAACCTCTTTTTCTATTTAAATATGTGGGATCTGATGTCATATTAATCCACAAGATGAGGGCGTAAAGAGAAACAATAGTCGAATATGAAAAGATTTGAAAATAATCTATTATATTAAGCGTATTTAGTTATTTATAAAAGAGATTGGTATTTTAATAACTAAAATTCCATGAATATAAATATATAGAACCCCAAGTCATTTATCTATGCCTTTAAGAAATCACGATTAACCAAGATTAGACACTTTTTTTCTTATTGTAAATTTGATATAGAATAAGGATACCGATTTAAGATAAACCCATAAAAGGATACAAAAAGAAGGCTACAAAAAGGTCTTGGAGTGGTTCTTGATGGCTTTATCTTCGTGCGACTTAGACTTGGCTCTCTTTTGGCGCAATTTTTTAGCGTAAGCTCGTTCCATCCCGTAGCATTCGGTGCAGTACCAAGCATTATAAGCTTTATTGTAAACCATGTCTCGATCTCCTTTTCCACAAGCTATACATTTGCAAATGGATTCATCTGATAGCTTCCTAAGATCATTTTGCTGTTCTTGATAAGCTCTAAATTCCTGAAGTTCATCCGAGGTAAAATCATCGACTGTTCTTCGAGTTCCTTTAGGTGTATATCTTAATCTATCCATGTCATCAAATAATTTATTCCATTTAGCACTCACAGCAGCAAGGAGAAGACGTCGTAAATTGTTTCTTATTTTCAGCAGTCGTGGGCTTTTAATAATAATTGCTCGTCTATCTTTCATAATATTATAGACTTGTTTTTGCTTTTTCTTAATTTTTATTTGTAAATCTTGACTAAATGCCTTGTTTTCTAGGTAAACGTTAATAATTTATTACAATTATTATAACTTTTTGACTCAAATTTAGAAAATAATAAAAAAAACTATTTTAATTTTTTATTTAAAGTATAAACGAGTAAACTAACC
>JBHLON010000037.1:0-32335 GCA_048940445.1 Promethearchaeota archaeon
TGCTAAACAGGTAACCTCATCTTTATGTTCTTTAAGATGATGAATAAGATTTCCTCTTCTTAATCCCCATACTTTTATTGAATTATCTGAAGAACCACTTATAATGTAGCTATCATCCTTTGATATAACTACGCTTAAAATTTCCTTGCTATGAGCTTCAATAGTTCTTAAAAGATTTCCTGATGAGAAATCCCAAACTTTCAAGGTTTTATCATTTGATGCACTTACTATAAGATCCCCTTGATGAGATACGGCAACGGAATTAACAGCATCACTATGTCCAAAGTTTCTAGCTAATTGAAAAGCTTTGGCTAAACCTTTCTTTTCTGGATATAGGTGTTTTGGATATTCAAAGCTTTCAATTTCGGTTTTTTCTCCTAATTCTTGTTGCAAAAAATTCACCTTTCATTGGAGTTCAATTATGAACAATTATAAGTAATAATCATCTTATTTATATAATTTTACTTTCTTATGATTCTAATTTATCTTATGCTTAATAATAAAATTCGATTTCGTTAAACAAAATTAAGAAAAAAAAAGATTTTTTTAAATTATATTTAACTTAAATATACCTTTTCCTTGTGAAAAGCAACCAGAAAAATCCAATTAATCCAATAACGAATGAAATTATAGTAATATAATTTGGCCAATCTGTATAAATAAAAGAAGCCGGATTTTGAATCCATCCAACTATAGGTGCAATTCCAGTTAATACCATTATACTTAACACTACTAATGCTATTCCCATAGCCCACTTTGCTTCTTTGAACATTCCAACACCTGAAATAATCGACCATACACCTAAAGCAATAGATACCAAACCCAAGGCCCCAAAAACTTCTGGAATACCCTCAACGCCAGGTAGAAATATACCAAACCAGCCGAGAACTTCTGTTATTGCCTTTAATAGAAAAATTAGTCCGAGGACAATTAATAGGATATTTAAAATTGCGCTTGATTCTTTAACTTTTGTACTACTCATTGAATTAAGACCTCTTTTTTAAAGTTTGAATATTTTTAATGAAAAAATCAAAATGATTAAATAAATCTTATATATAGCTTCTATAAAAATATTGCGACTTTTATGTAAGATCTAATGAAGTTTTTTTAAGCTACAGATTTTTTTTAATTCGGTAAAAAAGAGAGAATTATGTTGAGGTTTGGTCTACAATACTTTTTAATACCCTAATCATTATTAATTTTTAATTTAAATTTAAAGATGAATTTCTATATTAATAACGTAAGTGTTAGAAGAGATGCCAAATGCAAAGAGCATTTACTTACCTATAGTATTCCACTTTCACCAGCCAGTAGATCAATTGGATTTTATTTATGATGAAGTATACAATAAATCATATAGTCCCTTAATAGAGAATCTTTACAAATATTCTGCAATAAAGGCAGTTCTACATTTCTCTGGTAACTTATTAGAATGGCTTCTCAGCAATAAACCGGAATTTATTGAAATTTTGAAGCAGATGGCTAATCGAGGTCAAATAGAGATAATTGGAGGGGGCTATTATGAACCTATCTATGCAATTATTCCCAATAGGGATAAAGTTGCTCAATTGAAAAAATTGTCTATACTAATTGAAAAAGAATTTAGTTTAGAAGTTAAAGGAGCATGGCTATCTGAACGGGTATGGGAACCAAATTATCCATCTTTTTTAAATGATGTTGGTTTGAGATATGTAATTCTGGATGACAATCATTTCAGATCTACGGGTATAACACAATCTGAAACTTTTTATTCCTACAGTACAGAAGATGACGGAAAAACTTTAAGAATTTTTCCTATTAATGAAGAATTAAGATATTTAACTCCATGGAAACCCACTTATTTTAGTATTGAATATTTAAGAAAGAATTCTAACGAAAAAGGGGATAGAATAGCTTTATTAATATCTGATGCTGAAAAGATGGGTGTATGGGGAACAACACATGAAATCTGTTATGTTGATGGTGAAGGACACCAAGAGGGAGATGGTGGTAAACCATTTATTCCTGCATTTTTTGAACAAATCATTAATAATGAATGGATAAAATCTATAACGCTCTCAGAATATATGGACAAAATTTCTGCGAGAGGTCTAATATATCTTCCAACAGCAAGCTATGATAAAATGGAAGAATGGGTATTGGCAACACCTATACGAAAAAGATTTGAGATTCTTAGAGAAAACATCAGAAATAACCCTCAAAGACAAAATGAGTACTTATTTTTGAAAGGAGGTTTTTGGCGTTACTTTTTAATAAAGTATCCTGAATCGAATAATATGCATAAGAAGATGCTGCACGTACGTGAAAAACTCATTGAAGTTGAAAATAGCCTAAGTAAAACTGAGAGAAGCAAATTTCAAACCAGAATTGATAAAGCGTGGGATGAGATTTATAAAGCGCAATGTAATGATTGCTATTGGCATGGATTATTTGGGGGAGTATATTTACAATTTCTCCGATTTTCAGTTTATACACATTTAATAAATGCTGAAAATATCATAGATAAATTAAATTCAGAGATAAATGAAATCCCTAATAAGTACATCTCGATTCTACCAATTGATTTTAGTAAAGATACCAAAATGGATATTATTATCGAATCTAATCTATTAAATTTATATATTAAACCATCTGATGGAGGGACTATTTTTGAATTAGACTTTAAACCTAAATCCTATAATTTATTGAATACATTGACTAGGTGGCCTGAAGCATATCATGATAGTGAAAAAGTGAAGAAAGAAGACGTAATGGTCGATCGATTTAAAAGAAGTATGTTAAGAACGAGATTTTTACATAAAGATGTCCCTTTGTCTCAAATTGAACAAGATAATTATTTTGAATTTGGAGACTTTGTAAATAATGAATTTAGAGTTATAAGGAATGAAAAAAATGGCAAATCAGTAACTTTGGAATTAGAATGTGATGGTTCAATTAAGGATGTTGATTCAGATGAACGAATTCCTTGTACAATAACAAAGAATATAATTGTTGAAGAAAATACTATAAAATTAAACGTGAAGGGAAGTCTAAAAAAGGGCTCTAGGAAGAAAAATATAATTACAAGAATTTTGGATCAATTAGAGTTAGGAATTGACTTACCTTTTTACTTCAATGGGGACCCTACTAAATTGTCTTGGCATAGTAATCAATTATTATATGCAAATGTACAAACAACTGAAACTTTAAAGAATTTTGAATATGAAGGGTATCACTTCAAAGCCTATGATGAAATTTATGATCTCAAATTAGAATTTGAAGTTTCTAGTACCCTAAAATCAGACTTGGAGAAGATACGAATCGCTAAGTTCCCAATAATTGCATCTGTGTATACAGATGAAGGATTAAAAAAACTATTTCAGGGGATTAATGTGATCGCACGATTTAAACTTTCAAAAAACTTTGAATACAGCATAGATTTCAAGATATATTAAAATCTTTCTATTCATTACATTTTTGTATTTTTGTGAAAAGATATTGTCGAATTTATGAAGCTTTAAATATATTTTACTCATATTATCTAACTAATAAATATCTTTTTGTCATGGATTTATTATGAATTTGTACAAAAATGGCAATCGAAATGGCTTTAATTATACTAACAATTCTGCCAAACAAAATATCGCAAATAATGAATTTATAAAGAAAATCCGTAAGAAATTAATGGAAGAGAAATTAAAAAAGAAATTTAAGAATTAGAATCTTATTTTTATTCTTAACCTATGAAAATATGACTATTCTGGCCAGCCATATTTTCCAATAAGGCTTACAAATCTGACTCCCGTGATATTTTCAGAGTCAAAATCATTTCCTTTTCGACGAATGATGTAAAGGCTTTGGCCCCATTCCCGCGAGCCAGCGGGAATGCATAAAATACCACCATCTCTTAATTGATGCTTATATGAAGGAGGAATTTTTTTTGGTGATGCTGCAGTCACTAAGATCTTATCGTATGGAGCTTCTTGGGGATATCCCAAAGTACCATCCCCACATATAACAGTTACCCTATTTTTATATCCACATTTATTAAGAATTACCTGCGCTTTATCTGCTAAATCTTTAATTCGCTCTACAGTATAGACATAACCAGGATTTTCAGAATCTTTTGGTGCTACAATTTCGGCACATAAAGCTGCATGATATCCTGAACCGGTTCCAATTTCTAATACTTTATCTCCTTCCTTTAATTCTAAATACTCACACATCATAGCATTCATATGAGGGGCACTAATTGTTTGTCCAGATCCTATGGAAAGTGGTGAATCTATATAAGCAGATGACATTACCTCTTTAGGTAAAAATTCATGTCTGGGGACTTTCAGCATTGCTTGAATGACTACAGGATCCTTTAATATCTTGCGGTTTATTAAACTTTCAACCAAATTTTTTCTTTTTTCCTCAAATTCCATTTAAAGTCTTCAGTCTCAAGAAGTTATAATTTAGACTCTTAACAAAAATCAATTAATCCATGTTCAACAGATGATATAAATTTTTACTTTTGTCCATTTTTTATAAGAATATAGATTTTATCGTTTTCTTCACAATTATTTACTCTTAAATTTATTTTAACGGGGTCGCTATATCTTTTCCTTACGATAGATTTGATTTTTTCCCCTTTATAGACCATTTTTCTTATTTTTTCGATTTGGTAAGTGTTTCTTCCAGTAATGATAATTTCGTCTCCAGTACGCAATGGAATATCCAAACTTTCTAATAAGACATTTGCAGTTTTGGATTTCTTATCAAAAGATAAAATTTTTCCTATATAGTGCTTTTTATATGGAGATACATTTCCTCTATTTTCTAATTCAATATCTTCTAAAGTAGGTCTATGAAAGTAAAAACCGGTATGAAATCCACGGTTATAAACTTTTGACAACCTTTCCAACCAATTATCTACTTTCTCCTTAGTAAATGTATTGTTGAAAAAGCTATCTATCGCTTCTCTATAGCATTCTGAAACAGTCTTGATATAAAGAGGATCTTTCATTCTTCCTTCTATTTTAAAAGCATCAATCTTTGCTTGAATAAGATTAGGGATAAATTCAATCATGCATAGATCTTTTGCATTTAGAAACATTTGCCCATCATATAAAAATTCATGACTTTCATCATCAATTACTCTCCATTCTCTTCTACATGGCTGGATACAGTTACCTCGATTAGCTGAATATTCTTCTGAATCACAAATCGTAGCAGATAGATAACACCGTCCAGATATAGAGGTACACATAGAACCATGCACAAAACATTCTATTTTAGTATTATTTAAATGATGCTTTATGAGCTTAATTTGTTCTAATGAAAGCTCTCTTGCTAGAATTAGGCGATCAGCACCTAATTCCTCAAAAAATTTGGCAGATTCTGTATTAGATATGTTTGCTTGTGTTGAAATATGAAATTTGAGACCATATCTCTTAGCAAACTTTATCGCTGCTAAATCATGTACTATAACAGCGTCTATACCCGCAGATTTTGCATTCTCTAGTATATTTTCCAATTCTTGTAATTCAGAATCATAAATTAAGATATTTGTTGTTAGATATGCTTTAATAGGACGCCCTCTTGTATGACAATAATCAACAACATCTTTGACGTCTTCTAAAAGAAAGTTTTCCGCTTTTTGACGCATATTAAAAAAAGTAACTCCAAAATAAACTGCATCAGCGATACTTTCGACTAGCTTTAATGATTTCCAATTTTGTACTGGGACAACTAATTCAGGAATCATTTAACTTCTTCTCTATTTAATTCTATTGAAAACATAGAAATTATAGAATAAAATTATTTTCAAATAAAATTAAATAAAGATTTCAATATTAAATATTTAAAATAATTTTTTGACATTTTAGATAAGGATTTGAAAAATAATGGTATTAACACCATTACAGATTTTAAATGGAAGTTTTAGTCTTGCATTTGTGTGTATCTCCGTAATAATTGGGATTCTGTTTTTAGTAAAGTATCAGAAATACAAGAGCAAATTAATTCTATTATTCGGTTTTATCTTATTAACATTAATTTCCTCATGGTATGCAAGTTCAAGTTCATTTATTATTGCACTCCTTACAGAAGGAACAGGCTATATGGCAGTCCCCTATATTTATTTTATCATTGGGATAGTACCACTTCCTATAACCGCTTATATATGGACAGTTGCCTTAACTGATTTACTTTATCAAAATAAAAAACGACTTCTCAGGATGATTTTTTTAGCATTGGGAATTATTGTTGAGGTAATTTTCTTTATATTCCTCTTTATTAATCCAACATTGATAGGACAAGTCACCAGCCCAGTTGATGCCGAATATGATCTGTTTATCACAATTTATCAGTTTTTCCTTGTGATTTATATGCTTTTTACCGGAATTCAGTTCGGAAGAGAATCTTTGAAGGATGAAGACCCTGTAATTAAGCTAAAAGGTAAATTACTCATAGCAGCATTTATATCTTTTGTGGCAGGTGCAATTTTGGAAATTCTTAGCGGAATATCAATAGCGATTATGATAATTGCTAGAATAATTTTGATTTCAAGTTCTATTGAATTTTATGGGGGATTTATGCTTCCTGATTGGATGAAAAAGCTATTTTTAAGAAGAAATTAAATTGAATTAATAACATTCTATTTTTTTAATCAATTAATAAAGAAAGTATTTAGAATCCCAACAATTCCTTATTCTAAAAATGATCAATTAAAATATTTGATTAAAATGAAAGTTGTACTTTTTAATGGAAGTCCAAGAAAAGAAGGAAATACATATCATTGCTTAAATACCGTGATGGATTCCCTTAAAAAAGAGGGAATTGAATGTGATTATATATGGTTTGGAATGGAAAAAATACGGGGTTGTACAGCATGTTTAAAATGTGTTGAAAATAATGATCAAAAATGTGTTTTACCAGGAGATAAAATGAATGATTATATCCAAAAAATGCTTGAGGCTGATGGAATAATTATTGGGTCTCCAACATACTTTTCTGATTTATCAACGAATACAAAAGCACTAATAGAACGTGCTGGTTATGCTACTGGGAGAAAACTAAAGAATAAAGTAGGAGCAGCTGTTATAGCAGTAAGGCGAGCTGGTGCTAATCACGTTTTCTCGAGTATAAATTTCTTTTTTCTTATTAAAGAAATGATTGTTGTAGGAAGCACATACTGGAACATGGCTATCGGTAGGAAACCTGGAGAAGTCCTAAATGATGAAGAGGGAATGACTACTTTTAAAAATCTAGGGAAAAATATTGCTTATGTGATTAAGAAGTTAAGATCTTAGTTATTTTATTCCATATTTTCTTTAAAAAGTGTTCTATATGTTATACCGACACAGCACATTAATTCATATAATTTATATAAGAGTGTTATTATATATTTTAAGATAAAAATTTGTCTAGGTATAAGATTTAGGACGATTAATAGACTATTAGATCAAAATTTATATACATCTTTTATCATGGATTATTAAAATATCTTCTAGAATGTTAAAAGGGGTAATTCGGATAGGGTTGAGAAATTTCAGAAAATTATCAATTTTTACTTTATTTTTATTATTATTAAGTATTAGTCTTATTTCTCAAATTGATTTTTCTACATCTCAATCTAATGATGAATCCTTATTAGTTCCTCTCAATTTCAAATTTGAAGAATTTTCACAAAATATTGACTCGTCAAGTGATTTAAATTCAATTGATATTCCATTACCTCCTTATTCATGTAATTTGACAAATATGCAATTAAACTTCTCTGATATTAGATTAGGAAGGGAAATAAAGGTGGTTGAAGATGAAGTTTATGGAGAATATTCGCAAATATATTTTAAAAATCCTTCCTTTCGGAGATATGGATTAGCTGTTCAAATTAATTTAACTGAACCCACGATTATATATGGAACATATATTTATGGTTATAAATCGCTTAATACAAAAGAGATTATTCAAGTTCAGTTGAGAGGATTTGATGCCATATCTAAAACACCTAATACAACTATATATGTTTCTAAAGATATCAATATGTCATATATCCCGGGATGGTATTTGCAAAATTTTACTTCACCTGTGAAACTATCAAAAGGAAACTATTTTTTAACTCTCTATGGTGTTGGCATGGTTACTAACATTAATACCAGTTATTTTTGGGCTTATAATAAATATACTCCTAACTATCCAAGTCTTTATAAGTCAGAATATATTACCGGTTGGACAAATGGTGTACAAAATTCACCATATCTATATAAGCTGATACAAAAAACAGATAAAATCTATGATCCAGAAGAAATAAATATGACCGTTGGAATTAATGGAATTGACTATAAGATTATAAATTCTACTGAATCCGGTTCTGGAGCATTATCAGTTAATGGATTAAATTGGGAAATTAACAATGAATTTCTCTCATTACCAATAAAAAATTCTCTTAATATTGAATTAAATTTCTCTCTTTCCTATTTGATTAATGTTAGAAGCAATTTACTTGCTCATGGATCTGTTTTAATTAAGGATGGTCAAGAGAATATTTGGATAATTAATCCACAATTTGTTAGATATTATAAAAATTATTCTATCTATTTTTCATATCCTTCTAATTGGAATAATATAACTATTTTTAGAAACAATGTTAATATTTCTTCTTTAACTTATATTGATACTACTGAAAAATTTATTCGTATAGAAAATAATACTCTTATTGAAGGAGCAGAATGGGAAATCACCGCGAATTCTCCAAGATTTGATGTTAATCTAGCTATTCATCGTACTGATTACGTTCCCGGTCAGGAAATAAGATTTTCAATTGACTCTCCAATAAGATCTGGAAACTATACTTTTGTGTTATATGCTCCTGATCAATTAGAAATCCCTAAAGCTCGCCAAAATATTACGTTACCTTCAGATTCAAATATATTCTCCTATAATATTCCTCTTCATCCATTAGATGGGAATTATTATGCATATATTTATTTTTATGACGGTGTGGATGCGGGTGTAGGAACTATTATCTTCATCATTACAATTCCGTTTACTATTGACCCATTGACCTTATTCTCTATAATTTTAACAGCAGCAGTAGCTTTAGGGGTTACCGTCTCTATAGTTGTGGGTGTTAAAAGACATAGACGAAAAGTTTTAGCTCGAAAAGAAGAAGTAATTAATAGATGCATGGATATATTAAATCTTAATTACATTATGGTTGCTGAAAAAAAATCATCATTAAATGTGTATGAACAGGTTTTTACATCAAAAACGATTGATCCAACTCTTATATCTGGTTTCTTATCAGCAATTCATTCTTTTGGAATAGAATTAACAAATACAGATGAAAAAACACAGACAATTAAGCTTGAATTCAAGAATTCAAAAGTGATAATGTCAGAATTCAAAGACTTCAGATTAGTTCTAATTATGAACCAATTGCCCTCACAAAAGTTCCTAGATTCGATAAATCAGTTAGCTTTTGATATTGAATTATACTATGGCCAATTTCTTGAAACTTTTAAAGGAAATATTGACCCCTTTAAAGGTATTGAAGCTTTACTTAAAAAACATTTGAATATATCCTTTTTATATCCATTGAAAGTCGTTAAAACTGGAAAAAGTAAAGTAGAACAAAATGAAAGAGCATTAATTACTCGTGCTTTAGAAATTATGAAAAAAAACCATACAAATTATTTCTACGCTTCTAATATTATGGACACCAAAAAGTATGATGCAAAGAATTTAGAAACTATTTTTAAGTTAATTGAGAAAAAAATATTTCAGCCCGTTATTTAGTGAACTTAATGTTGTCTCTTTTTTTTAAACTTTAAGAAAGTTATTTATTTTAATTCATCGAATTAATTATAATGAGTGAAAAATTGAATGTTTTATTCATTATAACAGATGCTCAACGAGCTGATCATTTAAGTTGCGCAGGAAATCCAACCTTAAAAACTCCTAATCTGGATAGATTAGCAAAAGAAGGAGTACAATTCACTAACCATTTCTGTAGTAACCCAATTTGTATGCCAAATCGAGCTACTTTAATTACGGGAGTGTATCCTAACGTACATGGCGTAAGGAGTAATGGGATAAATTTAAGATCAGACATTCCCACTATTATTCAAACATTAACTAAGAGAGGATGGCATACAGCAGCGATCGGAAAAATCCATCATCAATTTTGGTTAGGTGCCTTTAAGCATAAGTATAAATCAGTTGAGAGTTTAGACCAATGGGCAAACTATAAAACAACATCAAAAAATTTTCCTTCAAATTATTACGGCTATGAAGAGGTAGAAGTTGTCTCAGGGAATGGGTCAGTATGTGCAGGTCATTACTTAGAGTGGCTAGAAGAAAAAGCTCCACAAGAAGCAAAAAAAGTGAGAAAAAGAGTAAAAAATTATGATAATTTATTTAGTCTTTTTTGTGATAAGATTCCAGAAGAATTATATAATACCACTTTTGTAAAAGAAAGAACAATTGCATTTTTAGAAAGATATGCGAGAGGAAGTTATGGGAACAAACCTTTCTATTTGCATTGCTCCTTTCCAGATCCTCATTATCCCTTATACCCTCCGGAGCGATACCAAGATATGTATAATTCTGATGATATCCAGCTTCCCCCAAATTTTACAGACATCAGAAATTTATACAATCATAAATTTTTAGGGCCCCATTTAAAGAATCCCCCATTTAAAAAGGCGTTCTTACGTGAATCAAATGAAGAGGAAGTTCAAAAGATTACGGCTTTAACTTATGCAGCAATATCCTATGTTGATTATAGTATAGGACAGATACTTGCAGCATTAAATAAGCTAGGTTATTCAGAGAATACAATAATAGTATTTATGAGTGATCATGGTGATTTAATGGGAGAGCATGGGCTACTCTTTAAAGGACCATGTCCATTTAACGGTGTATTACAACTTCCTTTAATTTGGAAGGTACCTGGATTAACAAGATCAAGTATTTCAGAATCTTTGGTAAGTTCTATTGATTACCCTAAAACCATCCTCAATCTATTAGGCGTCCCTAATCGATATCATCCACCACATATGCAGGGACTTGATATCACACCTATCTTGAAAAATTCTGAAGAAAAAGTGAGAACCTGTATTTTTATTGAAAATGATGAAGAAATAGGTCCACTTGAAGCTCGATTAAGACATTTAATAACTGAAGATTTTAAATTAACAATATATGAAGGTTTTGATGATTACGGAGATATATATGACCGTAGTAATGATCCGTACGAATTAAATAATTTATGGGAGAATCGAGCTTTTAGATATGAAAGATTTAAATTGGTTAATACACTCCTCCAACAGAATTTGAAAGCTCAAACTAAATATCCTGAAAGAATAGCTGGAACATAAAGACTTTTATTGTTTTAATAAATAATTATTAATAATTTAAGGAATTTATTCTTATTTCTGGTTTTTTTAGATAAATATAAAATTTCTTATATCATTTCAAAGATTTATATAAAATAAGACAAAAACTTTTTTATAAGCGGAAAAGCATTAAAATAACATATCATATATAGTAATAAAATGGGTCAAGGTTTGAAGAAAAAAGGGCTATTTATCATTGGTTTATTACTCTTAATTTTCTTTATTGCTTTTAATCATAATATTAGATTATTAAAGGCTCAACCTAGTGGGTCTTCTTTACCCATTCAAAACAAATTTGCCATTAATGAATTTTCTAATGTAGAAGGCAAAGAATTAGGTGTGAAATCTGTTAATATTACTCTTCCCTCAACAGAGTGGAATATCTCAAAAATTAAGATGAATTTTACAGATATGGAATTTAATAAAGAAATCTTTATTGGAGAAGATCAAAAATCTTCAATTTCTGACTATTTTAGAGTATATTACCAAAATATAAACCAATATAGATATGGACTGGGAGTTCAAATAAAATTATTCGAACCTGCAATAATATATGGGGCATATATATACGGGTATAAATTACCTACAACAACAACAGTAATTCAAGTTCAAATAAGGGGTTATAATAGTATCGCAAATATCCCTAATAGCACAGTTTTTACTACAACAAATATTAATATGTCGACAACAGAAGGTTGGTATTTACAAAAATTTCCAGCACCTATATCTCTTCCTAAAGGGAATTACTCCTTGGTACTTTATGGTACTGTACCATTAAATAATCCATATTACTGGTTTTATAACGGATTAACTTCTCAGTATACCGATTTATATATTTCAGAATATAAAACTTCTTGGGATAGTACTGGTAGTGGATTTGGACAAAATAGAACTTTATTACATAAATTAATTATCAAGTACACTACTCCTCTTTATCCTGAAAATATAAACATGTCTGTCAAAATAAATGATAATTTTTATCAAGTAATTAATGATACTGTAGAAGGAAATGGTATTTTCACTCATGCATATTCGGATTTTCTCCCAAAAACGAATCCTTTAGAAATTTCTGTTTATAATAGAGTTAGCCAAAATTTATTCTTCAATGCCTCTTTTCATTTAAACCTTGAGAAAATTGAAATTTGTCAAGGATCAGTTACCGTGAAAGAATCTGGAAGTAATGATTGGAGTGTATTCCCTATATTGGATCGCCAAACGTTTAATTATTCTGCAGAATTTTACTTTCCGATAAGCTGGAGCAATCTAACTCTTTTTAGGAATGAAGTAGAGATTCATTCACCTAATGTAACGATAGATTTAGGACACAATATTATGCTTATACCTAATAATACAATCATTTTAGGAGCAGAATGGGAAATAAAAGCCAATTCTCCTAAGATTCTATTTAGTCTAAATGCTCCAAAAACGGAATATTATTTAGGACAAGAACTCCAATTTTCGTTAGCGCCACCAGTTTTAGAGGGAAATTATACTTATATTTTAATTAATTCTGCAGATATTGAAGAGTTTAAAATTGTTAAAACAATTCCTCCAGAAAATAATATCTTTTCTTATGAATTACCATTGACCTCTCCGGATGGAAATTATATAGCATATGTTTACTGGAATAATCAAACTGACGCTGGAGTTATGTCTCAACAATTTAGTATTTCACACCCTGTATCACCTCCGGAAGACAATACACTTTTTTATATCGTCATTTTTATTTTGATTGCTGCTCCTATTTTGGCAATCACAGCATTTATAGCTTATAAACGACTCTCTAGAGCTCGCACATACAAGATGCAAAGATTATTAGAAAAATGTGTAGACATTTTAAATTTAAATTATTTAATAGTGACTGATATTAAATCCGGAATAGACATTTATTCTCAATCGTTTGGAGAACAAAAAGCGGATTCTAGTTTAATTTCCGGTTTTCTTCAAGCTGTTCGCGCTTTTGGTTCTGAAGTTGCAGCTGATAAGGACAAAACGGTAAAAATAGAATATAAAAATTCAATCTTATTAATGACTGAATTTGTGAACGTACGACTCATTTTAAACATGAAAGCTGAACCATCAGTAGATTTCCATTATGCTGTTGAGTCGTTGGCTTATGATGTTTATAAAGAATATGGAAAATTAATTGATGATTTTCATGGAAATGTAAAAGACTTTCAAGGAATAAAAGGGCTTGTTGAAAAGCATCTTAATGTATCATTTATATATCCTTTAAAGATAGAAAATGCAAAAGTGAAATTAACTTCTGCTGAGAGAGAAATGGTTGAGAAAGCGAAAAAGTTAATGAAGGATAATAATCTTGACCACTTTTATACGCTTTATCTACTACCTGCAAATGAATGTTCACCAAAAGATGCGCAAACAATTCTTAATCTTATTGAAAAAGGAGTGTTTGTAACGCAAAAACCTTAATAACATTATTTTAATTGCTTCTGTATCATTTTAATCTTTTCTTTAATATTGTACCTACCATTATCAAGAATATTTGTAGCAATGAAAGAAGATTCCTCCTGGACTTTACGTTTAAGGATATCATACTTCAATTGTAAAGCATCCAAATATGTTTTACTTTTTTCTTCCTTTACACCATTTATTATAATATCAAGTATATGCAAAGCTAACTGTAATTTTCCTTCCCCAAATAGCCTTTCTGCATGATTTAAGTATACTTCCGCACTATTGAGTTTTAAAAGTTCTTTTGCAATGTCCATTACTTTGGAAGGAAATAAATCTGTAGGATTACCACTGTTATACCAGCCATGGTAGAGTCTGTACGAGGCATGAATTGCAAACCGATAACATCCATACATCTCACGTAATAATGGATGGTTTTTGAATTTTTCAGGGAATATTTCTAACATTTCATAATAGGTTTGTTCAAACCATTTTCCTTCATTAAGCCTTTTAACTACTTCATCATGCACAAAATGCATTACTTCGGATGTTATAGATAGAGCATCCTTAACTTTCTTTTTACCTTTTATGAGCAGACCATGTCCAGGAGCTAGGAATTCAGCATCTCTTTCGATCATCTTATCCATAGCTATAGCCCAATCTTTAGGATAACGTTGAACTTTAAATGGGTTGCCTACATTGGGAAATGATGACACGAATAAATCTCCTGCACAAATTGTATCTTTTTCAGGAACCCATAACCAAATTGAATCATCTGTCTCACCCTTATCATGAGTCAGCTCAAATTGAATCTTTCCTAATTCAAAGTTATATTTAGCATCATTTCCTTTTAAAATGATGGTTGGATCGAGAGTTTCTAAAGCAGAAACTAGCTTTTTTTGCTTGGTAATTCCAAATGAAGCGAATTGCATTTTATTAATCCAGTCGTGATAATTACTCAACATTCTATATTTTTCAAATCTTTTAATACAATTTTCGTGTGCTATAACATCAGGCTTTATCCAACCCTTTTCTTTTAATTCTTTGATGAATGGTTCGAATGCAAATGCATGATCAAAATGACCATGTGAATATATAAAATATCTTACTGGTCTATCGGTTCTTTCTCTAATTGCTTTAAAGGTTTTTGATCCAAATTGTTTCATAGGCAAATCGAATATAACTAAACCTTCCTTAGTATCAAAAACACATGTATTTGCCATGCCTCCTATAAAATGACATGAGCCATTTCCAAAAGTAGATGACCCAAAAAGCCCAACCCAATCCCTCATTCCTTCAGTTGTTTTCCTTACCATGTGATTCAACTCTATATTAAATAATATTACCTTTGTGATATAATTATAAAAAGATTAATCGTCGTAATAGACATTTATGATTTAATATAACAAAATTGGAGAAGATTCTACTTGAAAATTTAAATATGTAAATTAAGATTAGAAATGCAGTTAAAATTATTTTGAGGTATGAGGAAAATATGAAATTTAAAAAAGTTAGAGCTTTATTTGTTTTTGGGATAGTTTCAATTTTTTTGTTAAGTTTCTTATCCAATTCTAAAGTATCTTTTACTCAATCTAATGGTATCACTTTACCAAGACAAACGCATGCTAATATGATTGAATTGGCTGACAACATTGGTACAAAAGAAAGTAATAGCTCTGTCAAATTTCCTCTACCATCATCAACTTGGAATGTTTCTCATATTGACTTAAATTTTTCTGATATAAAACTTGAACGTGAAATAAACTCTGTTGAAGACAATACTACCGTTCTAACAGCATATACTATAGGGAAAGAACACCGTGGGCTGGGAGTTCAATTAAATATAACTGAACCTACCAAAATTTTTGGAGTATCTCTTTATGGAACCACAACGTCTCAAGAGATTGTACAATCTACAAAAGTACAAATAACAGGCTATGATTCTGGAGGAATTACTCCAGATTCACCCAATACAACAATATATGGATCAACAGATTTAAACATGACTACTCAATTATTGGGGTGGTATCGTCAAGTGTTCACAACTCCTATTGATCTTTCAATTGGACAGTATTATCTTACTCTAAACTGTACAAGAGTTTCAGCACTGGAGACTGGGAATATTTATTGGTTTTATAATGAGAAAAGTCCAGTACATCCAGATCTTCACATATCTTTCTATGTTAGAACCATTGGAGTATGGCGTTGGACAAAAGGAGTACTAGGAACTCCTTTCCTTCACAAAATAATTCAAAGAACAGATAAATCATACTATCCTGAGAGCATTAATATGACTGCTGAAATAAACAGTGAAACTTATAGCATTACAAATGGACTTGTCAAAGGAACAGGTAATCTTTCTATCAATGATTTAAATTATAATCCAGGATATGATGCCTTAAATATAGAAATTCGTAATAATAACTCAGTAGAATTACTTTTTAATTTAACTTACCACATTAGTCTCAAAAATTTATTTGTTTCAAGTGGATCTGTACTGATGCAGACAAACTATGATAATAACTGGACACTTACTCCTACCGTTTCAAGGTTATATGCAAATTATTCAGTAAAGTTTGACTATCCTTCGAATTGGTTTAATCTTAAAGTGTATCGAAATGGTATAGATATCTCTTCCCAAATTAATATTGATACTATTAGAAACGTAGTTTTTATTCCTAATAATACTATTATAAGTGGTGCTTATTGGGAAATAATTGCTAATTCTCCAAACATAGCTTTAACCCTAAATACTCCTAAAAAGAATTTTGAGCAATCTCAAGAACTAAAATATTCAGTAATTGCTCCTAGTTTGGAAGGAAATTATACATTCCTTCTGATTGATTCATTAGGATATGAAATAGATAGAAAATTAGTACCAGTTACAGAAGCTGAAATCGTATACAATTATACTTTATCAGCAAATCCAAATCAAGGAACTTATGTTGCGTATGTATTTTGGAATACTTTAGTTGCTGCTGGAGTTAAATCGGAAAGCTTTTTGGTAAATATAGATATAACTTTATTCATTCTTCTCATAACAGTTATTAGTGGCTCAATAGTTGGTATAAGCGCTTTTACCTCTTACAAAGTTGTTAAAAAAGTAAAAAGAGAACGAGCAGCATATCGACAAAGTATCTTTAATAAATATATGGATATTTTAAATTTGGATTATTTGATCATTATCGAAAAAAATACAGGAATTAATATTTATGAAAAAATATTTGCCAGCAAAAGTATAGATGCGTCATTAATTTCTGGATTTTTGGAAGCCATTAGAAGTTTTGGTCTCGATCTAACGGGTTCAAATCAACAATCACAAACAGTTAAGCTTGAATACCAAGATTCTAAAATATTGATGTCTGAATTCAAGAACTTTAGAATAACGCTAATTATGAAAGAAAGTCCTTCGGAAGATTTCCTTGAATCAATAAAACAGTTATCATATGATATCGATCAAAAATACAGAAAAGACTTAGAACGATTTGATGGAGAAGTTGGAAAATTCACTGGTATATCAGACATAATTGAGCACCATCTACCCGTAAGTTTGATATATCCTCTTCAAATTAATGAAGAGTCTACAATAAGGTTAAGTTCAAATGAGAAGGAAATTATAGAAATAGCTAAATCAATTATGAAACAAAAAAGAGTAAACTACTTTTTCATATCGAATCTTATATCTCAAAAAGGTGGGTTTCAAGCAAAACAAGCAGAAGTCATCCTAAATCTTATCGAGAAAAAAGTTTTCAATACCTCAATAAAAATATAAATTTATAGCTTTAATTATAAATAAAAAAAAAAGAAATTAATCTATTGTTCTGACTTCCTTTTTTTTGATTCTTTATATCCATAATATGCTATCACAATAATTAGCACAGGAATACCCAATACGATAATGGTCCAAAAAACACCGACAAGATAAGCAAATATATAATAGGTATAAGGTTGCGCTAAGGGTCCACCAAATGTAGTAAATAAATGGCCATCAATTGCAAGCACTATAATAAATGCAATAAAGAACAGAAATCCAGCCGCTCCACTACCACCGCGAGATTTTTTAACTTTTCTTCTTTCTTTTCTTTCCCGGCTTTTAATTGTAGTTTTATCTTCTTCAGGTAAAACTATAAACCAAAATATCACAGATACTATGACAACATACGCAAGAATAGGAAGACCCACTAGCAATAGTTCCCATAGGATTAAAAATATACACCATAGTACCAACGCACCAACAGAAAAATCAGCAAAAGTCCAAGTTCCACCTCCCGCTATACCTGGGTCTGCAATATATCTTAGAAATACTAGAATAACTCCTACGATTGCACCGATAAATCCAATAACATAGATTAATAACGCATACCAATATTTTTTTATCATTCCTGGCCAAATTGATTCTTTTTTAATCTCTTCACCCATTTTTAATCTTACTCTTTTTTTTTAGAATTTTAGTTATCAAAAATTAATAGTATATTTAAAACTTTTTTTAATAAAATAAAAAAGATTAAACTTTTTCCAACCTTGCTAGCTCAGCTTTTTTATCCATAATCGCTTTGTAGGTAGCTACAGTATTTTCAGGAGGAATTATTTCCTTTTCTTTCTTATAAAGATTAATTGCATCAGAGGTACATGTTGGAACACAAACTCCACAACCTATACATCTTTCTATATCTACATGAGCAACAGCATCTTCAATATGAACTGCATTGATATTACATCTCTCTTCGCAAGTACCACATCCTATACATAAGTTCTCATCAACTTTGGCATAATAATTGGATGCAAAAAATCGTGCTGGCTCTGTAAATCTATTTTGACTAACAAGAAGTTCACAACAACAACCACAACAACAACAAATACACATTGGTCTCATTGAATTTCCTGGTTGTAATACTAGTCCGTCCTCTTCAGCTTTTTCTAAAAGATTTAAAGCTTCTTCTTTTGAAATTTCCTTAGCAAAACCTTGACCAATATAATATTTTGCTGCAGTTCTGAAGCTAAAACAGATTTCTCTTAAATCAGTTTTTTTACATGGATCACCAATTAGATCTTTAGCTTTCCTACAGATGCATTCCGCTACTGCTATAGGTTCTCCAATATTTTCAATAAGTGATCTAAGATCGTCATAGGTTGAGATTCTTTGTTCATGAGCGATGCTCTGTTCGATGGGTATTGTGCGAAGTTGGGGAATTCCACTCTTATTCCACTCATCTATAAAAGATTCTTCAAAATATTGGTAGATATCCTTCACAAAGTCCTCCGTAAGGGAATTTAATTGATATTCATACATTCCGATTGCTAATGGTGCTGAGCTATAAAACTTTTCTCCATTTACTTCACCAAAGTTAATAATTCCTTTCTTATGCATCTCAAATAACCTCTCTTCTAGCTCTTCTAAGGAAATACCGGTTTTCTTCAATTTTCTATAAATTTTTATTAATGGTTTGGGTTGAAAATCAAGATATAATGCTAATTTTGCTTGTACTTCAGTAAATAAATGTTTTAAAATTCGAATCTCTACTCCAGAATCTGTAGGAGGAAAACCTACTGGCATTTTGTTAAGATGTTTCTGAAGATTTCGATAAACATCTAATTCAATTTCGTTCATAGAATATTGCAGTATTTAACTTTATAAAAAATTATTTGAATTACATTGAAACTAATATTATATACTTTTCTTACCAATAATAATATAATGCTCTTTTCTTTCTGAAAATAGGATTTGAAAGCCAATTTCATCCATAAACTTTTCAGTGTTTTTTGGATCTAACCATGAGTGCCTTGTTTTAAAATATCTCAATGCGTTCTTTAAACCAATTCTAAATATCACAGAAATAAATTTCCATTTAGGATAAGTTCCACTTCTATCATGGAGAATAAACAAGCCTTTTGGTCTTAGGATTCGAAAAATTTCTCCAATAGCAAGTTTCCAGTCTTTGAAGTCATGGAGACTATTATAGCAAGTGGAGATGTCAACAAAATTATCTTGTATAGGAATGCTTTCAGCAAACCCTTTTTTAAAATCAAATGATTTGATCTTCATTTCTTTAGCTTTTTTAAGAGCTGTATTTATCATAAAATCTGATGCATCTATCCCTATTATTTGAATACTGGGTAAATTCTTTAAGATTTCAAAAAGTAGATATCCTGGGCCGCATCCAACGTCTACCAGCTTGGAATTCTCATCAATTTTATATTTTCTAACGAAATAAACTATTTTTCTAGCAAATGGAATATAGCGTCTATTATACTTTTTTCCGTTCATTAATTTCATAAATTGTTTTGATCGTTCTTCCGTCCATTCATGTTTCTTATGATTATGCTTCATTCAGAAATCCCTTTCTAACTTTTTAAATTTTCCCATTCCTTAGGTGTTTGAGAAACTTTCTCCCTCCCACTAGGTTGGTGTATCTTTTTCCCTAAAGGACGAGTCTTTAGTGTACCTTCAAAATATGCTCTAATTCTCTTTTTAGCTACATTAATATATTCTAACTCTTTATCAACACCGATAACTTTTCTATTATGTTTTATTCCTGCTATGAGACTTGAACCTACGCCACAATAAGGATCTAATACAAAATCATCTTCATTGGTTAAAGCTAAAATACACCTTTCAACCAATTCTACTGGAAATTGACAGGGGTGAATAGTTTTTTCGGGATGATTCGACTTAACATTTGGAAACTCCCAAACTGCGCTTTTCCAATCATTAAATAATATTTTCCATACATCAGAAGGATTTTTTCCTAGAGGATTCCCAGAAGGCTTTCCTTTCTTAGGACCTTTATATGCTCTCTTGCCAGGATACTTATGTGGTACTCTTACCTTATCTAAATTAAAAATATAGTCATCTGATTTTGTAAACCATAAAATTATTTCATATCTCCCTGAAAATCTATTTTTACAATGCAAACCATGCCCAAAATGCCAAACTATTCTATTTCTTAGTTTCAAGGAATGCTTTTTAAAAAGATTATAGAAATAAATATCCAGAGGAAATACTTCTCCTTCCTTTATGTAATTTCCCACTTCCCAACAAATACTTCCATTATCTGTTAATAACCTTACCAATTCCTTTATAACCAAATCTTGTTCCTTCAAATAATCTTCCAAATCTTTCTTGATTTCATAATCTTTACCTAAATTATATGGCGGAGATGTAATTATCAATCTAATTAACTTACTAGGAAGATTTTTTAGAAAATCATAAGTTAATCCCTGGTGTAGAACAATCTTTTCATTCACATCAAATTCTTTTGAAATTACTAACTCTCGGAAGGATGTAATCTTTTTCTGAATCATAAGATTCTCAAATACATATATTGAAAGCTATATATATTTATTATAAGTTTTCTAAAATAAGTTTAGTTATTAATTTGTTAACTATTCAAGCTTTTTAAGAGATTGGGAATCGATTTTAGTATTTTTTTTTATATTCTTCAAATTCATTTCCAAGTAGATTTTCAAGAATTCGTTCTTCATAATTCACAATTATTATGCTAGTTATCAATTTTTTAACTAATAATTCGTTTTTTTAAGAATTATATGCTAAAATTGGAAATACTGTTGTAGTGATTATTAAAAATAGAATTAAAAATACCAAAAGAGTTCTTTTACTTCTTCAATTCATAAATCTTCAAAAAATCTATATATTTGCGTATTTTAAATAAAATTCTTTTGCTTAATTTGGATAAGATTTTCTCTAAGGTATCCAGGGAATTGTTGTCCCTCTAGCACTAGCAATACTTTTGATAAACTTACTTATTAATAAAATCATCTCTACATGTCTGGGATCATATTTTCCAAAACGAATTAATTCATCAATCCGATAGCTCACTAGCTTTCTATTTTCTTTTGAAGTATACATTTTAATAATTTTCCCGAATTTTAATAAGCTTAACAAGCATAATAATTCAATATAAGGCTCATATTTATCAACTACAACCTTATTAATTTGTTCCAATAATGCCAACTTTAGTTCGGGTTGAACAGGAAACGAAAATGATATTTTTCTAAAAACTTTTAAGAAAGACTTTTCTTTTATTTTCAAGATTCCTTGATTTTCTAAACGCTTTAAAATTATATGCCATAAGGTATACTTTCTTGAGAGAATATCAATCCAACTTTTTAAACTGCGCACTTTCTTAGAATTATTTAAAATTCTAAGAATTTCATCTAAATATTTATCTCCAGTTCTGTTTACATCAATAACTATTATCTTCTTTTTTTCAATTAAAATTTTTTTTCTTAGAATCAAATCCATTAGCACAGCACCCGCTAAACATAAATCTTTAACCATAGCAGTTCTAGTATAATAGGATCCTTTTGATTCATCAAGGATCAATAATAGATAATTATCACAGATTAGCATTTTTGACTCAAAGTTTAATATTAATTTATTGGATATAAACACTAAATTTTTAAAAAATATCAGAATAATAAAGAGTATTATTATAATATAAGTGTTTGGGTACTCTTATCTCAGACTAAATGAAATTGAATAAGGATAAATATGAATGTATAGTTATTAGAAGTTTTTTAAGATATCCTTATTCGTTAATTTATTTACTATTTTAATTCTTATCTTAATCAAGGAATTTAATTAGGGAATTTGGTAATGAGCTATCGAAATATTGCTATCTTCTGAAGTTTCATTGAGATAATCACCTATAATAGAAATCTTCTCCTGCTTATTTATTAGAAGACAAAATAAAATTCTGATTTAACGTTTAAAAAAGGGAATTATAAAGGAGGTCTTTTTTCTATAAACAAGATATTCTTCTCCAAATCGTTTCTCAAGATTCTTTTCTTCCCATAATTTGACTGCTAGAATTAATAGAACTAATACACTTGTTGAAAATACTAGTGTTAAAAACAATGAGTTCAATAAAAAGCCTAATCCATACCACATCAATACATAGCCAAAGATCATTGGATTTCGTGTGTATTTATACGGTCCTGCTTTAACTAATTTAATCGTTTGTGTGTCATTTCTTGGTACAGGACTTCCTTCTCCTAGCTTATATATAGCCACATTTGACCAGACTCCCCAAAAAAGTCCGATTGTTAACATAATAATTCCTGGAATTAGATTATAGGGTGGATTAACTACTCTTGGTAAACCTAAAAAATTATCTACTATTAATGAGATAATAATCCCCATAGTAGGTAAAATTGCTAATACAAATATGCCGCTGCCAATTAGATATCTAATTCTCTTCTTTTTCCGAGCTGAATTAATGTTAATTTCTCTCACGTAGATTCGATTTTTCTCATTAATATTCAAACTATTAATAAATTAAGATTTAAAATAATATTTAAAACGTTGCTTTCTTTTCTTGTTGCTCTATATTATTTTCTCTCATATGAATAAGATGGCAGCTATCATAGTGGAGATTATCAAAAAGAAAATTAATAAAATTAAAAAGATTGTTTTACTTCGTATTTTCATTTCTCTTCAAAAATCAAATATATATTTAGGTGAGCCCCTTATTTCTTAAAAGGATTTGGTATCCATTTTGGTACCTTTCTTTTATAGGTTAAATATTGGCTACTAAATTTCTTTTCTAAAATGGATTCTTCGAAATTTACCATTTTATCATATACCAAAAATATTAGAAAAAAGAGAGCAAATGAAATCAAAGAAATTGAGAAGGAAATAAAAGCGATATAGATTAATAAGATTCCGAAATACATAGGATTTCTAACATGACCAAGAATTCCAGTAGTTATAAGCTTGTTTGGAGGTTGATGTGATTTAAATAAAACTCGATGTGATACTAATATAAAAGCCAGAGCAATAATTAAAATAATGATAAATAATGGAAAACGAATAAATAAAGGTATATAATCATTTAAAATTGTAGAAAGTTGGAATATTTGAGAATCCAAGAACCAAACTACCATAAATATTATAGGTAATAAAATATGATATATATGAGCATGCGGAAATTCTCTTTCATGGCCTTCATGTCTTTTAACTTTCATCATTAATTCTTCATTTGTAAGTTTTTAATAATAGACTTATACATTTATTATTTACTTTTGATAGAGTCCAATTTTTTTTTAATAAATGTTCTTGTACAAACGATATTCAGATACTTGCATACTTTATAACAAATATAGACTTAATATCATAACTATCATTCCGAGAATTATCCCTATAATCGAAAGATGTTCAAATCCACAATCCCGAGAAGCGGGGAGCAATTCATCGAGAGAAATATAAACCATAAAACCTCCTACACCAGAAAGCATTATACCTAATATAAAATCATTAATTAAGGGAAATAAAATTAATCCAACAATCAAGGCTCCAATCGGTTCACTTATTCCTGAAATGAATGACCAGAAAAAAGCTTTTTTTCTATTCTTAGTTGACGTATAAATTGGAACTGCTACAGCAATTCCTTCTGGAATATTGTGAAGTGCTATTGCAAAGCACAATATAATCCCTAAATCAATAGTTTTTACAGTAGCTAAAAAAGTTGCCATTCCTTCGGGGAAATTGTGAATAAAAATACCAATTGTGACCAATAACGACGTTTTTTGCCACTTTTCTTCTAAATTTCCTTGTTTATCTTCAAATTCATATTTATGGGAAATTGAAATATCAATAACTAACATTAGGACCATCCCTATTAAAAAATAAATATGACCAAATAAGAAACCTAAGGTTTCTATCCCCTGCTGCAATAATTCCACAAAGGAAATTAAAATCATTACTCCAGCAGAAAATCCCATTATTAGCGAGATAAACTTTTTGCTAGGTTCTTTCATAGCAAAAGCAATAAAACTGCCTATAGTGGTAGATAAACCTGCGATGGTAGTTAAAATAATTGCAAATAAAAAAGTTTCCGTAATTATTACCCGTAATTTATATTTTTTATTTATTTAATAATCTTAAATGTTGTAACCATTATTATCAAAATTTTAACAACTATTTGACCCCATATAATAAACCCATTGTTTTAAGCTCAAATTTCAACAGCTTAGGTATTGGAATTTCAAAAATTGGTTCAATGAAATGAATTTCTTGAATGCCCCAATTCTTAATATTTCTGATTAAATCTCCAATTTCACCAAATCTTTTTTTATTTTTAAATGTGTCCTGTAGGGAAAATGCTCCTCCTTTTCTTAAAACCCGAAATGATTCACTTAAGAGGCTTCTTTTATCTTTAATATCCCGAACTTCATGATATACAAAATTACTCATAATAGCATCGAACTCACCGTCTTTAAAAGGTAATTTAGATGCTGATGCTTTTTTAAATAAAACATTGTTTGCCACGCCTTCAATTTTAGCATTTTCTTCACATTTAAGTTTAGAATAATTCCAAAATTTTCCCCAATAGTCAATTCCCATAACAGTTGAATCAGGAAATTTCTTAGCAAGCTCTATTGCTAATGCCCCTGATCCTGTACCAATATCAAGTGCCCTCCCTATTCCATCCCAAGGCAGTTTTTGAATAACTAAATTCCAGATTTTATACTGTAACTCTTTGTTATTTACTGTAAATTTATAATACAAATATATTAAATATAAAAGAGGTAAAATAAGCAATCCTATAATGATCCATAATATAACTCTAGCGGTTAGAGAAATAGGAAATAAAGAAGGAATTAAAAGAATTAAAATTATACCTAATAAACAGTATAATAAATTTAATGGCACCCAATTTCCATAATCTGCTGATTCCTTGATATTTTACCACCTACACACCTTATATCCTGCTTTTCATTCTAAATGGAAAGTATCCTATAAAATTATCAATTATGTTTTAAAAGTTCTATAGATTTATCATTTTAATATTTTGGATTTCCTTTTTATATAATAATTTCTTAAAAGTACCGTATTTACGTCTATGTGTCTATTATTTTATAATTATTTTTATTATATTTAAACTTTCTAGGCTCACCTAAATTGATAAACAATATATTAAATAAGCTTATCTTAGAGTAAATTTTAAAGTATTAAAATTTAGAAGAGAGTATTAAAATATTAATAAGCCTATCCAAAATTAATTATATGTTTATATAATCTAATGGTGGTAATTATTCTCAAAAATGATTTGGGGATTGAAGCATTTACTTTTACGAGAATAAGATGATAGTCGCAATAGTAGGGATTATAAAAAGGAGTATTAATAGTATTATAACAAATGCTTTGTTTTGCTTTTTCATTTCTCTTCAAAAAACATATTATTTAGTTTTGTAAAATCCTTATTTCTTAAAAGGATTTGGAATCCATTTAGAGCCTTTCTTTTTGTAATTCAAATATTCTTCTCCAAAAATGTTTTCAAGAATATGTTCCTTAAAATTTACCATCCAGTTATAAACTAAAAGTACTATAAAGAATAGTGCTAATTTCATAGAGATATTTAAATGTCTTTCAAAAGATTTGCCATCTATAAAATTAAGCTTTAACTTTTAATAGTGGGGCTTTATTGTCCCATCTTTATAGAATATGGAAATGAAAAAGTAGCTTAAGTAGAAGTCTTAAGAAATGGCTAATTCTTTTTTCAGAATTTTAAAGAACTGCTTTTTTTCATCTTTTGAAATATCTTCTATATCTCTTCCTCTTAGAGTGTAATAATCAGGAAATTTAATCATAATAGGTTTCAGTATACTTTCTATACCGACTTTTTTAAAATAAGAATTAAATTCTTCTCCATTCATTCCTTTTATATCATTATATGATAACATCTTTCTTCTAAACACCTCGAACTATTAATTACTTAGAATAATTGGAGTTCCTTAATCTTTTTCAATATAATATAAAGTGATCTATATAATCTATATAGAAATCTGTTTTTGTTCTCAAAAATTAACCATTAAAACTAACAATATAGAAAGTTTTCTTTAGATTATAAAATAAGAGATGGGGCTGCGGTAATATACCGCAGCACATATACAAGCAAATAATTTAAAAAATTAAGAAGTTTTTAAAGTAATACAGAGGTTAAAGGTTACCGACAAACCTAATTTAACTGCTTGTATATGTCTATATTAGGTGATTCTTCTTCAATATATAATAATTTTCATAATAGAATACAGTGAATATATAATTCTATATAGAAATTCTCTAAAATATTAATCGAAAATTTCTTTTCTTATTTCGCAAAGTTTAAATAATAAATTATAATTATTTATAATTATATACTATTAAACATCACTAAGTAGCATTAAAAAAGAGATTATAATGGAATCATGTATGATTGGAAAGGAAGCACAGGAATTAGATGAACAAAGTATTACCGAAAGGATGAAAATAAATAAAGCCTCCTTAAAAAAGATTTTTGGGGCAATGCTAGTATACTTGGTCATTATGACTCTATTCTTTTTTGTTTTATAGGTGTTTTAATAGATGGAGCTAATTCTTGTAATAATAATATTAGCTTTTATATTTGAAACACTTGATTCAGCTGCTGGAATGGGCTTTGGGACGGGGATGTCACCACTACTATTATCAATGGGCTATACTTCACTTCAAGTTGTTCCAGCACTTTTAATTTCTGAAGCAATCACGGGTGTAATGGATGCTGTATTTGACCATGAATTTAAAAATGTACAATTTTCATTTCGACCTTTAAATGACACAACAAAAGTTACCTTGTATATTGCAATGTTTGGTTGTTTAGCCACCTTCATTTCAGTTTTTCTTTCTCATTATGCAATTGTATTTCCTGAAGATATAATTAAAATATATGTAGCAGTATTAGTCGTTTTTATGGGCATACTTGGCTTATTAAGGCTAAAGTTAAGAAATCTTAAAACCTACAAATATAAACCTAAAATGCTGTTTGCTTTTTCAGCACTTGCTGGTTTTAATAAAGGCATTGGTGGTGGTGGGTATGGTCCAGTAGTAACTCTTGGAGAAATTTTTTCAGGTATTTATGAAAAAAGTGCCACTGCAATTGTTTCTTTTGCTGAAGGTTTAGTTTCAATAACTGGAATATTTGTATTTTTTGGTATCAGTTTTGCAGGAGTCAATGTTGATTTATTCTTACTCCCTTCTATTTTTACAGGAGGTTTTTTTGCAGCAATATTGGCTCCATATATTGTAAGGGTATTACCTAATAAAATATGGAAATATCTAATTCCTGTTTATGCTTTTGGCATAGGTATTTATCTCATATTAAAAATTTTTGTGTTATAATTCTGTTTTTATTCTTTTCTAATTATAATGAACATCCAAGCTAAATAAGGTTCAATTTTTACGTCAAGATTATTTATTTGAGATAAAATTTCTTTTACTTCCTCCCTAGTATAACTTGCTTTTAGCGACCCTAATGGCTCATTTATGTGCTTTAATGCTTTCGGTACCACTAACTTTGTGGCAAAAGTTAATAATCCATAAAAAAATCTTCTGGAATCTCTACGAAAATCAAAGATAAGTAGAACTCCATCTTTTTTTAAAACGCGAATAAGCTCTTCGAGAGCTTTTTTTGGCTCAATCCAATGGTGTAATGAGAGTGAACTTATTACATAATCTATTGAATTATCCAAAAAAGGTAAATTTTCAGCATTTCCTATTTTAAATTTTATCTTATCACTTACGCCTTTTTCTATTGCTCTTATTTTTGCTAGCTCGAGTAATTCTTTTGAAATATCAAGACCTAAAAGATCAAGCCCTTTAAAATTTTGAGCAATTTGAACGATGAGATTACCAGAACCACAACCAATATCAGCTACTAACCCTCTTAGATTATATTTCTTCAATTGAGTGATTATTTTTCTTCTTAATATCTTAAAAGGGAAGAAATTTGTCATTTTTTCAAATGCTTTTGCCACATTAGGGTCATCTATTCCTTCTATACTAGATTTTCTTTCACTATTTTTACGAGGTAAACTAAAAATGAGGAATAAAATTATGATAAAACCGAATAGAATTAATAAAATGATACCAATGTTCATAATTAAATAGAAAGTACTCTGAAATTTAAACCGTCTGATATTTTTAAACTTTCTTAATAGAATGATGCTAAAGAGGATTTACGAAACACTTCGGCTTGTTTCAATAACCTTTTAGCATTAGAATATGTTAGCTGCTTAACAGCTTTATGGAAAGGCAGCCACTTAAAGGCAACATGTTCATAACTTAAATTAACATTCTTAGTATTAGACTTTATTAAATAGCAGTAGACTAATTTATGGATTTTTTGATGCTTGAATGCAAAATTATAATCATATTTTCCTTTAAACCCATTCACAATTTCAGCATCGGTAATACCAGTTTCCTCCCTTAATTCCCTCATTATGGTTTCTTCATCAGTTTCATCTTCTTCTTTATGACCCTTAACAAACTCCCAATGACCTAACCCATATTTTAACAGTAAGTATTCATTATTGAAATATACTATTGCAGCAATTGAAAGTTCTTCCTTTAGACTCATTAATCCTGATAATTTTACTTAATTTATTAGATATTCTATCATGGATTATTCCAACCCTTCAAATACCCAAAGCTGATAAAATCTTTTTTTCAAGTCTTCAGCTAAATTAATGTCGATTATATTTATTGAAGCATAAATTTGTGATACATTTATTGGATTTTGTAATTTTAATAATACTTGTTTAGTATCAAAAATATCATAATAAGATGGAATCCGTTTATGCATATATTTCATTTCAAATCCTTCATTCTCATCTGATACTCCAAATAAGGTTTTCATTTTACTTTTAATATTGAGATATAGTTCTTTATTTTTTTCTATTAAATCATTAGATAACGTTCTATTATCAAAATCAAAACTCCAAAGATATTTCACTTGAACTCCCCGAGATAATACATTTCTAATTCCATTATATATGGCTTTTCCATAAGGGAGTACTTTTATAGTGTTTTCATTAATAAAGCCAGTCATCAATAATTCCTCTTGAACCTCTTTCATTTTTTGCTCATATAAAGACAAAATTGATACTGCTCCAAACGTTGTGGACCAAAATTTTTTAGCATTTTCTTTTGTTTTGATGAATGATTCAGAATTTAAGATATTACGTTCTAAAATTTTCGCCTGATCATATAAAAAACTAACTTGATCTTTGCGCTTGTTATCTAAATAAGAAATAAGATTTTGAAAAGCAGAATTGAAACTTACGGCTCTATAGACTTTAGGGCGAGACTCTTGAATTTCAATCATTCCTTTTTCTCTTAATTGTTCTAAAATCTCATAAATCCTCCCTGTTGGGACATCAGATTTTTCACTTAATTCTCTAGCTGTTAGGTTGCTTGATTGTAATAATTCAATATAAACATTAACTTCATAATTTGATAAATTTCCATTCTTTAGGAACTGTCTAATTTGTATAATTAAATTATTACTCATTTTGTGTTTCCTCTTCAACTTTTTTAAAGTTGAATATGCTACAATAACTCATATGGATAAACACTTATATTTATATTTCTCAATTTACAACCCAAAACTAGTTGTAATTGATCGAAAAACATTAAAAATTAACCAGAAGACAAATTATATATGGAAAAACAAAATTTTTATCTAAATTATCTTAATGATCAGCAAAGAATTGATATTCTAAGGAAAAATTGGATGTCTCATGATGCTAGATCTCAAATGGCAATTGTTAAAGAGTTTGGATGGGAAAAGGCTAATAAACTAAACAAAAGTATCATAGCAGAGATGGGGAAGATCATGATGTATCGTTTAATTAATGCATTAAAAATTTCTCAAGTAAAAAATCTTCAAACATTACATGATGTTTGCTTAGCTGCCATGGAATTTTATTATCCCCCTCCTACAATGTCTTATAAATTTCAGAAAATATCTGATAATGAACTTTTAGGAATTGTGAAAAAATGCGCAGTAATAGACCAAGTGAAGCGTATTAAAATGGAAGATAATTATGAGTGCGGTTGCTTTTCTATGCGATCGGGTTGGTATAAAGCATTAGGAGTAGAAGCAGAGGAAAAATGTTTAACTTGTCTCAAAGATGGTGATAACGAATGTAAAGTATTAATAACGGTGAAAAAATGGAGTCTTTAAATATAAAAAACCCATTCTTGGAATTTAAGAAGGTAAAAGAAATTTTGATCAAAAATTGGATGACTCATGATGGAATGTGGTTCTATCATTGTGCTAAAGATTGTGGAATTGAAAAAACCAACGAAATCAACAAAGCAGCAGTAAAATCAATGGCTAAAATTGAAATGCAAAGGTTTAAGAAGGCAATTGGGATAGAACGACTTGAATCTTTTGAAGAATTCAAAAAATTTATCGGAATAATTTTCTCTGTAGTAAAAGCAGATTTTATGGATTTTAAATTTGAATTCCCATCTAAAAATATATTAATCTTCACTATGAATAAATGTTTTGCATATGATGGTATTATGCGAATGGGTTATATAGAAAAATATAGTTGTGGTATCTTTCAACGACTTAAAGGATGGTTTGATGAATTAAATATTGAGTATGAAATAACCCCACAAATTAATGGATGTATGATGAAGGAAAAGAATGCATGTTATAGAAAATTCCAATTCTATTTTAAGTGACTAAATATTTATGAAAATCTACTCTTTAAAATTCCAAAGATATAGATTTAGATCAATTAAATTATTCGGTTTAAAAAAAATTCCTTCTAATTCCAAAAGACTTCTTTGAGTCTCATAGCCTCCTCCAATAGGCAAGGAAATGCCCCCTTTACTATTAATTACTCTATGCCATGGCAAATTATCCTTTTTAGTAGAAGAATGTAAAATCCAAGATACTTGTCTTGCACCTCGAGGATTACCCGCAAGGGCAGCAATTTGACCATAAGTAGCAACTTTTCCAAATGGTATTTGCTTTATTAATTGTTTTACTTTTTGAGAAAATTCATTCATAATATATCCTATATTTTAATTAAAAATTATCTAATCCAATTTGTAAATTTTTTCCTCCTTCAGGTGGTTTATAGATAATATTTTGATTTATCTTAGCTTTCTTATTGATGATATCGAGATAAGTTGGATTCTTTTCAATTGATATACAATTACGGCCTAATTCTCTACATGCTAATAAAGTACCCCCACTTCCGGAGAAGAGATCCGCTACACAATCACCTGGATTTGAGGAGATTTTGATCATCTTTTTCATTAAAAATATGGGTAATTGGCAAGGATGTCCTTTAATATGTTCTGGATCATTCCCCCTATTATATTTAGGCCAATACCACACATCTTTCTCATACTTGAATCCTTTCCTCTTAGTTTTTGGATTTGAATATTGTGGTTTAAATGTATAATCATTTTCTTCTTTTACAAGAAAAGGAATATGATAGTGGCTTGTAATATATTTTTTATTTGTAAAAACGCCCCATTCATAAAACCAGATAATATGATTCTTCAGAATGAATTTGGTTCTTCTAATTGCATTGAGTATCGCATCTAAATTAGTCCAACCACTAACAATATACATACAACCATTTGACTTTAGAGTATCATAGCTTTTAGAAATCCATTGATAAGAAAATTCTTCGTAATCATTACCTTCGAATTTATCTTCATATAAAATAAAACCATCGGCACCATATTCATGACAACTTTTATTGAAATC